>JAGXHG010000025.1 GCA_024636345.1 Desulfobulbaceae bacterium | reverse complement strand
CGTATCTTGGCTATTGTCTCCACTACTAACATCCTCCATTACCTCCGTGATTTTATGATCACGAAGGGGATAACATAGTGGGGTCAATTTTCGACGCTGTTTTCTGCTATAGAGGGGTCATTATTCCACGCTGATCAACACAATGGCTCTATGTCGATGGCGACATCAAGGATGACGGCATTCCTGTCGAAAGAAGAGGAGCAAAGATTGGCCGCAATGATCCCTGTCATTGCAGCAGCGGCAGAAAATTCAAGAAGTGCTGTGGACGTTGAAGGAGCGACCGATAGCCGCCATTACTCTATAAATTATGAAAATCATCAAAGGTAAGCACCCGGGAAACTGCTCACAATCTTAAAGAAACTCTGTTCCTCCGAATTTCTTACTCACCAATAATTTTCACCAAAACCCTTTTCTTGCGCCCACCATCAAACTCACCATAGAAGATCTGTTCCCATGTCCCGAAATCAAGTTGACCAGCGGTAACAGCAACAACAACCTCTCTTCCCATCACCTGCCGCTTCAAATGAGCATCTGCGTTGTCTTCACCGACGTTATGACAATAGTGACTGACCGGTTCATGGGGAGCCAGCTGTTCCAACCATAGCTCATAGTCACGGTGTAAACCGGACTCATCATCATTGATAAAGACCGATGCAGTGATATGCATGGCATTCACCAGTATCAAACCCTCAGAAATTCCGCTTTCGGATAAACATTCTTGCACTTGAGGTGTAATATTAATAAATGCTCTCCGGGTCGGCACATTGAACCACAATTCTTTACGATACGATTTCATGCATTCCCCACCAAGTTTTTTCTTCATTGACAATTTCCGCCAAAGCTTCCAGTTGATTACTCTGGCCTCAGCTGAGATATTTTTAAAAAATTTGGAAAAACTTCTAAAATCAAGTAACTTTAATTTAACTTGTCATCTCACTCAATGCCCAGATAAAAAACAGCAGTTCCGAGACAGAATTTATTGAAAGCGGTAAGGGCAATAGATATTGCTCTTGCTCTCCTGCAACAGCAAGGAAAACAATGATCACCACCATCATTCTGAAAAAGCTCAAGCAGGCCTTTACTGACCTGCTGCCCATTATTCTGGTCATCGCTTTCTTTCAGATTATTGTTCTGAAGCAGCCATTACCGCACATGGGCGAAGTTCTTTTCGGTGCCCTTCTGGTTGTGGTCGGCCTCACCCTCTTTGTCCAGGGACTGGAGATGGGCCTCTTTCCCATCGGCGAGACCATGGCCCACGCCCTGGCCAGGAAGGGCAGCCTCTTCTGGCTCCTCTGCTTTGCCTTTGCCCTCGGTTTCTCAACTACCGTGGCCGAGCCTGCCCTTATCGCAGTTGCGGCCGAAGCAGCAGAGATTGCCAGCGCGGGGGGGCTTATCGATTCGAGCCAGGAGACGCTGAAACAATACGCATTTGGCCTCCGCATGTCGGTCGCCTTTTCTGTGGGACTGGCCATCCTCATAGGGGTCATGCGGATTATCCGCGGCTGGCCCATTCATTATCTGATCATCGGCGGCTATGTGCTCGTCATGCTGATGACCATCATTGCCCCGCCAGAGATCATCGGCATCGCCTATGATGCCGGCGGTGTCACTACCTCCACCATCACCGTACCGCTCGTTGCAGCACTGGGAGTAGGGCTGGCCTCGACCATTCGCGGCCGGAGTCCTCTTCTGGATGGTTTTGGTCTTATCGCCTTTGCGTCCCTGCTTCCCATGATCTTTGTCATGGGCTACGGACTCATAATCTTCGGTTGAAGAAGGGACTTCTTTCTGTGGAATTCATACTGGATTTCGGTAAAATACTGCTTGCCACCTGCAGGGACGTGCTGCCCATCATTGCACTCATTACCGGCTTTCAACTCTTCGTCTTGCGCCAGCCCATTCCCCATCTGGGCCGTCTTGTGGTCGGAGGCATCTATGTGGTAATCGGTCTGGCCCTGTTTCTCGCAGGACTTGAGAAAGCGCTTTTCCCTTTGGGTAAGATCATGGCAACCCAACTCTCTGACC
The DNA here is from genome assembly GCA_024636345.1 of Desulfobulbaceae bacterium. Taxonomy (GTDB): domain Bacteria; phylum Desulfobacterota; class Desulfobulbia; order Desulfobulbales; family Desulfocapsaceae; genus UBA2270. The sequence continues at coordinate 28,500 of JAGXHG010000025.1, read as the reverse complement.
CTGCCTTTATCTACGGCGCAGATGCTATTGTCCTGCAGGCCGACTGGAAGGCATACGGCTGGGTCTATCTCTTTGCAGCCATGATCGGTTTTGCCACCACCATCGCTGAACCCTCTCTCATTGCCGTTGCCTATAAAGCCAACGAAGTTTCCGCCGGAACCATCAGCCAATGGGGCCTACGCCTCACCGTGGCCTTTGGAGTCGCCTTTGGCATAAGCCTGGGCACATTTCGCATCATCACGGGCACCCCTCTCTATCTCTATATCCTTATCGGCTACATGATCGTCATTGTCCAGACCCTTTTTGCCCCCAAAAGTATCATTCCCCTGGCTTACGATTCAGGCGGTGTCACCACATCAACAGTCACAGTTCCCTTAGTGGCGGCGCTTGGTCTCGGGCTATCCGCCACCGTTCCCGGACGTAATCCCGCCCTGGACGGCTTTGGCCTTATTGCCTTTGCCAGTCTTTGTCCGATCATAACCGTCATGGGCTATGCCCAATTCATGCACTGGCTTAGTCAACGTAAAAAAAAATCCACGGAGAAAAAGGATGCGCTTTAAACTCATTTTATCCTCAGTCAAACCTGATATCACAGATCGTGTTGTTGATGCAGCCAAAGGAGCAGGGGCCACAGGAGCCACAATCATACCGGCCAGGGGTACCGGTATCCGGGAGGCAAAAACTTTTTTTGGCCTCTCGCTAGAGGCACAGACCGACATTATCATGTTTCTTCTCGAAGAACATCTGGTAACCAAAATCCTTGATACGATAAAAGAGGCCGGAGAATTTCATAAGCCCGGCACCGGTATTGCTTTTGTACTCCCAGTCGAACATGTTGTGGGGCTGGAAAGCCAGATGGAACGATTTAAAGAAGAAGTCCGGGAAAGTTATTTTTAACAAGCCACATTTATTTCTGAGAGGAAAAACATTATGGAAGCTGACACTTTAAAAATAGTAAGGGCAAAAGACGTGATGCGCAAAGGGGTTATCTCCATTGACGGCATGGCCACCGCTAGGGAGGCCGCCGCCAAAATGCGTTCAGAGAAGGTTTCCTATCTGTTGATAAAAAAACGACATGACGATGATGCCTTGGGTATTGTGGTCGTTCAGGACTTTGTCAGGGGGGTGATGGTCCCGGGTCGCTCACCCAACGAGGTGAATGTCTATGAGATCATGACCAAGCCGGTCATTACCGTGCCGGCGGACATGGATATTCGCTACGTGGCCCGTCTGATTTACCGGGCCGGGATACGGCGGGCACCGGTCGAGGAGAGAGGAGAAATTGTCGGTATGATCTCTCTTTCCTCGTTAATTCTCGACAATGAGCTTTTTTAGAAGCCGCTACTGAACAGCTAAGCCCTTTATAAATAACTATTTAGTAACAACTCCTTATGCCGCTCTGATAAATTAACGGGCAATATTATTTTCTTATAGCAGTTTAGTTCCTGAAGAGACACCCTACCCGTTATTTCTGTCTTTTCATGCAGCTCTTCCTGAGCATGATTTTTTCTCACCTCACGATGCGTTTCACATTGCCTGTCTCGGAAATGTGAAACGCATCGCGAGATCATAAGATCTGGACGATCCTCTCTCCTTACCCTCCTTCACTCTCTGCAACAAAAAAACAGCGGTGCAAAGTTTTTATTGCACATTTAAACCCCGTTCTTGTCTTATCAGCTCCATATCCATGACCAAATTGATTCAGAAAACTCAATAATACAGCAAGATAATAAAATAAACTAGACTCTTTTCAAATTGGCTCCATTATTGCTTTACCAAAACAACACCATATAAGGCACGAACGTTTTGTATTGATAAACCGTCAGTGCTTGTCAGATAGTGAAGTTCCACAAAGGAGGTCAAATGGGTCAGGATATGGAAACTCAAACTACACTGTCTTTTTTTCAAGACATTCTCATTTCAAACAGGAGGTGGATGATATGAACATCAAGTTTCGCGTATTGCCGATAATCGCCCTGGCGATGGCCTTGTTGTTTGCTCCGCAGGTGCGGGCCGAACAACCTGCAGCAGCTGCCGGTGCCGATGCCGGTGCACCAACCATCAACCTTGATAAAACCTCCCTGGATAACGGTGGTGATTTTGTCATTTCAGGAAAGGCCCCGGCTGGCTCGAAGGTCTATATCGAGCTCTGGTCTGCTGAAAAAACCGTAAAAGCCAATCGTTTTGATGGAAAAAAAGATCCAAAAACAGGCAAAATTCCTTATAAATTCTATATTACCCAAGAGATGCCGGCTTTTTATAAAATTGTTGCTCCTGTAGAAATGGCTGGAGCACTTGATAAGGCCAAGACGGCAGGCAGTAAGTGGAAATATTCGGAGGTCCTGAAAGAAATCGGTGCCGATGCAGCATACACCATCCCGGCCAAGATTCAGATTGATAATTATCAGGCCACAATCATGGCCAGTATTCTCGGTTCACGCGGCACCTTGCTGCCGCCAATGGACGCAAAGGCCAGCAAACGTGAATCCATGAAACTGGTGAAGGTCCGCTTTCGCAGTGTGGGCAATCTGCTCTCCGCCAAAGTCGAAACAGCTCCTGACGGTTCGTACTCAGCAAAGGTCAGTATTCGTTCAGGCCTGGCACCCGGCAAATACAACGCAAGAGTGACTGCTGTCACCGAACGGATCAAAGAAGGAGACAAAGAAACGGTCAAAAAAGTCACCAGTGAAGTGGCATCCTTTGAAAACAAGATCGCTTTCCCCACTGTTTATCTGAGTACCGCAGGCACAAGCATCAACATAATCTGGCCCTTTCTCCTTGCATCGGCTGTCACTATTTTCGGTGTCCTGATGGGCGCAGGTGGTGGATTTATTCTTAACCCCCTCTTGCTTATGTTCTTCCCCTTACCTCATACCGTCGTGGCCGGAACAGTTATGCCCACCGTGCTTTTTGCTCAAGGGACAGGAATCTACAATTACTCCAAGATCAAATTCATCAACTGGAAGCTCGGCTGCGGTATTGGTTGCGCTATGTTAGTGGGTGGATTTATCGGTCCGAAACTGACAGAGATGATCACACTTGATCAATTCAAATTTCTCTTCGGTTGGGTTCTCCTGATACTTGCTGCTTTAATGTTCTGGCAGACGACTCCTGGCTATCTTGCCAACAACAAGAAAGAACAGGCGATCTTGAAAGAATTCAAGAAACGGGCAGCAGAAGCTGCTAAGGCAAAAGGTTAAACAGAAACTTATCTGGAGGAATCCATTATGAAAGTAGATTTTTGGGGTCAGGAATTTGAGGCCAATATGTTTATTGGTTGTATCGGGGGTTTTCTCATTGCCATCATGTCATCCATGTTCGGATTTGGCGGCGGGCCCTTCATGGTGCCATTGATGACACTCGGATTGCGGCTGCCCATGTATATCGTTGTCGGCAGTTCACTGCTTGCCATCTTCTTCAATACCGCCATGGGAAGTTTTCGCCATTATCAGTTTGGCAATTTTGACCTGGTTCTCTTCTTGGTCATGTTTCCGGCAGCCATACTCGGCGGCTACATCGGTCCAAAGATTGCCAAGAAATTGAGTCCTGTAGTGGTTAAACGTGTTGCCTGTGCAGGTCTGGTAATACTTGGCACAAAGTTGCTGGGTCTCTTTTAAAAAATGGGAATTTTCCCTCCAGGTCTGGTTTTCATAGCGCCCTCCTTGTTGTGGAAGCTGGATCTGGTTTTTTAAAAAAGTTTAAATAGTTTCCAAAAAAAGGGACGTTTCCCTCTCATTCCAGTTTCTGTGTTGCCCCCCAGCACCAGATTCTGGAATGAGTTTTTTATAAAAAAAACCGAATTTAGATCTGATCAATATTCAATCGGCAGTTGTTTCACTTAGCCACAGGTAAAAACAAAATCGTTTAAGAATCAACTCCTATGACTGTAGCGGACCACCGTGGTCTTTTCCAAGGTAATCATACCACCATTCATCATCTCATTAATGCGGGGCATGAGCGCATCGATCTTTTCCTGACTTTCGACCACTTCAATAATAATGGGCAGGTCAAGTGAAAGCCGCAGCAATTTGTCAGTATGAAAGACGCTGTGGGCGCCAAATCCGGCGATACCCCGCAGCACCGTAGCCCCGGCAAAGCCTTCTGTTCTGAAAAGTTCAACCAGTACCTCATAAAGTGGACGATGGCCAATCCTGTCGCTCTCACCCAGGAATATCCGCATCAATATCTTTTCACCGCTGAATCGTGTCATGATTTTCCCCCTTTATTTGTAGTCCTTTTAGAGAAGCCGTGCCGTCAACATACCAAGCCAGGTGAAGAGAATACAGACAGTAACGCTCACCAGGACATTAGCTGAAGCCACAACGAAATCCCCCTCCTCCAATAACCTGAACGTCTCATAGCTAAAGGTGGAAAAGGTGGTGAAGCCGCCAAGAAAACCGATGGTGATGCCGGTACGAAGACTGAGCGGCAGCAGAGTGCTCCGCATGCCGAGATCCATGACCAGGCCGATCAGAAATGCCCCCAGGATATTGACGACAAAAGTCCCATAAGGAAGACTCCTCCCCAACAGGTCATAGACCCAACCTGAAACCAAATAGCGGGCCACGCAGCCTAGCGCCCCAAAACCTGCAATAAGTAGAACCACCTGCATCAAGCTCCTCCTTAAAAAGCATTACCAATTTACGATAAACAGAAACTAAGACGCATGCACTGTCAAAGGTGGCGAATACCGGCTCAGAATGATCAGCACTATAAAGAGGATTGCCGACAGGGTCGCCGTTGCCGCACCGAAATAAAAAGTCGCAGCCGGAGAAACATGATCCCAGAGCCAACCGGCAATGAGGCTGGCCGGCAACATAGCAAGTCCAACGGCGGCGGCATAGACTCCAAAGGCAGTTGCCTTAAAATCAGGAGGTATGATGGTTGCCAGAAACGCTTTTTGAATCCCCTCGGTAAACCCCATAAATAAACCATATAAACCAAATAATACCCAGATAGCGGAGACATTTTTGACAACTGCGAATCCATAATAGAGTCCGGCGAACAAAACGAATCCCAGCAGGATGATCCTCTTCTTGCCAAATTTATCTGCCGCCATCCCGGCCGGAATAGCCGACACGGAGTAAACAAGATTGAACATAAGATACACGACCGGAATCGTAAGCGCCGGGATACCAACCTGTTGTGCCCGCAGAATCAGAAAGGCGTCACTCGAATTGCCCAGGGCGAACAGAATCGCAATGACGATAAAGAACTTCACCTTCCAGTCAAAATGCTTGAACGTCAACTTGGGCTGCTCCTTCTGGAGTGTTGGCTGCTTTTTCTTCTCCTCGATGAAGAGGATAATCAAGATGACCGCAATCACCCCTGGCACCATTGATAGCCAGAAAATCGTCCGATAGTCATTGTTAAAAATCCCCAGGAGAAAGAAGGCGATAGCAGGGCCGACCACCGCCCCCAGAGTATCCATGGCCCGGTGAAAGCTGAAGGCGCGGCCCAGGTGGGTTGTCTGAGTGGATTCAACAATGATTGCATCTCGTGGGGCAGAGCGGATTCCCTTCCCCAGGCGATCGGTGAGACGTGAAGACAAGACCTGCTGCCAGGAGCCAGCCAGAGCCATTATAGGTCGGCTCAGGGTAGAGATAGTATATCCGGCAAGCATCAGATTCTTACGCTGCCTGGTCCTGTCGGAAAACCAGCCGGAAAAGACCTTGAGCAGACTGGCCGTTGATTCAGCAATCCCCTCAATCAGGCCGATCATGGACATATTGATCCCCAGTACGCTGGTCAGAAAAAGCGGGACCAAGGGGTAGATCATCTCGGAACTCATGTCCATGAAAAAACTGACGAGCCCCGTAAAGAAAACATTCCTGCCGAATCCGAAAAATGTTTTCTCATTTCTCATCAGCGTTTCTCCATTAAAAGAGGAATGGTCCGATATACTTTCCAGCCGTAGAGAGCAGGCAGAGCACCAGAATCCACTTGATGAATTTTGCCGGCACAAACTTCTGCAACCGCGCCCCACAATACATACCCGCAAAACCACCTACTCCAAAGAGAACACCTAAAAGCCAATCCGGAGTAATTACCATGTCGGGGTAATATGGTGCCAGCATCTGGTAAAATATCACCCCAGCCACCGAGGTAACAAGGGTGCCCATCAGCGTGGCCCCGGCCACAGTATAGATCGGCAGCCTGAAGAAACTAACCAAAAACGGGGCAATGATCGCGCCGCCGCCAATACCATACACCCCGCCCACCATGCCGACAATCAGGCTGAGGGCCATGACTCCGATGGCGTTCACGGTAAAAGTTTCCCCGCAGAAATCATAGACAATCCGGTTGAACGTCCATTGTTGAACCGTTACGCGGGAGAGTTGTTCAACAGGGGCAGGAAGGCTTGTTTCTTTGGTCTGGATTTGTCTTTTGAGTCGTTGCTGAAACCGCTCCTCTGTCGAAGGACGGCCAACTTCTTTTTTCTTGAGGAGCAGATCTTTTAATAACTTTCCACCGATATACAACAGCACAAAGCCGACGAATAGTTTGAAGTGCCTGGGGTCAGGCAGGTATTTGATGCGGACGATGGCCCCGGCCAGTACTCCCGGCAGGGTACCGATAATCACAATCCAGGTCAAGGGCCAGACCATTCTTCCCTCCCTGATATAGCGGTACACCCCGCTGGGAATGGCCACGATATTAAACAGCTGGTTGGTCGAACTGACTGCCGGGCTGGTAAATCCCAGCATGCTGACCTGAAAAGGCAGCAACAGAAAGGCCCCGGACACCCCGCCCATGGAGGTGAAAAGGGAAATCACAAAAGCGACCAGTGGCGGCACCAGCGGATTGACCTCAACACCGGCAATGGGAAAGTACATCAGACGCGCCCCTTGCTAAGCAATGGTTTGTAAAACCGAGTCCACCACCTGGCGGACCTGCCCCAAACATCAGCAGCCAGACGGGTTTGTCTCCGCGCAGCGACAGTGACCATCTTTTTTTTCGGCAACAATGCGTTCCATGATCAGTGACCGGCCATGGCGCAGGACATCCTGACACAGATCTTCCTCAGTGTAACCAAAGCAGTAACAGATCAAACGGGACATATACTCCTCCAAAAATTTTAAGGGCAACCGCCAAAGACAATGGGTCTTTCAGCACATCGATCAAAAAAGCTTCATGCGAAAGCGGATATCCTGATAGCGTAACACCACGCCCTCCCAAAGAATCTGCTCCAGATAGAGTTGATTCTCAACCAGATCACCTTCACGACAAATCCTGTTGTTGATAATAATCATCCGCTTGGCCGCCTCTTTTGCATAAACATGGCCGGCCAGTTTCAGATGCGGCAAAATCTTCTGCACACTGGCCGGTAAGTCCTGAACAAGCGGTAAGGCCTCTACCGCCTCCGAATCGATCTGCTGAACTTTAGGGGGGAGATCTCCAGGCTTGATTACCGTTTGTTCATTCATTCCCGAATCCGGCATATTTTCCGCCACCACCTTTTCAACATCCTCTGTCGTCATCACAAAGGGTTTTGACACGACTTGTTCTCGAAGCACAGAAGATTGGACAAGCGCCGGAACCTCGTCTTTTTCCATTACCGTCGCCGGTTGCGGAACAGCTTCTTGTTTGATTGCAGGCGGAGGTACAACTTCTGGAACAGGCTGCTCTTTCAATTGCACGACACTCTTTTCCAGGGCAGAAATTTTTTCCTGCAAGGCAACACTGCTGCTCTGCATGCGCCAATAAACCACCAGAGCCAACAGAACAAACACCACACCAAGCAGAATCCATTTTCCAACAGAGGATTTTTTTTCTCTTTTTCTATGGCCTGAACTCAGCGTATGATCGCTTTGCAGGTCCGGGACCTCTCCCTGCTTACGTTCCCGGTCTGATTTCTTGAGTGCCTCCAAAATATAGGACATAATCACACACCCATCGGTACAGTTTTATCTTTATTTATCCAGAAAAGTGTTTTTGTCGGCAGGAACCTCTTTCAACCCCTGCGTCCCCTGCCCCTGGTCTGTTCGGGAGACAAACTCCCAGTGACCATAATAGAGGAATACAGCCAGAATGACCAGAATAGACAGGAGCAGGCCTAAGAGCCAACCGTTAAAGGAGATCCCTCGCAACATGGAGCGGAGCCCCGCACCCTTTTCAGGCCGGCCCAGAACTTCACGCGCGGCCTGATTGACAATTCTGACGTCAACCTGTTCTTTTTCTTCCACATAGGCCCCAAGCAAGGCTCGATCGCACAGGACATTGATCAACCGGGGAACCCCCCGACTCAGCTCCGCCACCCGTCTCACCGCCGCTTCAGAAAACAACCTTTTCCGCCCACCCGCAACCGCCAGACGATGTTCCACATAGGCGGCAACATCCTGACGGGCCAGAGGAAGCAGGTGATAACGGGAAGTGATTCTCTGATTGATCTGGGAGACCTCTTCATGATCAAGAAGCTGTCTCAACTCCGGCTGCCCCAGCAGGATGATTTTCAGTAATTTCTGCTTTGCTGTTTCCAGATTGGTGAGCAACCGAAGCTGTTCCAGGGTATCGACACTCAGATTCTGGGCCTCATCAATGAGCAACGCGGTGATTCTTCCCCGGGCATGGGCGGCCAGCAGGTAACGGTTCAGGTGATCGACATAGGTCTTGATACTGTTTTTTTTGCCGGTGACGACAATCTCAAGTTCATCACAAATCGAAGCCAGCAGCTCCATACCATTCAATTTGGGATTGAGAATCAGGGCCAGGTCAGTATTCTCCGGAAGCTGCTCCAGCAGACATCGGCACACTGTTGTTTTTCCAGCGCCCACATCACCGGTCAGCAGGATAAAACAGCCATCATTGCCGACACCATAGAGCAGGTGGGCAAGGGCCTCCTGATGCAACGCACTCATGTAGAGATAGCGGGGATCTGGAGCAATGGAGAAAGGTTTCTCTTTAAGTCCGAAATATTGGGTATACATAATAAGGGAACAGACAGTAAAAGACAGGAGACCATAACAAAGGGCTGTTTGGCATCCATTCAACCAATGTTCTTTCCTGACACACTATAGGGTATATTGGCTCCAGTTTCCATTTTTTCTTGTTTCTCGTTGAAATTCTTTAAAATACTGCTACGATACCAGAATCAAGGATGTTCCCTAAGGGCCTCGGCAAATAATACATTATTTAGTATTGCCGAGGCCCTAGAATAATAATCAGCCGGTTACCATCATAGTCCGCCATGCCCATCTACGAATACAAAGCATTTGACCAGAAAGGTAAATCTAAGAAGGGAATCATCGAGGCCGACAACGAGGCTGGGGCTCGCAGTAAACTCCGGGCTGCCGGGAAATATCCTGTGGAGCTCAAAGAGAACCTCTCTCAGTCAACCAAGGCTGGAAGAGCTGCACTGGGATCTTCCGTGATGTTTGAACGAGTCAAATCGGTGGAGATACACATCTTCACCCGCCAACTTGCGACCCTGCTCGGCGCAGGCATCCCCCTTGTCAGCGCCCTGAGTTCCCTGCTTGCACAAACTGCAAATCCGGCACTTAAAAAAGTGCTGGCCCAGATCAAGGATGCCGTCAACGAAGGCAATACCCTGACCAATGCCCTTTCCCGACACCCCAAGCTCTTTTCCCGGATCTATATCAATATGGTTCGGGCCGGCGAGGCATCCGGGTCGTTGGATATCGTTCTCGAAAAGCTGGCAGACTTTGGAGAAAAACAAAGGACCATGCAGGGCCGTCTGAAGGCCGCACTGGTCTACCCGGTCTTTATGGCCGTTATCGGCAGCGCCATCCTCTTTATTCTCATCACCTATATCGTTCCCAACATCACCAAGGTCTTTGCCGACATGGAACGCACCCTGCCCCTGCCCACCCGGCTTCTCATCAGCTTAAGTAATTTTTTACGAGGCTACTGGTGGCTGCTTCTACTCCTGATGATTGGCGCCTTCTTCTCCCTGCGTCTTTTCATCCAAAGCCCCAGGGGCCGTCAGCTCTGGGATCTGCTCAAACTGAAACTGCCCATCATCGGTTCGGTCAACCAGAAGCTCATCCTCGCCCGCTTTGGTTCCACCCTGGCCAGCCTGCTCGGCAGCAGCGTGCCCCTGGTCACCTCCATGCAAATTGTCCAGTCCATTGTCAATAACTCTCTGATTGCGGAGGTAATTGAAGAGGCCATCGAGCAGATCCGCAAGGGCAAAAGCATGGCGCACGCCCTGGGTTCATCGCCCTGGTTCCCACCCATCTTTGTGCAGATGATCAGCGTCGGCGAACAAAGTGGCAATCTGGAGCCCATGCTGATAAAGGTCTCTGATGCCTATGAACGTGAGGTGGACATGGCAATCATGGCGATGACCTCACTCATTGAGCCCATCATGATTGCGGCCATGGGCGCGGCCGTCGGCTTTGTCGTCCTCTCCATCCTGCTTCCCATCTTCGAGATGAACCAGATGGTGGGATAAGACAGCTGCACTCATTAACAAATAAGTGCAGGCCATTCCCGGGATCTCCCCTTTCATTATTTACGAATACCCTGCATCGATAGCTGATACCAATCCTGCCACTGAGACAGCAAAACAAGAGAGGTTTTGGGATCATTTTTCATTTCCATGATGGCGTGGATTCGGGTATCTTGCCCAAGAAAGAAAATACTGTAGAAGAAACGGGGCGATGGATTAATTCAAGGCCTGCCGGGATTCCATTTCCTGTCAGGTCAGCAACGGGCCTTTTGAAGATTGTGAACATTATGTCACTGACCAAAAAAGTGACAGATCAACAAGGAGATAACGTCATGAAAAAGATTTTTTATATCACTGCAACCTGTTTTGCCCTTTTGTCTCCCCTAACAGTCTGGGGTGGTTGCGTGGAAGGAGATTGCGTGAATGGCCAGGGCACCTATGCCTGGGATGACGGGACGACATACACTGGTTCCATCAAAAATAAAGCCCCGGAGGGAAGTGGCAAGATGCTCTATGGCGACGGGGGAGAGTACACTGGAGAGATGAAAAGTGGCGGCCGCCATGGCAAGGGGAAGATGAGTTTTGCCGATGGCCGCAAATATGAGGGCGAATGGTCTGCTGATCTCATGAACGGTCAAGGGGTGATGACCTGGACGGATGGCCGCAAATATGATGGTCAGTGGCTGGATGGCCTCCAGCACGGCAAAGGGACGCTCACCGCCGCCGACGGAACAAGCAAAAGCGGAAACTGGGAAGATGGCGACTTTATTGAATAAAAACGTATAACTAAAAGGATACGCAAGGATATTCTCGACATCCTCGCCTGCAATTATTCCCCTGAGATATATGTCTGGCGATTCATGGTAGGTTGTGGAATGTGGTCGTTATAAACATCCAGAAAATTATTATCCCCCTGTTCTCTGAGGGTTGGATTACAGGTATGAAGAAAGTATTAGTTCTCTATTATTCGCAAAGCGGACAACTGAAAAGGGTCATGGATAAAATCGTCGCACCACTGAAACAGTGCGATGACGTGCAGTGTGATTATTGTGAAATCAAACCAGTAATCCCATATCCGTACCCATGGTCTTTTTATGCCTTTTTCAACGTTTTTCCCGAGGCAGTATATCTTGACGGTTGCGAGGTGGAACCCCTCGAAACTGCGGATGAATACGACTTGATCATATTGGGTTACACCTCATGGTTTCTTTCACCTTCCATTCCTGTGACCGGATTCCTGCAAAGCGACCAGGCCAAAAAGCTCTTCAAGGGTAAGCCGGTGGTAACGGTGATCGCCTGTCGTGATATGTGGTTGATGGCTCAGGAAAAGATGAAAGGACTCCTGGCCGATCTTGGGGCCCGCCTGCTGGGCAACGTGGCCCTGACCGATCAGGGAAAATCACTCTATACCTTTGTCACCACGCCGCGGTGGATGCTCACCGGAAAAAAAGATGCCTTCTGGTTCTTTCCAAAAGCCGGTGTTGCCGAGGAAGAAATTGCCGCATCATCTCGTTTTGGCGAACAGTTGTGTTCTGCTTTGCAGAAAGGGGAAGAACAACATAATAGTCCAATGCTGCGCAATATGGGTGCCGTAAACGTCAACGGTAAACTGATTGCGACCGAACGCATTGCCCACCGCAGCTTTTTGATCTGGAGCAAGCTGATCAAAAAAGCCGGTGCACCGAATTCACGCGGCCGTAATATAGTCATCACAATCTATGCGATCTTTCTGCTGACATTAGTGCTAACGATTGTCCCATTGAATATAGTGATCCGTAAGATTATGTATCCATTTCAAAAAAGAGCAATCGACAAAGCCGTTGCCTCTTATGAAGAGCCTTCAGGAAGATAGCAGAGTGACAATGTCTCGCCAAGTTTACATTACACATATTGCAGCTTTTTTACCCAATGATCCCGTTGGCAACGAAGCCATAGAATCCGTTCTCGGACAGATTGGCGAACGACCATCGCGGGCTCGTAAGCTGATTCTGCGCAGCAACCAGATACAATCCAGATACTATGCCATTGACCCGGAAACTGGAAAAACGACCCATAGCAATGCTGAGCTGGCGGCCGAAGCAATACGGACACTCGGGAAACAAGGGTGCAATATCAACAGTATCGAGCTGCTCGCTTGCGGCACGACCCTGCCCGACCAGCTTATGCCGAATCATGCCCTGATGGTGCATGGCGAGCTTGGCATTCCACCATGTGAGGCAATTGCCACAGCAGGAATCTGTCTTTCCGGGGTAATGTCCCTGAAATACGGCTATCTATCAATACTTGCCGGCCAGACCAAAAATTGTGTAGCCACCGGTTCGGAGAATGTTTCTGCAATCATGCGCAGTAGCAATTTTAGCGAGGAGACCCTGTCACAGGCTGAGCTTCTTGCCAAACCTCCGGAGATCACCTTTGAAAAAGATTTTCTCCGCTGGATGTTGAGCGACGGTGCCGGTGCAGTATGGCTGAGCGATACACCAAATGATGCCGGGAACTCTCTGCAGATCGACTGGATCTTTCAACGTTCCTACGCAGGAGAACTCGACACCTGCATGTATGCCGGAGCGGGAAAAAATGAGGACGGATCTTTAAAGGGATGGCGTGAATACACGCCGCAGGAATGGCTGGAACAGTCAATCTTTGCGATCAAACAGGACGTCAAGCTGCTCAACGACAAGATTATCGAATACACAGTGACCAAACCCCTACAGGAGCTTGTGACCCAGGGCAAACTTGACCCAGGGACGATCGACTGGTTCCTGCCGCACTACTCTTCCGGTTTTTTCCGCGACAAGGTCCACAAGGGGATACAGGTGGCAGGATGCGATATCCCCCAGGAGAAGTGGTTTACCAATCTGAGTTCAAAAGGCAACACCGGTTCGGCCTCGATTTATATCATCCTTGAAGAACTATTCAACTCGGGTCGTCTGAAAAAAGGAGAGACAGTCCTCTGTTACATTCCAGAAAGCGGACGTTTCTCCACCGCCTTTATGCATCTGACAGTGAAATAAATGGATAACAGCAAGGTACCTCAACACAATATATCCACCTACGCCAACAACAAGAAAGCAATCTATGCCACCGATGAAAACGGCAAGTATGGCATTATAGCCTCATCAGGCTGGGACGTTGAAGAAGCAGCCACAAAACAGGCGCTTAAAGAGCTCGAACGTCTCTCGAGCCAAGCCTACGACCAAGCGCTCTCAGGCCAGGCCTCGCCCTTATATTTTCATATGTACGACCGCCGGATGGACCTGCAGACCCTGGCTCAGGCAACGGGAATGTTTCAATGGCGCATCAAACGCCATTTCAGGCCCACGGCCTTTGACAAACTTTCCGCCAAGATGTTTGCCCGCTATGCGGATACTCTTGGCATCAGTATACAGGAACTGCGCGAGCTGCCGGATAGAAGAGCAAATGGTGCCTGACCAGAGTTTCCAACACGCCCACTCTGCGCATTGTGAAAGCGGGGTGATGTCGCTGATGATGCACCATTATGGCCTGCCGCTCTCAGAAGCGATGGTCTTCGGCCTGTCGGGTGCACTGATGTTTGCCTATCTTCCCTTTGTGAAGCTTGGCGGTATGCCGCTGATTGCCTATCGCAGCAGACCGAGAGCTATCATCAAGGGCCTGCAGAAAAACCTTGGCATCAAGATGAAGATGCAGACCTTTTCTCAACCCGCTAAGGGTACGAAAGCCCTTGATTCCCTACTGGAACAGGGCGAGATCGTCGGTGCACAGACTTCCGTCTTCTGGCTGCCCTACTTTCCCGAAGAGATGCGCTTCCATTTTAATGCCCACAACCTGATCATCTACAAGAAAGAGGGCGACGAATATCTCATCAGCGACCCGGTTTTTGAAACGCCGGTGCGCTGTGAGACGCAAGCCCTGCAAAAGGCACGCTTCGTCAAAGGAGTGATGGCGCCCAAGGGCTTGCTTTACTATCCGGTTCATGTTCCCGAGACGATTAATTATGCTGTCGTTATCCCCAAAGCTATCAAGAAGAATGCCAAGGCAATGCTGAAGACCCCGGTGCCGATCGCCGGTATCCGTGGCATCAGATATTTAGCAAAAGCCATCGGCAAACTGGAGCAGAAGGACCGCCGCTATGCGAAACTCTTTTTAGGGCACATTGTCCGCATGCAGGAAGAGATTGGAACCGGGGGAGCAGGCTTTCGTTTTATCTACGCGTCGTTCTTGCAGGAGGCCGGCAAACTACTTGGAAATCCTCTACTGGGCGAGACATCGCAGATGATGACCCTTGTCGGGGATCAGTGGCGAGAATTCGCCCTGATGCTGGCAAAGGCGATTCGCAGCAAAGAAAGTCAGACCACTGATTTTTTGGCCCTGCAAACAAAACTTGAAAGCGTCGCCGATGCCGAAGCTGCCGTCTACAGGAAGCTGTTGGAAGGCAATCTGGTCTAAAAAATGATCTCCATCAAAAACCTCGTCAAGCATTACAATAATCATATTGCCCTTGATCACATCAATCTGAACGTCGGAAAAGGCGTTATCTTAGGCCTGCTTGGACCCAACGGCGCTGGCAAGACAACGCTGGTGTCGATTCTTAACGGCTTGATTGATTTTCAAGAGGGTGAGATCGAGATTTTCGGGTTGCCGCTCTCTCAAGAGCTGAAAGCTATCCGCCAGCGTAGCTCTTTTACCCCCCAGTCTCTGGCCCTCTACGACAACCTTACCGTTCTTGAGAATTTACGTTTTTTTGCCGGGATTCAAAAAATTCGCGGCAAAGCGCTGCGCCACAATGTCGATTATGCGGTTTCCGCAGGCCGGCTTCATCCGCTGCTTGATCATAAGACCGGCATTCTTTCCGGGGGCCAGAAACGTCGATTAAATATTGCCATCGGGCTTCTCAACAACCCTGAACTTCTCTATTTTGACGAACCAACGGCAGGGATCGACCCCGAATCACGTACGAGTATTCTGGAAACGATTCGTTCCTTTAAAAACGATGGTAAGACCGTTATTTATACCTCGCACTATATGCCGGAAATCGAAAAGATCTGTGACCAGGTGGCCATCCTCGACCGGGGCCGTATCATTCGTCATGGTCTGCTTGATGCGATGCTGCATGAAGAAAAAGCCGACTCTGTGGTCATCGAACTACGCCACTCGCACGAAGCACAACTGCAAGCCCTTACCCGAAAACATGCAATGGTGAAGGTGATCGATGCGGCAACAATGACGATAGACGGGCCGGATGCTACACAACTAGGAGCGATCCTTGCTGCTCTGGAAGCAGAACAAATAAATATAAAGCAGATCCGCTATGGGACCACGAATCTCGAGGCCCTCTTTATCCGTTTAACGTCGCAAGGAAACTGTGATGTTTAAAGCAATGCTGCTCAAAGAGTTTATTCTTCTCTTACGTGATAAGTACGCGCTTGCTGCACTTTTCATTATGCCTTCTATCTTTATTCTGATCATGTCGATAGCCCTCAAAGATACCTTTAGCAGTGATCGTGCACTGTTAAGCTATACAATTATCGATCTGGACAACACCGCTGAAAGTGCTAAGCTGCGAACCTTTTTACTTTCCAACGGGAGACTGAAAGAACATAAGGTGCTCATCACCAACGCAGCCCAGCAACAAGAGGCCCTGAACGGGAAACTGCATTTCATCATATCCATTCCGAAAGGATTTGCCCAAAATCTTGTCACAGAGCAATCTGCTTCACTGCTGCAACTCGATGTTGCTTCTGATGTAAAACAGGAGATGCTGACACTTTTGCAGGGGGAATTAGTGATGGACATCATCCGACTGCGTATGGAAAAGCTCCAAAAGGAGCTCGCTCCTTTTTTGCCGGATGTGGCACAAAAGCTCGAGGCAATGAAGAGCAATAGGGACAACCTGATACAGGTACGCTTCAATGCCATGGGAAAAAATAAAAAGCCGACCTCCACCCAGCAAAGCGTACCGTCGTGGATTGTTTTCGGAATGTTCTTCGTCATCATTCCGATGTCGACGGTCTTTATCAGTGAGCGCAAACAGAACACCTTGATGCGCATGAGTGCGATGAATATATCTGTTCCCGTCCTCTTTGCGGGTAAACTGGCCCCCTACATCATTATTAACCAGATTCAGGTCTGGCTGATGATCGGGGTCGGGATTTTCCTGGTGCCACTGTTCGGCGGGGATGCGTTAACCCTTGGCAATTCAATCAGTGGCCTGTTTATGGTTTCCCTCGGGTTGAGTCTGGCCGCCATAGGAACTTCAATCCTGATCGCGGTAACAGCAGACACGGTGGAGCAGGCGACAACAATCGGCGGGATCATCAATATTTTGATGGGAGCGATTGGCGGTGTCATGGTGCCAAAATTTTATATGTCTCAGTCGATGCAGCAACTTACCAACATCTCTCCGATGTCCTGGGGGCTTGAAGGCTTCCTTGATATCTTTCTGCGCGGCCAGGGAGCTGGAGCGGTTATTACAGAATCTCTAACATTGGCAGGATTCGGTGCAGGATTACTTCTTGCTGCCGGAATGATACTCAATGCAAAAATGAAAAGGGGAATATGAAGGGTTCTTTAGACCAGGCGTTGAAACAACGACTGAAAGTAATGATCATCGAAGAATGTGATATTGCGGACATCACCCCGGAAGAGGTGGATGACGACATACAGATTTTCTCCGATGCCAGCGGACTTGGACTTGATTCACTGGATGCACTGCAGATCTCCGTGGGCCTGAAAAGCCAGTTTGGCATACACCTGCCCGACAGCAAGTCTTTCCGCCGGCATCTGAAAAGCATTAACGCCCTGGCAGACTTTATCCAACCAGAGTAGACGGGAAAAAGCTGGGGATTACAGCATCCACGGAATAAACATCCTTGTCCGTTGCTTGTAATCCACATATGCTGCCCCAAAAAACCGGACATTCTCGCGTTCCTCGACCTTGGCTACAACGATCAGAAAAACACTCACCACCGTAATCAGTCCAATGTTTACCGGCGTAACATGTTTCAGGAACGCCCCCCATCCCAGAAAGAGCAGCGAACTGTACATCGGGTGCCGAATATAGCGATACAAGCCTTCTTCCACCACATGGACGGTATTTTCAAAAGAGAAATTTGCCGGCATTTCTGCACGTTGGGCATGACCGCCCCGCCGTTTCAGCATCAGGAGCGACTGGATCACAAAAAAAATCGAGACGAGCAAAAGAAACCAGCTGAAAAGATGGAGCGGTGAAAACGGGTCTCTGAACCAGTAGGGGTGGTTCAGTAAAATCAAGGATAAGAGTCCTTCAAAAACAAAAAACCTATAAAAACCGTGTGTCCCTGGATTAACCAACGCCCGCCAGGAGATCCGCACAAAAAAAACGGTACCGAGGATAAAGAGGAAAATCCGTATCACAGCCAACTCATCATAAACGGACCACCTTGCCAAACTCATCTGCTCCCAGAATCAATTTTACGGTACTGAAAGATCCCATAATGGTACCGATAACTCCTGGGGCCATTACGTTCTGGCCGGCAAGATACAAGCCTTTCACAGACGTTCGATTCAACAGAGCCGTGGACAGCGTCTGGCTGGAAGAACGCAGAACTCCGTAGGCACTCCCGCCCGGACTATTGACCCAGTCACGCATGGTCAGAGGTGTATAGGCATCAAGAACCTTCAGACCCTTAAAGGAACCGAACAGCTCTTCCGCCTCTCCGATCAACTGCGAGGCATGCTGTTCTTTTGCTTCGAGATAGTCATTGCCCCGGCGACCGCTTTTTGTATGCTCAGCGAACGCCCACAATTCATCCTTGCCGGATGTGAGGATTGACAGGAGGCTGACACCTTCCCTTTCACTTTTTCGGATCTGGTAATACTTGAGATCCCGGACATTTCCATCATGATCCCTGTCTATCTTAAAGATATTGTAAGGAATTTCAGGATGGCTGGCACCATCGAGGCTGGCATGAACTGAAAAGATACCGTGAGTATCTTCCAGTCCGCTGATCCGTTGCCGATAGGAGGGTTTCACGGCTCCTTCCGGAAGCATCTGTAAAACAACTTTCGGATGCACAGCTCCGATAACTGTGGAGGCGGTCAAACTCTCTCCGGATTTGAGTTGCAGCCCGGTCACTACCCGTGAACTGACATGGATTTTACTGATCTCGGCCCCCGTCACAATTCTGCCCCCCAATTCCTGCAGACGGTCAACCAAGGCATCTGCCATCTCCGCCCCACTCCCCTGCAAACGGTACGAAGAAGAGACATAGGAAGCCAGGGCCATATTGTGATAATAGGCCGGGCAGTCATTCAAGGGCACGCCAATCCAGCAAGCGGGAATGGCCAGAACACTGCGCAAGCCAGGCGAACAGTGAAGATCGTCTAAAATCTCCCCCAGAGGCTGGGACTGATCCAGGAGTGCAAAATCGTTTGCCGTTGCATATAATAAGTCCAGTGCATGCAGTTGGTCTGCTGCTTTGCGGATCGGAGCTACTATTTTGTTTATCTTTTCGCATTCGTCGGGAAAGGTCTGTTTGAGCCTTTCTGCCAAGGCGTCCATACCCTGCGGCAGGTCAAAACTTGCCGGATGGTCGCCGACACCATCGAAAAGATAGCGGTCGATTATGCCGTTTTCACCCATACGCGCTACTGGAATCGTGACGCTAACACCTAAATAATCAAAAAATTTACGCAGGATCTGCCCCTGATCGAGCGACCCAAGATAATGGATCCCTACGGGACACTCAATTCCGTCTCGAGTGTAGCTGCGCATCACGCCACCCGCTTGTCCATTCTTCTCCAGGACGGTCACCTTAAAGCCCAGTTTAGCAAGAATAATTGCCGTACTGAGACCACCGACACCGGAGCCTATTATCAGGACCTGTCTAGGAAAAGATGAGAGAGAGGCCATAAGTTATTTACACCCGGCTTTCTTGGCTGTCGCATTTCTCCAACAGGTGGGATCTGACGCCAGATAATCACCGGTGAGCTGGTATGCGGCACCGCGACAGCCATAACATTCATCCGCCTTATCGCAGTCGCGGCATTCTCCTTTGATCATCTCCCGGTAATTCTTCAGGTTATTGACCACCTCACTGTTTTTCAGGATATGGGCCAGTTTGTTCTTGCGCACATTATCCAGGGGGATGGTGACACCGACACAAGGCATGACATCTCCGCTCGCTGTCACCAGGCAGGAAACCTGATGGCGCATGCACTTATTGCCCACCAGCGGCGGCTGCGGCTCCCAATGACGTCCATATTTCTGCTGATCAATTTCAGAGAGTTGGGTAAATAATGTCTTCAACTGTTGTGCATCAACTGAGAGCCAGCTGTTTTCCAAGGCATTTTCCTGGGGAGTAATCACCTCAAAATAGGGTTCGATCCCTTCATCACGCAGCCACGTCCACATCTCCGGCAGCTCATTGATATTCTGCTGACAGATTATGGTGCTGAGGGCAAGAAAGAGATCCTGCGACGGATAGCCCGCCTGTTTGAGGTTGGCAAATGCCGTCTGGATGATGTCGAAGGCGCCCGTCCGCCCAGCTAATTGATCCTGAATATCCCGGTTTCTCGAGTTCAGTTTCAAGACCACCCGCACCTGAGCCTCTGCCAGAATGGCGGCGAGTTTCGCATCCACCCCGGTTCCATTAGTGAACATTTCAATTTCCAGGTTGTGCTCTTTCAGGAATCGTATCATTTCAACAAGGTGCGGATAAATACTTGGTTCCCCACCTAAAATAATAATTTTCCGCGCCCCCAGTTCCTTGGCCTGGAGAATGACATCTTTGATCTCGTCCCGTGAAAATTCGCCTGATAACTCACGTTTTTCGGGAACGTAGCAATAGGAGCAACGGAAATTGCAGACACGACTGAATTCGATTTCCATAGACAACAACCTGTCTGCGGCTACCGCCTCTTTTATTTCCTGCTCAGTAAATTCAAGATTATAGAGCTGCATAACTCTTTACCACCATCATTTTCAAATTAAGATTGATATTCTCACAAAAAGTCATTTTGGGGGATGGCGTCGCAAAAAGTCGCCATCAATATTCTTCAAGGTCATTAAAGGTATTCATCCGCTCCCAGTGTTGAATCTCTTGCTGATAGCGACCCTCCCATCCATACTTCTTCATCACTCGCCGATAATAGAGCTTCAGAAATGGTTTCAAGACAAACCGCCAGATCCCGGTCCAAAGCTTTCCCTGCTCACGGGCCGACTGTGGCGGATTCCACCAACTAAGCACCACCTGGCGCTGATACCAGTACTGATAATGTAGTTCTTCAGAATCAAGATATCTAGTGCGCACATTGGCCCACAGTCCATTATATTTTTTATAATCAGTCTTATTGGTGATCAGATTTTCCGAGAGCAGATGCTCACGCATACCGGTTTTCGGGTAAGGAGTAATGATCTGGCAATAGGCGGCATCCGCTCCAATATCTTTAAAAAATTCATAATTTTCCTTGATGGACTGGACATCATCATCCGGAAAACCGAAAATAAGGCCGCCGATGACCATCATGCCGTATTTATGACAATTTTCAACGGCCTTTTTCGAGGCCGCCACAATATCTCCCTTGCCGGCCGCCTCCAGGTTCTTTTTCGAACCATTTTCGATACCAAGGAAGACAGAACAGAAACCGGCCGCCGCCATCTTTGCCACCATATCTTCACGCCTTGCTATGGTAATACAATCCGCCTGCACAATCAGTTTCAGATTTTTATATTTCCTGGCAATAATGGCATCACAGAGTTCCATCACCCGGGATGGGTTCAACACCATGTTGTCATCAGTAATAAAAATCGTCCTGACTTTTCGTTTATAATAGATATCGTCAATATCTTCCAGCACCCGACTGATGGGATAGGTACGGAAGGTGCGACCATACATATGCTTCATGCTGCAGAAATTGCATGAACGGGTACAGCCGCGGGAAGTCTCCAGCATCTCCACACTGGCGTTCATCACATGATAGCCCCAGGTCAACCTGCGTTTGTCACGAATGGGCAGTTTCAATGTTGCAAGATCAAGATTTTCTGCCCGGGGATTATGAATAAATGCATCGTCTTTCTTGTAGGAAAGTGAAGGTATGTCGGCAAGGCTATCTCGACCATCCAGAGCATTAACCAGCCGGCGACAGACCTCCTCACCTTCCCCCCTGACCATAAAATCAATCCATTTTGATTCCGGGGATTCAGCGATCTCCTCAGCCATCAAGGTTGCGTGGTAGCCGCCAATGACAAGTTTCACCTCGGGCTGCAACTCTTTAATCAGGTGTGCTATCTTGATGCAGGTATCATATTGCCAGGCCATGGCTGAGAGTCCCACCAGATCCGGCTTGATTTTTTCTATGACCTTGGTCAGATACTTTTTCACCGAGCGACGCTTCCGGACCAGATCGACAAGATAGACATCATGATCCTTGTCGATATTCCCGCCGACACAGGCAATACCGTGATTGGGCATATGGATTGCCGCTTCATGGATAATCACCGGCACCACATCCGGCATGGATATCAACAGGACCTTCATGGCAATCTCTCGGTTTGTTTGCTGCCCCTGCCTTCCTGGTCACAGGACTTACTCCGGACCCGAAAACTTTCCCTCACCTTTTTTTCAAGGTCAACGACCGATACCGGGCAATGTTCTCCCTCGGGTTCAATACGATCAAGAATCGTCATACTGATACTCTTATTCTGCCTGGTGTTAAAGAGAAACTTCCCCGGTGTAAACAAGCGGTCTGTGTTACAGAGACTCAGCACATAGATGGGACACCTTTGCATACGGGCTATCTTGAAAACCCCTTTATGCAATGGCCCGATGTTCCCATCACGATTTCTGGTTCCTTCCGGAAAGACAAAGAGGTTGCCGCCGAGACTCAAAAACTCTCCCATTTTCTCCACCTCTTCAATCATTCTCAGCCCGTGTTCTCCTTCGGTGGTGGCAGGCAGGTAGCCCGAAGTTTTTATCAACCAGCCAAAGACAGGGGCTCGAAAAAATGTTGTCTTCACAATGGTTTTCTGGCGTCTGAACAGAGAGATAAAGATTAGCGGATCCAGATAGGAGAGGTGATTACAGACGACAATTGATGATTCGATCTTGCCGATATTCTGGTCAACATTCCACTCCTGGCGGGGAGAAAGAATACGGAGCAGACCCAAAAAACCCTTAAAAAAAAGATGATTGAGGTGCTGGAAGGCATGTTCCCGCTGAGAAGAGAAGAGATACGCCGCCCCATAAAAAAATGAAAAGAAAAACAGAAACCCCAGGATAAAATAGGACCAGCAGGCCATGGTCACAACAAAATCGACAACACGCCCTCCCCAAAAACTCTGCGGAGGACTACACACCTGCATTTCTGCCATTGGCAATAAGCAGACAGGTATTCACTCCACCAAAGGCAAAATTCTGGATGGCTGCTATTTTGGTCTCTGTCCTGGTGATGTTCCGCACATGATTGAGCATACTGCAACGCTCATCAACAGATTCCAGATTCAAGGTAGGGGCGATAAAACCCTGCTCCATCATATACAGGGTCAAGATCATCTCAATGGCCCCGCAAGCGCCCATGGTATGGCCCATATAGCTCTTGAGCCCGGTCACCAGAGGTTTGTCTCCATACACTGCATCAATGGCCTGAGCCTCAATCACATCCCCCATCTTCGTGGCCGTGGCATGGGCGCTGACAAAATCCACATCCTCCGGTCTGATGTCGGCATCCTTCAGGGCCAGACGCAGGGTTGTCGTAATCCCGTCAAGATTGGGCAGGATCAGATCACCGCCATTATTATTGCAGCCAAATCCGATCACCTCACCCAGGATAGTGGCACCACGCCGCTTTGCCGATTCATACTCCTCCAGAAGCACGGCACCGGCCCCCTCACCCACCACCAAGCCGTCACGCTTAATATCAAAAGGACGAGGCGTGCATTCAGGTCTGTCATTATACGCCACTGAACAGGCCAGCAGGTTGTCAAAGACAGCAACCGTTGTGGTATCATACTCATCAGCCCCGCCGCAGATCATGGCATCCTGCATCCCGTACTTGACCATCTCATAGCCAAAACCGATGGACTGACTCGATGTCGTACATGCCGTGGACGAGGCAATGACCCGGCCGGTGATCCCGAACATCCGGGTGATATTTACCGCCGTCGTATGCACCATGGACTTGAGATAATCCACGGCCCCGATGGAAGAAAACTCAGAGGGCAGCTTGCTGAAGAAGGTCTTGTAGATATTACGCTGCACGGTGGGGCTTCCATGGGTGGAGCTGAAGGAGACCCCCAGGCGTCCGGAGGTGATAAACTCCTGCTCCAGCCCGGAGGCGGCAAGCACATCTTTTGCCACCTGGCAGGCATAAAAGGCCACGGGCCCCATGGTCTTGGTATCTTTACGCGTAAAACCGTAGTCAATGGGATAATCAACCGTACCAAAGACACGGGAATGAATATGCTGGGTGAGCAGGCCGTCGTCGCGCAGAGGTTTGACCCCGGATCTTCCCTGCAGCAGACTGTCTATAATATCGCTGGGCTTGTAGCCGATGGGGGTAATGGCGGAACATGCAGTAATAACGACTCGTCTTTTCATGGCGGCCTGAAGATCAGCTGGGATGAGCGGCTTGTATGGCTTCGATATAATCGAGAATATCGTTGATAGTCCTGATGGACATGGCCTTTTCTTTTTCTGCCCTGGCCAACTGAAAACCGAGCATTGTTTCTATTTTTGCCAACAACTCTATGGCGTCAATGCTGTCAAAGCCATGATCATCGCGGAGATTGTCCGTGAGTCCCGGATTCGCAAACTCAAAATCATCTTCCAGAATTGTTATAATTTTTTCTTGCAGTTCATCTCTGTTCATAGTGCCAGACCGGGGGAAAAAGATTCAGACAATGTGATGCTCGCCGTTATTGCGTAATGACAGTACACAGTTTCTGCTCAAAATGAAAATGAATTATTGCCGAAAGCAGCCTGACCGTAACCATATACGCTGCTGAAATGCTACTGGACAAAGCGATCATAATGATACCATTCGAAGGGATGTTCGCGGAGTTTCTCTTCCAGAAGATCTGCATATTGCTGGGCAGCTGCCTGAATGACCGCATCTCTCTCGCTTTTATCTCCACGCTTGATGTAGATGGGATCGGAGAGGATAAATTCGTAACTGTTTTCCCCGGTTCGAAAAGGGAAAAAAACAAATATCGGCGCACCCGAAACCAGGGCAAAAATATAAGGCGCCTCCGGGACAAAGGCTTCGCCGCCTAAAAAATTAACCTTTCTCTTGCGTTGATCAGAACGCCAGACGATATCACCCGTCATGGAGACAAGCCCCCCGTCCTGCAGAAAACGGATGCCCTCGAGCGCATCAAAGGGTGAGCCCCCATCTTTTTCAACGCCTATGATCGTTACCCCGGATTGGTGCAGGTGTTCTTTCTGCAACCGCTCAAGATCTTCTTTATCTTTTACGCCCATATAGAGGAGAAGCTTCAGTCTGCTCTCCTGTTTTTTGAGCAGATGGGCGGCCATCTCCCAGTTTCCCAGATGAGACATGAGCAGAATCGCCCCCTTCAGGTTTACAACCGATTCCAGCTTCTGCCAGTCGTGCGAGGTAAACGCTGTTTCCCGCTGATGAATGGAGAGAAAACGGTCAAGATGAATAGTGGTAAAGCTCTGATACTGGCGAAAGGTACACCAGAGGTGATACAAAGCTCCTTTTTGCGGATAGAGCAAGGCGTAAAAGCGACGGCTTTCCGGAACATTTTTGGAAAAAACAAAAAAACCCGCGGCAATGATTCGTGAGACAACAACAAAAAACCAGGAGCCGCATATTTTTGTTACCGTCACCAGGGCCTGATATAAGCTGCCCCTCACGGCCTGCCCCTTAAGAAAATC
The DNA here is from genome assembly GCA_024636345.1 of Desulfobulbaceae bacterium. Classification (GTDB taxonomy): domain Bacteria; phylum Desulfobacterota; class Desulfobulbia; order Desulfobulbales; family Desulfocapsaceae; genus UBA2270. The sequence continues at coordinate 3,234 of JAGXHG010000025.1, read as the reverse complement.
CGTCTCCATATCAGTCTGCTGAACGTGGCGGAATTCCTGAAAAAATCTTTCCAGGGATGAAAATGGGATATACGCTCAGCACCCTTCTGATAGACCACCTGAACCGGTGCCTCAAGGACAGGAATTCCCCGTCCGCGGGCCTTGACCAGAATTTCCACCTCAAACTGGAAACGTCTGGAGCGCACATCAAGGTCGAGGGCCTCGGGCAGAGGATAGAGCCGGAAGCCCGATTGGGAGTCATGCACCAGCGGCCCGCCCGACGCCCAGACCCAGAAATTGGAAAATTTCCGCCCGAACCTGCTGGTCCAGGGCACATGCTCCCCGCTCATCCCTTGGCGATTGCCGATAATAATCACCCGCTGTCCATCCGGAACAGCACGGAGAAGGTTTCCTGCATCTTCAGGTTTGTGCTGGCCATCGGCATCAAGGGTGATGGCCAGGTCGCAGCCCAGTTCCACGGCCGCGGCAAATCCGGTGAGCAGGGCCGCCCCCTTGCCCTGGTTTTCCGGGTGGCGGAGCACAGTGATATCGGAGATGCGGTTGAGGATGTCGGGGGTGCGGTCGGTTGAGCCATCATCAACAACGATGACGGGCAGCCCCAGTTTCAGAACCTCCCGGATCACCTGACCAATCCGTTGCTCGTGATTATACACCGGGATGATACAGGCCACTTTCATCTTGTCTGCCCTCCCGCCCAGGCCATGGCCCAGGTCCCCGGCCCCATGTGCACGCCGGAGGTCAGAGACAGGGGCACCAGCAGGATCTCGGCCATCGGCGCTACCTGCCGCACTTCCGGCTGCACTGTTTCTGTCACCCATTTTTCATTGTCGGAGTATTGGAGCATGATCACCGGGGCCACGCCGGGCGCCCCTTTCCGCAGCTTCTCCAAGGCAAGCGCGAGCTGTCCTTTGCGGCTGGACACAACGCCTGCCTTGCGGACCTCGTTGCCCACCGGACTGATCACCGGTTTCATGTGCAGCAGATCAGCAAAAAATCCCTTTGTCCGGGCAACCCTGCCGCCGGCCACCAGATATCGCAGCTGGTCGATGAAGACATATTCCTCGCAGTCGGTCATTGTTTTATAAACAAAGGCAATGACATCTTCTACGCAGGTGGCGTGTTCGGCATAGCGGGACGCAAGCAGGGCAATGAGTCCCAGACGACCGGAGGCGGAGCCGGTATCGACGATCTCCAGCAGATTGGTCGGATCGTTACCTTCTTTCCAGCGCCTGGCGATGTCAACATTGCCGGTGAAGGCCGACCCGACGCAGAGGTAGAGGGTCTGGCCGAATTGCTGACACACGCTCTGATAGTGTTGATGGCGCTCGAAAGTAGAGGCCTGGGCGGTGGTGACCTTTACCCCTTTTCGCATCAGGGCGTAAATCTCCACCGGATCGTACAGGCTTTCCGGCCGGCTCTGCTCCTGGGCCAGGATATAGCTGTCAAGCAGGGTGATGCCATGGCGTCGCGCCATCTCCCGGCTCAGGGAACCGGCGACATCGGTCATGATGTGGACAATCTGCCTCTCTTCCGGGCCGGTAAAGCGGGTGGAATCGTTTTGATCCATGGCCTCATCGGACCAGTCGACGATCTCGCCCAGCGAAGAAAGGTGGCTGCGCAGCTGCTGGCGGTCGCTGGTATGGATATGGACCTTGATCCCGGATTCCGCCGGGAGCACCACCACGCTTTCACCCAATTGTGCCAGTTCTCCACCGGTGGCAGTCTGCCTGTCGCCTGTATGAATGAGGGCATTGACGCAGAAACAGTCGGTGGGGGTAGCATGGAAATCGGCGCTGATCGTCAATCTGCCGGCAAAGATCTTGGGGATCGAAGGAAGGGCGGCGGGCTGCCCGGCAAGTTGCCGGAAGAACCCTTCAAAGAAGATATACATGCCGAGTGCCCCGGAGTCGACGACGCCTGCCTGCCGCAGGTCCGGCAGCATCTGCGAGGTGGCCAGAACCGCCTCCTGCAACTCGCTGCAGAGTAATGGATAAACGCCGGCCATGGATGGCTCAGTGTCGCGGGCGCCAAGGACGGCGCAGGAGCGACCGCCGGCCATGGATGGCCCAGTGTCGCTCGCTCCAGGGATGGATAAAGAGCGACGAAGGATTTGATCGGTTCGGTTTGAGAGGCTGGCGGCGAGAGAGTCAAAGACATTGAGCATGGTGCCGGCCTGGGGGCGGGCCAGGGCAGCCCAGGCCTTTTCCCGGCCCCGTTTTGCATTCCCAGCCAGATCAGCAAAGCCTTCTGACTGAAAAAACTCCTGGAAAAAGGCAACGGCGATATTACCGGAATTGCCGGTGGCGCAACGGGTCAGCAGCTCCAGGGTCTGTGCTTTGTCAGTCTCACAGTCCCGCAGGGGGGCGAGGCTGATGCGAAGATTGGCCCCGGTATCGCCGTCGGCCACGGGAAAGACGTTGATCCGGTCGAGGAGGTCGGACCAGGCCGACAGGTTTTCGTAACCGCAGGCAAAGGCGTGTCGCATGGTGTTCATGTGGTCAGGAGGTGGGTGATGGCATCCCGGTCGTACTTGCCGTTTGCCTGCAGAGGAATGCGTTCGATGATCTTGAGCAGGCGTGGCAGGGCGTAGAATTCCAGCGATGCAGCCAGGGTTTTCCTGAGCAGCTCCATATCCACCTCCATCCCCTGGATCAGGGCCACAATTCGGTGCTCCCGGCCCCCGGAGTCAGGCAGGGCCATAACCACACAGTCGCTGATTTTGGGAACCTTTTTGATGATGGCGCGCACCTCTTCCAGATCCACCCGTTTGCCCCACACCTTGGTCACCCCGTCCACCCGTCCCTTGAGCATAAATTGATTCGTCCCGCATTGCTCCACCCGGTCGCCGGTGGTAAAAAAGCCGTCGCCTGCCACGGGCAGTTCCGGCGAGAGAAAGGAGGAACGCACGCAGAGGCGGTCTTCCTTGATCGTCCACGAAACCGTGGGGAAGGTGGTGAAGGATGTCTCGCCTACAGACCTGTTGCGAGTGGCGATGCCGCCCGTTTCAGTGGAACCGTACACCTCGACAATGCCCACCTTATTGAGCTGAAAGAAGGCCTCATTGTCCTCTGCGTCAAGCATTCCGGCGGAAGAAAAGGCCCGCCTGAGGGTGGATCCAGCCACCTTTTTCCCGCGCAGGGCCCGGTAATGCGGGGGGATGCCGGCAAGAATGGTGGCCTGCTTTTCCTGGATCGTATCAGCGATATCCCCGGGGTACGAGGGGCTGTCCATGAT
>JAGXHG010000024.1 GCA_024636345.1 Desulfobulbaceae bacterium | reverse complement strand
GTGCAATCGGCAGTCGATAGCCTCAATCATCGGCCTCGTAAAATCTTGGGATTCAAAACCCCATTTGAGGTGTTTTTTGGTAAGACGATGCGCTATAGTGCATCACCACTGGGAGTTGCACTTCAATTTTGAATCCGCCATAGGTAAAACTGATATTCATAAAGAAAATCAGCACCGCCATGGGGAGGGCAAAAGCCAGATTGCTCAGAAACAGCTTAGTGGAGATGGGAAGGTTTCGGTAAAAGGAAAACATGCAAGGCCTTGTTTGTTGAGAGAGTTTGGATAACTATTCTAGTTCATAGTATATCTTATGGGGCGCAACACTCAACTCCACGGCCAGAAAAGTCCGTTAATATAGGGCGTTGCCTATGTTCACCAACAACCAGCAAGACGATTATTGCATGACTTTAGCTCTAATCATCCTCTTGCAAAGAAAGATCATAATAATCAATCAAAGAGACTTCATCCAGCGACCTCCTGATAAGGAGTATATCATCTTCTTTCTGGAAAAATACAAGAATAAGGGTAAGGGTGAGTGGCTTTCTGCAATGAAAGCCACTCGCTCGGAAGGTGCTGCAGGATCAGAGGGGTCTGCCGCTCGTTATAAATTTTTTAACAAGGCGCTTGACCTGCCGCAAGGTTGCTGTTGTAGAGGCCGCCTGGCTGTAAGGTGTTCGTAAAAGTTCCGCTTCATCGAGCCGTTGTTTGATAATAATGGCGTAACGGTCAGCTAACTCATTGTGCCGTTTTAATACATCCTGAATACAGTCCAAATCAACCCTTATCAAGGTGACATCGGTCTGGGCAATATAGTTGAAGAGAGCTGGCTGGTCGGTAAACATGGAGAGAAGGCCGAAATATTGACCCGCCGCGAATTCACCTGTTTTTATCAGCTCCCCATTCGACAATTCTATCTGGGAGTCAACGATACCACTGGCCACAATATCGAGGGCGTCACGACCATCTCCTTCCGGTAAAATGGTACTGCCCACATCATAGTGAACCTGCTGACTAGCCATGGCAATCTGTTCGATCTCCTCTTCTTCCAGACTATAAAAAAGCTCCAGACTCCTGAGGGCAAGCTGAATCGTTGGCGGTTCAGCTATGGGTATTTTAGCTTTTCGACCGCGCCATTCATGAATCTCAGCAGCAGGTGTCACCCCGGCCCGTTGGAGAACATAATGAACTTCCCGGTAGAGCTCCTCTCGTCCCCGGAACATGGCAGGGTAGTTGGCAAATGAGACCCACAGCATATAGGTATAGGGCAAGGTTGAGGCATTTGTCAGTCGAATAATCGGTGCCGGGTTCTTCAGGATATTTTTGCAGTTAAAGGCCGCCTCAAGTAAAAGCTCTTTGGCAAAACGGGGATCAACCTCAGCGGCAATTTTTACATAATACCAGGGCCGATATTGATGACGCTCCCCATGCAGGTTTTTAAATCCCTGCCCAGCCAGCTTGGCGTTGGGGATAACCTGAGTCGTGTTATCCCAGCAGCGTAACCAGGTAGCGCGCCAGTTTAGATCAACAACCTGGCCCTCAATACCGTTCTCCAGCTGCAGCCAGTCACCTATCCGAAATGAGCCCTCAAGACCCAGAGCAAGCCCAGAAAAAAAATCTCCCAGGGTTTGCTGCAGAGCAAAACCGATGAGAGCCGTTAACAGACCGGTGGATATCCATATCCCGGTCAAGGAATAGCCCTGAACCCAGAGAAATAACCCGATACCAATAATCAGGGCAGCGCCATAGATCACACTACGCAACAAACCAGGGATAGATTGCGGGCGGGAACTCCGTTCACCAATATAACGACGGGAGACTAAGGCGTATCCCCCCTTGGCCACAAACCAGCTTATGGTCAGACAGAGGGCAAGATAAAAGATGCCGCTCAACAATTTATCATGGCCTGCCCAAAAATCAGAGCCAAGGGCAATCTTGACAATCGTAAAGAAAAGCACGACTGCCAGAGGGGCAAAAAACAGGTCAACGAGGGCAATAAAGAGAGGAAAGCGTTCCTGCAGGTGACGCCATATCTGTAAATGGCTGCAAGGAACCCAGGCACAGACAATGACCGTAAACAGCACTGCTGCCACCTGATTACTACTATAAAAATTTTCCATCACCTGCAATGCATTCATCCTACTGCCTCCCACCTTCCACCAAGTTTTGATGCAGGGTGCAGATGGCCTTCTCGAAATCATCCTCCTCGACAACGAACTGAATATCCACCTGGCGCATGCATTTATGAAGGCCGAGAATCTCCACGCCGGCATTGGCCAGGGCATGGACCGCTGTCGGCAACACCCAGGTATTGGCCATATTGGAACCAAGGACAGAGACAAGAGCCACTTTTTTTACCAGGATATCAGCGTTGGGAAACGATTTTTTTATCGAATCACTCAGCTTTTTTATACGGGCCAGGGGAGCAGCCACATAGTGAGTAAGGGTATTGGCATTGGTATCTTTGGCCAGATAACGTATTTTCTGGTCGGTGAAATGGGTTAACAGCTCCGCATCATGATCCCAACGGCCAACCATATCCTGATCCCACACCTCAATGCCGGTGACCCCTTTACGGCCGGCGATGATTTCCACCTTGGCCTCGGGGCTTTTATAGGCATTGGTAATCAAGGTGCCAGGATGATCCGGCTCAAAAACATTCTTGATCCGCAGTGGGATATCCGTGCGGCGCATACCTCGGGCGGCGCCGGGATGGATGGCCTCCATTCCTAAATCAGAAAGCTGGTCAGCCACATCATAATTGGTATTGCCGATCACCTCGACTTTATCTTCCCCTATTATTTTTGGATCACCGCTACTGAGATGATACTCCTTATGAATAATTCCCTCTCGGGCCTCGGTGAGCACCGCGATCTTGCTGAAGGTTATTTCCGTATATCCCCGGTCATAGGTATTCATGATCCCTTCCTTGCATTGCGTGTAACCAGTAACAATGGGCAGGACGGTGCTGAGATCGATATCACTGAGATATTTTTTGATCTTCTCATCAAGGGAGAGCTGTTCCGTCTCCATCCAGCCGGAAAGATCGACGAAATGGGCATTAACCCCATGGTGCTTGAGGATGAGATAGCTGTTATGGGCACTATGGGCCTCGCCGATAGCCGACAGCATCTCACGCACGGTGAGCAGGTGTTCGTCGAGCTGAAAGTGGCCATAAGAGCAGAGCCTGGTAAGATCGAGCAGGCAACTGCGTACCCCTTCAATACGCTCTTTGACAAAACGGTCGGCCTGCCTGATATCCAGCCCCAGATGCTCAAACTTTTTATTAATGGCGCACATCATCTGGCCCGCACCGCTGATGGCATCTCCCCAGGCCCACGAGTCATCATGACTGGAAAAGAGCGAATAGACCCCTGACTTGCTGCTCTTCTTATGCTCAAGCAGTTCATTGGTGATGCCGGCATAGGCGGAAACCACGATAATGCGATTATAAAGCGCCTCCTCGCGGCGATCGCCGATCAGGATGTTGTTAAGAACATCGCCAAACTGGCTCATGGAGGTGCCGCCTATTTTTTCAACGGTATGGGTACCCATCAGTCCTCCACCAGTTCATAGGAGCCGTCGCTGTCGTGGGTTTCACGGCCGGTCACCGGCGGGTTGAAGGCACAGATCAGGCGCATATCTGCGCTGCCGCCGCGCAGAATATGGCGGTCATGGTTATTCAAGGCATAGAGCACACCATCTTCGATGGCATGGATCTCACCGCTGGCCAGATCCTCGATGCTGCCGTTTCCAGCCACGCAATAAACTGCCTCCAGGTGCTGTTTGTACCAAAGATGCAGGGTGGCTCCGGCCGGAATAATGGTCTCGTGAAAGGAGAAGCCCATGCCGTCTTTTTTGAGCAGGAGGCGGCGGCTTGTCCAGCCTTCACCTTTGACCTCGCGATCCGTATTTATAATGTCCTTAATCTTGCGGATGATCATTACATCTCACCTGTTCTGTTTTCATGCTTCTCCTGCAGAATATCTCCGATGGCCTTGTCAACAATAGCAATCCCGCGCAGCAGGGTTTCTTCATCAATGGTCAGGGCCGGCAGAAATTTCACCACCTGATCATCCGCTCCGGCCAACTCAATAACCAGTCCATTCTCAAAACATTTCTCGGAAATCTGGCCAGCCAGGCCGCGCTCCAGGATCTCCAGACCATAAATCATGCCCCGTCCTCGCACCTCGGCATTGAGCTCCGGATATTTGTTGGCAACGGCCAGCAGCTCTTTTTCTATGACGGCGCCCTTATACTTCACCGCCTCGGAAAGATCGTTGTTATCCCAATAATGCATGGCCTCATAGGAGGCAACAAAGGCCAGGTTATTGCCGCGGAAGGTGCCGGTATGCTCACCCGGTTTCCATTGGTCCAGATTGGGGCGAAAGAGAATAAAGGCCAGGGGCAGACCGCCGCCGATGGCCTTGGACAGGCAAATGATATCAGGCTTGATCCCCGCCTCTTCAAAGCTGAAGAAATCGCCACTGCGGCCATTGCCGACCTGGATATCATCGATGATGAGCAGGATATCAAATTCGTGACAGATTTCCGAAAGTTCCTTTAACCAGGAAGCGCTGGCGATGTGGATGCCACCCTCAGCCTGGATGGTCTCGAGGATGACGGCGGCAGGCAGATCCAGGCCGCTGGAATTGTCAACAAGCAGTTTGCGGAAGAGGTCAAGGGTATTGTAATCAGGGCCCATGTAGCCGTCAAAGGGCAAGAAGGAGACATTGGAGCGGCTGATATAAGCCTCATCGCGGTAGAAGTTATTACCGGTGACGGCCAGGGCGCCCATGGTCAGGCCGTGATAGCCGTTGGTGAAACAGACGACATTGGAGCGGCCCTTGACCATGCGGGCCAGCTTCAAGGCAGTCTCCACCGCGTTGGTGCCGGTGGGTCCGGTGAACTGGATCTTGTATTCCAGGTTACGGGGCACCAGGATGGTGTCGTTGAACTTCTGCAGAAAGTTTTTTTTGGCCGTGGTGGCCATGTCCAGCCCATGAACCACTCCGTTCGACTGGAGATACTCAATCATGGACTTGCTGATCCGCTCATTATTATGACCGTAATTGAGGGTGCCTGCGCCGGCAAAAAAATCGATATAGTCCTTGCCGGATTCATCGGTCATAATTGACCCTTTCGCTGAGTTAAAAATTACCGGAAATGAGCGGATATAACCCCGCACCTGAGATTCCATATTCTCGAATATACGCATGTATTACTCCATCTGAAAAAGTTTAATTATTGTTAGTTATGATATGAAAAAGGGCCAATTCGCATGAGATGTTCGGACTTTTCGCCGGCACCAAGATCCTCTTCGTTAAAAAAGGGTGCCTCGGAAAATGTGTGCTCAGTGTCAAAATGGCGGGCCACTGAGCGAAAAAGGTTGATTGAAGGCTGGTTATCGGGGGCAATGGTGGCCTCCAGGAAATCAGGCTTTTTTTGCTGGAGAAGGGCGATGAGCAGTCTTTTACCAAGCCCCTTTCCCTGGCTCAGTCTTGCTACCCCTACCTGCCAGACAAACAGGGTGTCGACTTGCTCGGGCGGGCAATAGCCGATGACATAACCACAGAGAGAAGCTGCACCTTCGGCAACCATACATGTTGCCTGAAAGTGACGGGCCATCAGGGCATAATAATAGGTGGAGTTGACTGAAAGGACCTGAGAGCCCTGGGCCAGAAGGCGCATGGCCATGGCATCGTGACTGGTCGGCGGCCGAAAAAGTATCTGATCATCCATATTGTATAGCTCCTGTCTGTGGCCTGCTTGACCACAATATGGTCCACAGGCTGTTATCATTACGTGAAAATTTCAATACGCAGCCTTGCCTTTTCAAAGGCAAAGTCAAGCTGATCGAGGAACTGTTCTCGAGGGCATTTGGCGTTTATTTCAGGGATAATCTTGCCGCAGATCCTGCAATAAAGGACAACCTCTTGTAAAGAGATTTTTGTCGCAGGATTGTCGTAACTGAGAGGGGGGAAGTCTTTACAGACGGTCACAAATCGTTCGAAGGTTCTACTTCTCGCTGCTGGAGATTACTCTTTTCAACCTCTCTTCAGTAACCAAAGACAGAGAGCCGCACATCTTTTTTCAACCTGGCATCACCAGCCCCAGAGGAGTCTCCTGGCCACCCAGCCGGTGACACCACTCTCATGCCGTACCTTGACCCAGCCCTTGACCTCTGCCAGGGTACGAAAAACCACTCCATGTTTCGCCTGGGTGACAATGCGGTAGTTGGGACCGGGCCCGCTACGAATATTTATCACCGGTTTTTTGACAACCAGATGAGCCTTGTGGATGGTAAGCGGTGAATATACCCATCCCTCATCATTCTCAAAATCCCGGACCTTGTACCACTTGCCCTTGCTGCCAACAACCTTGAGGGGAAACCCTTTATCCACTTTCCATTTCACCAGGGATCTGGTGGAAGGTCCGGAACGAATATTGACCCCTTCCCGGTTAATGCTGACCATTTTGGCGACAGATGACAGAGGGTCACAAAAGAAAAGAAATACGAAGCATATAAGAGAAATTTTGAGTTGGGAATACATCCCCTACCCTCCTTAATCAATCTCCACAAGAGCTAATCATACCGTGAATCAATCCTTGGCAAGCAGACACGTCAGCAGCAAGACGATCCAGGTAACTATCAAAAAAGCGAGAGAGAAAATGGTCAATGTACAGTGGAGAAAGGGTGCCACCAAGGCTGCGCCGGTTGCAAAGTCCCCTTCGAGAAGCTTAATGACGACCAGTTGCCATCATCAAGCTATTTGAGACCTTCTTTTTCTTCGGTAATCGGCAACATGCCTGCTTTTTCGTCGACAATCTTCAGGGCATCAACAAATTGATTAAGACCTGATTCCAACTCGCACAGGACATTATCCGGTAAACGAAGCAAGACATCAGACAAGGCCCCTTGAGCCGGGCGCGGTGCCTTTGCCAGCAGCACAGTTCCTTTTTCCGTGAGATAGAGACGCACGACCCTTTGGTCGTCAATAGAGCGATCACGGGAAACCAGCCCCTTCTTCTGGATCTTGTCAAGCAGATTGCTACAGGTGGATTGATGAATGGAAAGCACCTTGGCCAGACCGGAAACCGTCAGACCTGGCTCATTGAACAACTCCCATATCATCCACAACTGTGCCGCAGAGAGTCCCAATTCTTTTTCTACCCAACGGGAGTGGTCTTGTACCGAGCGAAAGATGATACGAAAATCTTTAAGAATTGTTTGAGACCGAACAAACCGCGGCTCATCTCTCTTTTCCTGTGACTGCAGACGTGCTTCGCCTATCCCATCCATTTTACTATTTCCTCGCACACATGCAAAATTCTGTTCTGGCAATAATACATTTGCACAATAACATATTGTACAAATGTGTCAATAGTAAGTTTTCCAGCCTATAGTGTCGATATATCCTTGAACATACCCTGAACATTTCGTAGACTGACTATAGAATTCTTTGTTCCACATCGTCTGCCGTGGCATGAGCCGTCAAGAGTCGACCCATGCCACGGCTCATGGAGCCAGGATTATTTGATGAATGTCCCTTGTGTCCGGAGTTGTAATGGTTTGGGTTTTTTTCCTGCATCTGATCTATGGCCTGACCTTCTTCACCCTTGGCGTCGCAATTCTCTCCAGAGATATTCGCCTCAGTGAGCTTGGCATTGCCAGAATCATTCGATTGCTGGCAGCGTTTGGAATTATCCACGGGTTTCATGAATGGCTTGAGCTGTTGGAATTGCTCTTCCCCTCAGATATCGACATTAATTTCAAAATATTCCGACTGGCTGTGGTCAGTTTCTCTTTTTTATTTCTTCTCTATTTTGGTCTTTTTCTTAATATTATCGCCCTCCGCGGTGATCAAGCCCTGTCAACCACACCTCGCATCGCTAAAGTACTGATTGGTACTTTTTCCCTGTCTTTGGTCCTTTTTGCTGCTTATCTCGATCTCGGCAGCGGCAAAGATATCTACACTCGGCACCTAGTCGCCTTCCCAGGCGGCTTGATGTCCGGAATCGGCCTAATTCTCTATTCACGAACAGTACGGAATTTCTCCAGTAATACCGCCGTAAATTTCATCCTGGCCGGTAGTTGCACGATATGCTATGCCATACTGAGCGGCTTGGTACCTTCCTATGTGATTTTGCCGTTTTTAGGGGTCAAAGTTATCCTGCTTAGGGGGTTGAGCGCATTTTTTGTCATGTTCTTCACAATTCGTGCACTATCGGTGTTCAACTTTGAACAGCGCGAGTTGATAAATGAACAATTACAGAGATTCTCTCAATCGGAAAAACTGGCCTCCATGGGCATTCTGGCGGCGGGGATTGCCCATGAGATTAATACCCCTCTTACCAATATCTCGCTCAATGTAGAAATGCTCAAAGATATGGTGGGTGGTGATGAAAAGGTCGCCCAAAAAGTGGCGGCCATTGAGCGAAATATTGATCGTGCTTCCCGGATTGCCAAGGAACTCCTGCATTTTTCTAGGGAAAAGGAAACGGCGCTGGAAGCAACCGATCTCAACCAAGTTCTTATAAGTGTGAAAAATCTCCTCAAACACCAGCAGCTCTATTCGATTATCAGGCTGACACTTCAGGATGTCCCCAAAATTATGGGCATCCCCTGGAAGCTTGAGGAGGTGTTCATCAACTTGCTGATGAACAGCCTCGACGCTTGTAACAAGAAGGATCACATCGAGGTTACTACTTATTGTCAGGACGATTGGGTCGTTGCTGAAATCACTGATACCGGCCATGGTATCTCACAGGAACATCTTGCCAAGGTTTTCGATCCGTTTTTTACAACCAAGGAGGTCGGCAAGGGTACTGGTCTGGGCCTGTCAGTATGTTATAATATTGTCCAACAGCATGGTGGAAAGATTGATCTTATGAATAGGGAGCAGGGGGGAACGCACGTTACCGTTTCTTTTCCGGGGGCAGCCGATGATAACTGAAGCCATAATGGTCATAGATGACGACCAGGATTTACGAGAAACTATCGTTGAAATTCTTGAAAATTACGATTTCTCGGTCATTGCCTGTGCGACGGCAGAAGCCGCGCTACAGGCAATGAAAGATGATATCCCCTGTATTGTCCTCTTGGATAACATGATGCCGGGGATGGGAGGGATGGCACTTATTCCGCTGCTTAAAAAAGATTATCCAGGTATAAAAATCATTATGATTACCGCTTTTTCAACAGTCGACAACGCTGTAGAGGCTATGAAAAGCGGAGCCGACGACTATCTTGCCAAACCCTTTAAACGGGATGAGCTCCTCGTCGCGGTACGGCGAGCACTGGAAAAATTGAAGTTCTCTCAACAGGAGTCCGAGCCCTGTATGGATGAAGCTCTTGCCAGTCTGTCCAACCAGATAAGAAGGCAAATCCTCACCATACTGTCAACAAAGGGGGAGATGCGCTTCATGGACATCACTCGTATGCTCGGTATACAGGACCATACCAAAGTTAATTTCCACCTTAAAAATCTCAAATCAAACAGTTTGATCACCCAGAACCGGGAAAAAGCCTACCGCTTGACGTCGCAGGGCAAAAAAATCATCGATTGCCTGCAGCTACTCTCAAAAAGAATCACTCCATAAATCAGTTTGTTATACCTGCGCTGTGAAGAATTATTCACAAGACAAGTCACTTTGTGCGTAATCTTTATCTGGAAGCATTGATTGTCTCCCCCTATACTTGCAATATAAGGATCAACATATTGCAAATACCGTGAGATTTATTTTCATAAACACACCACTCACTTTGCCTAGTAATAATGCTCGCCAGCTGAATATTAACATCAACTCAAGGAGGAACTCTAAACGACTTAAAATTGTGATTTTTCCGAATAGTGGAAAATTCAGGTGCGTATATAGTTACTCAAATCTTACAACAAGGAGAAACTCATGTTGAAAAAATGCGTTCAAGTACTTGCAGTAACAGGTTTGATCGTGGCAAGCAGCAGTCTGTGTGTTAATGCGGCAGGAGCAGATATACAGAAACAGATTGACGGCATTATGGGAGCATTGCCGAAATTTGCCGTGCCGATGCGTGAGGTCGGTGACAGGTTTCAAAACATGTATTTTGCCGCTGAAGGCGGCAACTGGGCGCTGGCTTCCTATATGTCAAAGTATATGGACAAGGCCATGAATCCGGCCAAGGTCACAAAACCCAAAGAATATCCAGATTGGAAAGCTTTCTATGAGGGAGATTTCTCCCCGGTCAATAAAGCTATCGCCGCCGAAGATATGGCAGCCTTCACCAAGGCATACACCGCTGTTATTACCTCATGCAATGAGTGCCACGTCGCTATGGGCTATGGTTTTATCCAGTTGAAAAAACTTGCAGCGCCAGTAGACCAGGGTATTGAATACAAATTATCTTCTAAAGCAGCTGATGTACCAAAATAACTAGTCATCACTCAAAAAGAACAAAGGCCGCTATGTTCTTCATTCGAGGCATAGCGGCCTTATTGTTTCAAAGAGTCTGAGTAATCACCCAGAAGGTGTACCTCGATAAACCCGACTTTTTGTGTTCAAAAATAATGATTTAAAAATTGACATTATTGCGAGCAGGTAGTGGGTGGATCAAATCACTATGGATTTAAAAACAAGAATATTTTTTGCCTCCTCTGTATTACGTTTATCGTATATGGTTAACGTAATACAGAGGAGGCAATATGATCGCTGAAAACACAAAAGCGCTTCAACGAGAAATACTTCTGAGTTTCTGGAAGATTCATATCCTGCATCATGCGTTGGACGGACCGGTGGTAGGCTAATGGATGCTTCAGGAATTACGTCTTCATGGATATGATGTTAGTCCGGGCACGCTCTATCCTCTCTTGCATCGGATGGAGCGTCCTGGCTGGCTGCAAAGTGCGGTCGATGATGCTGGAGGAGCTAAAAAAGCGAGACGTTCATTTTATGCGACCCAGAAAGGCAAAGAGATCCTGGCAGTGGTATTGCGCCAACTTGCAGAGCTTACCGCTGAAACAAATAAATTTCTCATTTCAGATTCAATAAAAGTATTGTCGTAAAAGGGTAAAAAATGCTGTCATGTATCACTGTTTCTCTTGTAACTTCCGAGCTGACATTATACTCGGGATTTGACCCGGGAACACTCCTCATGCCTGTCTTTGCTGTCTTCTTCCCCGTTGAAACCGCCGTCGCCGCTACACAGCCATAGTGCATGGAGCGAATAACCTCTTTAAGATCGGCATGGTCGGCAGGTATGCTGATCGCTCGCTTGTGATGAGATTTGGAATTCCAGCCATAATCGCCGCTCTTGCCGGTACCGCAGCACTGGGCTACATCTCGCATTTCGGCGAAATTTCCCAATATTCAATTGGTTCAAAAACAGCGATTGTCACTCCGATTAAACTCGTCATGGCTGTTATTATAACCCTGTTTGCTATGTTCGAGCTCATGCCCCGTCTTCGGGAACTAATATTCCCCCGAAAATACTTGTTTTTCGGGGGAATATTATCAGGATTCTTTGGCGGTTTTTCCGGCCATCAGAGAGCATTGAGGTCTGCGTTTCTAGTGAAAGTTGGAATCTCGGCGCAAGCCTTTGTTGGCACGAATGCTGTAATCGGCTGCATGGTTGATATGACACGAATTACCACGTATGTGACTCTATTTTGGGCGGCAGATTCAGGAAATATTTTTTTGGGATCAGAGCAATGGTCTTTGATATTAACCGGAACTCTTTCCGCCTTTCTCGGTGCTATGATTGGTAAACGTTACCTGCACAAACTCACTATGACAATGGTCCAATCCTTAACGGGCTGTTTCTTGTTGGGCATAGCACTAGCCTTAGGAGCAGGGATCATCTGACCAAATACTATCCTCTTGTTTACGTCGCAGAAGTGACACCATTCCTTCTCCATAACTGGCAGCTCCCAACAGAGCTGTATCTTTTCTGGTGATCAGGCGCACCGGGATCGTAGCCATCAGCGCCTCCATCTTTTCTTTGTTATTGAAAGCCGCAAGCAAGGGGGCAAACGAAATCCGGCCAACCAGACGAGGTATGATCCCACCACCAATATACAGGCCGCCCGTGCTGTACAGTTTCAGGGCAAGATTTCCGGCCTCGGCCCCGAGGATGGCCAGAAAGGTCTCCACGGACTTCCGGCACAAGAGACAGGGATTTTTATCATCAAAGGCCTTGTTTATAATCACCGGGGTCTGATCCACTGCTTGTTTCAGCGCCGCACTGACCGCCGGTCTTTCTTCCATCCCCGATGCCTTGAAAAAGGCATAAAGAGTGGGTATCGCCAGCCCTGAACAGAGCATTTCAAAGCTTACGGGGGTGGGCCAAGGATGGTGCCGACGCATCCAGTCCAGCAGGGCAGCCTGCGTGGCATCAGTCGGGGCGAAATCGCCATGACCGCCTTCTGTCCCCTGGGCAAAGACCACCTCTCCTTTCTGCAGCAGAAACCCCTCGCCCAGACCGGTTCCCGGGGCAATCACCGCCATGATCCCACTAGGCCTGGACACCACACTGCCGCTGGCGGCAGGGAGCGACCCGACTGAAGAGCGGCCACCCGGCTCCGCTGCTCCAGACTGTAATTCCAGAAAATCATTCTTGCGCAGGAGGGGGAGGGAAGAACAGACAGCGGTCAGATCATTGACCAGCCAGACTCCAGAAAAGCCAAAGCGTGTCGCCAGCACCTGTTCACTGATCAGCCAGGGGAGATTGGTCATCTTTGCCTGACCATGGCGAATCACCCCAGCCACGGCCAGACAGGCATATTCTGGAGTGCAGCCACTTTCTGCCAGAAAGGAGTGAATAATCTCCTCGATACCAGCAAAGTCACGGCTGGCATACACAGACTGTGTCAACGGTCCTGTGCTCAGATCCTCATGAAGGTCAAAAACCGCAAGGGCGCTCTTGGTTCCACCTATGTCTGCTGCCAGAAGAAGGGACATGATTCCACCATTATTTCAAATCGGTATCAACCTAAACAGCAGTCGAGTACAGAGTTATTGCTATAATTTTTTGTATTGCTAAGCCTTTCCCTCACCCTGCCCCTCTCCCAAAAGGAGAGGGAGTTCCCCCTTCTCCTTTTAGGAGAGGGGCTATGGATGAAGGGGCGCAATAGTTACAGCATAAGGCAACTGCTGTTTTTAGGAATATGCAACTAGCTGAACCGTAGCTTCTACCGCATCCGTTTTCATATTATGATCACATCGTCTCCTTGAGCGGAAAAACATGCTCCTTTACTAACGGTTCCTAAACTCCCAGCACTGATGAATTCGGCTGTTCCGTTCAAAGTCGAGTGGAATGGTATCACGGCTGATATTGCGGATGGTAAAACGAAGCCCTAAGGATTCATCAAGGATGAACTTGCGGAAATTGGTGGAAAAGATCAACAGGCCATCCGGTGCCAGATGGCGCATGGCAAGCTCGAGGAGCCGCACGTGATCCCGCTGCACATCAAAGACCCTGTTTTCCTTTTTGGTATTGGAAAAGGTGGGCGGATCAACAAAGATCAGGTCATACTGACCACGAGGGCTTTCCAGCCATTTGAGACAATCCTCCTGAATCGTCGCGTGGGCCGGGCCGCCATAGCCGTTCAGGGCCAGATTCATCCTGGCCCAGCTGAGATAGGTGGCTGACAGGTCAACGGTGGTGGTCGATTCCGCCCCGCCCCGTGCCGCGTGGATGGTCGCTGTTCCGGTATAGGCAAAGAGATTGAGAAATCGCTTACCGGCAGCTAGCTGGCCAATCCGCTCCCTGATGATCCGATGATCAAGGAAGAGACCGGTATCAAGGTAATCGGTGAAGTTAACCAGGAAAAAACATCTCCCCTCCCGCACCTCATACATCTTTTTACGGCTCCCCTGTTTCTGGTACTGCTCCTTTCCTTTCTGCCTTTTGCGGGTCTTGATGAAAATCCGGTCCCTCCGCACCCCCAGGACCTCACGAATCATGGTCAGCGCCAGACTGAAGCGCGACGCAGCAAGATCCGGATCAATGGTGGCCGGCGGGGCATACTCCTGCACATGAATCCACTTGTCATAGAGATCAATGGTCACATTATACTCAGGAAGATCACGATCATAGACGCGCAGACAGCTGATCCCTTCCCGCTGTGCCCATTTAAGCATCTTCTTCAGATTCTTGGCTAAACGGTGGGCAAAATCCGAACCCTCTCCTTGAAAAGTCTCTGCTGCGACCTGCCACAGGAACTCCTGCTCCGCCCCCGGTTCCTCCACCTCGGCGCATAAGAGGCGACAGGCGATCGGCCCGTTAAAGAGACGATGACTGGCCTGCCACGAAAGACCTATCCGATCGGCAAAATCGGGACTGGCGATAAAGATCCCCACCTGCCAGTGGGCAAGCTCCTGACGTGCTACACGCCCCAAGGACCGATAGAGCTGGACTGCCTCATCCACCTCATTGAGACGCTCGCCATAGGGAGGATTGCAGACCAGAAAGCCCTTGGCTGCCGGCCGTTTCAGATTGGCAAGCTGGCCCTGCCTGACCCGGATTTTTTCTGCCAGCCCCGCCTTTTCAATATTCTGGCGGGCCGCCGCCACCACCACCGGATCGGCATCATAGCCAAGAATCACAGGCCACGGTCGATCGAGCCCAACCTCTTCCCGCTGCACCGCCTCGTCAACAAGCTGGGACCAGAGAGCTTCATCATGGCCCTTCCAGCCCATGAAACCAAAATAATTGCGCCAGAGGCCGGGCGCGGAATCACCATAGAGCAAGGCCGCCTCAATAAGCAGGGTGCCGGAACCGCACATGGGATCAAGAAACATGGTATCGACTGCAACATCCCTGTTCCAGCCGGCCAGGGCCACAATCCCTGCGGCCAGGCTTTCCTTCAGCGGGGCAATCGCCCCCTCTACCCGGTAGCCCCGACGATGCAGGCTCTCCCCTGAGAGATCAAGGGCAAGGCTGGCCACATCATCATGGATGTGAAGCCTGATCTGCAGATCCGGCCGTTCAACCTGAACCGAAGGACGTTCGCCGCTCCGGTCCCGAAACTGATCAACCAGTGCGTCTTTGACCCGGAGGGCGGCATATTGGCTATGGGTGATGGAGGAATTGCTCAGGGCGCAGTCAACGGCAAAGGTCGAGCTGTTATCCATGTGCTCCTGCCAGTTGATGGCACGACACTGATCATAAAGCTCGGTGTCGTCGGCTGCGGAGAACTCGGCCAGCTGCAGCAGGACGCGCGAGGCAAAACGGGACCAGAGACAGGCCCGATAAGCGCTGTCCAGATCGCCCTGCCAGGTGATAACCCCTCTGGCCCGGACGATCTCCCGACCGCCAAAGGAGGCAATTTCCTCAAAGACAAGCTCTTCCAGACCGGCGGCACAGGTGGCAATCAGGGTGTAATTTTTTGATTTCATAATGAATACAAGGTAAAACAAACAGGAAGGCACAAAAGGGCAGGCATGAGAACCATGCCCTTTTACGAGGATGAAAGAGGAGACAGATAAAAGACGTTCAAAGCTGCTCTATCTGTCCCCGTAAGTGTTAAGCGTGCGCCTTTTTTTTATTTTTCAGCATAAAATAGAGTACCGGCACCGCCATACGGCTGATCAAGAGTGAGGCTATCTCGCCAAACATCAAGGAGATGGCAAGGCCCTGGAAGATCGGATCAGCCAGGATCACCGAGGCACCCACCACTACCGCCAAGGCGGTGAGCAGCATAGGCCGAAAACGAATAGCCCCGGCCTCTACAACCGCCTCAGCCAGGGGCAGACCATGACTGATCCGCAGCTCGATAAAGTCCACCAGGATGATAGAGTTACGAACTACAATGCCGGCCCCGGCCATAAAACCGATCATGGAGGTGGCGGTGAAAAAGGCCCCGAATCCCCAATGAGCCGGCAGAATGCCGATCAAGGAAAAGGGGATGGCCGCCATGACCACCAGAGGTGTGAAATAATCTTTGAACCAGCCAACCATCAGCATATAGATGAGGATCATGACCACGCAGAAGGCCAGCCCCAGGTCACGAAAAACCTCCAAGGTAATATGCCACTCTCCGTCCCATTTCATGGAGGGTTCAGCATCGGAAAAGGGTTGACTTAGATTATAAACCTGTACTTTGTCCTGCCGTCCACCATACTCTCCTCCCTTGAGCGCAGCCAGTTTCTTGTTCATCTCGAAAATGGCATAGACCGGACTCTCAACGGTGCCTGCGACATCGCCGGTAACATAGATCACCGGTTTGAGATTTTTCCGATAAATGGGCTGATCAACCGCCTCCTCGCTCACCCGTACAAGTTCCCTGAGGGGCACCAACGGTGCCTGCGAATTCATGGAGGAGCGCAGAGAGATATTCAGAAGTCCATCCACTCGTGCCCTGAGCGCACGAGGTAGCTCCAGCACCATATTGATCTCTTCTTTATCAGCAGGCTGATGAAAGAGGTCAATAGACTTCCCCTGTACAGCCAGATGAACGGTGCGGGTGATCTCGTCCTCGGAAATACCGTTTAAGGCAGCCTTTTCCTTGTCGACGGTCAGCACCAGCCGCTTGCGCTCGGTTTCCAGGTACCAGTCCACATCCACCACACCCTCGGAGCTTTCAAAGATCCCCTTGACTGCTTCTGCCAGCCGCACCCGGTCAGCATCTGTCGGGCCATAGATTTCAGCAACCAGAGTCTGGAGCACTGGAGGGCCGGGCGGCACCTCGGCAACGGCCACAGCTGCTCCATATTTTCTGGCAATAGCTGCAAGCTCCGGACGCACCCGTACAGCAATAGCATGGCTCTGTACATCCCGCTCATGCTTGGGCCGCAGGTTCACCTGAATATCGGCCACCGTCGGACCACTGCGCATGAAATAGTGGCGAACAAGGCCATTAAAGTTATAAGGCGAGGCCGTTCCGGCATAGACCTGATAATTGATCACGGCTGGATCTTTCTTGATCACCTCGGCCATCTCAAGTGCCACCCGGCTGGTCTGCTCCAGCGTCGAGCCCTCTGCCATATTGAGGATCACCTGAAATTCACTCTTGTTATCAAAAGGCAGCATCTTCACCTTGACCATGCCGAAATAGAACATGGAGCAGGTCGCCAGCAAGAGACAGGTAATGACCACAAAAAAGAGCAGACGCCATGAAGCGCTCGCCAGCAAAGGATCCATGATGCGATGATAAAGTCTGGTAAACCAATCATCCGGGGCATGATCTTCGGTATGACCATCATCGACAGCACACTCACTGGGACTGCATTTCTTTTTCAGAATATGGGTAGCGGCCCAGGGAGTAACGGTAAAGGCAATGATCAGCGAAAAGATCATTGCCGCCGACGATCCAATGGGAATAGGCCGCATATAGGGGCCCATTAACCCGCCCACAAAGGCCATGGGCAGAATGGCGGCAATAACCGCCCAAGTGGCCAGAATCGTGGGATTGCCCACCTCAATGACTGCTTCCACCGCCACATCAACAAGCGATCGGTCACGACTGGCAGGCAAACGCATGTGACGGACAATATTTTCCACCACCACAATGGCGTCATCCACCAAAATCCCGATAGAAAAAATCAAGGCGAAGAGTGTGATGCGGTTTAAGGTATATCCATAGAGATAAAAAACAAGCAGGGTCAGGGCCAGGGTGGAGGGAATGGCCAGCATGACGATCATTGATTCACGCCAACCCAGAAAAAAGAGGATGAGCAGGGCCACGCCAAAGACCGCAATCCCCATATGGAGGAGCAACTCATTGGACTTCTCAGCTGCCGTGGCCCCATAATCCCGGGTCACCGTTACCTCAAGATCAGCCGGGATCAAGGTGCCTTTCAGGCTCTCGACCTTGCGCATCACCTCATCCACCACACTCACGGCATTGGCCCCGGGACGTTTGGCTATAGAGAGTGTCACCGCGGCCTCCTGGCCATGGCCACCAGCCTCACCAAAAAGGACGTAATTATCCGGTTCTTCAGGGCCGTCAAGGATCTGGGCCACTTCATCTAGATAGACCGGACTGCCTTCAAAAATACCCACCACCAGTCGGCCAATCTCCTTGGCGCTACTCAAGAATTTCCCGGTCTGCAACAGGATCTCCTGATTTTGAGTCTCCAGTCGGCCGGAATAATCCTGCCGGTTGGCCTGCTGGATCTTCGGACCCAGCTCGGTCACCGTCAGATTGCGGGCAGCCAGGAGTAGAGGATCAAAAAGGACCCTGACCTGCCGCCTGGTCCCGCCAATCAGGGTGGTTTCCGCTACCTTATGGACACTCTTGATCGCATCATTCACCTGGGCCGCCATCCGGCGCAGGGTATAATGGTCATAGCTCTTACTGTGAAAGGTCAGAGCCAGAATGGGCACATCATCAATGATATGCGGCTTAATAAGCGGTAAAGAAACTCCATGGGGGATACGGTCAAAATTGGTGGCCAGCTTCTGGTTCAGGCGGACAATGGAACTTTCCAGATCTGCGCCCACATAAAATCGCACCACCAGCAAAGACTGGCCAGCCATGGAGGTAGAATAGATATATTCCACCCCGGGCAGTTCATAGAGCAGCTTTTCCATGGGAACGGAAAGCCGCTGTTCCACCTCTTTCGGGGTGGCCCCCGGCATGGAAACCATGACATCAATCATGGGAACCTTGATCTGCGGCTCTTCCTCCCTGGGCAGCATGACAATGGCAATCAGGCCCAGCAATAAAGAAGCCAGGATACCAACAGGAGTTAACCGCGAGTTGACAAAGATTGCGGCTATCCGGCCGGCAAAACCAGGTTTATAAAGATTGTCGCTACTCATGGTCGCTCCTGCACCATCCCTGGTTCACGCGACACTGGGACTTCCATGGTGTGTAATTTCACATCCACAGGCTGCCCATCCTGCAGCTGTTCTACTCCAGTCACAACCACCCGATCGCCAGACACCAGGCCTGCCAGGATTTCAACCTGCCCGTTATAGTGCGAACCTGTCCGTACCAAACGCAGACGGGCAATATTATTATCTTCCACAAGAAAAACTCGCTCCATCTGTCCAAAAGACCGAACCGCCTTCTCGCTGATCAGCAGAGCTTGCTCATCCGATCCGGTCAAAGTCACTCTGGCAAACTGTCCGGACCTGAGATCAACTCCAGCTACAATATTAATCTTCACCGGTGCAGTACGAGAGAACGGGTTAGCCGCCGGAGCCACCTCTGCCACCTCTCCGTTCAAGGTTGTCCCGGCGGCTGGAATAAAGACCGGCAGGATATCTCCCTTGCGCACCTTGAGAATCAGCCCTTCAGGCACCTGAGCTACCACCTGAAACACCTTTCCATTTTCTAATTCCAGCAAGACAACACCAGGTGACGCCAGATCACCAACACTTGCAATCTTCCGGGTTATAGTCCCATCAAACGGGGCAGAGATGGTCGCATACTGAAGCATTGATTTTGCCTCTTCATAGGCGGCTTCAGCGATCCTGGTCTGCTCCCGCAGGGACTTAACAGTCTCAGGAGTTGAAGCTCCTTGCTTCTGCAACCTCTCCTCCCTTGCAAGATTTCTCCTGGCCTGTTCAACCCGGGCCTGGTTCTGGAGAACCTGAGCCGAGATCTCCCCGGCGCTTATCTTGACCAGAAGGTCACCCTTCTGCACCTGTGACCCGAGCACCACCGGCAACTGGACAATCTGCCCGCTCACCCTGGAAGCAATGGAGGCACTTTCAACCGCCTGTACCGTTCCCACCAGCTCAATCTGAGATCTGACGTTCTCCTCCACAACCTCCTGCACACTCACCTGCACTACAGAAAGTTCAGGGGTTAACTTAGCTTCATCCTCCCCTTTACACCCTGAAAGGAGCACAAGCCATGCCAGCAATAAATATCTAATCAACTGTTTTCTTTGTCTCATCACCGGCCATTCCCTCTCTACTTATTAAAACAAAAAATATATAATTTTACCTGATTAGCGCTAATCTTCCGCAGCACAGTTAGTGGGACGCTATTTGTCCCAGGTACTATGGTATTTTTTTCATAACAACCAAGGAGGTCGTTATGAAAATGAATCGAATACAGTTTCAACAAGGTCTGAGCTTAAACC
>JAGXHG010000023.1 GCA_024636345.1 Desulfobulbaceae bacterium | reverse complement strand
GGTGCAATCGGCAGTCGATAGCCTCAATCATCGGCCTCGTAAAATCTTGGGATTCAAAACCCCATTTGAGGTGTTTTTTGGTAAGACGATGCGCTATAGTGCATCACCACTGGGAGTTGCACTTCAATTTTGAATCCGCCAATCCATATGATCGGGCGTCAGTCATAAAAGATATACTCCTTGGCAGTACTCGGGGAAGTTCACCTATGGCTAGAGATGCTTCTTGAACCTCCTGTTTGACTTACATTTTTTACAGCCTGTAAGATTGAGAGGATCATGTGAATCTATTACAAAATGTGATTTGTCTGTCGGGGACGACCAAATATACCAGAGCTTTTCTTGAAAATCAAAACTGAGAGGACATTTAAAATGTTTCCAATATACTTTGCAGCTCTTGCGATTGTTTTTGGTTTAGGTCAGATTTTTTTCTTGAAAACGCCCCCTCTTTCTGCATTTCTCTTGGCATTTATTGTCATCAATGTGGGCCTCCAGGGTCTTTTTGGATTTTTCGGCCATTTTTTTAATTCAGATGAGGTTGCAGAGTGGATCGGCTGGCCTACAGGAAATCCATTTCAGAAAGAAATTGCTTTCACTAATTTAAGCCGTGGATTTCTTGGTATCCTCTCTCTATGGTTTCAGGGCGATTTTTGGTTGGGGACGATTCTTTCATCTTCAATTTTTGTCTGGTGGGCTGGCTATGTCCATGTTCAAGAGATAAGGAGTCGAAAAAACAACAATAGCTTGAATGCCGGTCCTGTTTTATATTTCGATATTTTGTTACCATTTGTATTGATCGGACTCTATGTGGCCGTAATTATGGGGTGGTGACTGATGTCGGTTGTAGGAACTCCTTGATCAGCCTTTCCAGACCATTATGGAAATCATAAAGAAATGCACCGTGGCCGAAAGCGGAGTGGAGACAATGATTGTTCCACCGGGGCCTGATTGCTTCAAGGGTGAGGCGGATCTTGTCAATTTCCTCTCGGGGATAACGCCAATCAGAATCGAAACTGACGAGCAGGGTCTTTCCTTTGACCTGTGAGAAGGCACTTGCAAGGCTTCCGTAGTCACGTTCCAAGTTAAAGTAGTCCTTCATGGTCTTGGTCAGGTAGATGAAGGCGTTGGGGTCAGAGGAACCCTTGAGGCTGTCTTCAATGGTATTGAGAAGCTGTTGGATGGTAAAATCCGGTCCCAGAGTATAACTGGGAATCTGTTTTCCCTCTGCCATGGCTAGGGCTGTAACTCTGATTGGCATGCTGGCCGTGTTAGCCGGCTACTTGGTTAGGGATATATGACCTGATAACGTATCTTTTCGAGAAGAGAGTCTGTCTACTATTTGATGGTAAAAGGGTGGATTCATATTTAAATACGACCAAAAACAAAAAAGCACTTACCGAGAAGCTCGATAAGTGCTTGATTTTTATACTGGTGGGCCGTCCCGGGATCGAACCGGGGACCTACTGATTAAGAGTCAGTTGCTCTACCAATTGAGCTAACGGCCCATATTGCAACAAAGTAAAGACTATCTAGCATAAGGGAGTGCTTCCGTCAAGGCTCAGGGGGAGTATAATGCAAGAATATCTGTTTATCTCGAGTCTTGCGGCTCTGTTAGAGACTGGCAAACTTTTCACCACTCATCTGGGCGAAGTTTTCACATTCCCTTCTGTTGATAAAAGGACAGATATCCGTGACAAACCATTTCTTTTTAGGACACCAGTATCTGTCTTTGAAAGGTTCGTTGCAGCCTCTGGGAGTTAAAAGCCTGCGATTGTGAGTGCCGTAAGTGACGTCCTTGTCGTTTACCGTAAATTTCCAGATTGCCATGACGCACCTCCTCAGTCCATTGAGAATCATGTACGCTGTACCTTTTCTATGTCGTTTAATAACAGATCGGCACAATCGGCAAAAAACTTGAATTTTTTTATCGGTAATAAAGGTGAGGGCTGCCCATGGTCATAAGGGATTTGTACAGATTGCGTCTGAATTCCCGACGATCCCATATTCCCTGAATGTGCCCGCGTTTGAGGGCATTT
Source organism: Desulfobulbaceae bacterium (assembly GCA_024636345.1). Lineage (GTDB taxonomy): Bacteria > Desulfobacterota > Desulfobulbia > Desulfobulbales > Desulfocapsaceae > UBA2270. The sequence goes on along the minus strand of JAGXHG010000023.1, from coordinate 101,737 downwards.
CTGGCTGAATGATAATCAGGCGCAATGTCAATTCCTGTCGTCTCGCGAATGACCCGGTGACCGGCAAAGCCAATACGGCTTGAGCGGACGGCAAATTGATAAGGTGAGCATCCCAAGAAACTGGCAACAGGACCTGCGTAGGAATTGTTGTCATAAATAACAATGTAGAGTCCGCCGGCATCAATATATTCACGGACAGCCATGGTGCATTTGGGCATCTGGGTGACTCCCAGAGTTCCTTCCTGAATACGGATACCGCCTGTGGTGTGGACATAGGAGATCAGGGGGCGTTTCTTGCGTTTGGCGATGGCGCAGGCCTGGACGAACTTTTCTCCTTCTGCGGAACCTACTGTGCCATTTCTGAAATCGGAGTAGAGCATACTGACTACAACCTGAATATCCATGACCCGGGCATGAAAGGTCATATTGCCGGCATTCCGTCCTGTCTTCTTTTTTGATAGTTGTAACCGCTCGTCATACCCTGTGTATCCAAGAGGATTTCCAGCCGTAAAATCGGTATTGAAGATCCGGATTGAGTCGGGATCAAAGATGTTTTTCAGATACCACTTGTACTCCAGGGGGAAGTGGTGGCCGCAGGTCTCGCAGACTCCTGCAAATTCACCGAACAGGTCCGGCACCCAAAGATCTTTGCAACCGTATTTCTCACTGTTGGGACAGGTGATGGTGCGATCGACATTGGCCAGTGGACTGGTATAGGTGTCAGTCAGCTCCAGTGGATCGGGAATATTTCCTGGTGCAGGAGTCCCGTCTGAGGAACTGAGCAGGGGGCGAATTGTTTTTTTATCATTGTGCTGGGAGAAAAAATCAATGGCAGTGGTAATCGGTGATGTCACCCGTTTGAGGATGACCGTTCCTTCACCGGAGACATCTTTGAAGACTTTTTGGACCTGTTTCTGGTGATTCTTTAAGATATCATAACGAACGGTATAATATATTTTTTCGGTATTCTCCTGAAGCTGCTGGAGGAATTTTGCTGCGGGGGTGGGCAGTCCACTGAAACCTTGGACGGCCATTTTTCGATACTTTTTTGATCGCCCAGCAAGGAGACGTTTGATTTCATCCTGGTTGAGATCCCAGGAAACGTCAACCTGAAGTTCCTGGGCCTCTGTTTCTGCCTTTTTACGTTTGATTTCATAGGAACGGAAGGCCCTGAAACTTTTGGTACTCAAGACCACTTTGTCAGTGGCCCGCATGACTTCGGCGCGAAGCTGGGCAAAAAAGGCAAAGTCATCTCGTCTTGCGCCAAGGGGCGGTTCCTGGATAATATGATCGATGGTACCGAGAGCCAGATTGTCTGTTGCCGTTAATTTGAGCCGTTCGGCGCAGACTTCAATGAGTTCTTTAGGGACCTTGCTGCCCTCTTTCACTTTCCCTTCAATGGCGGCTGCCCCTTCCGGAGAAATGACTGAATAGTAACCGTGGGAGCACATCATCCGAAAGTCGGAAAGTCCGATGGCCTCGGCTCCACCTGAACCACCCTCGGAAATCATTGACACCATGGGAACCCGAAGTTTGGTCATGGCGTAAATGTTCCGGGCGATCTGCTGGGCGGCACCGGGATATTCTTCCACTGGAAAGGAACCAGGGGTGAAGACGTAGAAGTGGATGGGGATGCCTTCGGTCTCCGCAACCTTCATATAGCGCAGGGCCTTTTCGTTGCCCTCGGGTTTGCAGGATCCACCATTACGAAATTCTTCACCATGCCCCGTCTCCTGGCCGATGACCATAACCGAGGCGGTGTAGGGCTTATTTTTGATACGTCTGACGATAGTAGCCTTGGCGCAGACCATGGCAGGATCGATATTGGCATCTCCTTCACCGCCAAGTTCAGTATAATCTTCATAGACGTTTTCCAGAATGTCTTTGAGGCTGAAACGCTGGATGCTGCGGACGATCCGTACCCGTTCCATGGGCGTAAGCTGCTCCTCTGCCCGCTCTTCGAGAAAGCAGATGGCTTCGTGCAGTTTATTGATCTCGCCGGAAAATTGTTCTTCGCTATGATCGTAAACCGTTTGTTTCAGCTTGTCGCAAGTCTCTTTGAATCCGTCCAGGTTCCCCCAGTTAGAGTAGTCCTTGAGCTGAGTCAGATAATTGATGCGTTCTTCGATTTTATGGAGCTGCTTGAGTAATGCGTTCATAGAGAGTGCTGTTACAGGTTGCAGGTGATTGATGTGTTCAGAGGTGCAGGACACCAGAGATGTTTTCCCCCTTTTCAGGAGGAAACGGTTTCAGTTCTTCAGGAGCCGCTCGGAAAAACTATTCTGTTCGTGGCCATTTCGTTATGGCTTCTTATGTCGTTTATGCTTTCAGATATATTGTTTTGTTTTAATATATTAGAAGGTCAGCAGGCGATCCAGGTTGTCTTTCAGGTATTCCAAGTTGGTGATAATCGGGTTGCCCTTTGAGTCTTTGCCACGAATGACAGTTTCGTCCAGAAACTGTCGCGCCTTTTTTTTGGTTTCATCCATAGACTCTCCCCACACCAGAGCCAAGGCCAGATTAGGATCAAAATCGCTGGGAATCTGATATTCCCGGTCAGAAGGGACATGGGAGTAGACGGTTGACCAGTCGTGCTGGGGAAAATGGAAGTCGGTGATGGTACCGATCCAGGGTGCAAAGCCGCGGCGGGTATCTTCGGCCACAATGCGCAGTTCAATGGATGCCCCTTTAAATTCTATGGCTTTCTGCTTGTAACCAATCTTTTCACCCAGGCCCAGTCTGATTTGTTCGCGGATCAGATTGGGGTGCTGATTGTTATGATAACTGATGCGGGCGGAGACGTCATTTTCCACCTGAATTCTAGTGTTGACCTCAAGCAGATAGGGGCGTCCGGATCTGCTGACAATCCATTCCCAGGTGCCGACGTTGTCATAGCGGACATGGGCTGCCAGCTTCAGCGAATAGTCAACGATCTGCTCCAAGACCTTCTGCTCGTCGAAATCATAGGTGAAGCAGGAGCTATGGAAGCCGGGCGCTGCCTCAACCCGTTTCTGCCGACCGGTTGACTGGATAGTACAGTTTCTGGAGCCGAAGTGGATTCGCTCGCCATGACGGGAGCAGACCAGCTGCACCTCAAGATGGTTATAGTCGCGCAGGCATTGTTCGATAAGGACGCCGCCGTCTCCGAACTGGCGCTTGGCATAACTCTGAACCTGACGGTAGATGCGCCGGAACTGCTCGATTTCCGTAACCTCTTCAATGCCCATGCCGCCGCCGCCTGCCGCTGCCTTGACCAGGATGGAAGGGGCTTTAATATCTTGGGCCAGTTGATCATCCATGAGTCTCTGGGCGATCTCTTCCGCCTCCATCTCGTTGTAGATTGGGCTATCGGTGCCTGGAATGGTGGGAATCTTCAGCTGGTTGGCGACCCGTTTGGTGTTGATTTTATCGCCAAGACTTTTGATGACCTCCCAGTTTGGACCGATAAAGGTGAGAGGACGGTCGCGGAGAGTTGCCCGTCTGGCAAAACGGTAGTCTTCAGAGAAAAAACCATATCCAGGGTGGATGGCCGTGCACTGGGTGTGGTCGGCAACCGCAAAAATATCATTGGGTTCGGTGTAGCTGGTAATTCGCCATGCGTTTTGATCGGCACCGCTGGTCCTGTTGCGACGGACGTGCTCGGAGTCCTTGTCGGCTTCGGTATAGACCACCGTATATTCCAGGCCCAGATCCGTGCACGCATTCATGATGCGGATTGCGATCTCACCCCGGTTGGCTATGAGAACCTTTCCTTGCAAACTGTTAGCCATATTATCTTCGTATTATAATGTCTAAATTAACGTCCATGAGAAAAGATGATGGACGCAGGTTTGAGTCAGGAGAAATGATGCCAACTATCCAGATACTATTATTTTTTTATTTTTGTGAAAGAATAAACAGGTTTTACTATAGTCATATCATAGCAATTAGAAAAGAAAAAATGTATTTTCTTTTTTTACCTTTTGTTGTTATGGCAGGTTATGGTAATAAATACAGTTGATGAGAGGATCCTTTCTCTTTGATCTTTCATTGAAATCTTTAAGATGCATTGGGCGGGAAAGTAATATTAATAGAAAGATGATAGAAAAGAATGAATAAGGAAAAAATATCTGAGCAGTCTGAGACAGTAGAATATAAAGGTGTCTTTAAAAGGCTGGCTGCCTTGTTGCCTGGACGAACCCCTGACACCACTGAGTCCCTGGAGCATGAAATTCAGGAGCTGCTTGAAGAAGGAGAGGAACAGGGGCTGATTACCAGCCTGGAAGAGAGAATGATCAATTCGATCTTTGATTTTCGAGACACCAGAGTCGGTGAGATCATGACCCCGGCAGTAGAGATTGAGGCGGCGGACGAATCCACTTCTCTGGCCGAACTGGTGGAACTTTTTATCGAGAAGGGATTTACGCGGGTTCCGGTGTACAGGGATACTTTAGACCACATAGTTGGCATCCTCCATGTCAAGAATTTGTTAAAGATTTTTTCACCGGCTTCAAAAGATGTCCCGCTTTCAGAACTTTTGAATCCGTCTTATTTTATTGATGAAAAAAAATTGATTGTTGACCTGCTGGTGGAATTCCAAAAACGGAAGATTCATATGGCCCTGGTGACCGATGAATTTGGATCTATTCGCGGTCTTGTTACCCTTGAAGATGTCCTCGAGGAAATCGTCGGCGAGATTGATGATGAACATGATGTCGATGATCACGATGAAATTCAGGAGCTTGGTCAGGAAGCCATCCTGGTTCAGGCCAGGGTGGACATAGAAGAGGTCGAGGAGCGTTTTGGTATGGAAATGCCGGAGGGCCCATATGAATCAGTGGGAGGACTGGTGGTCCATCTCTTGGGCAGGTTGGCTGTGCCCGGAGATCAGGTGGATGTCGGGGGACTGCGTTTTCTGGTGCAGACGGCGAGCAAACGGCACATCAAGGTGGTACGTATTACTCGGCTGACCAATGATGAGGCATGATTCCAATGCGCTGATAGATGCTGGCATTGCTTTTTGGATGAGGATGCTGGTGCCATTTATGACAGCAGGCCTTCTCTGGCTTGCCTTTCCTGGTGGTGGCGAATTCTGGCCTCTGCTCTTTGTTGTTCTGATTCCGTTTTTATTGGCTGTTCTGGGTGCTGGAACGGTACGTCAGGCCGGTGCCTGCGGGCTGTTGACGGGGCTGTTGCATTTTCTTGTACTGCTTTATTGGATTCCCACGGTTTTGGGCCGCTACGGTGGCCTTCCGCCATATCTGTCCGTTCCTGCCCTTGTGCTTCTTGCCCTCTATATGAGTGTGTATATGGGGATTTTTGCGATGGCCGCCCGCCTCTTTGTGGTCAGACTACCTTTGCCGCTTGTTCTGTGGGGTATTCCTGCGGCATGGGTCGCGCTCGATTGGTCCCGCTCTTTCCTGTTTACCGGTTTTCCCTGGATGGATCCAGGGTATGCGCTGGCTCATGTGCCGTGGATGATTCAGACGGCAGACCTGTGGGGTCATTACGGTCTGACCTATTTGCTGGTTTTGATCAATACCCTGGCGGCCATGTTGTTGATATTGGGTACTCAAAAAAGAGGGCAGTTTTCCTTGATCGTGCCTGTTGTCTTGGTTTGCGGCTCTGTCGCTGTGTATTCATTCCTGCGCTGGCAGCAGGTTGAACGACAGATGACGGTTAGTGAAACCATGCGTATTGGCGTGGTTCAGGGGAATATAGCGCAAGATCTGAAATGGTCTCCTGGATTGCAGGAGGAAACCCTGACGAATTATAGAGACCAGAGCTGGGGGCTTATTGATCGCAACCACCCTTTGCTTTTGGTATGGCCTGAAACAGCCCTGCCGTTTTATCCTGTTGCGGCTCATCCGTTACTGCCAATGGTACGTGATCTCGCAGTCTCCGGCCATGCCTCTCTGCTCACAGGGGCACCCTGGGTTGAACAGTTTAAAGAGAGTGATAGTGGTGAACAAGGGGTGACGCGCTATTATAACAGCGCTCTCCTCTTTGATACTGATGGCCAGATCACGAGCAGGTATTCCAAGAGCCATCTGGTGCCCTTTGGTGAATATGTGCCTCTGAAAAAAATGCTGCCATTTCTGGCCCCGCTGGTAGAGGCAGTGGGAGACTTCAGTCCCGGTACGATTGAGCAGGCTCTTGCTTGTGATAATGCCAGGATTGGGGTATTAATCTGCTTCGAATCCATCTTTCCGGATATTGCCAGAAAATGGGTGGGAGCTAAGGCTAATGTCCTGGTGAATCTGACCAATGATGCCTGGTATGGCAGATCCAGTGCCCCGCATCACAGTCTGGCCATGACCGTGTTGCGTTCGGTGGAGACCAGACGCAGTCTGGTGCGGGCGGCAAATACCGGCTTCTCAGGATTTATTGACCCTTTGGGCCGGGTGCAGGTTGTCTCGCCGTTGTTTGAACCCTGGGCTGAGAGTGCCGAGGTCGTTCTCATGGAGGAAGTGACCTGGTTTGTACGTTGGGGCTATCTTTTTTCATCTTTTTGTCTGGGATTAACGGTTCTTCTCATGGTCTGGATTTTTCTTCGTAATCCTCGAGTGAGAAATCTTTCGTAGTCAGTCATATTATATTTTTTGTAGGGAGTTATCATGTCAACAGAAACAGGTGCTGCAGTATCCAGACAAAGGCTTCAGGAGCTGAAAGGACGATTACTGGCCTTGAAGGAGCATCTTTGACTTAGATCACAAAAAAGACGACCTGGAACGGCTTGAACAGCAGACCCTGGCCCCTAATTTCTGGAACGATGCCGACAGGGCCAAGAAGGTGCAAAAAGAGCATGGACAGCTCCAGGATATCATCAAGGGCTGGGAAGGTAAGTGGGAAGAGCTGGAAGAGATGGAGATGCTTCTGGATCTGGCCATGGAGGAGAATGACTCCGATATAGAGAACGAAGTGGCTGCCGCTATTGATCCCTTGCAGGAACGTATTGCCCTCGCTGAGGTGGAATGTATGCTCAGCGGAGAGCATGATGCCAATAACGCGATCATGGATATCCATGCCGGCGCTGGTGGCACCGAGGCCCAGGATTGGGTGAGTATTCTTATGCGCATGTATCTGCGCTGGGCCGAGCTGAAAGGCTTCAAGACGGATATTCTCGATTACCTGGCCGGTGATGAGGCCGGGGTTAAGAGTGTGACCATAATGGTCACGGGACATAATGCTTATGGCTATCTGCGCTCAGAGGTGGGAATCCATCGTCTGGTGCGGATCTCGCCCTTTGATGCCAGTGGTCGGCGTCACACCTCCTTCTCTTCGGTCATGGTCATGCCTGAACTGGATGATACCATTGAGGTGGACATCCTGGATAAAGATCTGCGTATTGACACCTATCGAGCCAGCGGTTCCGGGGGGCAGCATGTCAATAAAACGGATTCGGCCATTCGGCTTACCCATCTGCCCACCGGCATTGTGGTGCAGTGCCAGAATGAGCGCTCCCAACACCGGAACAAGGATACGGCCATGAAGATGCTGACTTCCCGTCTTTATGAGCTGGGGAAGGAAAAACAGGACGAGGCCAAGGAGGATCTGCATGGAGATAAAAAAGGGATATCGTGGGGCAGTCAGATTCGATCTTATGTCCTTCAGCCCTATCGTCTGATCAAGGATCACCGTACAGATGTTGAGGTCGGCAATGTGGATGCAGTGCTTGATGGCAACCTGGAGCCCTTTATCAAGGCCTACTTACTGTGGGAAAAATGATGGTGTCGCCAAAAGGCCCAAATACTTCGTTACACTGCATCCTTTATCACAGCGACGTACCCAAAAGTACGGCGCTGTGATAAAGAACTCGGAGTCTCGCAAGCTCGCTTACCTGTGCGTCTCGTTTTTGGGCCTTTTAGCTTAGCCATATCCACTGAGAAAAGGTCCAAAGACTTCGTTGTACCCCAAGGGCACTTCCTTTCGGGGCGAGCGGTTTAATCATCTCTTTGGTGAATTTGTATGAGCTCATTCGATTATAAATCGTGACTTCCTGTGCCAAATGCGGGGCTTGTTCCGTGGTCTGCCCGGTCTATCGGGTCACTGGTCAGGAGGCCCATACCGCCCGGGGCAAGATTCATCTGACCCATATTCCGGAGCTGTTGGGCAAGGGAGCAGTGTATGAAGATATCTTTTCAAAATGCCTACTCTGTGGAGCTTGTTCCGCTGTCTGTCCGCGGGGCATAGATGTGTGTCGGGAGGTTGTGCAGGCCCGGTCAGTTTTTCCTGCCCTTTATGGCGCCCATGGCTACAAGAAGTATCTGGCACGTAAAGTGCTTGTTCACCCTGAGATACTAACACCATTGCGGGTGCTTGGCCGGGCCGGGGCAGAGTTTGTGTCGAGATATCTTCCGGGAGAGAGTGGACTCAGGTTGCGTCTGGCCCTGTTTCAGCAGGAGGTGGAAGGACAGTCGATCCCGCAGGATGTAGTTTTCTCAGGCCGTCCACAACAAGAGATGCTGGCCTATTTCCCCGGATGTACTGGCCGCTATCTTTTTCCTGAAATTGCCACATCCTGTCATTCTCTTGTTGCAGCTCTCGGCTATTCCTTGCATGTCCCTGAAGGCCTTTCCTGTTGTGGTCTGGCGGCCCTGTCGGCAGGGGACAGGCGGGAGGCCCGGAGCTGTGCCCGGAAAAATATTACCGCACTGGAACAGAGTAGTGGACCTGTTCTGATTTCCTGTGCCTCGTGTTATGCGCATCTACGCAGATACGGAGAGCTGTTTGAAGATGATTCGGATTGGCGGGTCAAGGCGGATGCTCTGGTTGCGCGTCTGGTGGAACTCAGTTGCTTTCTTGACCAGCATCTGCCGCAAGGACTTGCGACTCAGATATCTGGGAAAAAGAAGCTGCGTGTGTATTATCATGATCCCTGCCATTTTCGTTATGGGTTAGAGGGGGTGAAGATTATGAAAGAGCCGCGCAAGGCGCTTGGTCGTAATCCGGATATCGATTTGCTTGAACTCCCTGATGGTCCCGAGTGCTGTGGTCAGGGCGGGCTGTTTCATGTCGGTGCTCCAGACATCTCGGTACTGATTCGTGACGCTCTGGCGGCAAAGGTGTTGGCCTTGGCCCCTGATGTGATTACCAGCACCTGCTCCGGTTGTCTCATCCAGTGGCGTCTGGCAATAGAGGCCTCGGGAGCGCCGGTGAGAGTCCTGCATCTGGCTGAATTGCTAACGTCTTCCCCCGCCTGCGCCGGCGATTTATCATAAAATAAATTCTTGCTATTTATCGATAACCTTGCCAGCCAAGACAGACAAATATAAAGTGCGTAGTTTTAGGCGATTTCTTTCCCTCTTGCAGGAACAAGGCGGGATGTGTAAAGAGAAAGATGAAAAAAAGTCGCGTTTAACATCCTGAGGATATTGCCTTGGGGTGCATTCATTCATGGAAGTATCCTAAGGGCGTTCATGTCCAGTGAGATGTTTCCTTGCATTCAAAGAGATGCGTCATGGCTTATGCACCAGTAGTAGGAATCTCGATTCGGTACCAGTTAGAGGACAGGGAGGAAGAAATACTGTCCCCTTATGCTGCCCTTAATAAAAATTCCCTGGGGCGCCGGTCTGAGGAGGAGGACGATGGCTGCGATATCCGGATGCCATTTCAGCGGGATCGAGACCGTATTACCCATTCCAAGACTTTTCGGCGCTTGAAGCATAAGACCCAGGTCTTTCTGGCCCCGGCTGGTGATCATTATCGGACCCGCTTGACCCATGTCCTTGAGGTCTCGCAGATTGCGCGGACCATTGCTGCTGCCCTCTGTCTTAACGAGGCATTGACTGAGGCCATCGCCCTTGGTCATGATCTTGGGCATACCCCTTTTGGTCATGCCGGTGAAGCGACCCTGAACGAACTGCATCCAGGCGGGTTTCGCCATTATGTGCACAGTCTGCGGGTGGTTGATTTCCTGGAGAATCGGGGCAAGGGCTTGAATCTTACTTTTGAGGTCAGAAACGGGATTGTCAAACATTCCAAGGGCCGCAATGATATTCTGCCGGATGAGAGCTCAGAGCTTCCGGTAACTCTGGAAGGGCAGGTGGTGCGGGTGGCAGATATCATTGCCTATGTCAATCATGATATGGATGATGCCCTGCGTGCCGGCATTATTCACGAAGATGATCTGCCGGCAGATATAAAAGCGGTGGTCGGAGATCGTCATTCCAAGAGAACCGGCGCCATGGTCCGGGATCTGATCGTCGAGACTCTGGCTGCAGGGGATGGCAGGTTGCATCTCAGCCATAAAATGCTCAAGGCGATTAGTGATCTGCGTATGTTCCTGTATGAAAATGTGTATCGCTTTTATAAGGTGCATAATGAATTTGAAAAGGCTCAGAGGATCATTCGTGACCTGTATCATTATTTTCTTGAAAATGGCTTGATGGAGCGCAATGGGGCCTCATGGGAACCGAGAAGAGAGAAGCATGTTTGGGCCAGTGAAAAGATAGCGCATAGAAGAGTTTGTGATTTTATTGCCGGAATGACCGACCGTTATGCCTTGAGTCTCTATGAGCATATATTTTTACCCAAGCCCTGGAATGTACGATAGAAGACTGCTAAAATAGTTTTGTTAAAATCTAAAATCTAAAATCTAAAATTGTAAAAAGTATGAACGATATATTGAGCAAGGGCTACGAGTTTGTCGGTGTCGAAGAAAAGTGGCTTCAGCGCTGGACCGAGGAAAAATGTTTTCAGGCCACCATGGTAGAGGGCAGGCCATCCTTCTCTATTGTGATTCCGCCGCCCAATGTGACCGGGGTCCTGCATGTGGGCCATGCCCTGAATAATACCATGCAGGATGTACTGGTACGCTATCATCGGATGTGTGGCGATAATACGGTGTGGGTACCGGGCACTGATCATGCAGGTATTGCCACTCAGAACGTGGTGGAACGGCAGTTGGCAGCAGAAGGCTTGAGCCGGCATGACATTGGCCGTGAGGAGTTTATTAAAAAGGTCTGGGCCTGGCGGGCGGAGAAGGGCGGGACGATTATCCGCCAGCTCAAACGGCTTGGTGCCTCCTGTGACTGGGACCGGGAACGGTTCACCATGGATGAAGGTCTGTCCACGGCCGTACGTGAGGTCTTTGTCCGTTTGTATCATGAAGGGCTGATCTATAAGGGCGATTATATCGTCAACTGGTGCCCCCGCTGTCAGACGGCCCTGGCCGATGATGAGGTGGAGCACGAGGAGAAAAAGGGTAAGCTTTATCATCTTCGCTATCCCTTTGCCGATGGCAGCGGTCATGTAGTGGTGGCCACCACCAGGCCGGAGACCATGCTTGGCGACACGGCGGTGGCGGTCCATCCCGATGATGAACGTTATGCCCATCTGGCAGGCGTCGGCATAAGGCTGCCCCTGAGCGACCGGATTATCCCTATTGTTTTTGATCATCATGTACAAAAGGATTTCGGCACCGGCGCCTTGAAGGTGACGCCGGCCCATGACCGGGATGATTATGAGATTGGCCGTCGCCATGATCTTGAGATCCTCAAGGTCATGGACAGCAGTGGCCATATGAACGAAAATGCCGGTGTTTATGCCGGTCTTGACCGTTTCGCCTGTCGGAAGAAGATTGTTGAGGATCTGGAGTCGCAGGGGATTCTCGACCGGATCGAGGAACATGATCACGCGGTGGGTCAATGTTACCGCTGTCAGACCGTGGTTGAGGCCACCACCTCCCTGCAGTGGTTTGTCTCGGTAAAACCCTTGGCGGCAAAAGCGGTGGAGGCGGTACGTGACGGGCGGATCAATATCTATCCCAAGACCTGGTATAACACCTTTTACAACTGGATGGATAATATCCGCGACTGGTGTATCTCGCGGCAGATCTGGTGGGGCCATCGGGTTCCGGCCTGGACCTGTCAGGCATGTACTGAGATGATCGTTGCCTCGGTTGATCCGATCAGTTGTCCGAAATGCGGTTCAACGGAGTTGCTCCAGGAAACAGACGTGCTGGATACCTGGTTCTCTTCGGCCCTCTGGCCCTTTTCCACCCTCGGCTGGCCTGAACAGACCAAAGAACTGGCCATGTTTTATCCAACCTCTGTGCTGATCACCAGTTTTGACATTCTCTTTTTCTGGGTGGCCCGGATGATGATGATGGGGCTGCACTTCAGGGATGAGGTACCGTTTCGGGACGTTTATCTCCATGCCCTGGTACGTGACAAGCATGGTAAAAAGATGTCCAAATCCACGGGCAACGTGATTGATCCCCTCGAAGTGATTGACAAATACGGGACTGACGCCCTGCGCTTCACCCTGACCGCCTTTGCCGCTCAGGGGCGGGAGATCAAGCTCGATGAGGAGCGGATTGAGGGCTATCGTTTTTTTATCAACAAGATATGGAATGCGGCCCGATTTGCCCTGATGCATGTGGCGGATGGTGAGGAATCAGTAAAAGGAGTGGCTGGCAATGTGGCTGAGCTGTCCCTTGTTCATCAGTGGATCCTGAGCCGTACCGCTGCAACCACGGCCGAGGTACGTGCAGCACTTGACAGCTATCGCTTCAATGATGCGGCCTCTGCCCTCTATCAGTTCGTCTGGCATGAGTTCTGTGACTGGTATCTGGAATGGATCAAACCGGATCTGTTCAGCAAGGACGAGATCGTCCGGGATCAGGCCCGTGGGGTGCTGTTGCTGGTCCTTGAAACCATTCTCAAGCTGATTCATCCCATCACTCCCTTTGTCACCGAGGAGATCTGGAGCGTCCTGCCCGGTGTGCGCAAGACCTTGATGGTCAGCGCCTATCCTGAGGTCAACGAGAGCTGGTTGAACAGCGAGGCTGAAGGACAGGTGGAGATGCTTATGGGGGTGATTACCGGCATTCGCAATATCCGGGCGGAGGCTGATGTCCATCCCTCCATAAAGATAGAGGCCTTTGTCCTCTGTTCAACTCCTGTGCAGATTACCTTTCTTCAGTCTTTTGCTGCCACCATTGCCGACATGACCCGGCTCAGTTCTCTGGTGGTCTCAGGGGAAGGGGAAAAACCGGCAGACGCCGCCACTTATCTCTATAAAGATATGGAAATCTATGTCCCACTCAAGGGGCTGGTCGATGTGGAAAAAGAGACGGCAAAGCTTGCTAAGGAGCGGCAGAAAGTTGAGGCAAAGCTTGCTCAGATCAATGCTAAACTGGTCAGCGAAAAATTTCTCACGAATGCTCCAGCAGATGTGGTGATGAAGGAAAGAGAGAAAAAAGAGGAGCTGGATGCCACTCTGGTCAAGATTTCTGAAGCTGAACAACGGTTACAAGATCTTGGATAAGGCGGCCCTCCATACCCTTATCCGCTCTTTTCTGGCCGAGGACATCGGGCGCGGTGATCTCACCAGTGAATCGATCTTTGATAAGGGCGAGACGGGTCACGCCCGGATTGTGGCCAGAGAGTCTTTTGTCGTGGCTGGTGGTGATTCGGTGGCCGCTGAGGTCTTTCTGGTGCAGAATCCGGCCATTGTGGTCGAGGTGTTGGTGGCAGATGGTGTCAGGGCTTGCGAAGGTGATATCCTTTTTACGGTATCAGGCCCGGTTGTCGATCTGTTGAAGGCCGAGCGGGTGGCGCTCAATCTTCTGCAGCGACTTTCGGGCATTGCCACCTTCACCTCCCAGTTTGTGGAGCAGGTGCAAACCTTCCCGGTCCGGATCACGGATACCCGAAAGACCACCCCGGGGCTGCGCATGCTTGAAAAATATGCGGTTCAGGTTGGCGGCGGTTATAATCACCGTTTTAATCTTGCCGACGGTATCTTGGTCAAAGATAACCATATTGCGGCCTGTGGATCCATTGCCAAAGCGGTGGCCCTGCTGCGCCAGAAAATACCTCATACCTTACGTATTGAAGTGGAAACCGATACTCTCGAGCAGGTTCACGAGTGTCTGGCCTGCGGGGTGGATATTATCATGCTGGATAATATGAATCCTTCCATGATGCAGGAAGCAGTCCGCATTATCGATCATCGGGCCCTGGTTGAGGCTTCGGGAGGTGTTTCCCTCGAGTCAGTGCTGGCTGTGGCCCGAAGCGGGGTTGATATTGTTTCCATTGGTGCCCTTACCCATTCGGCCCCATCGTGTGATATCGGTATGGATTGGATTCCTTGAATTATTTCTTGATTCTCGAGGGGTGAATGTGCAATACTGAATGAAACTTGTTGAAGGCTTCAACCTGGATGGTCTGAATAGTGAAAGGGAATTTTTGAAGAGTAGAGCTCTTTTTAGAAAGGAAAAGTGATTATGCGTTGTTCTAAATGTGGATATATCTCGTTTGATCATCAGGAGAGTTGTCGAAAATGTCATAAGCCAATGGCTGGTGGTGACTTAAAGGGAACAACATATGACGTTGTTGTGCCTCTTTTTCTGCAATTTCCTTCTGAAATGGATGTCGCTAGTGGGGATGAAGAGGATATGGATATGGTGGATGTCCTTGATCCCGATCTGGATCTGCTGGCAGTCGAGAATGAGGATGTGATCGAACTTGAGGACAGCGAGGTTGATAGTCAGGAAATCGTGATGAAGGAGGAGGCGCAGTTGTCTGGTGCCGGCGAGCTCTCCCTTGATGATGACTTTGAGATTGAATTTAATCCTGACAATAAAGGGAGTGATCTGTCTTTTGATGAAGAAGACTTGTTGCTAGATACCAGCCGTTTTGAAGATGTGCCGATTAATGTTAAGGCGGTGCAAGCAGCACAAGCTGCGCGCCCTGCACCGCTTGAAATCCCGGAAGGGTTGGCCGACATTTCCGATCTTGCGCGTCCCGCTTCTGGAGCGGCGGCGACAAATGATCTTGATGCTGACTTTACTTTTGATGATCTGGATCTGTCCTTTGGTGGAGAGAAAGGCAACGATGAAGATTCCTCAGCTGAGGAGGGAGAGCTCGCAGCTCTGTCTCTCGATGACCTGGATCTTTCTGATGCCCTGGAGGTCACCCCTTCTCCTCAACAATCGTCTTCTCTTCCTGCCGATGATGACTTGGATTTTGACCTTGATCTGGGAGGCGTGGGTGAGGGAAGTGACGCATCACAAAAGAAAGGACGCGACGATCTTGCCGACCTTTCGCTCTCTTTAGATTAAGTCGTTGTCACAAAATAATGTCCTTATCTGGGCTGGAAATCCCGCAAGGGTCAGGAAGGGAGTGGTCGTTTCGTAGGGACCACCCGATAGGTGCTTTTTCTTCTTAGATGATAATGGGAGAAATCAGGAAGAATCTCTCTTGCTTGGGGGTGAAGGGATCTGTGCGGGGATGATTGTTGGGTTGAAAGAGAAACTTATTGACAAGAAAAAAGATGTCGTGTAATTAACCACCGTTGTTAATGATGTGCCGGGTTAGCTCAGTCGGTAGAGCAACGGACTGAAAATCCGTGTGTCCCTGGTTCGATTCCTGGACCCGGCACCACTAATTGCAAGGCTTTGCAGCGTTTTCGTTGTAAAGCCTTTTTCCGTTTTTGGTTAGTTTATGGTTGTTTTGTCTTTTCTGCTTCAATCTGCCGTCTGTATTATATGTGACCCACCTGAGAAGAACCTGATCTAACCTCCATCACAGTACCAACTCCTTATTTCAGCTCTAGCAAAGCTAAATCCTGTCTGTTTCTTCTCCTGTTCTGGCCATTTCGCCAATGGACAAAAGCAATGCGTTCATACGACTTGAGAAACGATTAGGGCCTGGATAAGCACCATGGAGCCGTTGCTTTTGCTGTACTGGCTAGTTCTAGGCGATTCTCCGGTCGTCCACCGGTATATTTCACCATCCTTACGAATAAAAGGGTCGCTGTAATGATGTATGCGGACCAGCAAACACTGTTTGGGCTAATGGCCAGCTTGCCGTTCTTCTTGGTGTTATGGAGTAGAAATGAGAAGTGATATGAGAATATGTGTCGGTTGGCCTCATTTTTCATTTCTGACAAATATGAAGAAAAGTACTGTACAAAGCGGCGTTAGTTGGGTAATATGGTCAACTTTTATAAATTTGTATAATTCTAGTGGTAGGTGGTTGCGTTTTTTCGTAACTAGTGATCGTTAGAAAGATAATAATTTTGGTTTGTTGGCGTTTTTAAACGGTGAGTTTTTTTCCTGTCGCCGTTTGTTGTTATATGTCTGTTGAATGAGGAGTTGCAGGTTCTGTGGCTCCTTATTTTTTTTATTTTATCTTAGGTCGGCTTAGGACGGTCAGGAAGATTTAGGTGTAGAGGATAGCAATCATGAGTGTAGATTTAAGTAATGTGCGGAATATAGGGATCAGTGCCCATATTGATTCAGGGAAGACGACACTGACCGAGCGCATCCTGTTTTATACGGACCGGATTCATGCCATCCATGATGTTCGTGGTAAAGATGGTGTTGGCGCCAAAATGGATTCCATGGAACTGGAAAGAGAGCGTGGTATTACCATTCAGTCTGCGGCCACGTTCTGCAACTGGAAGGGAAAAGATATCAATATTATTGATACTCCCGGCCATGTGGACTTCACCATTGAGGTTGAGCGGGCCCTGCGTGTTCTTGATGGCGCTGTCCTGGTGCTTTGCTCTGTTGGTGGCGTGCAGTCGCAGTCTATCACCGTAAATCGGCAGATGACCCGTTATAAGGTTCCCCGTATCGCCTTTATCAATAAATGTGACCGTACCGGTGCCAATCCGGAGCGAGTGACCGCCCAGTTGCGCGAGAAACTGGGGCTGAATGCCCATATGGTCCAGATGCCCATCGGTCTGGAAAATGATCTGGTGGGAGTTGTTGATCTGGTTACCATGAAGGCCCTCTATTTTGAGGGTGACAACGGTGAGATTATCCGCGAGGATGAGATCCCGGCCGCCCTGCAGGAACGGGCACAGGAAAAAAGGGAAGAACTGCTTGAGGCGGTTTCCATGTTTTCCGATGAGTTGATGGAAGTGATGCTGGAGGAAGGAGAGATTAATCCGGACCTGATCCGTGATGCCATCCGCAAGGGAACGCTGGCCCTGGAATTCTCTCCTGTCTTTGTTGGCTCCGCTTACAAGAATAAAGGGGTGCAGCCTATGCTTGATGGGGTTAACGCCTACCTCCCCTGTCCCAATGATGTTGAAAATATGGCCCTTGATCTCAGCAACGAGGAAAAGGAGTTTGCGGTTACTAATAACCCTGATGATCCTCTTATCATGCTGGCTTTTAAGCTTGAAGATGGACGTTATGGGCAGTTGACCTATGTGCGGACCTATCAGGGAACTGTCACCAAGGGAGATTCGGTTTTTAACAGCCGGACCGGCAAGAAGGTGAAGATCGGTCGTCTGTGCCGGATGCATTCAGATGAGATGGAGGATATCGACTTCTGCGGATCTGGTGATATCGTAGCCCTTTTTGGGGTGGACTGTGCCTCTGGCGACACCTTTTGTTCAGGTGATATCTCCTGCTCTATGAGCTCCATGCATATTCCTGAGCCGGTAATTTCCCTGGCCATTGTTCCTGTGGACAACAAGGCGCAGATCAATATGTCCAAGGCGCTGAACCGTTTTACCAAGGAAGATCCGACATTCAAGACCTTTGTTGACCATGAGACCAATGAAACCATTATCTCTGGTATGGGCGAGCTGCACTTGGAAGTTTATGTTGAGCGGATGAAGCGTGAATATAATGCCGAGGTTCAGGTGGGCGCGCCCCAGGTCGCCTATCGTGAGACCATCACTGCTCGGGCCGAGTTCAACTATACCCACAAGAAGCAGACCGGTGGTTCCGGCCAGTTTGGACGGGTGGCCGGGTATATGGAGCCGCTGGAAGAGGGTGAGTATGAATTTGTCGACTCCATTGTCGGTGGTTCTATCCCCCGGGAATTTATTTCCTCTTGTGACAAGGGCTTCCAGAAGAGTCTGGTCAAGGGTTCGCTCTGCGGCTCAGGTGTTACCGGCGTTCGTTGCGTCATCAACGATGGTGCCTATCATGCCGTTGACTCCTCGGATGTGGCTTTCCAGCTGGCAGCCATTGGCGCCTTCAAGGAAGGGTACATGAAGGCCAAGCCTGTGATCATGGAGCCGATTATGAAGGTATCCGTGGAAGGTCCTACTGAGTTCCAGGGATCAATCATGGGTAGTATCAATCAGCGCCGCGGAATGATCATCGGAACCATGGAAGAGGGTAATTACACCGTGGTTGAGGCCGATGTGCCTCTGTCTGAGATGTTTGGCTATTCCACCACCCTGCGCTCTCTGACCCAAGGCAAGGCTGAATTTACCATGGAGTTCTCTGCCTTTAAACAGGTGCCAAAGCTGGTGAACGACGAGCTGATCAAGAAATATCAGAGTGAGAAGAAGAACGCATAGTCTTTGTCTCTGCCGGAAGAGTTGTTTTTATACCGGGCATGGGTTTCATGTCCGGCAGATCGTCCCTTTATGGACGAAGCAAATGAATAGATAAAAGAGGTACACGGCCATGGGGAAAAAAAACCTGGTAATGAATAATCCGTTGCGAATTCTGGGACTTGAAAAAAAGGTTAAGGAGGATGGCGCTAGTATGGGGTTGGTCATGTCCCGTGCCGGTCTGGGCAAGACAGCTATCTTAGTACAGATTGCTCTTGATTCGATGCTCTGGGGCGATAAAGTGTTGCATGTCTCTATCGGTGAGGGATTTGATAAGACCCGGGCCTGGTATGATGATATCCTGCGCCTGATGGCTGTAGAAGAGAAAAATGAAAGCTTTCAGACCACTGTTGATGGGATCATGTCGAATCGGATGATCATGACATTCAAGGAAAGTTCTTTCAGTCAGGCAAAGCTTGAAGAGCGGCTGGACGATCTGGTGCAACAGCAAATCTATAAACCTGTCTGCCTGATTATTGACGGATACGATTTTCAGGCCGGAACTCATGCAGCCCTTGAGGAATTCAAGGAATTCATGGTGCGACATGGCTTGAAGATGATCTGGTTCTCAGCAACCACTCACCGTGAGGACAAGCGTGAAAGTTCTATTGGTGTGCCTGCTCCCTGTCATGACATCGATGACCTTTTTGATGTGGTCATGATGATTGCGCCCAAGGATGAAGCAATTGATCTGAAGATCCTTAAATGTGTCAGTGATACGGTTGATACAGGCACCTCGTTGACGCTTAATCCTTCCACCATGCTTATCCAGAAGGCATAGGGTGGTAAGAGACTGATCAGGATCAGGATGTTGTCGCATTTTTCGGGTGACATCGTTGAGGAAGCAGAGTGAAAACGGGTAGCTCCATAAGGAGATGCCCGTTTTTTTTTGGTATTTAGCAGAGTACTGGGGCATCATGAAATTTAGACCTTGTATTGATCTCCATGATGGAAAGGTAAAACAGATTGTCGGTTCAACATTGAATGATGAGCGGCCTGAGGAGTTGCGTACGAACTTTACCGCAAGCCATTCTTCTTCCTGGTTTGCTGAGCTCTACCGGCAAGACAATCTTACTGGCGGCCATATTATCAAGCTGGGTCCGGGTAATGATGCTGCCGCTCTTGAGGCGCTTGACGCCTGGCCTGGTGGGATGCAGATTGGTGGTGCCATAACAGCAGATAACGGGGGGTACTGGCTGGATCACGGGGCCTCTCATGTTATTGTGACCTCTTATGTATTCAAGGATGGGATGGTTGATGAGGATCGTCTGCAGCGACTGGTGCAGGCGGTGGGGCGGGAGCGGTTGGTGTTGGATCTGAGCTGCAGAAGACGGGATGATCACTACTATATCGTTACCGATCGTTGGCAGCGTTTTACTCAAGTTGTGATCAGTGAAGAGGTCCTGGCACATTTCGCCGGCTCATGCGCTGAATTTCTCATTCATGCTGCCGACGTTGAAGGGCAGTGTCAGGGGGTAGAACAGGAATTGATTAAAAAACTGGCAGCCTGGTCACCCATTCCTGCAACGTATGCCGGAGGTGTCCGCAATATTGCTGATCTGGAGCTGATTCGCGATCTAGGCCAGGGGAGGTTGGATGCAACCGTGGGCAGTGCCTTGGACATCTTTGGCGGTACTGATATGACCTATGCCGAGGCCGTACGCTTCCACCGGGCTGAACAGCGCTGAAGGGTTCGTGATGGTTGTGAAAAAGAACAAAGACTTGTGTCCTGAAGTGGTGGAAGCATCTCCTCTGGTTGATTTGAAGATTCAGGTTCCGCAGGATCTTTATATTGCCTATCAGCGGTGTTCCTGGATTATTGTCCATGAGACCGGTAGGACGTCTCTTGAAGTGATGCAGGAGATGGTGCGTGATTTTCTGGTTAAACATGAGTGTTGATCAGTTGGGGAAACCTGCCTTTTTTGTCTTCAGCATGGGATGTTTTCTTGACCTCTTGTCTGGCATTGGATACAATTAAATGTTTAGTGGGATAGTTGTTGCCTAATTGTTTGATATTAAAGTTTTTTTAGGGGATCGTGTGGTGTGGAGCTTGATAGAGAAGGCCAGCGAAAAAAGATAGAAAGATTCATTCAGAAAATGCCCAGTCTGTCAACAACGGTGGGCAAGGTTCTGGAGATCTGCAGCCGCACTGATGCTTCACCCAATGAGTTGAATAAGGTCATTTCCCTTGATCCTGTTTTGACCGGCCAGGTGTTGAAGTTGATCAATTCGGCTTATTATTCATTGATGAGCAAGGTGACGTCTTTGACTCGTGCCATCACCATGCTGGGGATGAATACGGTCAAGAATATGGCTCTCAGTACGGCCATTATCAATTCAGTTGCTAGTGCTAATAAATCAAAAGCCCTCCCTACAACCAAGTTTTGGACCCATTCTATTGGAGTGGGGGTGAGCGCCAAGTTGTTGGCTGTGGCCAGTGGTGTCTCGCTCCAGGAGCGGGAAGAATTTTTTATAGCCGGGATGTTGCATGATCTTGGTAAGATCCCTTTTGGTGATGAGTATATCCATGTCTTGTCGATTGCCCGTCAGGAACAGAGACCATTGATTGAGGTTGAACGCGAGTTTCTGGGGATTGATCACCAGGAAGTCGGACGATTGATTGCCGAAAAATGGAAGTTAACAGGGTTCATGGCCAGTTGTGTCTGTTGTCATCATGATATCGGCACGGTGGGTGGTGCTCCAAGTGAAGTGCCTTTGAGTGAGGAAGATCGTGCCAAGGCGGCCATTGTCGCTCTGGCCAATATGTATATTAATATCCACGATATCGGTTATGCAGGGGATCCTTTTCCTGAGTACAGGAATGCTGAAATGTTGCTTGAACTCACGGGACTGGATTGGTCTGATCTTGCAGCCATCAGCGGCGTGGTGGAAGATGAGATTCAGAAGGCCCAGATCTTTTTACAGGTATGAGTGATAACATGAGTATGAAAATTCGATTTTGGGGGGTGAGGGGTTCCATCCCCTGTCCCGGACCATTGACCCAGAAATATGGGGGAAATGGGGCCTGTCTAGAACTGAGAGTTGGGGATGAGAACAGGCTTGTTATCATTGACGCCGGTTCCGGCATCAGGATGCTGGGAAACCAGTTGATGCAGCACGATCTGCCCAAAGGACCGATACGGGCCGAGATTTTTCTTTCTCATACCCATTGGGACCATATCATGGGCTTTCCCTATTTTGTTCCTATCTATGTTCCCGGTACTGAATTGAAGGTGTATGGTCCTGTTTCTTTTGAGGACGAACCCTTAGAGGAAGTCGTTGGCGGACAGATGAGATATCGTTATTTCCCGGTCAATATGGGAGAGCTTAAATCAAAAATTGAGTATATCCGTTTGAGAGAAGAGGCTGGCAGAGATTATGGTGAAGGATTGGTCTTGACCACCAAGTTTTTGAATCATCCTATTACGGCTCTTGGTTATCGTTTCGACTATCAGGGTAAATCGTTCTGTACTTGTTATGATTTTGAACCGTTCCGCAATCTCTTTATTACTGACCCTGATCATCCTGATTACGATGAAGCGATGGCTGTTGAGGGTGAAGAGGTGGCCATGGAACAGAATCTGGCCATGGAGGCCTTTTTCGCCGGGGCTGATCTTTTGGTCCATGACTGCCAATATACAGAGGCAGAGATGAAGAGCCGGGTTGGCTGGGGACATTCCAGTTTTGAATATGCCATTGCTGCGGCCAATCGGGCAGGAGTCAAACGACTGGCCCTGTTTCATCATGACCCTGATCGGACCGATCAGCAGATAGATGAGATGGCCGCCGTCTATTGTGAGCCCGGACGCTATGGTGCTACTGAGGTCTTCTTTGCCAGAGAAGGGCAGGTAATAGAGTTGTGAAAGAATTGCTATGAAGATCGCTCTGGTGCAGATCAATCCTGTGATTGGTGATTTTACTGCAAACTGTCGAGCCATAGCGTCTTTCGCAGAACAGGCACATGCCGGCGGCTGTGAGCTTGCTGTCTTTCCGGAGATGGTTGTCTCCGGTTATCCGCCCCAGGATCTTCTGGAGAGGCAGTCATTTCTCGAAGACCACGATCGTGCAGTTTCCCAACTAGTCAGCGATCTACCACCTCTGGCGGTGATGTTTGGCTGTCTGGAACGGCGACATGAAAATCAGGGTAAGCCCTTGTACAATTCCGTGGTGGTGGCCCGGGATGGAGAAATTGTGCATCGGGTACGCAAGCAGCTGCTCCCGTCCTACGATGTTTTTGATGAGACCCGTTACTTTGAGCCGGGGTCGGAGGCACTGCCCTTTCAGCTTGGGGGAATGACCTTTGGTGTAACCGTGTGTGAGGACATCTGGCATCAGGCTGCCGGTTGTTATCGCTGTGATCCTGTTGAATCTTTGTTCTCCCGTGCGAAAGAACAGGGGCGCAGGATCGATTGCCTGATTAATGTCTCAGCCTCTCCCTTCCAGCGTGACAAGGAAGAGATTCGTCATGCCATCTTCCGTTCTCTTTGTTCCCGTTATCAGGTCCCTTTTTGCTATGTGAATCAGGTCGGAGGGCAGGATTCTTTGCTCTTCGATGGCCGCAGTCTGGTCATGAATTCCGACTCTGAGATTGTTGCCAAAGGCGCGGGTTTTGTCCCGGATATGGTGGTGGTAGAAACAGATGGCTGGCGTGGGGAGAAGCATGGCCCTGATCTGGAGGAGCCTGTGGCCGCCGTCTATGCTGCCTTAGTGATGGGAGTGCGTGATTATGTGCGGAAATGTGGTTTTCATTCCGTTGTCCTCGGCCTTTCCGGCGGTATTGATTCTGCCCTGACGGCAACTATTGCCGCTGACGCCCTCGGTGCTGAAAATGTGCTGGGGGTAGCTTTGCCCTCACCTTACAGTTCAGAGGATTCCATGGAAGACGCGGAGGCTCTGGCTGCAAATCTTGGCTGCACTTTCAAAGTTATTCCCATCACTCCCCTGTTTTCAGCCTTTCAGGTATCCCTGCAGCCTCTCTTTGCCGGTATGGCGCAAGACCTCACCGAACAGAATCTTCAGGCCCGGATCCGCGGTAATCTGCTCATGGCTCTGTCGAACAAGTTTGGACATCTTCTTTTGTCAACCGGTAATAAAAGTGAGCTGGCTGTCGGCTACTGTACCCTTTATGGTGATATGAGCGGCGGACTGGCCGTGATTTCCGATGTGCCCAAACAGATGGTGTATGAATTGGCCCGGTATGTCAATCGTGAGCAGGAGCGGATCCCTGAGCGAACAGTGACCAAGGTACCCACTGCTGAGCTGAAGCCTGATCAATGCGATCAGGATGATCTGCCACCCTATGCGATTCTCGACCAGATCCTGGAGCTGCACCTGGTGCAGGGGCAGGGGCTGTCAGCGCTTGTTCAGGGTGGTTTTGATGAGTCGGTGGTACGTGATGTCCTGCGTCGGATTCGTCTCAATGAGTATAAACGGAAGCAGTCAGCCATGGGGTTGAAGGTGACCAGCAAGGCATTCGGCTATGGCAGGCGTTATCCCAATGTCCACAATTATCAGGAATGAAAGGATGACCCCGGTGGAAGAAAAAAGTGCGAGGCGTAAACTCTCCCGGTTGTGGCAACAGTTTGCCCTGCTTCTGGTCCTGGTTGTGGTCTTGCTGCTTGTTATCCGTGAACTGCGGACGAAGCGCTCTGATCAGGTCTATGTGACCACCAGTGGCCGCATTGATATGTGTCTTTTCTGTCATAAGGAAGAAAAGCTGGACGCGGCCCATGATCCACGGGTGATCGGCTGCGCCTCCTGTCATCTCGGTGATGCCATGGCCATTGACAAGAAGAAGGCCCATGCAGGGATAGTTATTAATCCCGGAGATTTGCGGGTGGTCGAGAAGACCTGCGGGGTTGAAGGCTGTCATCCCACCGATGTCCAGAAGGTAAAGAATTCACTTATGGCCACGAACCGGGGGATTATTGGTACCCTGCTCTTTTACTGGGGAGAATCAGACAGCCAGGATAGTGATCTTACAGTGGAGAAATTACTGGCTGGCCAGAAGAATTCTCTGGCCCTGGATTATTATCGAAAGCTCTGTGCCACCTGTCATCTGTGGAAACAAAAAAATGATTTGCCTGGGGCCCCTGATTTTTTTAATGAGAAGGGCGGCGGCTGTTCGGCCTGTCATTTTGTCATGCCTGAAGGCACAGCCCGCAAGGGAGTGACTGAGTTTGATGATGCTGCCAAGAGTGAGAAGTCCAAGGTCCACCCCCTGGTGATCAAAAAGGTGCAGGATGTTAACTGCATCCGTTGTCATAATCGCTCCGGACGCATTGGAATCTCCTATACCGGGGTCTTTGAATCGGAAGGGTACGGAACACCTTACGAGAAGGGAGGGGTGACCTCAAAGCAACTACCAGGTTCCCGCTTTTATCTGGAGATTGCCGAGGATGTGCATCATAAAAAAGGACTGGCCTGTATTGATTGTCATACCCGCAATGAGATAATGGGCGATGGGGTCAGTTATGCCCATTATGAGGAGCAAGTGGAGATCTCCTGCGTGATGTGTCATGCCACGGCTCCCGGCAAAACCCGCAAAGGGCAACCGGTAAATAATATTATCAGCAAAGATGGGAAATGGCAGTTGACTGGTAAACTGAGTGAGAAAATTCATCCTCTGCAGCCACCGAAACAGGGAGTCTGTGATTTCAGCGGCCATAAACGGGTCAGCTGCGTGGCCTGTCATTCGACCTGGGTACCGCAGTGTTATGGTTGTCACGCTAAGCGCGATGCAGCCCAGACCCATCTTGACAAGTTGACCCTCAAGGAGACTCCCGGGATGTGGGAAGAAGGGCGCTCATATATCCGCTATGAGAAGCCAATGCTGGCCGTGTGGAAAGATGAGGTGGTGATTGTTACTCCAGGTTGTCAGGACATTGTGACTCTGGTTGATGAAAAGGGGAAGGTCGAGGGCGGTTTTAACCGCTTCACCATGGCCGCCATTAATCCGCATACCACCCAGAGCAAGGGTAGAAGCTGTGCTGAGTGTCATACCTCAAGCAAGGTTGTGGGATTAGGCGAGGGAACAGTGACGGAGAAGGACGGGAAGTGGTCTTTTCAGCCACTTGATCAGGGTGTGGATACCTTTGCAGGTAAGACAGTGGGATTTGATGCCTTTGTCACCATCGACGGCCAGCCGCTCCAGCATGGATCGCGAGCGGATCTGCGGCCTTTCAGCGGTCAGGAACTGCGCAAGATCCTGCGGGTTGGACTCTGTGTTGAATGTCATACTGAATATAGCGATCCGGCGTGGAAGAACTACGATACAACAACCCAGTGCCCTGTCCAGAGGCCAGACGATAAGGGCCAGAAGTAGGTTGGGTTACGGCATAAAAAAATGTGCCCAGTTCTTCTTCTAAGGTAACGATTCACCATGATTTTGTATTCAGACAAAAGCATTTTATAAAACAAAATGTTATGCAAGTAGGTCGACTTTCTCCGCGACTCTTGTCGTGATTCCATTTACCCGTTTTTGTTGATCTGGAACCGTTTTTCTTTTGCTTGGTTAAAGGAGTAAATTCGTCTCTAATTTTGCGCATTTTTAATTTATTCCTGCTGATCGGAAGATGAGGTTTGTTGAGCGCTGCCCCCCTTTCAGAAGAATGAGGGAAACAGGAGTTCCCCTCATTCGATCACCTAAAGATTATTTCTATAAAGAGCGCAAGAACGCAACCAGGTCAGTCTTTTCTACGTCGTTCAAGTGAAGTTGTTGAATAAGGTTGAAATACTCCACGGTGTCTTCAAGCGTGAAGCACCTTCCGTCGTGCATATAGGGGGGAGAATCTTTGATACCTCTCAAGGGGAACGTTTTAATAGTGCCGTCGTGGGCCATCATCATTCCATTTGCCATTTCCATCTTGTAAAAACGTTCAGCCTTGAGATCATGCATGCTATTGTCGGTGTAGTAAGGGGCAGGGTGACATGAGGAGCATCGAGCCTTGCCGTTGAAAAGCGCCTCACCACTCAGTTCACTCGGGGTAGCCTCAGCTTGGTCGAGTTCGCCGTAAATGTCTAGCTTGGAGGCTGGAGGGAAATCCAGTATTGCCATGAATTCAGACATGAAATGTACTTGGGAACCCCTTTCGAGGACATTAACCCCTTTTTTGGCAGCCATGCAGTGGTCTCCATCGAAGTAGGCAGCACGCTGTTCGAATTCGGTGAAGTCCTCGACTGTTTTAAGTGCACGTTGAGAACCGAAGAGCCGCTGGATGTTAACTCCACGCAGAGTAGGGGTCTCAATACGGTGTCTGAATTCCTGTGGCCGAATGTCACCAACAAGATGATTTGCCCCGTTGGTATGGCCATTAGCATGACAGTCGAAACAAGTTACGCCCAAACTGGGCCTGTCGGTACGCCGGTCTTCTGTCGCGTTAAATTGCTGTTGGGGAAACTGGGTCACCAGGAGGCGGAGACCCTCGAGTTGTTTGGGATTCAGAAGACCGTTAAAAATCTCATAGTAATTGTCGATGGTAATGAGCCGCCCCTTGGCCACGTCACCAAGGTCAGGCCGGGTGGTCAGGAAAATTGCTGGGGCCGGATCCGGAAGGATCTGTTCGGGAAGATCAAAATCCAAGTCAAAGCGGACCAGCCGGGGCAATAATTTTGAGATCATCTCCGGGAATAACATACCCCCCTCGGCATGATCTGCAAAAGGGAGGGGTTTGTATGGAAACAGCCCCTTCTCTTTAATTTGTTTGGGGGTCATCTTGTCAAGTTCTTTCCATGATGTCCCTTCAAGCTTGGCTGTCGGTCCAATTGGGAGAGGTTTTCCTCCTGACATGACGGCTTCAGTAGCAGTCTTTGTGGAAAGGTTATACCGAGAGTTCAGTAACTCCTTTTGTAATTTGGAACGTTCGCTTTTTACCGCCATGCGCGAGGCTTTGATTTGGTCGAAAGTCTCAGTCTGGTTCGTCGGTCCATAGCTGGAAACGACTTTCTCCATTTGTGCAAAAACGATTGTAGAATTGGTCCAAATCAGCAAAATAATGCAGATTTTGATCAATTTAATAAGCAGAAAATTGTTCTTTTTCATTCTACACCCCTCCCTTTTTTAATAGTTGTGTTGTTTCTGCATCCTTTACCTGAGATCTTTTTTAGAGAATAGCACCTCCTTTTTTGATTAAGCCCGATAGACTTATTCTTTCTCCGCCGAACGCCTCGATGCGCTTGTTCGGCGACTTGTGCCGTATAGATGCAAAAAATAAGACTTCACGAGCCGAGATTATCTGCAGCAAAATCCCAATTGATCAGTTTGTCGAGTACGGCATTGACGTAGGCTGCGCGACGGTTTTGATAATCAAGGTAGTAGGCGTGCTCCCACACGTCGATGGTCAGAAGCGGTTTCATTCCCTTTGTCACAGGTAAGTCCGCGTTGCTGGTTTTAACCACTTTAAGTTTGTCGCCATCCAGCACGAGCCAGGCCCAGCCACTGCCGAACTGGGTTGTCGCCGCAGTCACCAACTCCTTCTTGCACGCATCCACACTGCCGAACGAAACCTCGATTTTCTGTTTTAGCGCTGCGGAGGGGGCACCGCCGCCATTTACTTTCAGGCTGCGCCAGTAGAATGTGTGGTTCCATATTTGGGCAGCGTTATTGAAAATGGCGGTTTTTTCAGCTTGACCAGTCGTAGCTTCTATGATCTTCTCCAAGGAAAGGTCAGCAAATTCCGTCCCTGCCACGAGCTTATTAAGATTGTCGACATAACCCTTGTGATGTTTGCCGTAGTGAAAGTTAACAGTATTTGCCGATATCACAGGGACAAGCGCGTTTTCCGCGTAAGGCAGGGGCGGCAAAGCATGTACTGTGGCTGCTCGCACGTTATCGGGAAATCCACCCATGGCAAACAATAGCGCCGCACCTGAAGATGCGTGGAGGAAATCACGGCGGTTAAGGTTTGGAAAATTCGTGGTCTCTTGATTGCTCGTCATATTGCCTCCTGTTTGGTTGGGAAAAAGCTGAATGTCTCCTGTAGCTAACTTTTTTTCCATTGTCGTTTCTCCTTTTATTGGTTTGTTTTGGTTCAGCGTGAATTGGACTTTTGGTTTGTTTGTGATAAACAATTACAAACGGAGGAAAATCCATGCGAAAAAAAATGTCACAACTATACCCCGGAAGGAAAGATTCCCATTTTGCGTCGCCACTTGGTTGAACTGCTGTAGCAGTGTCTGACCTGTATGACGAGTACCACCTTCAGCCCAGGAATTTCTATTGCTGGCAGAAGCAGTTTTTTGAGAACGGCAAAATCCAGCAGCTTGAAGCTAAATTGACCAGAAAGCATGAGGTTCTCTCCAAACGGATGGAGGAGCACATCATGTTAAAAAAAAGAATTTGGGGAGCTCTAACCGGCAACTGGGTTCCTTATGATATTCGTGATGCTGTCGTTGATTATGTCAAAGATTGGAGCAACAAGACAAAGGTTCCTTTGAAATGCTTTACCTCCTGGCTGTCCGTCTCAAAGTCCATTTCCGACTGAGGCAAAACAGAGCCGTCCGTGTTTTTTTAACATATTCAGTGCCGACCTTAACCAGTTAATCAAAAACTGACTTTTAGGTTTTTCATGACTCCTTTATTTGAAAGTCTTTGTAACTATTCGAAATAATAGATGTTAAAAAAATATGCGACATTGCCCAAAAAAAAACAGGTGATTCGCACAACTACTTTCATCCTTCGATGTCCCTTGCCTCTCACCTCAACAGTGATAAAAACTGTTATCGTAAAAAGTTCTGATACATTCTTATATCAGTTTATGATACGAAGTGGAGAGAAGTCAAATAATATTGGCGGAGGTAAGATCAACAGTGGAGAGGAAAACGGAAATCTAACCTTCTTCCTGATTATACGTAACAATTACTCTTCCAATATTGAAAGTATCACTGTGCTGCAAACGCACAAAGCTGCTGTCCAGCAATTTGAGAAGAAACTTCCTCACCCAGGTTCTGCCCATCCTGTACCCAGCCCTCAGATATATTTATCGGCATCAAGAGGCGTTATACTCTCAATCATTTTTCTGGTGGCCTCATGGCTACGGATGCCTTGGTTTTCTTACTGGGGCTCGATACCATTCCTGTACATGGCCACTTTTACCTCACTGACCAGGACCTCCTGACGATGGAAGATACCGGTCAGAGAGTGCCGCCTCCATATCGATTTTTCGGAAGACATCGACAAAATGCTGCGCCGAGCCTGCACCCAATTGGCAATCACAGGAATATTCAAGCTTTTTTCCTCATTACCAATCATATTCATCTTACCTTGCAAGTTGGCGAAAGCCCTTGGTCTTGCGGAATGTAGAATGTTTCGTTCTGAAATACCCATTGACTCTACTGGTCCTCCCAAAAACAGGAGAGACATTATGGACCCTTTGATGATTGCCGGCAGGTCTATGAAGAGTTCCTGTTACGACGGTGACTGAGGACTGGTGGTGATTAAAAAGAATATTTTTTTGGCTCTGCGGGATGTTTCAGCGATAAATAACTGGAATAAAAAAATATAATAAATGCCGACTGCTTATGCAGGGCGGATTTTTGATATTGTTGTTTTGGCGGGAGTATTATAGGATGGTTGTTATAATTTTTTCTGAGAATGTGGGTTGGAGTACTTGCTGCTGTTCTTTGTGAAGGAAGTTGTGGTGACAAAATGTCGAAAAGAGGCTAGCTGCTAGCGTTAGTTTTTGGCCTGTTTGGCATGCTAAGCTGGAGGCTGGAATCATGTTTTTCTCCCTGCTAACTTCCCCCAACGAAAAGCAAATTTTTATCACTTTTACAAGAGGGAACGAAATCTTATGATTCAGCGCTTATTGATCATCGTAATAGTACTCTTGCTGAACGCATCAATTGCCAATGCGGAAGTTTTCATGGGAGAATGCTCAATCCGATTTTTCTGTGATACAACCCTGCATGGTTTTGAAGGAAAGGTCGCCTGTCAACCGTTCACTCTGACCGGCGATAAAGAGACAAAACTTGTCCGGAAGCCGGTTTTTACCATACGCGTCGATTCCATGGATACCGATAACGGCAGTCGTGACGAAAAAATGCGCGATATGCTTGATTGCGAGAAGTTCCCGGTCATTGAAGGGCTGTTCGGTGATCTGAATCCCAATGCAGTTTTGCAGATAATGGAAACTCCCAGTACTCAGCCCCGTAAGCTAGAGTTTGATCTGAGAATCCGTGATCGGTTACAGCGGGTGCAAGCCGAGATACACGACTTCAATGCAACCTCTGACGTCATCACTTTCACTATGAAGTTTGATCTCTCCCTAGCGAGCTTCGAGCTGGAGCCCCCAAGTGCTTTTGGCATAATTCAAGTGGACGACCGGGTTGATGTTGAGATTGATGCGGTACTTCAGCGTAAATAGAAAAACAATCTGACATTTTTTTTAAAAAAGAGATAGAGACAGGGGCTGACGGGAAAAACAAAAAATCAATGAGGTCGCCCATTAAAAGGTTCCTTGCTGTTTCAGGTGGGTAACTTGAAATCATGAAAAATTTGCATAAGCTGATTCAAGCAGAAATTATGCTGGACAATGTAGCTTATGAGGCTGAGCAAGGGCCATATCGGTAATTGCTGTATCCCCACTTACTTTAATCGAGATGAAGCAGGGAGCGGGTCATCGGTCCGTGCCATACTGGGACTAACCAATAACTTTCCGGGTTCTGGTGGATGGTAGCGCGAAGGGCTTCGCTCAGCCAGTGGCTGTCTTCCACCAGATTGTAAAAAACAGAATCAGTTCCGATAAAACCATCCAGCATATGAGTCAGGATGTGAAGCACTTTGCTGGGGTATCCTAATTTAAGACTGAGCAGATCCTCAAGCTCCATCAAACCCGTATCCTGAAGTTCTTTTAACAAATCCCTGCAGAATCTACGGTTGGCAGCAATCCCTTTTTCAATTTCTACCCAGAAATCTGAACTGGAGGCAGATCGGATTTCTTCATCCTTTATGGTGTTTGACTGGTAAGCAATAAGTTGCGTCGTGTTGATAAAATGGATGGTCTGTTGCTGGGCCTGCCCGAGATTATTGCCGTTTGCCAGAAAAAGGTGCTGTTGGTTTTTGTTGTCACTTGGGAAGAGAGTGGTCATGGGCTGGAGGGAGTCCGTAGGACTCTGTAATGTGTGGTGCCAGAGTGCTTGTTCTACACACATGGTTATTTGAGGATATTTTTTTCCGGTAGAGTCGACAAAATAAAAAAAAACCCCTGTCGAATGAACGACAGGGGTTTTAAATACTTATTGCTTTTTATACGTCAAAACGTATTAGAAGCTCATGGTCAGATGATGGCTGGCCAGCAAAATGGATTCGGTATCCTGGTACTTTGTTCCCAACTTGAAGAAATCACCAGTATCAAGAAAACCAAGGTGTACGGCATAGATCAGGTTGTCAACCAGTTTGTAGGCAGCGCCGACATTGTACTCAAAACCGTATTCATCATCATAGCCAGGCAATTCCTTGTCGGCCATGGCATACCCAAAGCCGGCATGCAGGGTCAGATCCTGACTGGCAGCAAAGTCTGCAGTAAAAACAATAGCATTGACACCGGCTGTTTTGGCCTTGGCACCCCATTCATTTGTTGAACCCTGGTCGTTGTTCAGGATGTTGCCAAAGACGCCGGTCAGGATATAGAGTGGTTCGAAGTCAGCACCAGGGCCGCCGTAGCTTTCCATATCGGTATCTTTGGCATTGTCATCACCACTGGTGTGGAAGTACATGGCATGGCCAGTAAGATCATTCACGGTTGCGTTGAAGTCAGCGATAAAGGCGAGTTGGTTGATATCCATATCTGCCTGGTGATTAGTCGAATAGTCTCTAGTGCCAAACTTGTAGTCAAACTCTGTGTCAAATCCCATGTTACTGCCGATCTTGAACTGACCAACTCCCTTGACACGATGGGAAGCGACGTTATAGCCATAGGCGAAAAGTGTAGCTCCGGTATTCGGGTCCGTGAATGAAACATCCTGAATAGCAGTATTGTTTTTTGAATAACCGTATCCCAGACTAGCTTTACCCCATCCGCCCTTCATCGTGGCAGCA
This sequence comes from Desulfobulbaceae bacterium, assembly GCA_024636345.1. Lineage (GTDB taxonomy): Bacteria > Desulfobacterota > Desulfobulbia > Desulfobulbales > Desulfocapsaceae > UBA2270. Next base: position 69,408 of record JAGXHG010000023.1, on the reverse strand, counting down.
ACTTCAAGGTAATCGGTGTCTAAGTCGTCATCGCTCACCCACGCGAAATCACCTGAACTTTGAACATAGGCCTCACCTTCCCAAATCTTCTGGACAAAACCATACATGGAGAACTGCTCTCCAAAGAGGTTGGCGGAGCTCCAGAAAATACGGTCTCCGGCGGTGGCGCTATCAACAAAAGAAAGTCCCCAGGCACCGGCTGAACGACGACCGATTTCCCATGTACCGATGGGTGATTTGTAAACCAGCCACAATCTCTCGATGGACATGTTCCTGCCATTGTTGACATCGGTGTCATCCTGGGCTCCCCAGACTGTGCCCCAGTCAATGAGACGAACCCGGCTCTTCATGCTGACCTTGTCATTGACAATCATTTCGGCCTCAATATTGAACATGTGCTGCATCCAGGCATCAGAATTGGTGTCAGCAGCACCAGGATTGGTGGCTAATTGAAAGCCCTTACCACCAAAACCGTTAGAGGCTGCGGCGCCCATGCCCTTGTCAATATAGAAACCATCAACGGTATAATCGCCTTTGATCTTAAGTTCCAGCGCTGCAGCGCTTGTTGCAATGCCGGCCACCAGGCCAAGAGCAGCAACGGTAGAAAGTATTTTCTTCATCTCTTTTCTCCTTAATATTCAGGATAATTTGTTTCAGGTAACCCACTGTCACCTTGCAACTTTTTGAGACCTGGTACAAAAACAGCATCCAAGTACAAAATTTTATACATATAGTTCATATATAATGGGGAAGTGGTAAAGTCAAGCCTTAGATTTCTTCTGATTCATTTTTTTTTAAAAAACGGGTAAGGTGTGGAAAATGTGTGGCTGTTGCAAATTTTTTTGCATCTTTTCCTGTTGATCTCTACTTTCTTCTGAGTCTATGTTGCAGTCTGATTCTCCCAATCCCTGGATTGTTTTCTGCATGGTGGCCGTTGGCGTCTTTCTTTCAACCATGGACAGCAGCATGGTTAACGTGGCGCTGCCGACGATTATGCGCAGTTTTTCCACGACCCTGGCGCAGGCAGAGTGGGTGGCGTTGATCTACCTCCTTACCATCACCATTACTCTGTTGATTTGGGGGAGACTTTCGGATCGTCTGGGAAAAGGGAAGATGTATTTGCTGGGGATGCTGGTCTTCACCATCGGCTCGGTGGCTTGTTATATCGCATCGAGCCTGGCCATGCTTATTTTCTGCCGTTTTATCCAGGCCTGTGGCGCTTCGATGATGATGTCATCCGGTCCGGCCATTATTAAGATGGTCTTTCCGGTACATCAGTTGGGCAGAGCGTTGGGGCTTGTTGGCATTGCTACTTCCATTGGCCTGATGAGCGGGCCGGTGATCAGTGGTTTTTTGATTCAGTTCTATTCCTGGCGTCTTCTATTCCTGGTGACTGTGCCAGTCAGCTTGCTCTGTTTTGCGGTCGGTTGGTACTGGCTGCTGCCGCTTATCCCTTCTCCTGCTATTGGAAGTTTTAAAGCTACACGTTTTGACTGGACAGGCCTGGTGGTCTGGACTCTGCTTCTTACTGTGGCTGTCCTGGCCTCGACCCATCATGGTGCTTTCCCTAAAGGAATGGTGTTGGCATGGGTTTTCGGCTTCTGTGTACTCCTTTTTTTCTTTAAAATTATTGAACAAAGGGCCGAAGAGCCACTTTTGCCTCTGTTCTTGTTTAGAGATCGCTATTACGCTATTGGCATGAGTTGTGCGGCGCTCTCTTTTGTTGTGCTCTTTGTGGTCTTGCTCCTTATTCCTTTTTATCTTGACTATGTGCTTCTGCTCCCCGTTAAAAGGATTGGTCTGGTGATGATGTCGGTGCCGCTGGCGGTGTTTGTGGTATCTCCCCTGTCCGGTTGGTTGTATGATCGGATGGGAGCCAGATTGCTTACCACTGCAGGACTATCCCTGTGTTGTCTTGCCCTGATCTGTCTTTGCTTTTTGGACGAGCAATCGACGGTTATTGATGTTGCCTGGAGGCTGGTCCTGCTGGGTGCTGGTCAGGCCTTGTTTCTCTCTCCTAATACGGCCTCGGTTTTGTCCATCGTGGATCCACATCATATCGGCATTACTTCCGGTGTGTTGGCCACAGCCAGGAATATTGGGATGCTGATCGGAGTGACTTTTGCCGGTCTTGTTTTTGGCGAGGTTTTTTCTTTTTTGAGCGGGGGCTTGGATCTGAAGGATTTCAGCTCAGTCCATATAACAGCGTTTATCCGCTCTCTGCAGATAAGCTTTGGCCTGACTGCGCTCGTGGCAATGAGTGGGGTCTTACTCTCGGGCAGAAGGTGAAACGTGGCGCAGACTATTCACCTGAATAATCGCTCATTGGTAGGGTCACAGTGGCAACGGTTCCGCTTTTGGCTCCTGCTTGCAGTGAAAAGGTGCCCTGATGTTCGGCTACGATTTTTTTGACCAGGGTCAGTCCCATGCCTGTGCCGTAAATTTTGGTGGTGAAAAAGGGGTCTGCGACCCTGGTCATATTGCTATTGATGATCCCTGTCCCGCTGTCGGTGATGAGAATTGAGACGCTCGCTGGATCTTGCCTTACGTTAACCTCGAGGAGGCCGCCAGTGGGCATGGCCTCAATGGCATTACGGATCAGATGCAGGAACATTTGTCTGATCATTTGGGCATCGATATCAAGAGAGGGGCCTGGCTCGTTGAGGTTGAGCTGGTATCTGATCCCCTGTTTTTTCATGGTACCATAGAGCAGCATGACACTCTTACGGATCAGCGGATAGAGGGGTTGGTTGGTTTTCTGAGGTTTGTTTTCAGTGACAAAATTAAAAAGATCTACAAGGGTGGATTCAATCTTGGCAGCATCCTGGGCCATGATGTCGAGAAATTTAAGAACATCAGGATCGGTGACTCTTTTGGTGAGCAATCTTGCAGTGCCGCCAATTGAGGTGATGGGATTGCGGATGGCATGGACCAGTTGGGCCGACATGTGGCCGATGGCTGTATAGCGTTCGGCTTCAACCAGTAGATCCTTGTTTCTTTCCAGCTCCTGAGTGACAGCCTCAAGTTCATGCATTTTGAAGATCATCTTGGTATAGAGATAGCTGTGCTCAATGGCCAGACTTGCCTGACTGGCAAAGATCTCCAGATCGGTGATATCCCCATCGCTGATTGGGCATTGGGTGATAAAGTTGTCGGCGATGAGAACGCCAAGGGATTGACTGGGAGAAAAAAGGGGGACAATGACAAAGCTATCGTTTTGCAACAGCTCACAGAGCTGGGTGCTGACAGGTAAATCCTGGGCCATACCATTCTGGACGAGGATACTTTTTCGTTCGGCGCAGGCGCGAATGAGAGTATGGTCCTGATCGGTAACCGGAATGGAAAACTTTTTGATGATCCTGTTTACTTCCTGGTTGGAGTCTGAGGGGGAGTTTTTGAAATTCAGAATGATATCATTCAGATTCAGATTTTTTATCTTGAGGTCTTCCCAGACGCGGCCCGCCTCTTCTCGGGAGGAGGGGCCGATGGCCAGTCGTCCTTGCAACACCTGATGCTCCTGGTCAAAGAGGGCGAGAAATGCCCGGTTGAACTGCAGCCCTTCGCTAGCCGTGATTCCCACCAGAATGGCCTGAAGGACATCGTCGAGTTCTACGCTGCTTAGATAGGCGGTGTTCATCTTCAGATTGAGCTGATGGAGAAACTGGGTACGGACATTGGTGGCCTCCAGCTTCTTCTGGTACAGGCGGTTGTCAATGACCAGACGCCGTTTTTCCAGAGTAGTGTTTACGGCGTGATTAAAGTCTGCAAGGTGCATTGGTTTGGTCAGGTAGTCATCAACTCCCAGTCGCAGACAGAAAAGTGCGGTTTGCAGGTCGTCGGTGCCGGTGATCATGATTATGGCCGTGTCCGGATAGTGGAGGGCCAGGTCTGCCAGGAGATCTGTACCTTTGCGGTCCGGCAACTCTATGTCGAGAAGAGCGAGGGCAACCTTTCTGCTCTGCAGCAGCTGGAAGAATTCTGCGGCGGTCGGGGCATGGAGCACGGTAAACCCCTGTCTGCTGAGAAAATCCTGAAAGAGAATGAAAATATCCTGTGAGTCATCAACTACAACGATAACTTCATCAGAATCAACAAGTTGAGTTGACGGCATAGGGTGGCTTTGTGGAAATGTAAGGGCTGATGATCAGCCTGGAAATTTTTATTTTAATGATGAATTTTTTTGATTGTACCGCCTTGGTTGAAAAATAAAAGGAAAAATCGTATAAGCCATGGGCAATGGATTTTTTTGTTGTTGAAAGGTTTTTCTGTCTCAGAATAAAAGAGGATGTGGTGGTAGATGTAAGTGACACAGAATTGAAGAAGGTTATCGGTGACTTTCTTGATATGGGGCATGTGGACAATATTGTTGCCATGTTCCGCCGGGAACCAAGATACTATGCCTGGACCGGTGAGATCCTGAATGATCCGCGTTTTCAGGTACGGCTTGGGGTCTCTGTTCTTTTTGAGGAATTACAAGCTATTGATCCTGGCAAGATCGATCTGGCAACTCCCTCACTGCTGTCTCTTCTTCATTCTGTGCCACGCCAGCCATCGTATGTGCGTGGCGAGGCGGTCAGTGTCCTGGCCATTATCGGCAGTGATACGGCCATGGGCGCCGTGAGGGCCATGGTGGGTGATCCTGATCTTCTGGTTGCGGAAGTGGCGAGGGATATTCTGGGAGAAGGTACGTGAAGAAAATTTTTGCCAGTGGTGGGCTGCTGGCGAGGCATCTGTCGGCCTTTGAACCACGTTCAGGCCAGCTCAGGATGGCGGAGGCTGTACAGGCGACCCTGTCAGCGGATGAAAAGGTCGGGGCGGAGGGTCAGCGGGCAAATGTGCTGCTGGTTGAGGCGGAAACAGGCATTGGCAAGACGCTGGCTTATCTCATCCCGGCCCTGCTGTCTGGTCAGCGGGTGGTAGTCTCAACCGCTACCATAAATCTCCAGGATCAAATCCTGAACAAGGAAATTCCCTTGATAGAGCGGGTCTTTGGTCAATCGGTCTCGGCCCTCTGTGTCAAAGGGAGGCAGAATTATCTTTGTCTCTATCGTTGGAATCAGTTTCGCAGTTCACCACAGCTTTCTCTGGTGGAGGATACCAATATCGGCAAGATTGAAAAATGGCTGGAGGCAACCAGCAGTGGAGATCGGGCTGAACTCTCCTGGCTGGCTGATGGCTCACCCCTCTGGCCGAAAATCTCAGCACAGTCCAGTCAGTGCCTGGGTGGTGACTGTCCTGATGGCGCTGCCTGTTTTGTCAATCGCTTGCGTAAACAGGCAGGATCAGCCCGGCTTCTTATTGTTAATCATCATCTCTTCTTTTCTGATCTCGCGTTGCGTCAGGCCGGGTTTGCCGAGATCCTGCCCCGGTATCAGGCGGTGATCTTTGATGAGGCCCATCATCTGGAGAGTGTGGCGACTCAATTCTTCGGCAAGAACTTCAGTCAGTATCAGCTTCTTGATCTGGTCGCAGATATTGAGCGTCAGGTAGAGGCTGATCTGCCGGCCAAGAGTCGCGACAAAATCAGCAGCTTTGCTCGCGGCCTCTTACCGCGTATGGAGCGCTTCGCCCTGCTTTTTCCTGCCCAGCGAGGCAGGTACCCGCTGGCGGACCTTATTGCCGGTAACAGTTCCTGGACCCAGGAAGTGGAGGGGGTAGCAACAGGCATTGATCAACTGGCCGAGCTGCTGGCTGGGCAGTCTTCTAAAGGTGAGGTCTGGAATACTCTCAGTACACGGTCGGTCGAGCTGGCAGCCAACCTTCGTCATATCTGTCTTCCACCGGAGAGATCCTCAGAGGATCGTTTTGTCCATTGGTATGAACGGCGGGAGCGGACGATCACCCTTTCCGCCACTCCGGTTCGGATCGCCAGCGAACTGGAACGAACGCTTTATTCTTCAGTGCAGAGTTGTATCATGACTTCCGCCACTCTCTCTGCTGGCGGGGATTTTTCATACGTCAAGGAGCGATTGGGTCTGGGCCCGGAGGCAGAGACTTTGCAATTTCACTCCCCTTTTGATTATGAGGGGCGAACGCTGGTCTATGTGCCGGAAAAAGGTTTTCCTGAGCCTGCCGACCCAACCTATACCAACAAGGTCTGCCAGCAGGTACTCGAGCTTCTGCAGATCAGTCAGGGGCGGGCCCTTGTCCTTTTTACCAGTCTCAAGGCCATGGATGTGATGGCGGAGTTTCTTGAGTCCCGAATCTCCTATCCAGTCCTGGTGCAGGGACGGGCTTCCAGACAGGCCTTGTTGGCCCGTTTCAAAGAAACCACGGACTCGGTGCTGTTGGCGGTTGCCAGTTTCTGGGAAGGGGTCGACGTGCCGGGTAACTCACTGAGCTGCGTGATCATCGATAAACTTCCCTTTGAGGTGCCAAGTGACCCGGTGATTCAGGCCCGCATCCAAGCCATTACCGATGGTGGTGGTAAACCTTTTTTTGATTTTCAGGTGCCCAGAGCCATCCTCACCCTGCGTCAGGGGGTGGGGCGACTGATGCGGGCTGCTTCAGATTGCGGGGTAATCGCCATTATGGATGTTCGTCTGTTTACGAAGGGCTATGGTCGCAGCTTTCGCGCCAGTCTGCCGCCTTCGCCGGTGGTTCGCAGTTTGTCGGATGTACGGGATTTTTTTGAACAAAAGTGCGATTCGCATGATAATTCTGGGGGGTGATGGGGATGGGGGCAACAGAACAATTTGCCGTAGGGACTGACGGAGCAGGGTTGATGGCAGCCATTGCCCCTGATTTGGCCAGGATTGAACAGGCCATGCAGGCCGATCTGGCCACGCTCGCCAGTGATACGGATGCATTGCTTGCTGAGGTGCTGCGCTATGGTCTTTTTAATGGCGGCAAGCGGATTCGGCCACTGCTCACAGTGCTTTGCTGTCGCCTATGCGGCGGTAGGGACGTGGACGTTGTTCCCCTTTCCATTGCCTTCGAGTATCTCCATTGTGCGACCTTGTTCCATGACGATGTGATTGATCAGGCTCTTACCCGTCGGGGTCGGCCGGCAGTTAATGTGGCCTTTGGGGAAACGGCGGCGATCCTGGCCGGAGATTTCCTGCATGCCAGATCAATGCTGCTGATTGGAAGAGGGGCCGGGATGCAGGCCCTGGAGATTTTTTGTGGGGCCACAACTGCCATGGTGGATGGTGAATTTCTGCAACTCCATAATGCCAGTAATTACAATCTGGCGGAAGCGGATTATTTTGCGGTGATCATGGGCAAGACGGCCCGGCTGATTGGCGCAACCTGTGAGATCGGGGCCCTGGTTGCAGGTGTCGCTACAGAGGAGCAACAGGCGTTGCGCTACTATGGCCTGCATCTTGGCTGTGCTTTTCAGATTATCGATGACCTCCTTGACTATCTTGGGGATGAGACCAAAACCGGTAAGTCAGTTGGCAATGATTTTCGTGAAGGAAAAATGACCCTGCCCCTGATTATTGCTATTGGCAGGGCTGAAGAAAAGGACAGGGAACGATTATTGGCCATGCTGACAAGTGTAGAGCAACGCTCCAGGGGCTTTGCTGAGGCCAGTGCTCTGATTGCCCGTTATGATGGTTTTACCCTTGCCCGTCAGAAGGCCGAAACAATTATTGCCGATGCCCTTGTTCGGTTGCGTATCTTTGAACAGGCTGCGGTTCAACAGGAAGTGGCGGTATTGGAAGGCTTGGCTTACTATGTCTTGAACCGGAACAAATAGGGACATATTGTTTGTCTTATCGAAATAACAGGTAATTAATGGTAGCGGCCGGGAGCGGGTCGTTCTTGAGGCGGAGATGGAGAAAAAAAAGATAGTCAGAAAAAGAAGTGCCGGACCTAAAAAAAGAAGAAAAAAATGGCTGAATGCCCGGAAAATTATTCCTTTTTTCTTACTCCTCTTTTTACTGCTCTTTTCAATGGCAGCGGCTGGCTATGTGATCTTTTTCCGAGCCGCTCCGAGCCAGGTGGCCGCTGTTTTTTCGGTGGCACAGGTCAGGGAATAGAAAAAATCACGTATTCCCTGTGGAGACTTCCACGTCCACGGCCTTCATGTCGGCATTAATCGCTATAAATTGGTTTCTGCACCGTGAATGGGAAACAACTGCGAGTCAGCAGCAGAGAGAGGTTGGGTTATGGCGCATATTATTTGCTATTTGCGCCATAACCCAACAAAGGTTTGTTGTATGGTGTGTTGTCGGGTGACCAATAATCCGGGATCAGTGCTTGAATGAGCGCTGGCCGGTGAACATCATGGCCACCTTGGGGTTGGCCTCGTTACAGGCCTGGATGGTCTCATAATCGCGCATGGAGCCGCCGGCCTGGAGAATGGCGGTGACCCCCTGGCTGATCCCTACATCCGCTCCGTCCCGGAAGGGGAAAAAGGCGTCGGAGATCATCACTGAACCGGGAAGTCCGGCCCGATCCGCCTGGACCTTGGCGTCAATGGCCTCCTGGTCTCCCTTGTCCCGTTTTCCTTGAACAATCTGGAGTGCCAGATCGGCGTAGGGGATGCCATACTGGTCAAAGCAGAGAATGTCCGCGTATTTGATATAGGCCTTGTGCACCGCGATCTCGGCTACGCCCACCCGATCCTGTTCGCCGGTGCCAATGCCCACGGTGCAGCCGTCCTTGACATAGAGTACTGAGTTGGAGGTGACTCCGTGTTCCACGGCCCAGCCGAAGATCATGTCGTCAATTTCCTGCTGGCTCGGGCTGCGGTCACATTTGAATGTCTCCCCTTTCCAGGTGGCAGTGGCCGGTTGCAGATCATCAAGGGAGCGGATCGAGTTGATGGCCGATTGTTGGGCAATGATGCCGCCGTCGATCAGGCTCTTGAAGTCGATATAACGAAATTTTTCAAATTCAGCCAAGCGATCGATGCGGCTGATCTGGATAACCCGCAGATTCTTGCTTTTCTTCAGGATCTCCAGGCTTCCCTCTTCAAATGAGGGGGCGCAGACTACTTCCAGATAGTTTTGCGAAAGCAGTTTGGCTGTCTCATTGTCGCAGGCCCGGCTCATAACGACTGCCCCGCCGAAAGCAGCGATGCGGTCGCAGCGGTTGGCGCGGTCAAAGGCATGAGCCAAAGTGTCGCCATAGGCGGCTCCACAGGGGTTGTTGTGTTTGAGGATGACTGCGGCTGGCCTGTCTGTCAGATACTTGAGGATATTGAGGCCGTTGTCAATGTCGGTGAGGTTTATCTTACCCGGATGTTTGCCCACCTGGAGCATGTCCTCGACGCGAATTCCCGAGACCAAGCCATTTCCAGGCTCGATAAAGGAGCATTCGCCTAAGGAAAGATTACCGTTGACCAGTTCATAGAGGGCAGCCTCCTGATCCGGGTTCTCGCCATACCGAACCCCACGTTCGTCAATGGAGCCGTCTTCCTGCTTGATCCCCCATGTTCGCTTGCGATAGACCAGTTTCTGGTCGCCAAAAGAGATGGTCATATCCATGGGGAAGTGATCGCCAAGGATGGTGGTGTACATTTTTTTCAGATCGCTCATGATCGCTCCATGTAGGTTGAAAAGTGATGGTTTGGTATTAAAAAAAACAACTAACTGGCTAAATCAAAATATCAAAAGACGAGCACCGAAGGTTCAGGGCATTCTGGTTTGGTCATCAAGTTTGAAATGCTCTGTCCCAGTCCTTGCTGACGGGGTCACATCCTTTGGCCGTAATGGCCAGGCTTACCTCTTCCATGGTTCGCTGGTCGCCGACACTGAACTGCTCGCCGTCCGTCTGCTCGGGATGGGAGTATCCGCCGGGGGCCGTGCAGGAACCGGCCGAGTAGCGGGTGGGGCCCAGGCCCAGCATCCCGTCCCGATAGCGTGCTTCTTCCCGTGTGGAGAGAAGGAGCCCCGCATCAGGGTCAAAGAGGCGGAGGGCAAAGATGAGCTGACTCAGGTTCTGCTCCGAGACGATAACCTGTGGCTCGAATTCGCCCGCCGCAGGCCGCAGGCGCGGGAAGGAAACGGTGACTCCGGTACTCCAGAAATTCTTGCGCAGCCAGGCCAGATGTAGGCCGATGGCCAGTCCCTCGGCCCGCCAGTCGGTCAGACCAAGCAGAGCCCCGATCCCGACCTCGCGCATCCCGGCTGCCGCCACCCTGGCCGGGGTCTCCAGCCGGTAGTGATAATCGGCTTTTTTGCCGGAAAGATGGACCTGTTTATACATCTCCTGGTCGTAGGTCTCCTGATAGACCGCCACTGCGGTGATACCGGCCTTGAAGAGCCGGGCGTAGTGGGCGGTGGAAAGCGGCTGGACCTCGATGGAGACTGCGGCAAAGCGACCCCGCAGCCTGAGGGCGATTGTCTCCAGATACTCCACGTCAACGGCATTTTCAGCCTCACCGGAAACCAGCAGGATATGCTGAAAACCACGCTTGTGGAGGATGTCGGCCTCTGCCTCTGCCTCATCAAAGGTCAGACACCTGCGGGCAATACGGTTGTCAGCAGAAAAGCCACAATAGGCGCAGCGATTGGTACAGTAATTCGAAAGATAGATCGGGGCGTAAAGCTGGATGGTCTTGCCGAAACGCTGGGCAGTGAGGAGCGCGGAACGGCGGGCCATCTCCGGCAGGAAGAGTTCGGCTGCTGGCGAGATGAGCGCCGCCAGGTCATCGATGGTGGGGCTTCTGCTTGTCAGGGCCTGCTCCACATCCGCGCTGGTGCAATGCTCGATCAACTGCTGGAGTTGCTGGAAATTTGGCAGGCTAAAGAGGGTCATGCCAGGAATCCGAGATCTGTGGCGAGGACGCCTTCAAGGGGAGAAGAGGCCTGGGCCTGTTTGCTCCTGCTGCCCATGCCGGCAACAAAGGCGGTGCGGCCGGCCTCGACTGCCTGGGCAAAGGCGCGGGCCATGGCCACCGGATCACCGGCTACCGAGATGGCTGTGTTGACCAGCACCGCGTCGGCACCCATCTCCATGGCCAGGGCGGCGTGCGATGGGGCGCCGATCCCGGCGTCAACCACCACAGGTACTCGGGCCTGATTGATGATTATTTCAATCTGAAAGGCGGTGAGAATGCCCTGGTTGGTACCGATGGGAGAGCCCAGGGGCATGACCGCTGCGGCTCCCACGTCTTGCAGACGCAGGGCCAGGATGGGGTCGGCGTTCATGTACGGCAGGACGATGAAACCGGATCGCACCAGCTCCTCTGTTGCCTTTAAGGTCTCAACCGGGTCCGGGAGGAGGGTGCGGGGATCCGGGGTCACCTCCAGCTTGAGCCAGCTTGAACCGGATGCCGCCCGCGCCAGATGGGCCAGACGAATGGCCTCTTCGGCATTTCTGGCCCCGGAGGTGTTGGGGAGAAAAACGCATTTATCGCGATCGAGGGCGCTCATGATATCATCTTCCGGATTTTCCAGGTCGACCCGACGCAGGGCCACAGTCACCATCTCGGTGCCGGAAGCCTCAATGGCCTGTTTCATCACAGCCGATGAGGAGAATTTGCCGGTGCCGAGAAAAAGCCGGGAATTGAATGTATGTCCACCAATGGTCAGCATGTCAGCCGCCTCCTACAAATCGGATGAGTTCCATTTGATCATTGTCCTGGAGAGAAGTAGTCGCATAGCTGTCCGGCTGTATAATAGTTTTGTTCAGTTCAACAACAACGGACGTAAATGGAACACCCAGCTCTTTTAAAAGCATGGCCACGGTCGTTGAATCGGTGATGGTTTTTGGACTGCCGTTCAGGTGGATCTGCATGATACAATGATTATTGGAAAAGAAAAAGCGTAACCGGTTAACCGTCATTCCGATGTTTCCAGGGACTGATGTTAAACCTGAGAATCTCTGAGTTGACTATCTTAATCCCTTAATAATAACTTGCCAACATTGTTTTACGGTAGTTGACAGATGAAGTTATGGGCGTTAAATTATCAAACAGCTTCTTTGAGTGCAGAGAAACAGGAAAATACGCTCCAAGTGGGAAGGGTTTTGCTCCTCTTGGGGCTTTGATGGGAAAGTGAATATTTGTCAGGGATGGAGTAGAAAAATGCCAGTTTATGAGTATGAATGTGATACCTGTCGTAAGTCTTTTGAGGTACAGCAACGTATGGCAGATGCGCCATTGAGCAGCTGTCCTGAATGTGAAGGGACGGTAAAAAAAGTGATGTCTATGAGTTCGTTTCAGCTCAAGGGTGGCGGTTGGTATGCCGATGGCTATGCCAGTACCCAGAAAGGGGCGGCTGCCGGCAGTTCGAGTGCAACCTCGTCACCGTGTTCCACCGGTGGATGTGCTAAATGTCCGGCTTCTGCTGGTTGAGCCCCCCTTTTAGAATTTTTTAATATTTTCCTCTTTGTCAGGCGCTTGCAGGTTTCCCTGCAAGCGCTTATTTCATGATAGCCATGGCGTCGCCATAGGAATAAAATCTGTAACCTTGGGCAATTGCCTGCCGGTAACAGTCCAATAGCCTTTCCCGGCCGCAGAGAGCGGAGACCAGAAAGAGTAGGGACGACTGGGGCAGGTGAAAATTGGTGATCAGGTTGTCAATGACCTTGAAACGGTAGCCCGGTAAGATATAGAGGTCGCACCAACCATCTGTTGGTTGGACTTCTCCTTGTTCATCCCCTGCGAATTCAAGCGCTCGCACTGTGGTTGTGCCCACGGCCCAGATCTTTCCCCCCCGTTGCCGAACTGTATTGATTGTTTCAGCATTCTCCTTGGAAATATGGACGTACTCCTGATGAATCGTATGGTCCAAGATGGCCTCGGTTCGTACCGGGGCGAAGGTTCCATATCCCACATGCAGGGTGATCCTGGCGATGAGTATGCCTTTTTCGCTGATTTTTTCTAACAGGTCCTCGGAAAAGTGGAGGCCGGCGGTAGGCGCGGCGACTGCTCCTGGTTGGCTGGCATAGACGGTCTGGTACCGTTTACTGTCTTCGGCGGTGCAGCCGTTGTTCCTCTCAATATAAGGGGGGAGTGGAATCTGGCCATGATCTTTGAGGACTTCGGCCAAGCCCTTCTCCCGCTTGTAGTGGAGCATGATTTTGACCCTGCCTTCACCTAACTTCTCAAGGATCGTACAGGAAAGGTCAGCGTTGATGCTAATCGTTGATCCTGGTCGAGGCGGTTTGGAACTTTTGATCAGGGCGGTGGCGGTTGCAGCAGCAATGGTGTCGACCTTGTCTGCTGTTTCTGCCACAGCCTCGTTTGTCTGCGGATAGGAAAGAAGAAACACCTCTGCCTTGCCGCCTGTATCTTTGCGGCCCAGCAATCTGGCGGGAAAGACCTTGGTGTCATTGACCACCAACAGATCACCTTTCTGCAGCAGGTTAACAATGTCGCTGAAGCGCCGATGCTCTCGTACATCGCTCTGGCGATGCAGGATAAAGAGCTTTGAATCTTCCCGTCTGTCCGCTGGATGTTGGGCGATGTTTTCCGGCGGCAGTGGATAGTCATATGCCTTGAGTGTTAAATCCTGTTGCATGGCTGTTCTGTTTTGCAGTAAAGAGATGATGACTAAGTAAAAAACCCCAAATACTTCGTTGCACTGCATCCTTCGTCACTGCGGCGTACCAAAAAGTACGCCGCATTCCTCAGGCTTTGTGCGCCTCGTCTTTGGTCCTTTTTATTTAGCCATCCATTGATGACTTTTGACCTTGCCATCAAGAGATGGATGATGTTGATTTTTAGACTTAAGTCTTTAGCCTTTATCCTTGAACTACCTACCATGATCCTTGCTGTTGCCGCAACTGAATTTGAGATGAACCCATTTCTGCACCTGCTGGCGGAGGAGGGAGGCATCTCTTCCCAAGAAGGTGTGAAACCTTCCTGTTTGACCCTGATTACAGGGGTTGGACCGGTAGAGATGACCCTGCGCCTGACCCGTTATCTGGAAAGATGCGATCCTCGGATTGATAAGGTCCTTAACTTTGGAGTGGCTGGGGCCTATCTCTCTGAATCTTCGCCGAAGGGTGGCAATGCCTCGATCCTTGACCTCTGTCTGGCCGAGCAGGAGAGCCTGGGGGATTTCGGAATCTGCTTTGCTGATTGTATAGAGGAACTCGATCAAAAATTGTGTGCCAGTACGGTATTTCCTCTGGATCAATCACTGCTTCACCAGGCTGGTGAGATCCTGGCCTATCATCAGGTTCCGTACCGCTGTGGTAATTTTGTGACCGTTTCTGCCGTCAGTGCCACCCGGCAGCGGGGGGCTATGCTGGCAGCAAGATTCCAGGGGCTCTGCGAGAATATGGAAGGGGCGGCAGCGGCCAGGGTTTGTGCCGAGTTTTCTCTGCCCTTGCTTGAAGTTCGAGCGGTCTCAAACCTGGTGGAAGATAGGGATCTTGGCCGTTGGAAGATGGCAGAGGCCTGTTCCACTGCGGCCGGGGCGGCAGCCTTGCTGGTCCGAGAAATAGGGGAGAGAGAATGAAGCCATTAACAAGACCCATGACCATCGGCTACTCGCCCTGTCCCAATGATACCTTTATCTTCTATGCCCTGACGCACGGAAAGATTGACCTGCCGGGAGTCGAACTTGCGAGTCCGGTGCTGGAAGATGTGGAAACCCTCAATGGCTGGGCTATGGAACACAGGATGGATGTGACTAAACTCTCTTTCCATGCCCTCGGCCATGTGCTTGATGAATATTGTGTCTTGTCAGCGGGCAGCGCCCTGGGTCGTGGGTGCGGGCCTTTGCTGGTGGCACGACAGCCCCTTGATCTGAGCAGTCCGGCCCGCTATAAAATCGCTATTCCGGGCCGCTTAACCACCGCGGCTCTCCTCTTCCGTCTCTTTCTGCCGAGCTGTGCGCAGGCCATGGATGGCCCAGTGTCACGGGCGCCAAGGATGGCGCAGGAGAGACCGCAGGCCATGGATGGTCCAGTGTCGCGGGCGTCAAAGACGGCGCAGGAGCAACCGGAACTGGTGGAAATGCGCTTTGATACCATTATGAATGCGGTGCAGCAGGGGGAGGTGGACGCCGGGGTTATTATCCATGAGAGCCGCTTTACCTATCGGCAGATGGGCTTGGTTTGTCTTCAGGATCTTGGCCATTGGTGGGAGCAGACCACTGGCTATCCCATTCCCTTGGGTTGTATCGCTGCCCGGCGTTCGTTGGGACGGAAACGGATTACGGCGATTGATCAGGCGATCCGCGCCTCCATTGACTGGGCCTCTGCCCATCCTGAGCAGTGTCTGTCTTATATTAGGGAGCATGCTCAGGAGCTGGAAGACAGGGTCGTTCAGGATCATATCGGGCTCTATGTCAATGACTTTTCCCGGGAGCTGGGAGTGGAAGGGATGGCTGCCATTGATGCTTTTCTGGAACGGGGAAGGTCTGCCGGCATCCTGCCGCACTCCTGTCTGGATCTGCAGTGTGGGCCGGAGTGAGAGGAAAACAATGAAGACTATGAAAGAGAAAAATTTTAAGAAGAAGAATAGTCAAATTCCCGTATGTCCCGCAACAAGGCTGCCGATTTTTGGGATCTGCGGCCTCTCTGGATCCGGGAAGACCAAGCTTATTGAGACCATATTACCGGAACTTGTTCAACGCGGGTTGCGGGTAGCCGTGGTCAAAAATGATTGCCGAAATCTGGTGGTGGACCTCCCCGGTAAGGACAGCGATCGCTTCTATCGGGCGGGAGCAGATGTCTTTTCCTTGGGCGGAGAGGAGTTTGCACCCCAAGGGCACGTCCTTCTGGGCGTTCGTCTGCATGGTGATGCCTGGGGCAGCTTCAGGTTTCAGCTTGAACAGCTTGGCCGTCAGTATGATCTGGTGCTGGTTGAGGGACATGCTCAAACACCAGTGCCGAAGGTCTGGCTCCTGGCTGATGAGGGGGGCAGACCGCCTGCGGATACCGATGGTGAAGGGAATGCTGTACTTAGAGTCTTTCCGCGAGGAGAGGCCACTGCGGTGCAGGTGCTTGATTTTCTTCTGCACTGGCTGCAGGAGATCTGGCTTCAGACACCGGTCTGGGCCTGTGTTTTGATCGGGGGACGCAGTTCCAGGATGGGACGGCCAAAACATCTGATTGAGAAGGAAAAATCAACCACCGCCACCACCTGGCTGGAACATACGGTTGCTCTACTTCAACCCCTGATCGGTGAGAATATTGCCCTTTCGGGTGCAGGATTTGTGCCTGAATCTCTGGCCCATCTTCCCCGGCTCCCCGATATCCCGGAGGCCCGCGGCCCCTTGACCGGGATTCTGGCAGCCATGCGCTGGCAACCAGCGGTATCCTGGCTGCTCATTGCCTGTGATATGCCGGATATCACTACCGAGGCCCTGAGCTGGCTGCTGGCTCGTCGCCGGCCGGGATACTGGGGAACGGTGCCCTGTCTCCATGAAGACGGTTACGTGGAGCCTTTGCTGGCCCATTATGATTACCGCTGCGGCCCTCTTTTTGAACGGCTCCTTTCTTCCGGTTCTCTGCGCATTGGCCAGATCGCCCGGCAAAGCAAGATCGAGACCCCCCTCATACCTCTCCAGCTGCGCTCTTCCTGGCACAACATCAATACGCCCCAGGAACTGGCCAAATCTCGAGAGGTTAGAGCCGAGGCTGGCCATTGTTAAGGGAGTGTTGCAAGAGGCTACAAGCTTGGTCGAGTCACCTGACCAAAGTAGTTTTTTGGGGGTATGCTGCCAACAGTCACGCCAGATCCAACCTGCCTGAAATACTCAAGTCGTTTTCGTACCTCCTTGCTGTCTGTTATGAAATCTTATGCTTCAGGACATCGTGGACCGATTTCAGCATCTTGGCTATGGGTAAGGGTTTCTCGAGAAAGGGGAGACGAAGCGCTTTGACCTTGGGCCAATGGATATCCAGATCCGCATAGCCGCTGCACATGATGATCGGCAGTGATGGGTGAAGCGCACGGATCTTTTCTGCCAGGTCAATGCCGCTCATGCCCGGCAGAACCACATCGCAGAACACCATGTCATAAGGTACTGTTTGGCTTGTGACCAGCTCCAGAGCTATTTCCGCGTTCTCCGCCGTTTCCACTACATACCCCCCAGTCGTAAGCACCTTGGTGATCAGGCCCCGGACGCCTTCATCGTCCTCCACCACCAGAATTTTTTCCCCGTTACCGCGCTCTTTTATAAGATTAGCTGCCGCACTTATCTCTTGTGTTTCTTCCTCGACGGCCAAGGCAGGTAAATAGACTCTGAAACAGGAGCCCTGTCCCTCTTCGCTGTAGACGGTAATCCAGCCCTTATGGCTTTTGGCAATTCCATAGACCACAGCCAGTCCGAGACCGGTGCCCTTACCTACCTCTTTGGTTGTAAAAAAAGGTTCAAAGATATGTTCCAGGACGTCATCGCTCATGCCCGTTCCCGTATCGCTGATGGAGAGACAGATAAAAGATCCTGGCCGCGCATCCAGGTTTTGTTGGCAATCGTCGTCATCAAAGAAGACATGCTCCGTTCTGATGGTCAGAGTGCCGCCCTGCGGCATGGAATCGCGACCGTTGACCACCAGATTCATTATTACCTGATCAATGTTGGCCGCGTCCCCCATGATTTTGTAATCATCCGGCTCGAGCTCAATTTGCAGATGAATGTTCTCACTGATAATGCGCTGCAGCATCTTGATGAGATCATTGATGGCGCTGTTCAGGTCGATTTCTTTGAACTCCATGGGCTGCTTACGGCTGAAGAGCAGGAGCTGCCGCACCAGATTTGCAGCCTTTTCAGCCGCGTTCTGCACCTGCAGCAGGTCGTCTGTTATCGGATTGTCTGGTGACAAGCGTCGAAGAACCAGACCCAAATAGCCGCTCATCACGTGAAGCAGGTTGTTGAAATCATGGGCCACGCCTCCGGCCAGCTTGCCCACTGATTCGATCTTTTGTGACTGGAGGAGCTGGGCGGCAAGATTTTTTTGTTCAGTCACATCCTTGGCAAATTGGACTACATGCATTATGTTCCCCTGCTCGTCAGGGATGGGGACCACGGTTACCTGAAATGTTTTGTGCAGGCGGGTATGCTTAATCTCCGCCATGTTCGGCAAAAAAAGATCTCGGGCTTGGGGAATGGGGCAGTTCGGGCATATCCCATCGTGTGAAGAGCCAAACAGCTCATGACAATGCTTGCCGATAATCTGCTCGATCGGCATCTGGAAAAGATCGCTGGCTGCCTTGTTGGCCTGGATGACCCGCATGTCCAGATCCTGCACGGTCACCACATCGGTGATGGCATCAAAGGTCCGGTCCCATTCCTGTCGAGCCAGGTCCAGTTGCGCCTCCACTCGCTTCCGATCGCTGATGTCGCGGGCCACGGCGACCATGTAGTCTTCTTCACCGGCCTCAGTATAGACCACGCTGATCTCCACCGGAAACTCCAAGCCGTCGCTGCGCCGGTGCGTAGATTCGAACATCAGGGCACCCATTTCTTTCACCTGGGCAACATGCTCCTGCCATTGTTCCATGGTGTCGATAGCAGCATCAAGTTCCAGAGCCGTTTTTGTGACCAGCTCTTGCAGGGAATAATGGAGCCGGTTGCAGGCCCGTTCATTGGCATCTATGATGGAGGCGGTCTTTGGGTTGATCACAAAAATCGCGTCATTGGAGTAATCCACCAAGGTGCGGAAGAGTCGTTGCTGCTTTTCCGCTTCGACCCTCTTGCTGATATCCTGCAATACCCAGACGTGGGCAGTGTGTTTATTGTACTCATCTTTCACCGGGAAGATCATATACCAGACAGGAATATTCTTCCCGGACCTGTCCCGTATCTTTGCTTCGCCTTGGGCAAATCCGTTTTGGGCAAGGCTCTTCCGGAGTATGGCCAGGGAGTCCTCATCCAGGTAACTCTCCGGCGATGTGCTCATCAGTTCGGCTTGTGAAAAACCCAGCAGCTTTTCATAGGCCTTGTTTATCCGGGTAATGGCGTCAGTGCGGTCAACCACCACCAGCGCCTCCTGGGAATTTTCAAAAATACGGCGGTAGAGTTCCAGCTCCCGCACTTTGTCTTCTAGTTTGCGCGATAGACTGGAGTCAAACTTGCGGAACAACTCCACTGCATCATCCACCGGCTCGTCCGGTACCGGTAACTCTCCTCTTGCCGCCTCTTCAATCACCTCCTGGATGATCTTCATGAACTCCGCCGGGTCCATGGGTTTTAGGACAAAGCGCGAGGCGCCCAGGCCGATGGCCAGTCGTTCATCCTCCAGATCCACATAGGTGGCAGTATAAAAAACCAGGGGCACCCGGCGTAGTTGTTCGTCGTGCTTCAAGGCATAGCAGAGCTTGTAGCCATCCATCACCGGCATGAGGATGTCGGAAATAATCAGGTCCGGAATCGAGGCATGCGCCTTCGCCAGAGCCTCGGCACCATGCACCGCTGCCTCCACCTCGTAGCCAAAGCCCTGCAGAGTCTTTTGCAGGACCAGGCGGGAGTCCGGATCGTCTTCAACAATAAGGATTTTCATGATGTCTCTCCAAGAATCTCGTGTATCTGCTCTATGACCTTTAATGGGTCGATGGGTTTTTCAAGATACCCATTGCAACCCGCGGCGAGTAACTTTTCCCGGTCACCACTCATGGCATAGGAGGTCATGGCAATGATCGGGATGGAGCCATTGGCCTCCGAATTGCGTATGGCTGCAAGCACTTCGTTTCCGCTCATATCCGGCAGCTGGATATCAAGGATGATGAAGTCCGGCCTGGGTGTGGCCAGGGCCAGCTCGATGCCCTTTTGTCCGGTTCCGGCCTCGATGGTTTCATAACCGCTCCGGTTCAGCAGGAAGGTAATGAGTCTCATATTGTCCGGTGTGTCCTCAATGACAAGCGCTTTGGGCATGTGTACTCTCCCTGGTTTCAATAGGAAATATCAAAAAACGAATGTCGAACAAGGAATTATACATGGGTGAAGAAACATCAGCAAATCGATATTCCTTGTTCAATGTTCAATAATTAAAATGCTACTCTGTCACTTTGTTATTCCTGCAACTATGGGCATTCTTAGCCAGAACCTGCTGCCTCTCCCTTCCTCGCTTTCGGCGCCGACAGTGCCGTCCAGAACTTCAGTTGTCAGTTTCTTGGTAAGATAGAGTCCCAGGCCTGTTCCGGGGGTGATCGTTTTGAGCGGTGTGGCAAGGCGGACAAAGGAACCGAACAGCAGCTTCATGTCTTCTTCCTTGATGCCGATGCCGGCATCCCTGACGCTGATCTCGAGCCATCCATCCGTTAATTTTGCAGCTTCTGACCCGGTATTTTCTACCTCTGTACCGGTTGTTTTCACCTCAACCGTCACCGTACCTTTTTCGGAAAATTTTACCGCATTGCTCAGGTAGTTAAGCAGACATTGCAGCAGGCGCTTCCGGTCGGAGTTTATGGCTACAGGCCCTTCAGGGAGATTCTGTATGATACTGAGACCTTTGTCTGCTGCCTGTTGCTGCACTTGGCCAATCGCTTCGTCGATGAGCTCGTGCAGATCGAAATCCTCGGGGTAGGGCACAATCTTACCCGACTCGATCTTGGCGATATCGATGACATCGGTGATCAGCGACAGCAAATGCTTGCCGGCCCGATAGACCCTCCCCAGCATGTCGCGCTGTTCGTCGCTGATCGTTCCCACCATGTCACCAACAATCAGTCCGGTAAAGCCGATGATGGAGTTGAGCGGGGTACGGAGCTCGTGACTCATGGCAGCGATAAACATGGATTTCAAGCGGTCAAGCTCCTTGAGTCTGGTATTGGCCTGCCCCAGTTCCTCGGTTTTGATGTTCAAATCCTCCACGATGTTCATCAACGCCCGTTGGCTCTCTTCAAGGGCATTCGTCCGTTCCTGGATCAGATCTTCAAGATGTTCCCTGTGTTGTTTGAGTTCCACCTCTGCCTTCTTGCGTTTGGTAATGACTTCTGAGAACAAAATGATACCGCCAATCTGGCCCTGGGGTTCATGCCAGGGGTGGATCTCCCAGCGTACCCAGTCCATCTTGCCGCCCGCCCTCGGAAAGAGATCTTCTTCACACTTCTCCACCGCTCCCGCCAGACAACGCCGGTGGATTTCTTTCCAGTGCTCGGGAACCTCCGGGAAAACCTCATAATGAGAGCGGCCAATGATATCCTGGTCGCCCAGATTATAATCCATGAGGAAGCGGTGGCTTACCACCATATACTTCATGCCGCAATCGAACATGGCGATCGCCGCCGGAGTATGTTCGACCAAAAGGCGGAGCACCTGCTCATTTCGCTTCAGCTCCTTTTCAGCTTTCTTCCACTCCGAGATATCTTCAACACTGGACCAGATGAATTTCTGGCCCTCTTTGTCAATAATCAGGCCCTGGAGCCGGACAGGAACGAGACTGCCGTCTTTGCAAATATACTCCTTTTCATACGGTCCGTATCGACCTGTTTCCCCAAGACTTTTCAACTGCCATTGTTCCTGCTCCGCATATATTGGGGGAGTGACATCCCAATAACTCAGTTGCAGCGTCTCCTCAACAGACCGGCCAATGATACCGGCGTAGGCCGAATTGATATCCACCAGAGTTCCATCCATGTGACAAAGAACAAGCCCTATGGGAGAAAGTTCAAACAGCAGGCGGTTATATTGTTCGCTCTGCCTCAGCTCATGCTGGATCGTTTTGCGACGACTGATCATACTGTTCATCAGTCCGAACAGCAGCGAGGCGGTGATCAGGATAAAGAACCATCCCTTGAAGGTCTGCAGATGGGAGAGAACTTTCGGGTCGGAAACAAGGCAGAGGAGAATGGTGTCGGAAAAAATGATCCACAAGGCGCCAAAAAGCCCGTAGAAAAGGGTGATATGCAGGGGCGTCCAGATTCCACCATCTAGGTTGTTTTTTTTCATGATCGCCGCTCCGGGTCAGTTGTCGGCAGAATCTTGCCGGCTCTGCTCCAGCTCCATGATTTTTTCCTTCAGTTCCACCATACGGAGTTCACGATGGACAAAAATTCGGTTCATCCGTTCGATTTCAACAATCTTGGCTTCAAGCTCCTTCTTCGCTTCACTCACATCCGCCAGCAAATACTGAAGGTCCTGCTGGGAACGGCTCAAGTCCTTGGCTTTCTCCGTAAGCTCCGTAGTCCGCTCGGCCACTTTCTGCTCGAGCAATTCCGACTCGTTTTTCATTTTCTCGATCATCATGGCGTTTTGTGACACAATGCCGATTGTCGCCGCTAATGTTTCAAGGAACTTCCTTTCATCCGAATATCTTTTTTCGGTCTTCGACGCGATGCCAAGGACACCAATGACAACATTGTTGTGCATAATAGGCAGGGCAGCAAAAGAATGTACACCGGCGTCCTTGCATTCATTGAGAGTGCAGCGGTCATCGCAATGAATATCCTCGGAGAAAACAGACAAACCATGCTCGGCGGCAAGGCCGCAAAGACATGTACCCACCTTCTTCTTTTCATTGATGTGTTGTTCTTCGGCAGGAACGGCGCCCTGCAGAATCAGCCAGTCATCTGCTATCGTATAGTAAAGGGCAAGATCGGGAGAACAGGCCCCCATGACGCCGTCCAAGGCGACCTGTACCACCTCTTTCAGGCTCTGGCTTTTGATGGCCTGACCGGTCAACTTGTTCAGCGCTTCCAGCTGCTGATTGCGTATTGCCAGGTCATCCTCTATTTTCCTGACGGTGGAAATATCTTTGGCAACATGCACCGACCCCACCAGATCCCCTTTTGAATTGAAGATAGGGGATGCGGTAATAAGTAGGGGAATGCCGATATGGGGATCATCCACAACCAGGGTTGTGGCTTTTTTCTCCTTCATCATCTGGTTATGGGGACAGCCGTCCCAGTATGAGGTCCTGCCATGCATCACCTCATAGCAGTGTTGTCCGATCAACTCCTTCGGATTTTTGTGAAGGAATCTTGCCAAAGCCTTATTGACCCTCACTATGCGAAAATCCCTATCGAGCACGGAAACCAGATCAGTTATAGCGTCAAAGGTATTACTCCAGCTCTCCTCGGACATGCTGAAATTCTCCGGGGGTCTTGCTTTGTTAGTATCTATAGATGATATCATTGTGTTCCTTGAGCTGCTTTTTCTGCAGGATTGCCACCTGATCTCGAAAGAATGGTGCGATGGTACCTAGAAGGACAGGGCTTGGGAAAGGCGTGCACGGCAGAAGGGGAAACTGTCTGCATGTGTATCTATGCCCATTGGTGACTTGCTCTAGTTGAATAGAAGATGATTTAGTCCTTTTTTTAATCATATGAAATGGATGCGCTTTCTGTCCAATAAAAAAGATAGAGCAGAGTGTTTTATGTGCATAGTGTCAATACGTCCAAATTCCCCCTGACTCATTTTTTAAAGGGGAGAGCTCCATGCTTCTCCCCATGGATTTTCGTGCACTCGCGTACCTGAATTTTGCAGGAGACTCAAGAAACATTCCTTTTTTTTAAAAATAAATATACAATATCTTATCAGAGGGTATTCAAAATCGACGCTCAGAGGGGGAGTAAAGCATGAACGTATGGATGTCATCTGTAGATGAGATAATGAGTCGGGTTCACCAGAGCTGTCTTGATACTGGCTATGAGTATGGAGTGCCTGAAAATTATGTCGCCGGGGCCAATATTTCCGGATTTATCAAGGTGGCTCGCGCCATGATGGAACAAGGGCTGGTATAGGAAAGGTCTTAATGGCCTTCGATTTTATTATGACTCAATATGATCAACAATGCGCTTTGGAATTTGCGGAGCTGCAACCCCGTCTTGATGACTATTTTGTCTCAATGGCAGTGGAGTGTCCGTATCATCTGCCCTATATTGCGATTTTTTATCAGGCCTTGTTTGCTCCTGTCCCCGAGCGGATTATGGAGCTGTTTCTGGCATCCGGCTATCGCCGGAATGGAAATTGTCTTTATGCTATGCGCTGTGACGGGTGTTCCGCCTGTGTTCCCATCCGTCTGCATCCGCAGGAGCTGCGGCTCAATCGGAATCAGCGCCGGGTGATGAAAAAGAACCAGGATTTGGATATTGAATTCGGGCCGGTGCAGCTCAGTCCGGAAAGTCTGGCTTTGTGTCAGAAATTTCTGTCGGGTCGTTACCCTCACAAAAACAATCAGTCCGAGGGTTATTATTCCGGTTTTTTTCTAACCTCAATTGTTTCATGTATGGAGATTCGTTACCGGTTGGATGGAAGGCTTGTCGGCTGTGCCATTGTTGATGTCGGTGAAAATTGGATGAATGCTGTCTATTTTTATTTTGATCCTGATGAGGCTGACCGGAGCCTGGGTACCTTTAATATCCTGACTATGACGGAGCTTTGCCTCAAACAAGAGATTCATTATCTGTATCTTGGTTACTATATTCAGTCAGTGGCGGCCATGAATTATAAAAGCCGTTTTACTCCCCACTATCTCTATCTTGATAGGAGGTGGAAACAGGTGTTAAAGGATAAGAACAAATCGGGAGGGTCTTCTGATGCATGAGGCGCAATTGTACCACCAGGGCAATGATGGTGAGGTGATCTGTGAGCTCTGCGCCCATCACTGCCGAATCAAGGATGGACATCGGGGTATCTGTGGGGTACGTGAGAACAGAAAAGGGGCTCTTTTCAGTCTCGTTTATGGGCATTTGGTGGCCGAACATGTGGATCCGGTGGAAAAAAAACCTCTCTATCATTTTTTGCCTGGAAGCCAGTCCTATTCCATTTCCACTGTTGGCTGTAATTTTCGCTGCCGTCATTGCCAGAATTTTTCTATCTCCCAGCCCGGTGCCTTTACTGCGGGTGCACCCCCTGGAATCCTGCGATCACCTGCATATGTGGTGGATGAAGCCGTGCGCAGTGGTTGTCAATCGATCAGCTATACCTATGTGGAGCCGACGATTTTTTTTGAATTTGCCTATGATTGCTCTGTAATGGCCCGGGAGCAGGGGTTGAAGAATATCTTTGTCTCTAATGGGTATATGACGGGTGCAACAACCCGGAAACTGGCACCGGTTTTGGATGCCATTAATATTGATCTCAAGGCCTTCACCGATGACTTTTACCGAAAGATATGTGGCGCTCATCTGCAGCCGGTGCTCGATACGGTGCGGCTTATGCATGAGTTAGGGGTGTGGGTGGAAATTACCACCCTGCTCATTCCTGGACTCAATGACAGCGATGCAGAGCTGATGGAGATCGCCGAGTTTATAGCTTCTCTTGACCCCTCCATTCCCTGGCATGTGACCGCTTTTTATCCCACATATAAGTTGACGAATAGACCAGCCACGTCTGTGCAGTCACTGCAGAAGGCCAGGGAAATCGGACTGGCGGCCGGACTTAATTTTGTTTATGAGGGGAATGTCCCTGGTTCAGGAGGAGAAAATACTTCGTGTCCGTCCTGTCAGGCCCGGATGATCAGTCGATTGGGGTTCACAATCCAGGAAAACAGGATTGAGGGTGGTTGCTGTCCGCAATGTGGAGAACAGATTGCCGGAGTCTGGCGATAAAGGGAGAAGAAAGTTGTTGGCGGAGTGACTTCTGGTGTCGCGCAGAGGCACTGAAAAGGTTGTTTTTACGCCGTCCATGGCGTCCGTGCGGCACTTGGCCATTTATGGCCTGCGGGCAGAAAATATTCTCTCTGTGACCATGCAGGAAAAATTTCATGGAGAGTAATTATTTTTTCGAAATGATTACGTTTTATTTTTCCTTCTTTTTGGAAAAAAGCATGTGAAATTTCCCTGGGGTCGGGATCTCAAATTCCATCCGTTTCTCGGGGATAGTCGGATGGTTGAAGGAGAGGTGATAAGCGTGCAGGGCCATCCGGCGCAGTGGATTGGTCTTGGCGCCATATTTTTTGTCCCCGGCGATGGGGGTGCCATGGTCAGCCATGTGGACGCGGATCTGGTTTTTGCGTCCGGTGAGCAGGGTGATATCGAGCAGGGCGTAGGCGTCACTTTCTTTGATCACCTTGTAATTGGTCCTGGCCTCTTTTCCTTCCTCGCTCTTGTCTCTGACGGTATAGACTCGCAGGGCCTTTGATTCGGAGAGTGTGCTTGCAATCTGTCCCTCTTTTTCTCTGGGAACCCCTTCAACAATAGCGGTATACCGCTTGTCAGCGTGCTCCCATCCATCCTGAAGAATCTTTTTTACCACTTCATTTTTGGCAAAAACCAGCAGGCCGGATGTCCCCTGGTCCAGTCGGTGGACGATGAAGATCCGAGATTTCGTTGATTTTGACCGCTCCTTGAGATAAGTACTGAGCAGGTAATAAGCGGTTTTTCTTTTTTCTTTTTCAGTGGCAATGGTCAATAGTCCCGCCGGTTTGTCGATGACAATGATGGCCTCGTCTTCGTAGATTATCGAAAGCCCCGGGCAGGTCTTGGCCTGCTCGCGCATCTCCTGTTCAGAACGAACGCAGACCAGTTCTCCTGCCGAAAGAAGCTGGTCAGCTCGTGTCGCCTCTTTATCGCCTACGGCGACGGCTCCATGTTTAACCAGTTGTTTAGCCTTTGTCTTGGAGTAGCCGGAATTAGTGAGAAGGGTCAGCAAGTCTGCTTCATCTTTGGTCAGGATTTTTTTCATGAATGGGCTTGTTTCTCCGGACGGGAACCATCTTTTTGATCTCTGAAGCGAATGGTGAGACCTTTCAGGAAGCTTCTGAGGAACTGATTGCCGCATTCCTTGTAATTTTTATGGCCTTCCTTTCTGAACAAGGCACTCAGCTTGGCCTTGGTGATAGAGGCATGGGCCAACCCCAGGATCTCGAGCAGGGCATCTTCTTTCAGCTCCAGGGCGATACGCAACTTTTTCAGGATGATATTGTTGGTGATGGGTGATGCGCTATGTTCTTGATCGGCCTTGTCTTCTTTCTGGCCTCTTTTATGAATAATAAGACCATCGAGAAAAGCGTTCATGGTCGGATCACTACACTCAAGGTAGCCTTCCTCGTCTTCCTTTTTCAGGAAGGCAGTCACTGCAGTTTTTTCCAGTTCGTGTCCTCCGAGTTTGCACATCTCAACGATTGTAGTGTCGTGGAGGTCAAGTGCATATCTGATCCTGCGGAGAATATCATTATTGGTCATGGGTTATTCCTGATGAATCCTGGTCGATTATCCATTTTTTTGTTTTTAGATCAGAACTGTCTGACATGTTAGGAGCCGTTATGAAAGAATCATTGGATTCTTGACCATTTTGTTACGGCTTATGCAGATCACGGTATTCCAATATTACGGTTATTTTTGAAAGACGGCTTATTTGTGAGCATCAGCGGGCGCTGGCTCTTCGTGAGTATCAGTTGTTTTTTCGGTGACCTGGTCACTCTTGTTCTGGATAGTGGCCGCCACGTTGGTTACGGCCTTCCAGACGGCATCTTTTATCTCAGTTGCCTTCTCGGATAAGGACTGGAGGGCGGTTTCGATCTGGTCAATAACCTCATGGGCCTTGTCTACGGCGGCCTGGATAGCCGAGCTGGGTGTGTCTTTTGCTGGTGATTCCTTTGGCTCTTCGCTGTTGCATCCGAACACCATCAAACTCATGAGCATGGCGGTTACGCAAATCATTTTCATGTACTTTTCTTCCTGTTGTTAAAAGAGTTGATATCGGACATGAAATGACGTTGGAACATGGTAAATTCAAATCATTTGGATAATGTTGTCGGCTTTGCTGCGCGCTTCCCCGTTGTACTCCCCGGATAATGAGACCATCAGTAAATGAGCCATGACCAAATCACTGCATGCAAGGGAGCCTTCTTTCTCTTCCTTTTTCAGCAAAACAGTGACTGATGATTTTCCCAGCTCGCCTGCATATCACCACGATTGTTGCGTCGTCTATGTCGAGCGCGTACGAATCCTGCGGAAAACATCATTGTTGGTCATGGGTCATTCCTGATGGATACTGGTCGGTTCATCCCTTTTTTTGTTTTGAAATAAGGGATACCTGACCAGTTATTTTTCGGTTTCAGCGGGTGCCGGCACTTCGTGGGTCTCGGTTGTTTTTTCCATGACCTGAGTCTCAGTTGTTTTTTCCATGACCTGCTCACCCGTGTTCTCGACGGGGGCCGTGGTGGTGGAGGACTCCATCGTTTTGGTTGTGGACTCTGTCGCTGGTGCTTGCTTGGCTTCTTCACCCTTGCATCCGAACAACATCAAACTGGCGAGAATGGCGGTTACAAAAATCTTTTTCATCTGTTTTTTCCTTTTGTTAAATGTTGATCGTGAAGATGAGAAGACACGGGAACGTGGTGATTTGTCCCTGTAGCTCCGCTCATCTGTAGCGTTATTGTAGTTATATAACATATCTTTCGGAATGGATACTACCTATTTTGATTTTTCTGAAAGTTCAGAAGGAAGCGCCTGGCTGGCCGCCTCAATGGCGCGTCGGCTGAGTTGGCCCCCTTCGGTGTCGGGAGTATCTGTGCCCAAAATGGCCTTGACGATGGAGCCTTGACTCAGTTTTGCGGCTAGTATGGTTGGAAGGATGGATTGGTTTTTGTCTTGGATGTGGATGATGCCTGCTGCCAGCAGCTGGCCAATTGTCGAGGCGAGGAGAGAAGGTATATGTCCTGGGCAGAGAGCAGGGAGCATTTCGGGGGTAAGCGTCTGCTCTCTGTCAAAAAATGAAAAGACCTGATGGACAATGTCAAAGGCCGCGCTCAGTTGTTTGGCAGGCGTTGGTGGCGCCGGCAGCAGCAGCTGATGGCTGTGATGTGTCTGGCAGGTAAAGGCGACCTGGGCGCCGGTCAGAATGAAAATCCAGCCAAGGTATAGCCAGACCAGGAACAGCGGAAAAGTGGCAAAGGAACCATAGATGGCGTTGTATCTGGAGACCCCAATCTGCAGACTGATAAAAATATTCTGGGTGACAAACCAGAGTGAACCGGCAAATATCGCTCCGATAAAAGCGGGGAGCGGGCGGACCCTGGTGTTGGGAAAGACCATGTAACTGATCGACAAGGCAAGGGTGATGAAGAGGATCGGCAGCAGGAAAAGAAAAGAGGTCTGCAGCCAGATCAGGGGCAGGAACGGTTCAACTCTGTCCAGTAATGTTGGACTTTTGATAACAGTGGTGGCCGCAAAGCCAATATTGATGGCAACCGGCATGAGGACAAGTACGGCCAGATAATCGGTGATCTTGCGCAGAGTCGAGCGGCCGGAAGGCACCTGCCAGATGGTGTTCATGGCCTGTTCAATGGTGTCGAACACCATGATGATCGTGATCAGCATGATCAGGACACCGATGGAGCCCAGGGTGGTGAAGTCGGTCTTGTCAACATAGTCGAAAATATTGTCCGCTGCTGAACGGAGATGCATGGTCAGAGTCGCGGATCTTTCATCTGTGCTGCCGGGTTCTGCCCCAGCTTCTGTCTCAACCTGAGAGGGGGCGGGCACGGTGGTGGTTGGGTTATGTTCAAGGGTGTCGATGTAGCCGTACACAACCTGCCGCAGCTGATTGTCGCCTCCAAGGCCCTTGACCAGTGCTGTGCTCATGGCCAGCATGGGTACCAGCGAGAGGATGATGGTGTAGGTGAGAGCGCTTGCGCGCAGTGAAAGTTCGTTCTTGCGAAATTCACTGGCCGTAATCAGGAACACACGGACGAAGGTGTGGAACGCCTGCTGCGGGCCGCTAGGCGCTCTGCTTGGCTGGTCCGCCCAGGTCACTATACGGCTGGTCAGGGACGGTTTACATTGGGTGTGAGTGGTCATGGCCGCCTGTGATGGTGTCAATTTTTCCCGTAGAGCCGTTCTTCAAGGATCTTGAAGACGATTTCACGCTTGATTGGTTTGCTTATATAATCATTCATGCCGGCTTCAAGACATTTTTCCCGGTCGCCTTTCATGGCATTGGCGGTCATGGCCACAATGGGAATATCGGTAAAACCCTTGTCCCGGATCTGGCGGGTGGCTTCAAAGCCGTCCATCTCGGGCATCTGGATATCCATGAGGATGAGATCATACTGGTCTGAATTCCGGGTAAAGGTTTCCACAGCCAGACGGCCATTGGAGACGACCTGAACCGTATATCCCGCCTTGCTGAGCATCATGGTTGCCAGTTTCTGGTTGACCAGATTGTCTTCTGCCAGGAGGATCCTGCTTGAGTGTTTCATCTCCTCACGAATTGAATATTGGGTGACGAGTTCTTTTTCTTCCTTGGGGATGCTGCTGTCCTCTGAACTGCTCAAAATTTTTGCCAAGGTCTTGAGTAGCATGGCACGCCGGGTTGGTTTGGTGAGAAAAGCGTTAAAACCGGCATCTCGGCAGCGGCTAGCGATTTTTTCCGTGCTGGAGGTGTATGCAAGGAGAGGGATGTTGTGACTTTTCGTATCTGTCCCGCGGATCTTTCTGGCAAGGTCAAATCCTGAGATAACAGGGAGCTGCAGGTCCAGGATAGCGGCATCAAAGGGGGTGCCGTTCCGGTCTGCAGCAATCAGGGTCGGTATGGTCTGGGTTTCATCCATGAGTGCGGTGATCTGGATACCATACTGTTGGAAGATCTTGAGCAGGATGTCAATGTTTGTTCTGTTGTCATCGACAAGGAGAATACGTGTATTTTTTACGGTGCTGATATCCGCAGTTTTTGGTCTGACACGTTCGGATTTTTTCATGGTGGCTGTAAAATGGAAAATGGATCCCTTGCCAGGGGTGCTTTCCGCCCAGACCTGTCCTTTCATTAATTGCGCAATTTTTTTACATATTGACAGGCCGAGACCGGTGCCGCCATATTTTCTGGTGGTTGAACCATCTGCCTGTTTGAAGGCCTCAAAGATGGTGTCTGTTTTGGAAGGATCAATACCAATGCCGGTGTCCCGGATCTTGCTGTGGAGGATAATTGTGTCTTTTGTTTCTTCTTCAACTTCTATGGAGAGTTCTAGTTCTCCTTTTTCCGTAAATTTAACGGAATTACCCAAGAGGTTGATCAGGACTTGGCGGAATCTTCCAGGATCACCCATGACATTTGCCGGCAATCGTTCGTCAATGCGACACAGTAGCTCAATGGGTTTACCTGCAATTTTGGGTCGCACCATATCACAGACATCGTGTGCTGTTATTTCCGGGTCAAAATCAATGGCTTCGATTTCCATATGCCCGGCTTCAACCTTGGAGAAATCGAGGATGTTGTTGATGAGAGCAAGTAGGGCTTCGCCGCTGCGTTTAATGGTAAAGGCGCTTTCTTTTTGTTCTTCGTCAAGCTCAGAGGTCAGTAACATATCGGTAAAGCCAATGATGCCGTTCATGGGAGTCCTGATCTCATGACTCATGGAGGCAAGAAATTCACTCTTGGCAATATTGGCTGCCTCTGCCGCTGCTGTAGCTTCGCGTAATTGTTTGGTCTGAATCTCTATCTCGGACTGTAAAGTTTTGGAATAATTATCCTGTTGCTCCTTGATAGTCTGGTAACTTTTTTCATTTTCCTCAAGGATGGTCTGGTATTTTTTTTCCAGGACTGAAAATTTACGATCAAATTGTTTCTTTTGGATATCAAGACGTTGTGAAATTTTTTTGTGTTCTTGCCGGCTTCGGAATAGTGCCAGGCAAAGCTTGACGGTCCGACAGATATTCGATGGCCATGTCCTATGGCGGCCATCATCACTGCTGAAGAGCAGTGTGGCTTTGAGATCGGGCAAGGGGAGTGCGTGATAGGAGCCAGTGCTTGTGGTCCATAAGGATTGGACGTCCAGTCCCGTTTTTATCTGGGTGGCAATCTCCTCCATGACCTGTGGGGACGGATGCAGCGAAGGCAGCCCTGCACTTTGCAATTTCCCCTCATGATCAATACAGAAGTAAAAATGGTCTTGGTCGGTGTCGGCCAAGAGATCAAGAAGTTCTTTGATCTCGGAGGTAAAGGTTGTTGTCTGGGTAAAAACTGAAAAACTGTTATCCATACTTGGGGCTCCGGTACGGTGTGCCAAATAACCTTGTTTTTTACGTCGTCTATGTCTCGTAAATATCCAGGACCTTTGCTATTTCTTCTGGTAAATCATCAATAAGTACCTTGTATTCAGCCATGTTTTCCTGCAGGTGGAGTACTAGTGGGGGAGAAAGCGGTGACGTAATATCGGGCAGGGAGCTGTAACCCATTTGTCCGGTAATATATTGTGCGATTTGGAGAATGCTGGTCAGGCTGCTGGGGTTTGCTGTTTCCAACAGGGTGTGATGATCGCGGATGGCCTCCTGTATGGCGGGAGCCATACCCCAATCCTGGGCAAGAAGGTAGCCGATTTCACAATGATCGGTTCCGAGAAAATGGTGTTCATGTTCAATAAGTGAGTCTGTAGGTTGGCATGCCTCACAGGCGGCAAGAAAATCGTCTGTGGCGATCTGTTCCTCAATGATTTTCCCGAAATCATGGAGGATTCCACAGAGGTAAGCGTCATCGCCATTGATGCCGAAGATCCTTTCGGCAAGAATCTTGCTGCAGGTGCTGACAACGGCGCAATGCAGCCAGAGACGTTTCCTCGAGAAAATACCAGTGCTGACCTTTTCTTTGAAGATATTATGTAGGGCATCGGTGACGGCCATACTGCGAAGATTACGTGTCCCCAGGAAGGCCACGGCTCTGTCGATGGAGGTTATCTGTTGTGACAGTCCGTAGAAGGCACTGTTGACAAGGTGGAGCAGGCGTGCTACCAAAGTCGGGTCCATCTTGATAATGTCTTCAAAATCTTTCATCGTTGTATTGTCATCGGCGATCATTCGTGAAAGCTCGGTGACAACGTACGGCAGTGTTTTTACATTTTTGAATTTTTTGACAAATTGTTCAGCGCTAAGCATATTGGTCCTGTGGATGAAAGTTCTGAATCTCTTTATTCATGCTCTCTTCGTTGCAACTCTGTGTACTACTTAAGACATAATCTGTTTTTTTGCACTCCTGAGGTTTCGTTGAATGATTACGCAATTCCGCTGAGAGAGAGTCCCTGTTGCTTAATCCGCTGATTTGTTTAGCCGATGATGACTTCTTTCTTGGTAATAGCTTCTGCCTTGACCCGATCAAGAAGTTCTGCCAGAACAGGTTTAATGTGTTCGCGAATGTCACCGGCAACGATGAGAAAGAGAAGGTCTTCTCCTGGCTGAAACTCTCCGCTTTTGGCCTCAATAACAATATCAAAGATACCATCCCGTTGTAGAAATTCCTGGCGAAGGGCCTCAATTTTGGCAAGATCAGGAGTGACTTCCAGCGCTTTGACTTTACTTTTATCCTTTCTGGACCAACTTCGTACCACGCCGTTGTGGATGAGGATCATTCCTACATTGTCCTGGAATCCAGGTTGTTTTTTCATTTCAGCAATTCTTTTTGAGATATCCATGGATGGCTCCTTGGTTTGAAGTAAGCAGATGGTTAAATGCGGCTTTAAAAGAGACTTGTTGTAAACAGCTTATTGTAAGTAAATACGATTTTTGGTGAGATTCTGGTTTGCTTTTATTGTAGTGGTTTGCTGTGT
Source organism: Desulfobulbaceae bacterium (assembly GCA_024636345.1). Lineage (GTDB taxonomy): Bacteria > Desulfobacterota > Desulfobulbia > Desulfobulbales > Desulfocapsaceae > UBA2270. The sequence goes on along the minus strand of JAGXHG010000023.1, from coordinate 36,135 downwards.
ATTGTTCTTGGCAGTGGCTGGAAGTTTCAGTTGATATCCCCGAGGGATTTGTTGTTTTCCCTGAAAGGCCGATGGCTTGAGGGCAGGATTAAGTGCCTTGATAGTGTTGATATTAACTTTGAAATTGCGACTGATGGTATTTACTGATGCATGCTTTTTGAGACGGACGATGGTCGTTAGTGTAGGTTTATGGCGACGCAGGGATGGGTCCTGTTCAATTTTTTGAGCGACCCTGAGGGCGGCAAGAAATTCTGGATAAAAATTGCGGGAGGCAAATTTGAAATATCCCTCCTGATATCTCAGAAAGATCTTTTCATAGGAACCATGGTCTTTTTTTGCACGCATCATTCCTGATGTTCCATAATTGTATGCAGTAAGGGCCAGGGGCCAACTATCAAGAAGGGTATGGTTCTTTTTTAAAAATTTTGCAGCGGCGTGAGTTGCAATAATTGGATCCTGGCGCTCATCAATAAGATTATCGATGCGCATATATGCCTTTCCAGTTGACCGGGTGAACTGCCAGAGGCCGGATGCCCCGACTTTGCTGTAGGCGTCAGGATTAAAGGATGACTCCACATGGGGCAGGTAGGCGAGTTCCTCAGGGAGATTGTATGAGCGGAATATCCTTCTGATCTCAGGAAGATAGGCGCCAGATCTTACCACACCTTCCCTGAATCGTTCTTTCTGGCCAATCTGGGCACGGATTGATTCACTCGCCTTGAAAAGTTGTGATTTTCTGGCGCCTTTAAACATGGCGGCGATGCGATATTCTTCTTTGGAACGGGGAGGATTTCCCTTTGCAAGATGGGTCAGAATTGCTGAGTATCTTAGCTTTACTGTTTCAAGAATGGGTTTGTTGAGCTGACTGGCGCCGGGCAACAGATAATCAATAATGGGGATCACTCCATAGATTTTTGTCAAATCGTATTTGTCATGGATAACGGCCTCACTGGTGGAGTATGTTGAATAAATTTTCTCCCAGAAAGTGACATTGGCCTGGATGGCGGGAGCTATGGGGAATTTTTTATTATTGACAGTCGCGCCCAGGCTGGAAGCATTACCTGTAAGAGAGAGAAACAAGATGGCGGCAATCAAGAAGGATGCCTGGAGCTTTGGGGCGCAGGTCTGTTGGATGCGGACAAAAGTATCTGAACTGTCTGATTTCATGCTGTTAAAGTTAAAAAAGTGAAATTTAAAAGTTTTCCCTGCTTCCCCCAGCTTAACGAGGTGAAGCTGACGCTGTTTTCCCGGCTGATGAGACAGTCGTACCGTTTGAACGATCTAAGGGGATTTTATCTCTATTTAATCATAAGGAGGAGATGATGTACACTCCAATATTGGTAACACTTGGTTTTATTCTTTCTCAAGATGGTGAGAAAACATTAATGATTCATAGAAATAAACGGTTTGGTGATCCCCATTTTGGAAAATATAATGGTCTTGGTGGTAAAATGGAACGGCAGGAGAACGTTTTTTCGTGTCTCAAGCGTGAGGTCTATGAGGAATCTGGTCTTTTGTGTGAGGAGGCCACCTTGCGTGGGACTGTAAATTGGGCTGGTTTCGGAAGCAAGGGTGAGGACTGGTTTGGTTTTATTTATCGAATAGATGGTTTCAGCGGGGTGCTTAAGGCGTCGAGCGAAGAAGGTGATTTGCGATGGTGCCGATTGGATGAGTTGCATCTGTTACCAATGTGGGAAGGGGATAAATATTTTCTCGATATGGTCTTCGATGATGATCCTCGGCCATTCCATGGCTATATGCCTTATCGTGATGGACGTCCATTGAGCTGGAAGTATTCCAGGGGTTGAAGGTGGCCATGGTTCATTGTAGGGCGTAGGGTATTTTAGTAACGATATTGTTCTGTGGTAATAGCTTAATGCTTGCGGAGAATAAAGGGCGTGGGTATATTAAAAACTATGAAATTGCTGTGCATTTATTATAATAAATACAGGAGTAAATGATATGATGCAGGATAGTGAGTTAGGGCGTCTTGAGAATTTTGTTTCCAAGCTGCTGGATAGATTTAATGCCTTGCAGGCAGAGAAAAAAAGAGTTGACCAATTGTTGTTGCAACGGGAGGAGACAATTACAACACTTCAGGATGAGTTGGCCTCTCTCAAAGATGAAAGAGGGGAAATCAGCAACAGGGTATCTGGGCTTTTGGATCGTATTGAAGAATGGGAGGCGGGCGATATAGGGAGTGGTGATGCCGGCAAGGCCAGTCCTAATGCTGAAGGTGGTGTGCAGGGCAGTCTTTTTTAAGATGTCTTTTGAGACGTGCCTTTTGAGAAGAATATTATGCAAATCCTGATAGTCGTGGGGGATTGACTTGGAAAGGCTTGTTCGGTTTCAGCTTTTAGGTCAGGAGTATACTTTTTATACCGGGGCTCCTGAGAGTGAGGTTGCAGATATCCTTGATCTCGTGAAAGAATTGGTTGAGGAAAATATGTCTGGAAGCGCGGGGACGATACCGGTGAGCAAGGTGGCTGTATTAGTGAGTTTGAATATAGCATCCAGGTATTTTGAACTAAAGTCTAAATTTGATATATATAGAGCAGACACAGAACAAAGGATAAGCAGCTTGACAAGGCAGATTGATTCGGGGCTTTCTCCAGAAAAAGGAGAGGACTGTTGATAATTCTCTTTTGTTTGCTCAAAATTCTGCTATAGTTGGTTGAGGTGTTCGTTAAAGTGTTGTGGAATTTGTTTTTTTAGAATTTTTTTTGTTAAATATCTGTTTCCCTGCCCTGTTGGTGATCTTCAGAATGTTGAGCCAACTCTCACAAAAAGGGTACCTCCTCTGTTCTCGAAAAGAAGATTGTTCTGCAATCTTCCGGATGAGACTATGAGTTTGCCCACCTATTTAATAGGTTTAATCATCCTGTAGACACGGCAGGGTGGGGATTTTTTTATTATCGGAATAATCATGTTATTCCGTTTTTTATATCCAGGGCGCTTTGGGAAAGAACTTGTTGAGTCATTGATTATCGTGGCCAATGCAGACTGAGGCGAGTTGACTGGAATTCATCAGCAAAATTATTGATTGCAGATGGAATGACGCTGAGCAAGATTACGAAATTCGGGAAGAAAAACTGCGTTTATATTCTCAGTCACTGCTGTACTGGAGCTTATCTTTTTTGTAAAATCCTCTAGGCTGTGGACTGGTTTCATATGGAAAGATTTAGTATTCATCTCCCTGATTCAGGGTGTTGCCGACAGGCGTTGTGTGATTCAGGGACGACTGTGATTGTCAGGATATTAAATTCTGTGATAATTTTACAGAGTTGACTGCTATTGGTCTCTGGATCTTTATTGCTGCTTGGATCGCCCCCCTCTCTCGTTTTTTTGTTTCTCTTTTACGGTACAGTTCTTGTGCCGTCCGCTGTCATGTTCCTTTCCTGCTTAATCAGATATTGCCTACCAGGATTAGAGTGTTATGGAGATATTAAATCAGTCAGTTTTGCTGTTACCCTTTGGGTTATTAATTGGCATAATAGGCGGTTTTCTTATAAGAAAACGCTTTGTTGAGAACCATCGGGCCAACATAGAAAGTCAGGGAAAGCAGCTTATAGAAAGTGCTATTCTTGAAGCGGAGCGTATCAAGAAAGAAGCTGTACTGCAAAGTAAAGAGGCTGTGTATCAACTGAAACAGGCCGTTGAAGAGGAAATCCGGGCTGATAAGGCCGATTTGAAGGATGAGCGACGGCAGCTCAGTGAGAAGAAAGAGCAGTTGAAACGAGAAACAGAGAATCTGGATAAACGACAGGATGAAATCCAGAAGGGTGAGACGCGGCTACGACAGCAGGAAGATGGCTTGCAGAAAAAAAATAATGAGGCGGAGCAACTTGTGCTTCGTCAGCGTGATGAGCTGGAGAAGATAGCAGGAATCGGTCGGGAAGAGGCAAGGAAATTACTCATGGATTCAATGGAGAGTGAGGCGCGCATGCATGCCGCTAAAAAACTTGCTCGCATTGAAAGTGAGATGAAAATGGAGGCCGATAAAAAAGGGAAGAATATCCTGGCTCTTGCCATCTCACGTTATGCCGGCGATTATGTTGCCGATAGAACCGTCTCCATGGTTCCTCTACCTAATGATGAGATGAAGGGCAGGATCATCGGGCGTGAGGGGAGAAATATCCGCGCTATTGAGGCTGCTACCGGTATTGACATTATCATCGATGATACCCCGGAGGCGGTCATCCTTTCTGGATTTAATCCGGTACGACGTGAGGTCGCCCGTCTTGCCCTGTTGCAGCTTATTAATGATGGTCGTATCCATCCGGCCCGCATAGAAGAGGTGGTCGCCAAGGTCACCAAGGAACTTGAAGTAAGCATGCGGGAGGCTGGAGAACAGGCAACTTTTGATGTGGGTGCACATGGGGTTCATGTGGAGTTGATTAATCTCCTTGGCAGGTTGAAATTTCGAACCAGCTATGGCCAGAATGTCCTGCAGCATTCCCTTGAGGTGTCATTCCTCTGTGGCATTATGGCCGCAGAATTGGGTATTGATGTGAAAATGGCCAAACGAGCTGGTCTGCTTCATGATATCGGTAAGGCTGTTGATCATGAGGTGGAAGGATCACATGCGATCATCGGTCGTGACTTGGCTAAGAAATATGGTGAGCCGGAGGACGTGGTGTACGCCATTGGCGCCCATCATGAGGATATGCCGCCGCAAAGTGTTCTTGATATCCTGGTACAGTCGGCGGACGCTTTGTCCGGTGCCAGACCTGGAGCTCGGAAAGAGATGCTTCAAACCTATGTCAAGCGCCTGGAGGATCTTGAAAATATAGCAAATGCATTTGATGGTGTTGAGAAATCATACGCTATTCAGGCAGGTCGTGATTTACGAATCATTGTTGATGCTAAAAAGATTCAGGATGCCGATGCCATTCTCTTGAGCCAGGATATTGCCAAAAACATTGAGGCGCAACTGACCTATCCTGGACAGATACGGGTCACCGTGATTCGAGAGACCAGGGCCGTAGAGTTTGCCAGATAGAAGATAGCTTAAGCGTTTACAGCAGAATTGCTGTTTTAGAATTATATATAGATCAACTGTTGGAGAAGAGAGCAAGAAAACCATGCCTTCCATTGATGAGCAGATAAAACGCATTGAGCGGGGAGTCGTTGATTGTATTTCCCGCGAAGAACTTGTTAAAAAACTGGAAAAATCCGCGGCAACCGGGATTCCACTGCGGGTGAAGGCCGGTTTTGATCCAACTGCCCCTGATCTGCATCTAGGCCATACGGTCCTTTTACAGAAATTAAAACATTTTCAGGATCTTGGCCATGATGTGTACTTCCTGATCGGTGACTTTACCGGTATGATCGGTGACCCAACAGGCAAGTCTGAGACTCGCAAGGCCCTGACCCGTGAGGATGTGGCTAAAAATGCGGAAAGTTACAAGGAGCAGGTCTTCAAGATTCTTGATCCTGAGAAAACCAAGGTTGTCTTTAACAGCGAGTGGCTTGCCAAACTTGACTCCTTTGCCATGATCAGGCTTGCCTCTGAACTCACCGTGGCCAGGATGCTGGAACGGGAAGACTTCAAGGTTCGTTTCCGGGAGGGGACTCCCATCTCTATCCATGAGTTTCTCTATCCGCTCATCCAGGGCTACGACTCGGTGGCCATCAAGGCCGATGTGGAACTTGGCGGCACAGACCAGCTTTTCAACCTGCTCATGGGACGGGATCTTCAGCGTTCACGTAATCAGGCCCCCCAAGTGGTACTCACCCTTCCCCTTCTTGAGGGTTTGGATGGGGTGAACAAGATGAGTAAGTCTCTGGGCAATTATATCGGGATTACAGAGTCAGCCAATGATATCTACGGCAAGATCCTTTCCGTTTCAGATCAGTTGATGTTCCGTTATTATGAGTTGCTCAGTGATCTGGGCACGGAAGATGTGGCCGTCTTGAAGAAAGAAATGGAGAGTGGTTCCCGCCATCCCAAGGAGATCAAAAAACAGTTGGCCAGGGAGTTGACAGCACGTTTTCACTCACAAGAAGCGGCCTTACAGGCAGAGCAGAATTTTGAAAAAGTTTTCCAGAAAGGAGGGCTGCCTGATGATATTCTGGAGAGACAGATCTCGGCCACTGAAGAAATATGGCTTCCCCAGTTGCTGGTTGATGTGGAGCTTGTTGCATCCACCTCTGACGGACGGCGGATGATCAAGCAGAATGCTGTTTCTCTCGATGGAGAAAAGGTGACAGATGTTAATGCGGTGGTGAAACCCCAAGGTGAGGTGCTGCTGAAAGTGGGTAAGCTGCGTTATTGCAAAGTTTGTTTTCGGTAAATAAGTTTTGAAACTTAAACGCAAAGAAGGGTTGTAACCTTATAAGGTTACAACCCTTCTTTGCGTTGAGAGAAGTTTGTGTTGCTGCGGATCAGTTGATACTTATCCTCTGTTGTGACGATTTACCGCAATCGTCACAGAGTCCTGTGAACTCGATATGATGGCCAATGATTTGATAATGGCAGGCTTTGGCCGCAATTTCATTGATGTCCTGTTGTACTGGAATTTTGATGTCATCTACCTTGCCGCACTCTAGGCAGCGAACATGATAATGAGGGGTTACGGTTGCATCAAAGCGCTTCTGGGTTCCACCTACCTCTAGTTTGAGGATCATTCCTGTCTCTGACATCAGTTCAAGATTTCTGTAGACAGTTCCCAAACCTATACGAGGAAGGCGTTTGCGCACCATGTCATAGACTTCATTGGCGGTTGGGTGTGAGGTAACCTTCAAGAGTTCCTCAAGAATAATCTGTCTTTGGGTAGTTATGCGCATTGGACTTTGTTCTTGCATGGGATATCCTGTTTCTAGCGAAGATGATTATAGGAAATTTTATTAAGTCTAAGTATATATCAGCATAAATAAAAAAACAAGAGAGAAATAAGTTGCTCCTGATAACTCACTAGTTGCTCGTGTTCGCTTCGGGCTACGTTTCTCTCTAACTGAGAAAAGGGTTGAAGTAGCCAAGACGGAGAGTGGGAAATCTTCTCTGTAGCTTGAGCAGCCAAGTACGCATACCCATTGGACTCTCAGCGGAGTGGAAGTCCAGGGTCTGCAGATACCACTCGGGGTCCATGTTCAGATTGCGTAACTGGATCAGGTCAGGGTGATACGTTTCCACTAGAGCAGTGAGAGCCTCGAACTCTTCCCTGGAGTCTGTAACTCCAGGCTGGATAAAATAGTTGAGGGAAACAAATCGACCTGCCTCTTTCATAACCCTGATGGATTCCTTGACATCGGCCAGAGTGAAACCAACAGGTCGATAGTATTGGCTGTGGAGCGACTCCTGAGCTGAATTCAGACTGACTCGGAGACTGTTCAGTCCTGCTCGTGCCAGTCGCTCCACAGCCTGCGGCAGACTGGCGTTGGAGTTGAGATTGATGGTCCCGCGTTCTGTCTTTCCGCGAATGAGGTGAATAGCCTCCTCGATAACCTGGGCCTGAAGTAGAGGTTCTCCTTCACAGCCCTGGCCAAAACTGACGATGGCGTGTTCAGCCGTTTTCAGATGGGGTATGGCCACTCCAGCGATTTCATGGGAGGTGGGGACAAAACGAATTCGATCCTGGGTTGCAGAGCATGAGCCGGCAGGTTGCAGGGAGATGCAGCCGACACATCGAGCGTTACAGATGGGGGAAGTCGGGAGTGGGGCTTCCCAGCGACCAAGGAAATAATTACGGGCAGCCGGGCAACCATAAGTCAGGCAGCATTTACCTAAATGTTGCACCAGTCTGTTACTGTAGTGTTCTTTCAGCTTTTTTCTGGTTTTTTTGATGATTTGTTTCTGGTCAAATTGGCAGGCATCCTGACGTACATCCGGGTCGCTGCGAAAGGCCGTAACCCAGAAACGTCCCCGGTGCCAACCTACAGCTGTATAGGCAAAGAGCGGCAGGCGTGGGGCGTGGCGGTCTCGTGTTTGGTAGGCGCTGTTAAAGATAGCCGTATATGCCGGAGACATGAAGGCGGCGACAGCCTGCACTGCTGCTCCTGCTTGATAAGGATCCTCTTCCAGAAGCAGAGGCTCACCGGAATCAGGGTCGTAACCCACTGGCAAGCGACCTGGCAGGACAAAAAGTTCACTTCCCTCAGGAAGAGGGATCAGATCGTCAATGTTTGGTTGAAAAAACTGGCCGCCACTCATGCCGGCCATGTTTAGAGAAGAAAAATCAGTGATGTTGCCCTGATGATCGGCAAAAACCAGTGAAGGAAGGGTGTCTGGATGAATCACTGGGGACGGAGTGTCTTGAAAACAGAATCTGTGGTCAGATAGATCTCCAGATCCTCTCCATAAATATCCTGGATCGCTGAGTGGTTGATCAGGTCTTCGATGATAAATTGGGTGATATAGAGACTGATAATGTTTGGATCCGGGACCAGAGTTCGCACGGGCGCAACCTTCAACTGAATTTCAAATTCATCCAGATTTGCCAATTTCTTGAGTTGTTCTTCAAAGGTGTCGTGCAGGCTTTGAACGGAAGTGGTCTCCACGATTCCTTTGTCGATCAGTCTCTGCACTAATTTTGCTGCAAATTCGTCGGCATTTTCTCTGGCCTTCTGGAGCATGAATCGCCTTTCTTGTTCTCGTTTGCGGTCAATGCTTCGTATTGTTTTGTCGGTGGCGTTATTGGGGCTGATATGAGCTTTTGCCATTCTGGTATACTCTCCGGTTAGCTTTCTGTGAGCAAAGGGACTTGAAGGATACTGTCAGTCTCTTTTATGGTATAAGATGAAAATATGTATGTAACGTCCTGGCAGCAGTAAATGGCTATGGATTATGCTATCTGTTGCAGGGACTTTCGAGTGAAGGGTAAGTCAGTCACTGATTTTATTTTCACTACGACTAAATAGGGAAATCTACTGCATCCGTACTAATCTTCCAATAAAAAACTCAATCCTTGTTACAAAATAACGTCATCACCTGATGGTAATAAATGGAATGAAGAACTTTTGTGACGGTGCTTAGCTGTTACTATTGTAAAGACTGCGAAAATGGTGCATCTCCTGTTTTTGCTCTTCAGGCAGGCGCAAGTCATATTTTGTCAGATATTCAGCTACCATACGATGGGTGTTGAATATAGGAATGTTGAGGGTGAGGTTCATGACCGCCTTGTCAAGAAAAGCAGAATTATTGTCGGTTTGATAGAAATCCTTGAGGATATTCGGCAGGGTTTGATAAAATGAGGCCGAGTCTTCATTGTAGAGTAGCGTTTCAGGTGACTCACTGAGATTAGCCTCTTCAACAGGTCCTTCGAGCCCAAATTTCCATCCGGTCTGACCATTGTGATATCCTTCCACCCACCAACCGTCCATGATGGAGATATTTGGAACACCATTCATGGCGGCTTTCATGCCACTGGTGCCCGAGGCCTCCAGGGGACGTTTTGGGCTGTTGAGCCAGGCATGGACGCCGGCAACCATCATTTTGGCGATTTTCATGTCATAGTTCGGAATAAATATTAAGTTGGCAAGCCCATTACTCTTCTTGTGCAATTCTTGCTGGTAGTCCAAGATCAGCTTTATGACTGATTTTCCGGGTTCGTCGGCAGGGTGGGCCTTACCGGCAAAAATAAAGTTTATGGGCCAGTTGTTGTTTACCAGGATATCGCAAAGGGTGTCCAAGTTGTCAAAAATCAGGTCTGCGCGCTTGTAGGTAGAAAAACGTCTGGCAAAGCCTACAGTGAAGACCTGAGGATTCATCTGAGTGTTGCGGTCAATGAGAGAAGAGAAAAAATTTGGAGGATCAATCCAGGTCTCGAGTTTCTGATTTCGGTGCTGCAGGAGCATGGTGTTGATGAAATCGAAGAGGATTGACGTGTCTTTTTTCCACGCTTCGCTCAGGTAGTTGCGAAATCTTGGGTCTTGGGCCAAGGGACCCAGATTGGTAAAAACGCCGGGGTCGTGCTGCCAGTTTCGCAATTCTGGAAAAAGATTGAAGACTTCGGCCCTGGCATCACTAATCCAGGTTAGATGGTGGACGCCATTGGTGATGGCCGAAATTTTTTGGGCAAATTGAGGAAACTGCTTATGGGTGACATCGCGATGCAATTTGCTAACGCTGTTAGCAGCCCTGTTCACTCTCATGGCCATGGTTGTGAAATTGTATGTATGGGGATTCTCTTCATCGTGGGCAAGTAGATCCAAAATTCGTTGACATGATGTATGGCTGATGCCAGCGTAGAGTGATTTGTCAAAACGATCATGTCCGGCTTTGACCGGTGTGTGAATGGTATAGATTGTCCGGAGGGCAACCTTGTCAGTGGCCTCCATGATTTGTTGGTCAGTGGCCTTGCTGAGATCAGGATACCCGGTGACACCATGCAGTTCTTCAGAGATCAGTTGGAGTATGGCCATGACCCCGTGCTGCTCGTTTAAGTGGTAGGTTTTTGAAGTAATGCCCAGCTTTCGCAGTGCGGGGATGATTCCAGTGCCGAGCATGCGTCGTTGCAGGGCTTTTACCATGGATGATTCCGAATTATAAAGTTGTCCGGCGGCCATTTTAAATAGCTCAGGTGTTTCCGGCAGCGAAAAGTCGAGGAGAATCTCCGGGATAAAAAAGTCAAGGGAATGGTTGATTTCCATCTTCATCCAGACCTGGGCTTTGATCACTGTCATCTGATTATCGGCGTTGTAGAATGGTATCTCGATTTGCAGTGGTTTTTTAAGATTTTGAGGGTCATGTAAGAGATAGAGTCCGTGGGTGTCTTCCGGCTGCCATTTGACTATCTGGACGATCTGGCCAAGCTTTGAATCAACGATCTGGGAAAAGTATCCCTGTCGATAGAGGAGGCTGATCGCTACCACAGGGATCTTGCAATCAGCAAAGCTTTTGAGGGTATCCCCTGCCAGAACTCCGAGGCCGCCGCTGTAGGTGGGTATTTTTTCAGGTCCCTGAAAAAGTTTATTAATAAAACATTTCAACCTCTTGTCCATTGAGCTGGTCCGTTCAAGGTCAATGAGCCGTTGTTTTACCGGATTATACACATCGGGATCAGCGCCAATCTCCATTGAGATGTAGGCGACAGAATTTCCATCCGGATGGGTCAGATTCGACCATACTGCGTCAAGTACCTTTTGGTGGATGCCAAAAAAAGTACCAAATTGATTGGATGCTATCAGACTATGAATGTTGGCGGCGCTGATGGTATGATTTATTTGGGGCATGATTTGTCGTCAGAATTGTAACATGTTGAGTTTAGATGAATTTTGTAATAACGCATTGTGTAAGGTAACTTTAACTATGTATATGTAGATGTGTAAGCCATTTTTTTCAAGCAAAAACCGTTTTGTGAAAAATCATGAAGAAGAGCTATTTCCTTTTTTATAAAGGAGGTGTATAGTCGCTACTATAGTAAGAGGAGCCCTGTCTCAGGGCATAAAAATAACAAATTGTTGTATTGAAGGTGTTCGTGATGAGCAGGATGAAAAATGTATTGTCGGTTGTTCTTGGTTTGTTGATGTTGACTCTTGTTGGTTGTGCTGATAAGGGAAAAACAGGTGAGGAAATGAAGGGCGGGCAGGAAGGTGCTATGGGTGCGCAAGAATCATTGGATTCAGAGCCGATTGGTATTTTGGAAGGCCGTACCTCAGGACCAATGGTGCCACTCTATTTTGATTTTGATTCCTCCGCTGTTCGTCAGGATCAGATTGCCCGTATGGATACCAATGCTGATTTCTTGAAATCAAAATCTGTTTCTATCAGGATTGAAGGAAACTGTGACCCACGTGGTACTCAGGAATATAATATGGCACTTGGCGAGCGTCGTGCTCTTAGTGCCGAGAAGTATCTTGCGGATAAAGGTGTTGCGAAGGAGAATATGACGACCATCAGTTATGGTGCGGAGCAGCTTTTATTGCAAGGGCATGATGAGTTGTCTTGGGCTCAGAACAGGCGTGCTGATTTCGTTATCGTTAAATAAAAATTCAAATAGGTTTAAGTAAAAATGAGAGGAAAAAAAATGATGTTAAGACCTATGGTTTTTATTGGGTTATTATTTCTCGCGATCAGTTTTGGTGGCCAGAACGTCTCTGTTGCCAGTGCCGCAGAACTCAAAATAGGCGTGATGAATGTTCAGAAGGTGCTTCTTGATTCTGTGTCTGGAAAATCTGCCAAGAATTTGTTTGAGGCAAAAGCCAAGGAGCTTAAAGGAAAATTCCAGAACGATGAGAACGCCTTGACTGCCATGCAGCAGGAGATTGAAAAAAAGAGTTCAGCCTGGAGTGCTGAAAAGAAAGAGGCCCAGGTTCGTGAGTATCAGAAAAAGGGACGTGAATATCAGGTGAAGACCGAGGATGCACGTTTTGAGCTCAAGCAGCTTCAGGATAAAGAGCTTGAGCCGATTTTGAAGACCTTGCAGACCGTAGTTGAGGCCTATGGCAAGAAAAACGGCTATACCGTAATTCTTGATTCCAAGGCTGGTGTTTTGTATGCTAATAGTGCTGTTGATATCAGTGCTGACTTAACCAGGGCTCTTGATCAGGCAATGAAGAAGTAAGCCTTTCGATATGTGTATATAGCCGGGCACAGTTGTATGTGTGCAATAAAAAAAACGATGCCAAGGGAGTTGAAGCCTTTTGCATCGTTTTTTTTTATTGTTTATACAAGGCCTAATGAATTCATTAGGCCTTGTATAAACAATAACTCAGGGAAAGGAGTTCCTTTCCCTTTTTATTTTTAACCTTTCATCTTAAAATTCATACCTCAAAGGGAATGCCATTGGGGTACAGACTCTTTATCTAACGAATTGCAACCTCTTGAATTTATAAAGTTTACCGCAAGGACGAATTGCGGGGAATGTGGTTACGCCGCCTGCCTGGCCTTTGCTGCAGCTGTGACCAAAGGCGGAGAGAATCCTGGGAAGTGTTCCTATGTGGATTTAAAACGTCTTGGTGGTGAATTTACCGTCACTGACCGCGGGAGTGGTGGGCTGTCTGGTGTTGCGGGGCTTTTGGATGAAAAAGATATGGCCCTGGTGACCCACTTGAAAGGTAAAGTAAGAGAGGTGGATTTCTCTGCTGTTGCGTCACATCTTGGATGTGATTGGTCAGGAGTGGAAACAAATCTTTTATATTTTCGCTATCTCGGGCATGAATATACCCTCTCCTGTGAGGGTATATTCTTTGGCGGAAAAGAGGTTCAGGAGCCTCGTGATCAGATTCTTTTATATAATTATGTCTATTATGGCGGTGGGGATGCCCGCTCTGGTGAATGGGTGGGAATGGAATCCTTACCTAACTCCATCTCCAAGGTGCGCACCCTCCGGGTCTATTGTGAGGAGCGTATTGCCAGCCAATTTTGTGGAAAAGAGGCCTTGCTCAGGGAATGTGCCGGCAGGATTGATGCGGTGCCAAGAGTTGATCTGGAACAGAGTTGTACTGCCGCCTTTCAGGTAGCAGTGCTGCCGCGTTTGCCTATTGTTTTGCTTTTCTGGGATGAAGAGAGGGAAGAAGGTTTTCCTTCCAGGGTCAAGGTCCTTTATGATCAAAATGTATTGAGTGTCCTGGATATAGAGTCCCTGGTTTTTGCCTCGGAGAGAATGGCCGAACGATTAGAAGCCGTTGCTAGCTAGCGTGTTTCCTGATAATTATTTCGTTACGCAGGCCTGGGATTGCTTCGTCTCGATCACGGAGTGAACGCCCCGCAGGAAGTGCCTTTTGGGTATGGATGAAGAGTGACCGGCATTTCTTATGCTGTCTTGCCGACTTAGATGTTTATGTTCTTTTTTTACACCGTTTAGTGGAGTTGAGCAGATGAATGCCCATCTAGTTAAATATATACCGCAGTTTGCCGGAACCAGGATCCTGGTGATTGGTGATATCATTGTTGATCATTTTATCTGGGGGACTGTCAGTAGGATCTCGCCAGAGGCCCCGGTGCCAGTGGTGAACGTGACCAGAGAAGAAATGTTGCTGGGCGGTGGCGCCAATGTCTTGCATAATATCTATTCCCTTGGGGGTGAGGCCGTACTCTGCGGTATTATCGGTAACGATGAAATGGGTGGCCGGCTGCAACAACTGTTGGCAGATCTTGGTGCCTCGAGTCAGGGCCTGGTGCGTGGAAAAAGGCCTACTACAGTCAAGACCCGAGTGGTGGCCCATGGACAACAGGTCGTTCGTTTTGATCGTGAGCAGACCGGTGTCCCTTCAGAACAGACCATTGCTGTCATGCTTGATTTTATCGACAAGAATATTGCTGATTTTGATGTGGTTATCATCTCTGATTATTATAAGGGAGTTATTTCACAACCCTTGATGGGCCATCTGCTGCAAAAGGTGCGTGAGGTGGAGCAGGAATGTGGCCGCAGGATTCCGGTGGTAGTGGATCCAAAACCTGATCAGCCAGACAGGTTTAAAGGGGCAACAATTATTACCCCTAATCATCTAGAGGCCGAAAAGATAACAGGCTTACAGATCACAAGTGATCAGGACTTGGTTCAGGCGGCAGAAATCCTGCGAACTAAATTTTCCTGTGAGGCAGTGCTCATCACCCGTGGAGAGGCTGGGATGTCCTTGCTGGAGAGCGGGCAGGATATCGTTACCATTCCCACCATGGCCCGTGAGGTTTTTGATGTAACTGGTGCTGGTGATACAGTGATTGCCACCCTGGCCCTTGGTCTCGCAGTCGGGGCTTCTTTTACCGAGGCGGCAACCCTTGCCAATGTGGCGGCGGGGATTGTGGTTGGCAAAATCGGAACGGCGACGGTGAGCAGCGCAGAGATTCTGGCTGAACTTAAAGGAGAGCAGCTTTAAAAGAGGAATGGGGGAATAATGGCTTGTAAGAGTATGACCGGTTTTGGTCGGGGTGAGCATGCCTCTGGCGGACGGGTGTGGATGGCGGAGTTGCGTTGTGTAAATAATCGATATCTTGACCTGAAGATTAAGATGCCACAGGGCTATGCCGCGCTCGAGGAGCGGGTCAGGAAAAAGGTGAGCGGTTTTCACCAGCGTGGTCGCGTGGATCTGCTGCTGGCTGTGAGCGGCGATTCTTCTGATCTTGTGAAGATGCATGTGAATATGGAACTGGTCAGGGCCTATAAACTTGCCATGGAGCAGATTGCCCAGGAACTGGGCAGGGAGGGGATACCTGATCTGGCCTTTGTGGCCTCTCGCCCTGAGGTTCTGGTTCAGGAGCAGCAAGGTGAAGATATGGAGACTGCCTGGCCGCATCTGGAGCAGGCCCTTGATCAGGCTCTGGTCGCTTGTGAAACCATGCGCCAGCAGGAAGGAGCCGCCATGGTCCGAGACTTGTCGGCGCGCTTGCAGGTGTTTACCCTGACGATTGAAAAGATTGAGGCTGGAATTCCGGAACTTCTCAGGCAGCGAGAACAGGTGCTTGGTGAACGCTTGCAAAAACTGCTGGGTAATGTGCAGCTTGATGAACAACGCTTATGTCAGGAGGTAGCAATCCTGGCTGATAAAACCGATGTCACAGAGGAGATTGTCAGACTACAAAGTCATATAGGCCAGTTTCAGTCCTTTCTGACAGAGAAGGAGGCCGTTGGCAGAAAATTGGATTTTCTCCTCCAGGAATTTCTGCGGGAGGTCAATACCATTGCCTCTAAGATTAATGACGCGGCCATCGCCTATCTCGCAGTTGAGTTAAAGAGTGAACTGGAGAAGATGCGGGAACAGATTCAGAATATTGAATAGCTCGCGCCAATATTCAATGAAAGGTGACCATCGATGAAACTTTTAAATATTGGTTTTGGTAATACTGTTGCTATTGAGCGGATTATTGCCGTGATTAATGCCGGCTCTTCACCATCCAGAAAGTTGAAAGAACTGGCAAAGCAAGAGGGAAAACTGATTGATGTGACGGAAGGCAGAAGGACTCGTTCCATGCTGGTGATGGATTCGAATCACCTGATTCTCTCCTCAGTGCAACCTGATACTATTGGCCAGCGTTTGGCGGCGCTGGAGGTTGAGTATCATCTTGCAGAATATCAACAGCCACAGAAACAGGATAAATCATGACCACCGGAAAATTGTTTATCCTGTCAGCTCCATCAGGGGCTGGCAAGACCACATTGTTGAAGAGGGTAATGGCAGATCTGCAAGGTCTGGCCTTTTCCGTCTCCCATACCACCCGACTGCCGCGTGCAGGTGAACAGGATGGAGTTGATTATCATTTTGTCAGCCGTGGCCAGTTCGAGGCCATGCGGGAGCAGGAAGTCTTCCTGGAATGGGCCGAGGTCCATGGTAATCTCTATGGAACCAGCAGGCTGGCGGTGCTTGCCCAACTGGCAACAGGGTTGGATGTCGTCCTTGATATAGATGTCCAGGGTGCTGCAATTTTACGCAAATCTGCGGTCATCCCCGCTGCCTCTCTCTTTATTACCCCCCCCTCTTTGCAGGAGCTTGAACGACGTCTGCGTGGTCGGGGAACCGACAGTGAAGAGACGATTCTCCTCAGATTGAAGAATGCCAAGATAGAAATGCAGGCAGCGCTTGATTATGAGTATCTGATTGTCAATGACCATCTGGAACAGGCCATTGATACCCTGAGAGCTATTGTAATTGCCGAGCGCAGTCGGGGGCATCGTCTGCCAACGGGGCAATCCATTGAGATACTGGGTGAGCTATGAAAGAGAAGAAGGTTGAGAGAGCCGGGCAGAGTCGTACTCTGCGTATGGATGAGGATCTGCTCTGGGGCACACATCCCGTTTATGAGGCCTTGCAGCAGGAACCGGAGAGGATCAGTGAAGTTATCCTTCATAATGATCGTAAAGGGGCCAAACGGGAAGAGATTATTGCGCTGGCCAAGGGGGCAGGGATAAAACTCTCTTTTGTCACTACGATTCATCTTACCGGTCCTGATGCCGCCCAGGCCCGTCATCAGGGCGTGGTGGCCAGGACCAGTCAGGTGCCGTTACTCCCCTTTGATACCTTGCTGGCCAATTTTGCGGCAAAGGTTGAACAAGGTGAGTCACCCCGTCTGATTGTTCTTGATTCCATGCAGGACCCTCATAATCTGGGAGCAATTATCCGTTCAGCCCATGCCGCAGGTGTGGGTGGGGTCTTGATCACCAGAGAGCGTTCCGCCCCTCTTGGCGGAATCGCGGCCAAGTCCTCTGCCGGTGCCATTTCCCATATCGATATCTGTCAGGTGGTAAATTTGGCGACTGCTCTGCAGAAATTGAAGAAGGCCGGGGCCTGGATCTTTGGGGCGGTAAAGGATGAAGCGGCTCAGTCAATCTATAAAACAGATTTTAAGCTTCCGGCCTGCGTGGTCGTCGGCAGTGAGGGGCAAGGGATCAGACCCCTGGTGCGTCAGCAGTGTGATGTGCTGATCTCCATTCCCATGGAGGGGAGTCTGGATTCCCTTAACAGCTCTGTGGCTGCCGGTGTGATCATGTTTGAGATGCTCCGGCAGAGAAACGCCTGAGCTGGTAAGACTGTACTTCCCGTTTGTCTGCAGAGCCCCTAGGCTGCCGACGATTTAATTTTACTCTGACCCCTTTTATGTGCAGCGGGGCGGTTCCCGCTGTCAGCGTTTAGCGTTTTGTCAGGTGCAGACATAATTTTTTATTCCAAGATCATTTCCAATTCATCTTTATAGCCTTAATATAGGCTCATACAATTTATATTTAAATTCGCAAGCTCATTTAGCCAATGTACTACTACCTATGCCACCTGTCCTACTAACATCAGAATTTCCATTATCAGAGATTAAATAAGGCATAAAAACACCTTGAGCTATACGTTCACTTTCCTCTAGAACAATGTCAATATCGTTGTTATTAACCAAACAGATACCTATATTGCCTTCGTTATTTTCATTGTCGTAATAATCAGCATCTATTACACCAGTGCCGTTGGCTAAAGTTAATCCTTTTTTAATTCCAATTGAGCTTCTGGTATAAATAAGTAACACTTCCTCATCTTGCATATATGCTTTAATATTACTCCAAATAGTTTTTTTGCTTTTTGCGGGAATTACTACTTCTAAAGGAGTTGAGAAATCATATCCTGCTGCAGATTTAGTTCCACGCTGAGGTAGAATCACTTTTTTAGTATCTTTCCTTTTTTCAAAAGATACTTCTTCAAAACCTCTTCTTCTATTAGTCATTTATTTTTTCTCATTTTTAATGAATCAATCTGAGTCAAATTCACTTCATTTATGGTTCAAAGCTACTAACGCTATTCATCATCGGTGGCACCATGGAGCAAACCGCGACAGCGCAGCAGACGTTCACGCCATCTGGTGAATGAAATTGTTAACCATCTGTTTGCTGAAATTTTTGCTTGTATTGCTATTCACTAACGTTGGCGAGAAGTCTTTATTCAAGATTTAATTTTTCAATTTCTTCTTCGATTACACCCTCTATTTCCAAATAAGATACTGGGTGCAATTTTAATCTAGGAACCGCATTTTTGCGTTCCCATGCAGCTTTTATGGCTGTTCCTTTTTCTTTACGACTGATTTTCCCCCCCATACTAAGATGCAATGAAAAGAAATTGATATACTGGCGAGGGCCAACACCGACGAACGGACGAAAAATAACCTTACCACTTTTATCGTTAGGATTATCAGAGATTGAATCGTCATGCATGTCAAAAGCCTTGCTTTTGGGATAAGGCTCGATATAAACAACTTTTTTAATTCCGCTAGCCACAATATGCTTTGCACAATTATGACAAGGAAAGGTAGAGCAAAACATAATGGTTCCTAAGCAACTAACTCCTCTTCTGGCGCAACCGAGAATGGCATCCATTTCTGCATGCACAACACGCCCATATTCTGTTATGTCTTGCAATCCAGAATTTGCAATATTCTCGTCGAGGATATCCGCTTCTTTTTTAGGCATGTTAGACTTCAACCTATTTATTATTTGTTGTTTTTCATGTGCATTGTGATCACAGCCACGCGTATAATCCCTTCCTCCTTTAACGTCAGATATCTCATTGTTTTTTTCATTAAATTCAGGCCAATATGTTCCTCCATATGGCTTAGGACACTCGTTAGCACCAGTTGACAAAATGTCATCTAGGTGCGTTATTACCGCACCAACCTGTCTTGATAAATCAGCGCTTTTAATAGAAGAGGCGTATGCCATAAACATCGCATACTCCTGAAATGTTGGTGTTCGAAATGGGTCTCCAAATATTAAATCAAAAAATCGTTCAAGCGAATTCCATATTTTTTTATTGTCACCGTTTTCTGTAACAAAGAAATCTGCCAAATGGAATGCTGCACTGGTCCTTTGGCCATAACCAAGATGTTCGTCTTTATCTCTCTCTATAAGCTCCTTTCGTTGTTTATCAGAATCAATATGACATTCCTTCTTAAGAAATACATCTCTGGTCTTTTCTGATGAATGAATTGCGAATAGATAAAAACCATTGCCATAAATATCTCTAAGTACAGCTACCTCCTCAGGATGCTTAAGAGAATTAATTATGTAAATTACAGGCTTTTTATGGTTTTCTCTCTGTTTCGATATTTTGATTGCCGCCATTTTTCCCAAAATTGAATTATCTGATGTTGAATTTCTTAAGTCGTTGCCAGCATCCATAAGTTTCACAACTCGATCATATTGGTCGTAACCAATAACATTGACATTTGTATATGATATTATGATGTCACTTAATTTAATAACTTCAGATTCATAGGAATAGTGTTTGGCAAGTTTCTTAATCGTATTAATAACAAGTTCTCTATTGCATCCAATTGGGCCGATTATACCAACAACAATCTCAGTCGGCGTGTTAGAACTTTGGCTATAATTCAAAATATGAACTCCTGAAGTTGGTTGAATTTTCATGCAACACTCAAATAAACTCTACCTTTGTGAATATTAACCATTTATATTGGTTAACAGTATTATTAGGCCTGTCTTCACATCAAAAAACAGGGCCAGTTAAAATCATAAATCAATCGCATCATATGATGATCATACTCTGGGAGCCAAGGGAAATGTCTCCGTTGTTTTTTTAACGTTGTCGGCTAATTATGACAAATTTGGCGATATCTGACGACCACCGCTCAAAAGAATCAGAGGGCTTGAACTTGGTAACTGAATTTGGATAAATAGGGTCAGAGTAGAATAAAACAGAGAACTTGACCTGTTGGCCAGATTGTTGATTTTCAGAAGCTCTTTTTGACCTGTTTGGCCCAAATCGAGCGGTAAGGGGCTGTCTCTCTTGCAAGGGGAGGAGAGGCAGCTAAATCGCAAAAAATAAAAAAAGGTCGGGGCGACGAACAGCGTCGCCCCGACCTTGCAGGTGAGGTTGGCAGCAGGGGCAAGGATCTTGCCCCCAGATGAGAAGCCGGCGTCCAGGTTGAGGGACGCTGGGTCTTTACACTGCCGGATTATGAAGCCTCTGCAGGCCATCCATGAACCCTGTCAAGGCTTCTGTAGAGATTGGCGGGACTCTGTGGGGCGGTCGTGAACAGTTCATTTCGAGCGGTTCTTCAGTTTCTCCTGGAGCAAGGCCCCCAAGCTGCCGACCGACTCCGCCTCCTTTTTAGCCGACTTCTTCTCGGAGACGAATTTCTTATATTCATCCTTCTCTGCCGTTTCTGTGGACTCGCTGCTCACATAATCACTGGGGGCCAGACTGATCCTTCTGGCCTCATTGTCAATTGTCTCCACCTTTACCTCAATCTCCTGTCCTACTTCCAGCGCCTCGCGTGGGTGATTGATGCGGCGGCCACCGCCAAGCCTGGATATGTGGATCAGGCCGTCGACACCGGGGGCGAGGGTGACAAAGGCTCCAAAGGTGGTCAGGCGGGCCACGGTGCCGGTATGTATTGATCCCTCAACAAAACCCTGCCGCACCTCGTCCCATGGGTTGGGCAACGTCTCTTTGAGGCTCAGGGTGATACGTCCTGCCTTCCAGTCCAGTTTCTTGATCACGGCGGTGACCTCCTGGCCCACGGTGAGGTGCTCCTTGATATCCTCCACGCGGCTCCAGCCGATTTCCGAGATCGGGATCAATCCATCCACGCCACCAATATCGACGAAGGCACCGAAGTCACGGATGGAGCTGATGGTGCCATGAACGGTGCCACCTTCCTCCAGGCTTTCCTGCAAGGCTTCTTTCTGCCGTTCTCGTTCCTGTTCAAGCAAGGCCCTGGCTGAGACCACGATATTGCGGCCATTTTCTTCAAATCGGGTGATGAGGAAGGTCATGTGGCGGCCAGTGTACTCTGCTCCGGCGTCATCAACCCGGTGCAGTCCCATCTGGGAGAAAGGGCAGAAGGCGCGCACTGAGCCGCCAAGGGTAATGTCAAAACCACCCTTGATCTCTTCTTTGACCAGGCCTTCAACCGGAATAGCGTTGCGCCAGGCCTCTTCCAGATGGGTCGTGTTTTTTCCACCGCCCAGCTTGATAGTGAAGAGCTTGGCTCCACCAGTAGACTTGAGAAAATAGACCTCTACCTTGTCGCCAATGGTGGCGGAGAGCTCGCCTTCTTTATTCATTAATTCAGAGCTGTCGAGGATCCCTTCATTTTTACCACCGACATCAAGAAAGACCGAGTTTCCGCTATGGCCAACAATGGTGGCAGTTATTTTCTGGCCTGGTTCCAGACGGCGTAGGGATTTTGATGAACTTTCCTGGAACAGATCGGCAAAACTTGGTTCGGTTGTTTCCTGATTCATGGGTAATACCCTTGTGTAGATGTTTGATATGATAACGAGTGAATAAATGCGAATATACTACCATCAAAATGAAGAAAGTTAAAAACAAAAAGAGGTTATGGGGCGAAGGCCGGGATTGCTAGCGCCAGCACCCGGTCTTCTTCCTGGAAGAGGAGCCGTTTGGTGATCAGATCGGCCAGGAAATCGTTCATGGCCTTGGGTGGAATGGTTGGAAACTGTTGAGCCAGCTCTTTTCGATTCCGGATATCCTGGCAGTAGAGGTATATTATCCTGGATGTTCCGCGCAGTCGGTGCTGCAGGCAGGGGGTATTGATTTGTTCCTGACGGATGATGAGAAAGGAGCCGCCGTCCCGGTAGCTCAGCGCTGGGATTCCATGAAGATCGCGATGGGTGTGGAAGGCCTGCCATTGGGCAATTTTTTGAGAGACAGGCTGCCAGAGTCGGCGCTGCAAGGTTCGGTCGCCCCGATGCCCCTTGATCAACATCTCCATTCCTGCAAGGAGCTCTTGAGGAAAAAGCCTGCGGTTTTTGGGGTGCTGGATTACAGCTGAGATACCGAACTCTTTTGGATTATTACAGACTGGTGAACCGTGTCCAAGGAAAAATGAGGCGGCGGTAAGCGGGGTGAAGGGAAGGACGAAATCCAGATTATAAAGGGTCTCAGCCACTTCTTCCTCGGTACTGCCGGGGAATTCGGTGATCAGGTTGCCATCAAGCTGCATGTGGCACAATCGGCTCTGTTTCATGGCAGCGATATTGTCCATGACCGTGGTGCCTTTTTCCATTCTGGCAAGCAGGGTAGTAGAGAGGGACTCAATGCCGACCTGGACAGAAGAGAGGCCGCCGCGACGATAGGCTGCCAGTTTGTCACCATCGCTGATCACCCGAATCTCGGCAAAGAAGTCGTAGTCGATCTTCTCTTCTGCCATGGTCTGAAAAAAGAGATCAGCCTCTTTTGGCGGTAGGGCATTGTCGGTAAAGGTAAAATCAAGGCAGCCATGGCGAAGGGATTGTTCTGCCACCTCGCGTACCACCTTGTCACTTTTTTTCCAGCGGTATCCCTGCCATTGCAAGTTCAGGTTGCAGAAGGTGCAGCGGTTCCACCAGCAGCCCCTGGAGAATTCAAGGGGTAGAATGGGGATGAAGGGCTGGCCGGGGAAGGTGTCCTGCATCTGCTGAAAGTAAGGGGCGTAATCTGGTGTCGGCAGCCTGTTCAGGTCAACAATACCCCGGCAGGGTCCTTCGGTATAAGGTCGCCTCCGCAGGATTATCTGAGGCGGCAGGGCTTCCGGGTCGTTGTTCTGTTGCAAGCAATGACAGAGCTGGGTCAGGGCTTCTTCTCCTTCACCGGAAATCACATAGTCAATCTGAGAAAAGTTTTCCAGCAGAGAGGCACCTATCGTCCCGACACATCCGGAACCACCAATTACAATGGGCAGAGCGGGGTGGAGTTCTTTAATGCGCTGCGCTGCGGTGAGTGAAGAGAGCAGCTGATTGAAGCAGATGGAAAATCCGATCAGGTGAAAGCTGGCGAGATCAAGGTCAGCCAGCCATTGGTCAAGAGAAAGGTCAAGGAGCTGGACTGTTTGATCAAAATCAAGTCTGCGCAGCTCCTTCTTGCCTTTGCAACTCTCGTCAAAAAGCCGTGCCGCCTGTGGTCGTCGTTCTGGAAAGAGCAGAGGGCCGTAGAGGGACTCGCCGGCCCAGCTGTTTCTGGCCAGATGGTGATAGGTCTCGGTCCCAAGAGCCTTGGCGACCTGGAGGTAAGGGTGAAAAGTGTGGGTCTGGATGGTGTCATCGCGGTCCAGCCAAGCCTTAAGGGCACCCAGTTGAATGGAAGGCCGATTCAGGATCGACCAGGGCATGGAGATCAGGGCAATTTTAAAGAGATCGGCCGCTGGCGCCTGGGTCTTCAGGGTCTTCATTGATAAATGATTTCTGTTCCCTCGGGCGGGGTATAGCTAAACAGCGCATCCATGGCCTTGGGGTCATCAGTGGGCAGGCTGTTGGTCTCCAACTTGCTGAATTCAAGCGTGGTCCTGGTGTCAAAATGGTCAAGGATCTCCATGCGCTGGATCAGTGAATCCGCGGTCACCCATAGATGAATCTCGCTCACTTGGGACTGATTTTCCTTAGGGATGAGCTTAATGACCTTGTAATGGTCAGCGTCCTCTTTTTTTGGATTCAATTCAGGATTGGGGGCAGAGATGGTAAAATCTTTGAGCAGATTGCCGGCGCCGGTGAAAAAAGCGTAGGTGATATCTGTTTGCATGGACTCGGCAGGACTGACGATCATCTGTTCAAGTTTGGCAAAGTACATGGAAAAATTTACCCCGTCGCTGATCAGAATCTGTTTATCCGGGCTGGTGTAATCCCAGCGCATCTTGCCGACGGTACCGGGAGCTCCCGGACTTTTTTTCTCTTTGACAAACCAGGCGGTACCACTTCCCTGCTGCGGTCTGCCACTGAGTTCCCCTTCGGTGCTCTGGGTGAAGTGAAAGCTGAGACTCTTGAGTTGGTCATAGTTCTGCTGCAGTCTCCGGGCGATATCCTCCGGAGCTTCATTCACGTTCTGGCCGGCAAAGAGTGGCTGGTGCAGGAGCAGGAAAAGGAGTGCGGTGAGCGACAACAAAAGTGCGCGAACTCCAAGGGTTGTTTGGGTCAGAAAAGGTTTCATGTAAGGATCAACTCCAGGGGACGTTCAAATATCTTCCGGGCAACTTTTTGCGCGGAATCGGTCAGGTCGGAGACATAGTAGTGGTGGGTGGATATGCCGTGGTCTTTTTTAGCGACAAGGTGCGGTTGCTCAGTCAGAAGGTCTCTGACATAATGTGCGGTCTCCACCGAGGAATCAATAAGGGTGACTCGTTTTCCCACCCTGGTCTGGATCAGCTTTGTGAGCAGAGGATAGTGGGTACAGCCGAGTACCAGGGTGTCGATCTGCTTATCTCTCAAGGGGTGCAGGTAGCGCCGGAGAATCATCTTGGTTTCTTGCTTGTTTGTCCACCCCTCTTCCACCAGCGGGACGAGCAGAGGACAGGCCTCGGAGAAGACATGAAAATCAGGACGTTGACTGCAGATGGTCTGTTCGTACACCCCGCTTCTGATGGTGGCTCTGGTACCGATGACCCCGATCCTGCCTGTTTTGCTGGTGGCAACGGCTTTGTTAGCGGCCGGGGTGATCACTTCAATGATCGGTACCTGAAATTCCCGGCGTAAGGCCTCGGTCGCCACACTGGAGGCGGTGTTGCAGGCAATGATGATGATCTCCGCCCCTTTCTGCAGTAGGAACTCAGTGTTCCGCAGGGAGTAATCGGTGATGGTCGCCGCGCTTTTTGAACCATAGGGGGTGCGGGCAATGTCGCCAAAATAAACGATGGAGTAATCCGGCAGCAGTTGTTCCACCGCCCGTGCCACGGTCATGCCGCCAATTCCTGAATCAAAGATGCCTATCATGGGGAAGGATTATGTGTATGTGCAAAAGGTGAAGAGGAAAAAATCTATCATAAGAAAACTTTTCTTTTATACCAGAATCAGGAAGAAACAACAATGTTGATGGATCATGTTCTGATTGGTCATATGGTTCATATTGTTTGAGTGACAAGTATCTTGACAATCAAACAATATGGCTGTATCTGTTCTCCTTGAAGTGGAGGTGAGGATAAAGGTAGTTTTCTTTTCAGTGAGGTTTTAGATGCATACTCATTCTATTGATCCCTGGCAACATCAACATGACTTTGTGGTCATTCAGGAACATGGTGAGCGACGAACAAGGCAGGTGCTGATTCTGACCGCCATTACCATGCTGCTTGAGGTGGCAGCGGGCATGGCTTATGGTTCAATGGCTCTGTTGGCCGATGGCTGGCACATGGGCACTCACGCAGCCGCATTCATGATCGCGATTTTTGCTTATCGATATGCCCAGAGGCACACGAACAGCAAAGACTTTGCCTTTGGCACCGGTAAGGTCAGTGTGCTTGGGGGCTTTGCCAGCGCCATTGTTTTGGGCGTGGTTTCCTTTATCATGCTCATTGAATCGGGTCAGCGCTTGGTGGTCCCGCATCCGATCCATTTCAATGAGGCCATTGGTGTGGCAGTTCTGGGGCTTGCGGTGAATATCGTCAGTGCTTTTCTCCTTCGTGATGGTCATGACCATGATGATCATAATCATAATAATCACCATGATTACAATCTCAAGGCGGCCTATCTGCATGTATTGGCCGATGTCCTGACTTCGGTTATGGCTATTGCTGCCCTGATTCTTGGTAAATATCTGGGCTGGAATTGGCTTGATCCTGTGATCGGCATCGTTGGTGCGTTGATTATTGCCCGCTGGGCCTATGGTCTGTTACGGGAGACGGGATTTATTCTGCTCGATGGCAGCATGGAGGCTATCGAGTTGGCTGCCATCAAAGAAAAAATTGAGGGGGCACTGGACAACCGGATTGCGGATATGCATGTCTGGAGGGTGGGCCCGGCGGATTTCGCGGCCATTATCTCCATTGTCACCCATCACCCGAAGAAGATGGACTATTACAAGGGGTTGCTGAGCGATTTCAAGGAGATTTCGCATCTGACCATAGAACTGAATATTTGCGAGGAAGAGTCATGTCTGTCCCGTTAACCAGGATTGAAAAGCTTTCTCATCAGCTTGTTGAGTGGTATGAGAAGATGTCCTTCTGGGAGCAGGATGTCCTCAGGGGTTCCGGGCTGTCAACCGCCCAGATGCATACCGTTGAGATCGTTGGTCATGGTGTCTCTCTGCAGATGAAGGAGTTGGCCAGAAAGATGGGGGTGACCACCGGTACCCTGACTGTGATGGTGGACCGGTTGGAGGAGCAGGGACTGCTGCAGAGGACGCCCCATGAGACCGACCGCCGCTCCTGGCTGATCGAACTGACGGAAAAAGGGCAGGTGCTCTTTGATCAGCACCATCAATATCATCTGCGGCTTACTGAAGAGGTCACATCTACCCTGTCCAGTGAGGAGCAGGAGATGTTCAGTGTCATTCTCGAAAAGATTGTCGGCCAGATGTGAGGGAAGGGATTGGGGGGAGATGCCAAGGTTGCCGGTCATGTCCAGATGGATGATGAGAAAGGTTTGGTTTTCGGTTTCAATGAGCAGATACCTGGCTCGTCGCACGATGGCACGGATCGTCTGGCCTTCTTGAAACTCAAGTTATTTCACTTTTGGACTTTGTGTTGAGATTGCCGATACACTGTCCAAAAGAGAAATTCACTGAACTGGAATTAGAATTTCCAGTTCAGACCACCGGAGAGTTGATTTGAGGTGTAACCATCAGCTAAGGCGAAGGCACAATTTAAAAAGAGTGAAATATTCTGGCCATATTCACTGGTCAGGCCCAAGCTTAAAAGTCCCTGATCAGCTACGGGAGCAAGACCTGTCACCCTGAACGACGAAGCGTCATAATTAATAAAGCTTGCGGTAATCGATGCGCCTTCATCCTCAAATTGATGCAGCCAGCTGAGCTCTGCCCGAGGCAGGAACTGCCATTGATCACTTTTTACCCGTCCAGAGAAACGAACACCAATCGTACTGGTCATGGAATCGGTTGTGCTCTCTGCTATATGCAGGTTCAGGAAGTCAGCCCCTCGCTCTGTGAAATCGTCTTGTTCTAATCGCGTATAGCCTAAAGATGCCAACGGACTAAGCAGCCATTTGTTCATCTTGAAATCATAACCACCTGTAAAGCGTCCCTGTAAAGCGCTTGAATCGAAATCGTTTCCGGCTCTGGCTGAGAACCCGTCAAAGCGAATATCTCTGGTCGCAGTGTTACTAAAGCTGGCATAACCACTGGAGACGTCGAGAAAGAATCCGTTTAGATCGGCGCTGGCATACGCTCCAAGATGTACTCCCTGCATATTACCGTTGTAGCCAGTCCAGTCCCAGTCCAGTTTGCTGTCACTGTAGCCAAAGTCCAGTCCAACTCGCAGCCAGTCAGAGAACATGCGGTCGGCTCCAGTGATAATGCCAGCAAGATCCTGGCTGTGGCCTAAAAAGTTGTCCTCTGAATCCTGTTCAGACCAGTTGCCCAAACCCTGTACCCAGAGGTTCCAGTTTCTTTCAAGCTCTGCCACCGTTGAGGTGTTATTAGAGTCAAGGCCCAATTCTTTGCGCTGACGCAGGTCTGCCTGATGCCGGCCCGTTGCCTGGTCCAGGACATTCATGGCCTGCAGTCCCGCGATGCTGAAGGTGGTATACATCTCGGGGCTTAAGGCATTGAGTGTATTTTGGATCTGTAGCAGGTTCATGTCAAAATCCATGGAAGTGATAAACTCAGCCATGCTGCCGCTGGCCAGGGGCACCACTCCATCCAGTCCCAAACCAACTCCCTTTTCGCCGGGAGTTGCTCCCAGGCTGGCAAAGGGGGTTCGTTCGATTTCCAGCAGGATCTGGTTTGCATTATATTTTAATAATAAATCCAAGGTTTGAGAAGAGTTCAGATTGTCTGCCACTGAGTCAAAAGATCCGCTGATACCGCCTCCTGCAGAGATGATGCTCCAGTTTTGTCCATTGGTATAAAGACTGCGGGGAAGTGCGGTTCTTATCGTGCCGCCATGGAGATGGACCGAGCCAGTAACCTTGAGCATATCGGAAGAACCGTTTGTCGCTAATTCGACGGCATAAACGCTGCCGGACATGAAGCTGAGGGTGCCGTTAATGGACAGGGTACCAATGGAGTTCCCCGGGGAGATGGTTCCGTAATTCATTACATCGCCATAGATATGGCCTGAACCGCTGAGCAGACCACTTGAGGCGATGGTAAGGTCATCAGTGGAAAGACTTCCATTGACTTTCATATGGCCGTAGACCATTGTCATCCCGCTGTCTACTGACCCTGATATGTTGGCAAAACCGTTGCGCTCTACTGTAAAGTTGCCAGTGGACAGCTGGCCGTTCACAAAAAAATTGCCGGCATAGACGGTGGTGCTGCTGCCGGAGAAATCCCAAGACCCGGTCAGGGTGGTGGTGCCGCCGTAAAACCCCAGGTTTTCAAAGTTGAGATAGGTGGTACCGATAACATTGGAGTTTACTGTTCCCATGTTGTTAAAACCCAGGGTGTCGATTTCGCTGCCACCATCAGCTACTCCGCCTAAAGTGGAGCCACCAACCACGATTATGGTGTCATTGCCATCTTCGCCATAGATGCTGCCGCTCACTTGACCACTGTTGGTGATCAGATCATTCCCGCCACTTGAGTTGGTTCCTGAATTATAACTGCCGTACATCGATCCATCGACGGTGCCGGAGTTGTTGATTGTATTGCCAGTAGAGGTGCTGCCTGTACCCAGGTTGTAGCTGCCGTAGATATCTCCAGTTACTGTGCCGGAATTTACGATACTGTTCTCTCCGCCACTGCTGCCATCACCTATATTCCAGCTCCCGACGATTCCGCCTGTCAGGAGAGGTTCACTAGTCGTTACACTGCTATAATCGCTGTTAGAGGGGGTAGCAAAGAGAGTGGCGTTCACAATACCCGAGTTAGTGATATGATTGGAGCCACCGCTGCTGTTGTTACCTGTATTCATACTGCCGATGATCCCGCCGGCTGACAGTCCTGAGGTTCTTGCCGTTGAACTATATTCGTTGCCGACCGGGTTCGCGAAGAGAGCGCCGTTTACTGTGCCTGAGTTAGTGATATTATTGGAGCCACCATTGCTGCCGTCACCCATGTTCACACTGCCGATGATCCCGCCTGCTGGCAGTTCTTCGGTGTTTGTCGTTGTGCTGATATTAACCTCGTTTCCGGTGACAGCTGTAAAGTCACTGCCCACAATACCCGAGTTCGTGATGGTGTTGGAGCCGCCACTGCTGTTGTCACCCGTATTCCAGCTGCCGATGATTCCGCTTACTGGACTTATACCTTTTGCTGTTGTGCTGATATCACTTTCGTTAGTGATGGCAAAGAAGATTTCACCGCCCACGACACCTGAGTTGGTGATGTTATTGGAGCCACCACTACTGCCAACACCCTCGTTCATGCTGCCATAAAGTGCGCCGACCAAGCCTGTGTCCGTGTTCGTAATGCTGTTACTCCCCCCGCTACTGTTGATGCCGAAGTTTGCACTTCCGGCATTTATGATTGATATTCCGGAGTTTGTGATGCTGTTAAAGCCGCCACTGCTGCCAACACCATCGTTTGCGCTACCGTAGATTTCAAATACTTGGCCAGTACTTGAATTTGTAATGTTGTTTGAGCCGCCAGTGCTGCCATTACCGATGTTAAAACTGCCAAAGGTTACTCCTGCTTGACCTGAGTTCGTTATGCTGTTAGAGCCGCCACTACTGCCGTCACCGATGTTAAAACTGCCAAAGGTTACTTCTGCTTGACCAGAGTTCGTTATGCTGTTAGAGCCGCCACTACTGCCGTCACCGATGTTAAAACTGCCAAAGGTTACTCCTGCTTGACCAGAGTTCGTTATGCTGTTAGAGCTGCCACTACTGCCAACACCCTCGTTCATGCTGCCATAAAGTGCGCCGACCAAGCCTGTGTAGGAGTTCGTAATGCTGTTACTCCCCCCGCTACTGTTGATGCCGTAATTTTCACTGCCGACATTTATGGATGATATCCCAGAGTTTGTGATGTTGTTAAAGCCGCCACTGCTGCCGATACCCCAGTTTGCGCTACCGAAGATTGCGCCCACTTGGCCGGTACTTGAATTTGTAATATTGTTAGACCCTCCATTGCTATAATCACCAAGGTTCCAGCTGCCATCAATCCATTCGTTTACCGTCCCTGAGTTCGTGATACTGCTAGACCCAGCACTACTGCCGTTAACCGTGTTATAGCTGCCTTCGATAAAGCCTGCTGTTCCCGAGTTCGTGATGCTGTTGAAACCACTGTCGCTGCCATCCTGTGGATTTCCAATGATGCTATTAGTAACAGTACCTTCGTTGCTAATAATATCGGAACCGGAGGTGCCGTAGATGTTGTCAACTGTGGAGGTGATAGGGTTGTTGATGATGTCTGCTGATGCGGGTGCTGCCGGGCAAAGGACCAGCAAGCAGGCCATAACTGTACAATAAATCACGTTTTGCATACTCTCTCTTCCTCTCTCAGGTGTGTTAAGATAAAAAATGATGATGTTGCATCATCTAATCGTATTGAAATTTTTTTGTAAAGGTAGTTCTCATATTTTCTGGCAATTGGGGCAGACATAACTTGCCCTGCCGCTTATCTGTATTTTTTCTATGGGTATCCCGCACTGGAGACAGGGTTGACCTTTCCTGCCATAGACCTGGAAGTTTACTTGGAAGTAGCCGCTTTCTCCGCTGGCATTGATAAAGTCACTGATGGTTGAGCCGCCGCAGGCAATGGCTCGGGTCAGGATCTGGCGGATCAGTTGGATGAGTCGTTGCCAGTCGTCTTTCTGTAAGGTGCAAACCTCGCGACAGGGATGAATGCCGGCGGCATAAAGTGCCTCGTTGGCGTAGATATTGCCAATGCCTGCCACAATTTTGCTGTCCATGAGAAAGGTCTTGACCGGTTGTTTTCTCGCCCGAGCCAGGGCCATGAAATGGGCAGGGGTGCAGGTCTTGCTGAAAGGTTCAGGCCCGGTGGTCCCGAAAAAATCCGTCTCTATGTTCTTTGCCTGTTCGGGGGGCAGCAGCCACACTGCGCCAAAACGTCTGGTGTCGTTGAGGCGCATCTCAAGACCATTGTCCAGTTGCCAGCAGACATGGTCATGGATCTTGAGCGGGGTGGCGTGGGGGAAGATGCCAAGGTTGCCGGTCATGCCCAGATGGATGATGAGAAGCGTTTGGTCTTCGGTCTCAATGAGCAGATACTTGGCTCGTCGCGTGACAGCACGGATCGTCTGGCCGCAGAGTCTCTCGTTCATAAGGCTATGGGGAACCGGGTGACGCAGATCTTTGCCGCTGCACTGGATGGCAGTGATGACCCGCCCGGTGAGGTGCGGGCGCAGGCCCAGGCAGATGACCTCAACCTCAGGGAGCTCAGGCATTGTTTTCTCCAGGTTGAGAGGGGATGACGCACAGACCAATTCCATATCCCTGGTGCCGGCAGACCGCTACTTGGAACTGAAGCCCTCGGTTGAAGGACTTCTTCCGGCCTTCTTGAAACTCAAGGGTGAAGAGGCAGGCCGTCTGGGACTCTGTCTGCGGGGTTGGTCGCTCTTCCACCATCCCTGGCTCGAACGACACTAAGCCATCCCTGGCTGTCGGTCGCTCTTGCGCCGTCCCTGGCACCCACGACACTAGGCCATCCTTGGCCGTCGTCTGGATGTGGGTCAGTAGAAGATCGAGAAATCCGGGCATGCTCTCAAGGGTAGTGGCCTTTTTGACAGCCTCTTTGGCGGCCCAGAGCAGGGTGAGGTGCTGTGGTAACTGCAATTGCTTCAACTCGTGGCCAAGAAGTTCTTCTTCTTCTCTGGAGCAGAAACGGTCTTTCACCCGCTCCAGAGCCTTGCTGTCTGCCTGGATATCTATGCCGCAGTGGCTGGTAGCAGCCACTGCCATGGCATATCCCTTTGAATGGGAGATGGAGATATGAGGCATGTTCAGATCTTTAGGCAGGGCCTTGTCGTCAAGGAAGGGACGGCCAGAGGCGGAGGGCATGATCTGGAGAAGCGGGGCATGAATGGTGGCCTGTTTGGATTGATTGCCATGGCTGCTCAGGAGGTATCGGACGGATGCCTCTTTGGCGCAGATCCTGCCGCCCAGCCACTCAAGGTGTCTCTTCTTGTAGTGCAGGGTGTGTAGTTTCTCCTCTTCATTCCGGTGCAGCCATTTCTCGCATATGGTCTTTTCTTCTCCGTTGTGGATGAGAGTGCAGAGCTGATCAAGATCCAGCATTGTTGCCTTAAGGCGTGTCTGTGCAAAGATCTTGCTGATAGTAATGGACAGGGATTCCGGGAGGGGAACGAGTTGCATGGCCTGTTGTCGGGTTAAAGAGAGAAATAATGTCTTGCAATTTCAACTGTTCCTGCTAAAAACGATGCAGGATATAGGCCTTGCTGGTCTGAGTTGCTAATTGTCGCCTGTGGGGAAGAGATATGGACATTGGGGTTAATATGACGGCGTATGATCTTGTCATCATAGCCATTTTTGTTTTTTTTATGGCGCGCGGGATCTGGGTCGGGCTGTTGGGTCAGGTCACGGTGCTTGTTGCCCTTTATGTCGGATATCTTGTCTCCGGACAGTATCATGACAAACTTTTTCCTTTTTTGCGAGGGGTTTCAGAAAACCCTCAGGTCGTGTTTCTCCTGGCCTATGCCATTGTCTTTGCCTGTACCTATGTGCTGACCATGCTTCTGGGCAAGGCCTTGACCGGGGTGGTGCAATTGACCATTGCCGGTTGGTTTGATAAAGTGCTTGGCGCCCTTTTTGGTGCGGTCAAGGCCCTGATCCTTGCCATCCTTCTTCATATGCTTCTGACCACTTTTCTGGCAGCTGATACTCCCATGCTGCGTCAGTGTCAGCTGTGTCCTTATCTGTCCCAGGCCATGACTCTGTTTCAGCAGGTGATTAAGGATGAAAAGGTGCGGAAGGCCTTTGAGAAGAAGGAACCGGCGATCTCTGATCAGACTGTGCCGCCTGCTGCTGTGCCGGTTGTTCCATTGTCAACTCCTGCGAAACAGGTACCCGAAAATAAAACTCCAGCAGAAAAATCCCCAGTGGGGCCTCTACCTTCGGTACAATGAGGCCAGCTTTTGTAAAGGGACACGGGTATAATAGCCAAGAATTACCAGCTGGTTGATAAGAGTGGTGCGGATGATTCCCAAGCGCCGCCAGCGTCTGGCCGAGGTGGTCACACTCAGGGGCAGGGTAGTGACTCTGCCTGCCTGTCTGGCCTTTTTGATAAAGATGAAGTCTTCCATGATCGGGGTTTCCGGAAACCCGCCCAGTTGCAGAAAGTCGTCACGCCTGATAAAGAGGGCCTGATCGCCATAAGGAAGCTGCAGGAGACGTGAGCGCAGATTCGCCCAGAAACAGATGAATCGCAGCAGTAGACCTCCATTATGAATCTGGAGACGGAAGGCTCCGGCAATGGTCACGGGTTCGCTCAGAGCATGCAGGATTGACTTGGCAAAACCGTAAGGCAGCTCAGTGTCGGCATGGAGAAAGAGCAGGATCTTGCCGCTGGCCTGTCTGGCCCCGTGGTTGAGTTGTGCCCCCCGGCCGGGATTGCAGCTCTCGACCCGTAATCCAAGGCTGCGGGCAAGAGTCACTGTATTGTCACTGCTGCCGCCATCGACAATGATGATTTCGCAGGGCAGGGATGAAGTACGATCGTCCATCAGCGACTGGAGCCTTTGCCAGTTGCTGATCTGGGTCTCCTCATTCAGGGTGGGGATGATAATCGAAATGTCTGAGGTCTGCAGGGGTGTCGATGTCATGGAGTCTGGTCAGGGAATGGCAGCGCAGCTGGTGCTCTTCTGCTCGTGTTTTTGTGAGAGTATAAACATCATTCGTGCTCCAGGGGATATCCTGAAACAGGGTCTGAGTGACAATCGTTGATGACTCTTGACGGGTTCCGATAAGGTAATAGCCGCCATCGCAGGCAGGGCCTAAGGCCAAATCGTGGGTGGACAGGGATGCAAAGGCCTCCTTCATGATGTCCGCGCTAAGATCAGGGCAGTCAGAGCCGATGAGGAGCAGGCGGTGCATGCGGCCAAGATGACTGCTGATGGCTGCCTGCATGCGGCAGCCGATGTCGCCATCCGTCTGCCTTCGGTAATGATAGTCACTGCCCAGCCAGGAACGCATTTGCTCTTCGGTCCCACCGTCATAGTGGATCTCAAGACGATGGGGGTGGATGATTGCAAGCCTGGTCAGTTGGGCAAGTATGCGCAGGGTCATCTCTTGGTGGAGACGTGTTGCCCCGATCTGTCCCAGTGCTGGGATAAGACGGGTTTTGCACTTTCCAGGTTCAGGGTAACGGGTGAAAAGAAGGACAAGATCTGGTTGAGCCGGCATCGTCAATAGTATTGTAGGCCGTTGTTAAAAAATAATTGTAACATTGCAGAATTATTAACGGCCCTCAGTGGCAGGTAGAGAAAACAGCAGTCAGGAATCGCAAATGAAAGCGGGAAGACGCCTCAAAAAACCGGAATCATACCGTACGCGGACCTATCGCCAGTTTCCTGGTCAGGGAGAGCTCGTCACAATACAGGTGCAGGTTCAGGAGACAGATCTTCAGATCCTTGCCACAAAAATCGCCACTTTTGATGTGAAAGAGCGAGCAACAGAGCTTGTTCTCCAGTATCGTCTGCAACTTGAAAATTATATTGTAAAGCATCCACAGTTTTTAGCAACGCTTGATCCCTTGCCCATGGATTTTATGGCGCCACCTTTGGTGCGGGAGATGCTTGCCGCAGGTCTAAAGGCAGGGGTCGGCCCCATGGCTGCGGTGGCAGGGGTTCTTTCCGAGTTCGTGGGCAAGGCGCTAGTCGCTGAAGGGGTCCAGGAGGTCATTGTTGAAAATGGCGGGGACATCTATATGCAGCGGCTCAAGGAATGTTCTGTGGCCATTTTTGCCGGACAGTCACCATTGAGCTACAAGGTTGGCCTGCGTCTTCTTCCCTCCCTGATGCCGATCGGGGTTTGCACCTCATCAGGGACAGTTGGTCATTCCCTCAGTTTTGGCAAGTCCGATTCGGTAACAGTTGTGGCCAGATCAACCGCCCTGGCCGATGCGGTGGCAACCCGTCTGGGCAATGAGGTGGGTGCAACGCTCACCGCTAAAGCCGGCGTCGAGCGGGCACTGGCAAAGGCGAAGGAAATTGAGGGGATCGAAGGGGCCGTGGTGATCTGCGGTGAAGTGCTGGGCGCGATGGGCGCGGTAGAACTGGTGCAATTGGCCTCGTAGGTCGGAGTGGCAAATGATGATTGTCATGGTGAATTTTGATACAAAGGGAACAATCCAATGGAAAGTATGATACCCATACCGGCCTGTTTTAAGGCCTATGACATCCGGGGCAGGGTGCCCGATGAGCTCAATCCGCAGTTGGCGCGAGATATCGGTCGGGCCTTTGCCGCGCTCTTTGCGCCGCGGAAGGTGGCGGTTGGATGTGATATTCGCCTGAGCAGTGAGTCTCTGACCGAGGCCCTGATCTCCGGGCTGCTGGATTCAGGGGTCGATGTCCTCGATCTGGGTCTGTGCGGCACCGAAGAGATTTACCACGCGGCCTTCAGTCTGGAACAGGAAGGGGTAGATGGCGGGATTGTGGTCACTGCCAGTCATAATCCGGCGGATTATAACGGCATGAAGATTGTGACCCAAGGGGCGCGGCCTGTGACCGGTGAGTCGGGGTTGAAGGCAATGGCGGAGATGATTGTCAGCGGCAGGCTGCCGGAGCTGTCGGTGACAAAGGGAAAGCGGAGTCCCGTCTCAGGAAAGCAAAGCTATATCAAACACCTCCTTGGCTATGTAGACAAGGGTGCGCTGAAACCCCTGAAACTGGTGGTCAACAGCGGTAATGGCTGTGCCGGGGCTATCATTGATCTGCTGGAGCCGGAGCTGCCCTTTACCTTTATC
>JAGXHG010000022.1 GCA_024636345.1 Desulfobulbaceae bacterium | reverse complement strand
TTGTCACTCCAGGTATATTTTGCCAAGCCTTACGCAAGCTGGGAAAGAGGCACCAATGAAAATACGAATGGCCTGCTGAGACGGTTTTTCCCAAAAGGAACGGACTTCTTGAAAGTAACAGAATCTGAGCTTGCAAATGTAATCAATATGCTCAATCATAGACCAAGAAAATACCTCAACTACCGTACTGCCTTTGAGGTGTTCAACTCCATAACAGGTGGTGCACTTGGAACTTGAATTCACCTCATGAAGACGAAATAAAAAAAAGCACTTACCGGGATTCTCCGATAAGTGCTTTTTTTATGTATTGGTGCGCCCGGAGGGATTCGAACCCCCGACACCTGGATTCGAAGTCCAGTGCTCTATCCAGCTGAGCCACGAGCGCCTGTTTTGAGCAGGGTATGCATTACATTGAATTTAAATCAGTAAATCTCAGTAAATCCATAAATCATTTACCATGATTTTGTCATTGTTTGTATAAATAAATGATGGGATGCTGAGAAGATCTCAGTTCTCAACCACCACAGGTTATCCTGATTGTTTCTGCTTTCTCGCTGATCCCTTTTTTTAGGACTTCATGATTGTAGGCCGCAAGCACGTCTCGGCGTTTGAGCATGCCGACCACCCATTTATTGTCCAGATCTTCAACAACAGGGATCTCTTCAATGCCTTTAATGTCAAAGAGCTGCATGGCCGTATAGAGCGAGTCGTCGGGTGTGAGCATGATCACGTCCCTACTGCATATTCCGCCCACAAGGTAACAGACCCGTTCTTCTTCAGCCTTGTGCAGGATATTCTTTACATCCTGCATGGAGACGATTCCGACCATCTTCCCTGAGTCATCAACCACTGGAAAGTAAAATCCTCCCTTGGCCATGCGGAAGATCTCCAGCAGGTGATTGATGTTGGCTTTTTCACTGATAAAATCGACATCTTCGGTGATGGCCTTGCCCACGCGGATTGATTTCATGATCGCTGTTTCGCGGCCTTCGTGAATGTCAATGCCTTCTCGGGTGAAATCCACCGTGTCGATGGAGTCTTCATTGAATTTTTTGGCGACAATTGTAGAGATAATGGAGGTGAGCATGATCGGCACAATGATCATATAGTTGCCGGTCATCTCGAAGAGCAGGAAAATGGCGGTCATGGGGGCGTGAGTAGATGCGGCCAGAAAGGTGCCAATGCCAACGGTGGCATAGGCTCCCGGGTCAGCAGTCATGGTGGGGAAGATCATATTGGCCACGTGGCCGAAGGCACCGCCAATCATTGCTCCGATAAACAAGGCAGGGGCAAAGACCCCGCCGGCCCCGCCTGAGCCAAGGGTAATGGCGGTGGCTATAATCTTGAAGAAAATGAGGGCCAGGAGTAGGAAGAGTGTCCCATTGCCATTCATAACTGACTCGATAAAATGATAGCCACTGCCCATGATTTGAGGATAGGCCATGCCTATGCATCCTATAATAAAGGCCCCGGTCAGGGGTTTGAGCTGAGGATGGATAGGCAGAACCCGGTATTTGTCACGGATAAAATAAAAAATCCGAATATGAAAGACGGCGATCAGGCCGGTGACGACCGCCATGATGGTGTAGAATGGGAGTTCAACAAAGGGGTTGACCAAGTGATAAGCTGGTATGGAAAAAAGTGGGTTTTCGCCATACCACGCCCTGGTGACCACCGTGGATATGGCTGAGGCAATAACCAGGGCTGAAAAGGATGAGATCTCAAAGGTGCCAAGCAGGACAATTTCTGAGGCAAAAAAGATGCCGGCCAGCGGGGCGTTGAAAATACCGGCAATACCGCCGGCGCAACCGGCGGCAATATAGACCTTCATGCGGGCGCCGGAAACTTTGGAAAATTGACCAATCTGTGAGCCGATGGCTCCTCCGATAGCGGCAATGGGTCCTTCGACGCCGGCGGAGTTTCCTGTGCCGATGGTCAGGGCGGTGGATATGAGCTTGAGAAAGATAGTCCTGGCCTTGATATATCCGCCTTCCAGGTTCACTTTGCGTAGGAATTTGGTGAAACCGTAGCCGTTCACCTCTTTAGGGTAGAGGAGGGATAGCGGAATAAGCAGGACCATGCCGCTCATGGGGAGCAGGGGCAAGAGCAGCAAGTGCCATCCCCCCTGGTTGATGCCCAATAGCTCTTTACCGCCTTCAAAGAAAAATTTTTCCATTCCTTCGACCACGGTTCGAAAGACAATAATGCTTACCCCAGCCATCAGACCTATAAAAGTGGCAATGACCATCATCCGGACATTCTCTCCGGGGGCAAATTTTTGCAGAGAGAGCTTCATCGTTTCTCCGGCACCCTGCAGCCGGCAGCCTTGGCCTGCTTCAGGAAAAAATCGTCAGTCATGCCGGCAATATAGTCACGGGCCATGGTGGCTGGAGTTTGATTGCCCAGGGTGGAGTCTGTCATGGCAGTCAGAAGGTCAGGGGGTGGCGAGATATCTGCACCGTTCTTTTCCAGGCAACCCAGACAGGACTCAAAGAGGGTCTCGTAGCATTTTTGTATAAGGGGCATGCTGCTTTTTGTCTGGGGATGGAGGTAAATATGGGTGTAGTTGAACTCCTTGAGCTCTTTCAGGGCGTACGCGATTGTCTCGCTGAATCCGATGTGGTTGCCGGAGCTGTTGTGCTGTGAGCCCGGAGCTGCCACATGACTGTTGCAAATCAAATCCGTGACCAGGGTGTAGACAATGGAGCCGTTGCCCTCTCCTAAAAGGGTGCGACAAGATTCAGGGATATCCGTACGTTTGATTAGACCCAGGATAATGGCATCCTCTATATCACGACCAATATAGGCGATGGTGTCTGCCATGCGGACCACGCATCCTTCCATGGTGGATGGCTGCAGATTTATCGAGGGGTCTTCCTGTTTGGCGGCCATCTTCCGGTCAAAATCAATGAACGACTCTATGGGCAGGGGGGTCAGGTGGTGCGTGTGCAGTTCGCCATCGTGACAGAGAATGCCATCCAGGGTCTGCAGGCTGAGATTCCAGCCTTTCCCTTTGCGTTCCAGTTGATCGAGAAAGCGTATCGATTGGATATTGTGCTGAAAAGGAGGGAGGCCATGCTTTTTGCAGAGTGTGGCCAGGAAATGTTCGCCGTCGTGACCAAAAGGGGGGTGGCCGATATCGTGACCCAGAGAAATGGCCTCAATAAGGTCCTCATTGAGGTGGAGAAAGCGGCCGATGGTTCTGGCAATGCGGGAGACCAGCTGCACATGCAGGACCCGGTGGGTGATGTGGTCGTTGGCAATCAGACAGAAGACCTGAGTTTTGTCGATATAGCGGGTGTATGCCCGAGAATGGAGGATACGGTCGGCATCAAGGGCATAGGCCTGACGATGACCTCTTCTTGTCTCGGTCGTTCTTCTTCTGGCGTTAACACTCAGGCTGGCGGCAGGAGAAAAACGCCGTTGTTCTTCCTGATTGAGGTCGTCCATGATGGCAAAAAGGACTGCATGTGGGTCTGACTCAGACATAAGATTTTTTTTTTGGATTGAACCTGGTAAGAGAGGCAGAAGAAATTTTATAAAAAATGACTATACCACGTCTCTCTAAAAAATACAGTATGACATGGGGTGGTTTGAGAGAATTGCTTATGATGAAAATATCTTGCGGCTGCAAATGAGTTGAGACCAGTTTAAAGGTTGTCTGTCTTGCTTGTGTCGATTAAATTACTTTACACTCCTTTTGAACATATTTTCTGCGTCATGGACCTTGATGATGACAGATCTATTGTTGTTGCTGTCTTATGAATGAAAGTTGAAAAGAATGCTATTATTGAGAGGATATCTATGAAGGTCTTGATTGAATATTGTACAAAGTGAAACTATCAACCTCGTGCTTCCAGGTTGGAAGAGGAATTAAAGAAGGTGTCAGGCGTTGAGGTGGAGTTGATCCCATCAACAGGTGGCGTCTTTGAGGTCACTGTTGATGGGAAGAAGATATTCTCCAAGAAGGAGATAAGTCGTTTTCCTGAAGAAGGAGAAATTGCCGGATTGTTGGGGTAGGGGATCGGGGGAACAGGTCAATCAGTCTTTTGTCGTCCCCTGAAGAAGACAACTGGAAACACAGTCGTCGCAGTTACTGCGGATCTTACCCCGGTTGCAGTAGTCGGCAAAACCCTGGAGCAGTTCGCTGCCGCCGCGGGGACAAATCTTCAGAAATTCGATAAAGGAGATCATGTGGGAGATCACCTCCGGCGGGGCGGCATGTTCCACCCTGCAGGCGCCTTCTTCTGCCACACTGCGATCGACGGCCAGTACCTCAATGAAAAACTGTTTCAGGGCATCGTGGCGGAAGATGACATTCTCTGCCGCCTTTTCCCCTTTTGCGGTCATGGTGATGGCTTCGTAAGGGGCGTAATTGATGAGCTCTCTCTTGGCCAAGGCCCGCAACGCTTCGGTGACCGATGCCCGACTGACCTGCAGACGAGCGGCGATCTCTTTACTTCTGGCCACATGTTTATCTTTAACGATATGGTAAATTGCCTCCAGGTAATCTTCGAGGCTGGCGCTGAGGCTATTTTTTTTTGGCATGGTGGGCCTATTGTGGCGATTTAGGACTGTAGAAAAAAGAGGAATAAAACCTTGACGCTTCAGAATAGCGTTGTTTGTGAAGTGAGTCAAGGTAGGATGATAATTATGGGTATATGTTTGGAAAAAAAAGATGCTGTGTGAACTGAAAGTTGAAAATCTGGCCCTGATTGAATCTCTGCATCTTCATTTCGATCAGGTTGAGGGGAGCGGTCTGGTGGTGATGACCGGTGAGACCGGTGCCGGGAAGTCCATCATGCTGCGGGCTATTCATCTTCTCATGGGCGGCCGGGCGCAGTCTGACTGGATCAGAAACGGTGCACAGCAGTGTGTGGTGGAGGCGCTCTTTGTTGTCAACGCCAAACATCGTGATTTGCTGCAGGCTTTGCAGGAATCAGGGCTTGGCGATGATTCCACGGTGATTCTCAAGAGGGTGATTACCAGTGCTGGCAAGAGCAGGCTCTATGTGAACGGTTCCCTGGCAACGGTGAAGATGGTCTCCATGCTGGCAGCCAATCTGCTCAGTATCGCCAGCCAGCATGACCACCAGCAACTGTTGCAGCCGGCACTTCATCTTGACTTTCTTGATGCCCTTGGTGAACATTGGGAGGCGCGGGCGCAGGTTGCCCAGATCTTTTCACAGTGGCAACAGAAGAGAGATGAGCTGACCCAGCTCCGTCAACAGGAGCGGGACAAGGAGCAGCGGCGGGATTTTCTCCACTATCAGCTTGAAGAGATTCGCCAGATTGGGCCGGTGCTGGGTGAAGATGAGGAGCTGGCCGCCGAGAGAAAGCGGCTCAAGAGTGCGGATGCTCTGATTATGCTCAGTCAGAAGGCGTATCGTTTTCTTTCCTCCACCCTGGTGGACGGGATGTTTGAGGTGCGGCGGGACATGGAGCAGGTGGTTCAGCTTGACCCTGAAGCGGCCGAGCTGGCGGCCGAGCTTACAGCCTACAGCTATCAGGCGGAGGATCTTGTCAGCCAGCTGCGCAGTTATAAGGATGCACTTGTGCATAATCCTTCCCGTCTTGAACAGGTGAATGAGCGGATCAACGGTCTTCAGCATCTGAGACGTAAATATGGAGAGACCCTGCAGGCGGTTCTCGAGTATGCCGCTTCAGCGGAAGATGAACTTCTGCTCATTGACAATATGGATAAGAATATGAGCGAGATGGAGGCGGTTGTCTCCGCTCTCGAAGAAGAGACTTTGCGTCAGGTGGCCGTTCTGTCTGACGGGCGTCGCCGGACAGCAGAACAGTTGACGATGGCCATGGCAGCGGAACTGGATTCTCTGGCCTTTAACCGTTCCGGCTTTGAGGTCCGTTTTCAGGAACAGGAACTGGGCATGGATATGGTACGAAGTAATGGCTGGGATAGAGTAGAATTCTTTTTCTCGGCCAACCCCGGGGAACCGGCCAGGCCCCTCGCCAAGGTGGCATCCGGCGGTGAACTCTCTCGTCTGATGCTGGCTCTCAAATGTCTACTGGCCAGAAAAGATATGGTGGAGACCGTCATCTTTGACGAGGTGGATGCCGGCATTGGCGGTGAGGCGGCAGAGGCAGTGGCCCGTAAGATTCAGGAACTCGCCACCCATCATCAGGTTTTCTGTGTCACTCATCTGCCCCAGATTGCCGCCAGGGGAACCGCCCATTTCCGGGTGGCCAAACAGATGGAGCAGGGGCGGACTCTCTCTTCTTTTTCTCTGCTTGCCCCTGAACAGAGGGTGGATGAACTGGCGCGGATGCTGGCGGGTGATTCGGTCTCGGCCCAGACCCGTGCCTGGGCCCTGGAGCTGTTGGCTAAAGGAAACCAGGGGCAGAAGGAAAAAGAGCAACAGGAAGAGGAGATTCAGTGTCCCAGATAACGGCCCTGGCCCTTTTCTCAGGCGGTCTTGATTCTATCCTTGCCTGCCGGGTGGTAGCTGCGCAGGGAATCAGAGTGGTGGCCGTCAAATTTGTGACCCCTTTTTTTGATTATGAGATCCTGGCTTCACGTGATGCCTACCAGGAGGAGGTATTTAAAAAGTATGGGATTGAGGTGCTTATTGAGGATATCAGTGATGGCTATCTTGATCTGCTCCATAATCCCCAGCATGGATTTGGCAAGAATTTCAATCCATGTATAGATTGCAAGATCCTCATGCTCACCCGGGCCAGAGCGATGATGGCATCGTTTGGCGCCTCATTTCTGGTCACCGGCGAGGTGCTGGGGCAGCGGCCCATGTCTCAGCGTCGTGATACCCTGCGGGTGATTGAACGTGATTCCGGTGCTCAGCGTTATCTGTTGCGGCCCCTTTCTGCCAGATTGCTCCCGGAGACAGAAGCGGAAGCGCAAGGCTGGATTGATCGGAGTAAACTGCTGAATATGAGCGGACGTGGCCGCTCCCGTCAGATTGCTTTGGCCAGAGAGTTTGGTAT
The DNA here is from genome assembly GCA_024636345.1 of Desulfobulbaceae bacterium. GTDB lineage: Bacteria > Desulfobacterota > Desulfobulbia > Desulfobulbales > Desulfocapsaceae > UBA2270. The sequence goes on along the minus strand of JAGXHG010000022.1, from coordinate 24,283 downwards.
TGTTGATTTCCCCTCTCCGGCCGGTGGCTGTATCTTGGCCGATCCCATTCTCAGCCGCCGAATTGCCCGAATCTATCAAGGAAATTTTGTTGTCAGGGCCGAAGATATTACAGTGCCGGATATCTGTCTGCTGCTGCTGGGCAGGCAGTTTCTGCTTCCCGGTGGCGGCTGGTTGATCCTTGGCCGTAATGAACAGGAAAACGCGCGTTTACTCACCATGGCTCAGGAAGAGGATGCAATACTTTCCATGCCGGTCCGTCCCGGCCCTTCTGCCATCCTCAGGCGAGCCGTGATCTGTTATGAGAATGACGCTCAGTTGCAGGAGGCATTGCAGCTGGCGGCATCGCTGGTGGTACGCTTCGGCAAGAAAATAAAAGATGGTCCTTTGGAGGGAGAGGTCCAAATTTCTGTGAGAAAAGAAACACAGACCTTGACTATTTTACCCCTTGCTGACAAAATATTTAAAGAGTGGGCGCTCGAAAAGGTCGAAAGTTGACAGGTGAGAGAGTAGGGTTGTTGCCGTGCCTGCTGCCGAGCTGAAGAGTTCCTGAAGAAAAAAGAGTATGGATACAATTACTTTATTGGGTATTGCGGTGGCCCTGGCCATGGATGCCTTTGCGGTGGCCCTGGCCACCGGTCTTGCTTTATCGGTCATGAATGGGCGACATCTGTTTCGTCTTAGTTTCCATTTTGGTTTGTTTCAGGCATTGATGCCGGTGATCGGCTGGATGGCGGGGATGACCATTCAGAAGTGGATTGCTGCCTATGATCACTGGATTGCTTTTTCCCTTCTCGCCTTTGTCGGCGGCAAGATGATCCTTGAGGCCTTTGCCGAGGATGATGAAGACGAGCTGGTCCGTGATCCCACTCGCGGCTGGTCTTTGATCATGCTGTCAGTGGCCACCAGTATCGATGCCCTGGCAGTTGGCCTGACCCTGGCCATGCTCAGTATCAGTGTCTGGGTGCCCTCGCTGGTGATAGGGTTTGTGGCCGGCGTGTTGACGGTGGTTGGAATGCTGCTGGGGCGGCGTATCAGTGGTATCTGGGGCCAGCGGGTGGAGATTTTTGGCGGGCTGGTGTTGTGCGGAATCGGGATTAAGGTCCTGTTGGAACACACCCTGCTGCAGTAGGCCGTCGTCTCAAACTAACCGTAACTTTGAAATGGTGTGCTTGATAGTTGCTTTATACCCTAAGTCAATTTCCTTCGGGGAGTCCATGTGTGGAACAAGCGGCACACACTCAGCCAGGTAAGCCGACGAAGACTCCAGTCAAGGCCGTTGTAACGAAATAGTTAGAAGTGTAATGGTTATTTCGGCACGATCTTATAATTATCTGTACTTGTAATTTTTTAAAAAAAACAGGGAGATAGGCAATGAAAAAACAGGCACTGATTCTTTGGGTACTTTTTTTCAGTTTTTACAGTCAGGCGCTTTATGCTGCTGAACAACCATTAGCCTCATCGAGCAGTTTGCCAGATGTTCCCCAGATAATTGGCGGCTATGACGCCCCTGTGGCCTATCCATGGATGACAGCAATTTTAAATAGAAATGTAACGAATTTGTTTGATGCTCAATATTGCGGTGGGGTCTTGATTGCTTCTAATTGGGTGCTGACTGCCGGTCATTGTACTGAAAATAAGGTGGCCGCTGATATTCAGGTGGCGGTTGGGGTCTATGACCTGAGTAATTGGAACGGAACGAGGATTCAGGTGAAAACGATTGTCAGGCATCCGGCGTATTCGTATTCTCTTTTACAAAATGATCTTGCCCTGCTTGAACTCAGCTCGCCCTCAGTTCAGCAGCCAATTACCATATTCTCCGGTACTTCCGTGCAGAATATTGACCCGAAACTCCTGAATAAGCTAACCACCTTGATAGGCTGGGGTGTCTATGTTTTGCCAGACTGGTATCCCTCAACGTTGCAGCAGATCAATCTGCCGGTTGTTGCTGATTCGTATTGTAACAGCACGTTTGGGGGCACCTTGTTAAGCTCGCAACTCTGTGCCGGGTATGCGGAGGCCGCAGCCAAAGATGCCTGCAGTGGTGATAGTGGCAGCCCCCTTATGCTGGTGGTTGATGGTCAGTGGGTGCATGTGGGGCTTGTCTCCTATGGTGCCAATTGCGAGGAATCAAATGGTAATTATGGGGTTTATACCCGCAGTTCAGCATATGTGGATTTTATCAAGCAGAATGTGCCGGCCGCCAAGTTTACAGCGGGAACAGTAGCTCCAGCGGCTCCCAAAGCTCTGCCCTGGCTCATGCTCTTGCTGCATAAAGATTGATGGGGCTTTTTGTCCCACAGCGATATGAGGGGAATATGAAGGTCTTTGTTCTCGGTCTGCTCCTGCTGTTGAATATCACTGCACCAGGCTGGGCCGTTTCCGCCATCCCTGGCTCCGACGGCATTAGTCCATCCCTGGCCGTCGCCGCTCCCGCCACTTTCCGCATTTATTATATCAACGACTTTCACGGCTTTGCCAATCCCACCCAGCCTCCAGGGGAAAAAGGTCAGCAGGGGGGTATCGCCTGGCTGGCTTCCCGTTTAAAACAACTCAGAACTGAACAGCCTGGTCTTTTTCTGGCCGCAGGAGATATGATCCAGGGGGATACCTGGACAAATTTCTCACAGGGCTATTCTACAATTGCTCTGCTGAATCAGTTGCACCTTGATGCCATGGTGACTGGCAATCATGAATATGATTTTGGTCAGGATGTGCTTAAAAAGCGGATCGGTGAGGCCAGCTTTCCGGTTCTGGCTGCCAATGTAAAGGGTTTACCGGGGGTACATCCTCAGGTCTCTTTCAGCCTTCCGGGTGGGAAGGTGACCGTCATTGGTCTGGTGACCGATGACGTGCCTCAGAGCTCTCATCCGCGTAATACCAAGGGGTTGAGTTTTTTGGCACCCTTGCAGGTCGCGCGAGAGCAGATAAACTCCATGAAAAAGAATACCGGGTTGTTCGTGCTGTTGACCCATATCGGTTATGAACAGGATCTGGCGCTGGCGAAAAACCTCTGCCAAGGTCCGGGTGCTCTTGATGTGCCGATCCTGATTGTAGGCGGCCATTCCCATACCGAGGTGAAAACACCGGTGCGGATCGGCAATTGTGCGGTGGTGGTGCAGGCAGGAGATCACGGCAGATTTCTGGGTGTGGTGGATATGACCGTTGAGCATGGACAATTACTGGCGGTCGAAGGCCGACTGGATGAAATTGTTCCCACAGCTGGAGGGGATGATCCGGAAATTGCAGCGCTGGTGAAGCGATATAATGCCCAGGTTGATGTTGTGTTGAATCAGAAGGGTGGAGTAACCGACGTTGATCTTATCCAGGAAGGGGTCCGTCAACAGGAGACTAATCTGGGTGATCTGGTGGCCGATATCGTCCGTAGCACCACAGGAGCGCAGGCAGCCCTGGTCAACGGGGGCAGTTTGCGTACCGGTCTGAACAAGGGTGAGATTACTTTTCGTCAGATCTACGCAGCCCTCCCTTTCAATAGTTATCTGGTGGCAGTGAAGATGAGCGGCAAGCTCCTGCTGGAGACTCTGGAACATGGGGTCTCAGGGGTGGAACGGGGCGAAGGGCGTTTTCCTCAGGTCTCCGGAATGACTTTTGTTTTTGATCGTCGCCTGCCGGTGGGGCAGCGGATTGTGTCAGCCATGGTCGGCAGTCATCCTATTGATCCGCAACAGGAATATAGCGTGGCCACCCTTGATTTTATAGCGGCCGGCGGTGATGGCTACACTGCCTTTGGGCAGGCGATCAGAAGTGGTGGCGATTTTGTCGAAATCGGCGGGGCCATGCGCAGCAGTCGGCTGGTGTACAATGATCCCGGTCAATTTCTGCGGGATGTGGTCCTCGATGCCCTGGCCAAGGACTCACCCGTGGCACCTGCCGTTGATGGCCGGATTGTCGAGGAAAAATAATGATCCGGCCTCTACATGAAATGATTTATTCTATCAACGAACCTTTACTTTAATGAGGAAATAATGAAACTATGTCTCATCATGTGGATACTGGTTATAGCTATGGTCCCGGTGCTTTCCGGATGTGGTGGCGGTGGAGCCGAAGTGCGCAGTGAGATGACGAGTGTAACCACCGGGCAGCAGCTTATGGATCTGAAAAAAGCCCTGGATATCGGTGCGATGACCAGGGATGAATATGACCGGGAGCGTGAAAAGATTCTGGATAAGGATTGATAGCTCCTCACTGTGCTGGATAGATCATCTCTTGCAAAATCCTTTTTCGCACGAGGAAAGAGCCCTTGATGGGTTTTTCTCTTTTCATGTTATTAACAGTGATCTAGCAAAGGAAGGCGCTGACAGGCGAGTGGACCATGGTTCGAAAAGACAACACCGATCTTGATACCCGGATCGAAAAGGACATTGCAAATCTGGACAAACCAAAACAACAGGATACTCTTCCCCTTGGCTCTGAACGGATTCTCGTCGTTGATGACGAGCCCCTGCTTGTTCGAATCAGCAAGAGGATTCTTGAAGATTATGGATATAAGGTTACTGGGATAACAGACAGTAGAGAGGCCCTTGAAAAAGTACGGGCCGATCCTCAGCAATTTGATCTGATTGTGACCGACCAGACAATGCCCGGTCTTACCGGTTCTGAGCTGGCCAAGGCCGTGCTGGAGATTGTCCCATTCATGCCGATCATCATCTGCAGCGGACATTTTGCGGTCACCTCAAAAGAAGATGTTTATGCCATGGGGATTAGGGAATATCTCTATAAACCGGTAAGGGGAGATGAGCTTGCCCGAACCGTCAGGATGGTCCTCGATAAGCAACATGAATTGTATGGACGACCATGAAGTAAACAGGTTTGATCCGCCTTTGTCAGGATCGCTTTCTCAATTATTCTCGTCCCCTTCCCTACAACCAACCTTTTATTGATGGTCCAGACGATTGGCAGGGTACGGGTGTTGGCTGCAATGATACTTTGAGAAGGTGCTGGTTATTATGGGAATCTTCCCCCTCTGCGGGTGAGCAGGGTTGACTTTTATGCCTCGCTGTTTCCGTTTGCTTACTCCTGTTGCAGTAGTTCAGCGCATATCTCCCGCCAGACCTCAAGTCTGTTCCCCAGGCCGTTCTTCTCTAGAAATTCAAGGTCCAGGCACGTTGGCGCATTCCCTCCTTCGTGCGGTTTGTTTTCATAATAAAGTGCATTGGCGGCATGGACGGCAAGGGCCGGGCTGAATCTACCTTCAGGAAGGTCTCCCGGAAAATGATGAAAACCAATGGCCTCGACTACGGGTCCCGGCAGCCCCCATATCCCAATAAGATAAGCACCGACGTTGTCATGACCGGTATGAAAGATCTGGATCTCCGCATCAAGGGGGGAGATGTTCTGCTCACGGGCCAGTAGGATTGCGAGATCATACTGCTCCTGCATCCGTGAGGCCAGTACCAGTTTGCCGACATCATGAAGGATACCGCCAATAAAACTGTGATCGATGACGGTCTTGTCATTGGTCTCTGCCAGAGCGATTTTCTTGGCGCAGGCGCCAACTGCCATGGAGTGCTCCATCAGTTTGTTCAGGGAAAAAAGTTTGCTGCTGCTCTTCATTCCTGAAAAAACCTGTACTCCCAGGACCAACCCTTTGATGGTGTCCAGCCCCAGCAGACCAACTGCGCGGGCTGGGCTCTCTACGGGCTGAAACATGCCGAAGAAAGCAGAATTTACGAGTTGGAGCACCTTGGCGCTCATGGCCATATCTTGTTCGATAATCGCGGCCACCTCTGCCACCGACACATCCGGTGTGCTCATGGCTTGCTGCAATTTGACATAAATATCCGGCAGACTGGGCAGGCTTTCAATTCTGGAAACGATCTCCTTGATCTTGTCGTTTGCAAGTAATTTATACAGGGCGCTGGACCGGGTCAGGACCGATTTCAGGATGTCAGGATTACTGGGTTTTTCGAGAAATTGATGAACCACTCCCACGGTACGTAGGATTGAGTTTTGATCGGCCTGTCCGGTCAGCATGATCCTGATGGTACAGGGATAGAGCTCCTGGACCTTTTTCAGGAGGTCGGCACCATCCATTCCCGGCATTCGCATATCTGAGACCACCACGTTAAAGGCAGTCCCCGCCATTATTTCCAGGGCGTCTTTGCCGTTTTCCGCAAAGTGCAGTTCGAAATCATCCCGAAATGAGCGTAGTACCCGGCGAATCCCGGCCAGGATATTGGGATCATCATCTACAAAGAGAACACGACTTTTTGTCATATTTTTTTCTCAATAGTTTGGGAACATTCAGTAAAGTGACTTTAGTAATGTTCAGTTATTATACAATTGCAATATCCACCAAAACGGCAAAATCTCCTTTATGTCCCCTTCCACTTTTTTTCAAAATGGAGACTTTATGCGGCCCTTTTCGGAGTCTCGTTGATAAACATAGACTTTAACCGTTCGGGATTCAATTTTTTTCTTTTGGTTTGTCCCGATATCCCTTGATCCCCATGGCCATGGCGTTATTTTTAAAGGCTGATTTACCAGGAAAAGGTGTTCCCCTGAGAATTAAGCACTAAAAAGAAAAGATAGTAACTGAGATATCTGGGTCGCTTCATGGTAGGTGTCAGCTATCAATCATGGATGTCAGATGAGAGAATGTACCATCGTTTCAAATGGTCATGGGCAGACGAATGACAAAAGTGGTACCCACCCCGACTTCAGACTCAAAGGTAATGGTTCCCTGGTGTTTTTCGGTGATTACGTCATGGACAATGGCCAGACCCTGGCCGGTGCCTTTACCCACCTGTTTGGTGGTGAAGAAGGGATCAAAAACTCGCCCACGGATCTTCTCGGGGATGCCGGCACCGGTGTCGCTGATTCGCAGTTCTACCCATTTTTCTTGCTGTGAGGTGACGATGGTGATCGTGCCTTTGTGCCCTTCCGGGTTGGCGCCCAGTTTCTCACTAATGGCATGGGCGGCGTTGACTACCATGTTGAGAATAACCTGGCCCAACTCATCGGAAAGGCATTGAACAGAGGGCAGGTTCGGATCAAAATCGGTTTTAACCTCTGCCACATATTTCCATTCATTGGTGGTCACGGTGATGGTGGTCTGAATAATGGTGTTCAGATTGGCTGATATCTTTTCCCTGCTGCCGGGATGGGAAAATTCCTTCATGGCCCGGACAATGGAGGTCACCCGTTTTATCCCGTCCCGTGATTGACCAATGGCGCTGGGGAGTTCGGTAGACAGGTAGTCCCAGTCGGCATCAGCCAAGGCCTGCCGTGCCTCTTTAAATTGTTGCGGTGACAGGTTGCCATTTTCTTCGGCCTTCAGCAGCGCCTGGAATTGGTCAACCAGCTTGTTGACATCGCGAAAAGCATCATCGATAAAGTCCATATTGGTGCCGATATATTGGGTAGGGGTATTGATCTCATGGGCAATCCCGGCGGCCAGTTGACCCACTGATTCCAGTTTCTGGGCATGCAGCAGTTGTGACTGGAGTTTCTTCTGCTCTTTTTCCGCCGACTTACGGGCGCTAATGTCTCTGGCAATATGGATTGAGCCGATCAGGGTCGTGTTATCGAGATCATAACGGGGCACGACAATAATTTCGAAGGTACCGCCCAGCCGTTCTTCATATATCTCCACCGTGTGCTGTCGGCCATCGGCCAGCATCTGGAGATGAGGGCAGTGTTCAGGAGGGCATTTTGTGCTGTGCATGCATTGATAGCATTGTTGTCCCACTGCCTCAGTCGGTGTGAGACCCATCGCTGCGGCCATGGGTTTGTTGACCAGGATCATCCGCTGATTGATGTCGAGCAGGGCGATAAGATCAGGCATAGCGTCCATGGTCCGTTCCCATTCCTGTTTGGCTCTGATGACCAACCCCTCGATCCTTTTTCGTTCCTTCAGCTCTTCCTCCAATTTTTGTGTCCTCTCCAGGACCGTCTGTTCGAGTTTATGCTGATAGTTACGGGAATCATGCAGCATTTTTACTCGTTCCATGGCCTTGTTGATGGCATGGAGGAGGATGCTCAGCTCTACGATCGGTTTGGTGAGATAGTCCCAGGCGCCAAGGTGCAGGGCGTCAATAACATCAGTCATGGTTCCCACCCCGGAAAGGATGATGATGGGGGTATTGGGTGAATCTGCTATGACCTTGGTCAGGAACTCAAAACCATCCATCACAGGCATACGGAGATCTGTGAGTACCAGATCAGGCCTTTTGTGCTGGAAGATCTGCCAGGCCTCCAAGCCGTTTTCAGCCTCCAGCACCCGGAATCCACAATTGACGAGGTAGGTGGATATTGAACGGCGCAGCAGTTGGTCATCTTCAGCATAAAGGATGGTAGTGTCTGGTTCCATTAATAAGAGCTCGGTGGGTGGAGTTTTTTTAATTTGTAGCTTAGCAGGTTGGGAAAACAGCCTTGTCGACTAACCTAATAAAGTAACCATTGTTGGTTACGGCGAGAAAAATGCGACTAATCCAATCTGCCAATCGATGAATCTTAATAGAATAAAAAATAATCGTCATTCGAGCCTTCGTCGTAATAACGGGTGGGCTCACAATACTTCTTGTTACTGTCTTTCCTCGTTAAGAGGCAGGTCGATGGTAAATGTTGATCCCTGACCAGGAACCGAGTGGGCTGAGAACTCTCCTCCATGTTTGGTGACAATGATGGTGTAGGAAACGGAAAGGCCAAGTCCAGTGCCTACCCCGATATCTTTGGTGGTGAAAAAAGGATCGAAAATATGAAGTCTGGTCTCCTCGTCCATGCCCGGGCCATTATCTGCTATCTCAATACGGATCATCTCGCCATGGCGCATGATGCGCAGGATGAGCTGACCTTTGGGGCTTGGCTCGGGTTGGTCGCCCATGGCCTGCACCGCATTTTTCAGCAGGTTGATAAAGACCTGTTCTATCTCAATCGCCACGCATGAAACCTGGGGCAAGTTTGGAGTGTATTCCCTGATGATCTCTACATTGAGAATATCATACTGTTTTCTCAGATTATAATCATTTTTTGACAGTTCCACCGATTTGTCCAGTAAGAGTTCCAGATCCGCCGGAGCGGTGTCCATCTTCTGCGGGCGGCTGAACTGAAGAAGGTTGCTGATAATTTTACCGGATTTGATGGCCGAGTCCCTGATCCCGTCCATGAAAAAATTGATCTCTCTTTTTTCAAAATAGTCCTGCACTTTGGTGAGATCGAGGCCACAGTGACCGGCAACTTCCTGATTTCTGGCAAGATCCGGGGAGAGGCTCTGGCGGATGACCTGGATGGACTGGAGGATGGCGGAGAGCGGGGTGTTGATCTCGTGGGAGACACCGGCGGCCAGTCCGGCAATGATGCTCATCTTTTCCGATCGCAGCATCTGCTCTTCCATGAGCCTGTGCTCAGTCATGTCGCGCAGAACTCCAACCGCGTGCCAGCCTCCATCCTGTAAGACTGCCGACAATGACAAGGTGACAGGTATCTCCCGGCCATCTTTGTGCAGAGCTGACAGGTCTACGGTTTTGCCGATGGCATTGCCGTGACCGCTATGTAAGAATTCCGGAAAGGCCTTCTGATGGGCGGCATGAAAGCGCAAAGGCGCCAGCAGTGTATGCAGATTTTTCCCCAGTGCTTCTTCTGCGCGATACCCCAGGATTGTCTCGGCTGCAGGATTCCAGTAGGAGATAGCCCCCAGGGGATTCATCATCAGGATGGCATCCTGGGCAGAATCGGTGATGCCCCGCAGCCGCTCTTCACTCTGGTACAGGGATCTTTCCGCCTGCCTCTTTTTCTCTTGCTGTTCCAGGTTGAACAGCCCGAAGCCCATATCCTTGGTGATTTCACTGAAGCGATCTTTCTCTTCCTGGTCCTTGATGAAGTCGATGGGGAGCAAGACGTTCAGATAACCAAAGACCCTTGACTCATACTCCAGAGAGGCGCACATGACCCCTGTTCGGGGATAGCTTTTTGATGTGGGACAATCAGCGCAGAATACGGCGGGCGTGTCAATAACCACTATTCCCTGTTGTGCATTACATTCCAGGATACAGGGTGGTAGCTTGCCCAGATTTATCTGCTGTTTAAGTTGGTCGAAGTTGAGGAGCAGTCCGGAATCGGCGCTGAGTTCTACCTTTCCATTTTTATCCAGAAGAATGATCCAGGCGCTGGCATAGCCACGGCTGGTGACCAGGATTTCACAGCAGGTCTGTATCAGTTCTTGTTGCTCTTTTGTCTGGTCAATAAGTCGGTGAAGCTTGATGATGGTCTGCAACAGGAGGTTGAGGTGTGTCAGCCGTTGCTCCTGGGCCTGCAGCTGCGTTTGGTCCCGCTGTCTTTTTTTCAGAAGCAGGGCAATCCACAAGAGCAGGGGCAGGGTTCCCATAAGGATGATCAAAAACAGGATGAGGTGGAAGCGCCGGGTAGGGGCCTTCAAGCTATCCAGCTCTTTTGCAGAAATCTGATTGATGAGAATCCAGAAAGGTGTTGCATCCTGGTTCTCTTCTGTTTTGAGAGCTGCAGGGTGAGCGCTGGAGCTCTCCTTTGAGCTCTCCTTGTTTAAGAGCAGGGGGATGGTCGCAAAGGTGAGAAGTCCGTCCGCAGTCATGATTTGACCTTGGCCCTGTTCGCGTATGGTCTTCCAGATCTTCGGAAAACGGCGGTCAAAACGGCGCTGCGGATCACTTGTAGATCCCCATTCATCCTTCTTGTCCGGCGCCAGCAGCCAACCCCCTTCTTGGTTGAGCATCTGGAGATTGTTGTGAGAAGGTTCGTCAAGATCATGAAGGTGAATTGTTGCCTGGGTAAAGAGGTCAATACATTGTTGAGCCTTGTAGGTGAATAGGAAGATGCCAACCTTCTTGTTTTGATGGTTGAAAATAGGGGTGGCCAAATGAAATATGGGATGGAATGGACGTATTATCTCGCCTCTTTTGTCGCGTGCCAGTTCCATGGGCGAAAGAGACATCTGGCCACGGAACTTTAAGTTCAGGGCCTTATTCAAACAGGCGTCTGGTGATTTGGTATCCAGCTCTTCGAGAGGAATGATCACAGTCCTTTTGTCTCTTTTTTCCACCCGGACAAGCTCCCTGCCATTGTTGTCAAAGATCTGGGCCTGGTCATAGTCCTCTCTGTTTTTGACATAATTACTGAGGCCTGCATTGACTGATTGCCGGAAGGTCGGGTCCTGCGGGTTGGTGAAAAAACGAAGGATGACGGGTGTGCCGCTAAATGTCAGCAGGTCTATTGAGAGTCTTTCCAGTTCTTTGTGGAGCAATGTTTTTGCCAGGCTCATGTGCATCTGCTGTTCGTGCATGACCAGGTCGATACTGTGGTGGATGTTCTTCCTGGCCTGGATGGAGAGGAAAATTCCAAGGCAAGTGATCAGAGAAAAGGCAAGTGTAAGAAAGATGGGCAGGATCTTGCGCCATTGGATGTCTTTGAAACTGGAAGGAACAAGTAGCTTTGGCATGGCGTACCCTTTCTTTATGGCTCTTTATTATGAATACTCAAATGTAAATTTCTTATTGGCAAAAAGAGAGAGGCAGGCAGTGACTACATCGGCATCATAAAGGGTACCCTGGTGTTTGCTGATTTCCTGGAGTGCCACCTCAATGCCCAGGGCCGGCCGGTAGGGCCGGTGTGAGGCCATGGCCTCAACCACATCGGCAACTGACAGAATACGTGATTCAATAAGCAGATCATGGCCGCTGAGGCCTAGAGGATAGCCACTGCCGTTGATGCGTTCATGATGTTGATGGACAATGGTCTTGATGGGCCAGGGGAATGCAGCCGTCCCCTCGGTCAGGATGTCATAGCCTATCTGGGCATGGGTTTGAATCAGCTGGTACTCAATGGAGGTGAGCTTACCGGGTTTAGCGAGAATCTCACTGGGAATTGCTACCTTGCCCAGATCATGGATGGCGGCGGACAGACCCAGCCCCTCATATCGTTCCTCATCCAGGTCCAGTTCCCTGGCAATAGCCAGGGCCAGAGAGGTCACCCTCTGTTCGTGGCCGGCAGTATAGGGGTCACGTTTTTCCACCATGGAGGCCACAACATCAACAATACTGATCAAGGTCATCTTCAGTTCCTGCTCCCGCCGCTGCAGTTCCGCGGTCCGCTTGCTGACCTCTTCTTCCAGATGGAGTTGATAGCGTTTGTTTTCCTTGATCAATCGAGATTTTTCCAGAGCCTGGGTCACTGCATGCTCAAGGACAGCCAGATCTTCGATGGGCTTGGTCAAATAATCCCAGGCCCCGAGTTTCAGGGTAGCGATGATATCGTCCATGGAGCCTGTGCCGGAAACGACGATGGTCGGAGTTGCAGGGAGATCACTTTTTATGGCTGCCAGGAGCTCAAGGCCGCTCATCCCCGGCATTTGTAAGTCGAGGATTATTGCATCAGGGGATTCGCGGGTAAAGAGCTCAAGCCCTTCGCGGCCATCATTGCCCTGCAGGACATGATAGCCTATATTCTCCAGAAAAAAGGCTATACTCTGCCGTACTAAGGAATCATCTTCAACGAGTAAGATCGTTTCTTTGGAGGGGATGGTTTTCATGGCTTTCCTGCTGTTTTGTGTGAGGAATCGGAATGTTACTCTTGTAATGAATTACATCATGAAATTCTCCCCGTCAAGAACAAGTCCTTTGTTTGTAACTCTTCATTTTTTAAAGTTCTTCCAGAATCAGAAAAAATGGAATGTTTATTGAATAGATTTTGGAAAATGTTGTATGATTCCTCCAAGAAAGGCATTTATTAATGAACAATGAGTATGGTGCAATCATTTAACGTTACGTCCTGAGGTCTGCGGGTTGTGATTGGTTTGGCGCGCCTTGCGCTGATTGGTTTTTTTGGGTGAACATCTTAGGGACGATCGGTTTTTATCATCGTTTACTAATATTGAGACAGGAGTGAAAGCGTATGGGTGTAAAAATCCTTCTTGTTGATGACGAGGTTAATGTCCTTGACGCCATTCAGCGGCAGTTACGGAATCGTTTTGATATCAAGACCGCGCAAAGCGGGGACGAGGCCCTGGAGATTTTAAGAACCTCTGGCCCCTTCAGCATTATTGTCTCAGATATGCGGATGCCGGGGATGGATGGTGTTCAGTTGCTGTCCAGAGTCAAGGATATGTACCCGGATATGGTGCGCATCATGCTGACCGGCAATGCCGACCAGGAGACGGCGGCTGAGGCGGTGAATGCAGGGCAGATTTTTCGTTTTCTCAATAAACCCTGTTCGACGGCAACCCTTGCCACTGCGCTGGCCCTGGCTGCCAGGCAATATAAACTCATTAATACTGAGAAAGAGTTATTGAATGACACCTTGAAAGGGAGCATGAAGGTGTTGAGTGAGCTGCTCAGTCAGTCCAATGCCACGATCTTTGGTGCCGGGGGAAGAATCAAGGAGCTGGTGATGCATATCTGTAATCAGGACAAGTGTCGCCATTCCTGGCAGTATGAAATTGCCGGTCTCATGTCTCAGCTTGGCTGTATCTCTTTGCCCTCTGATATTTTGCATAAACTCTATGCCGGCATCGAACTCAGTCCTGAAGAACGTAAGATGTATGAAAACCATCCCGAGGTTGGGAGGAGACTGTTTGCTCATATTCCCAGGATGGAACTTGTCGCCGGTATGGTTGCCATGCAGTTGTCTCCAATGAATGACTATGAAGACGAGGCTATCTCTGAGGAAGATGCTGTTGTCTGCCGTGGCGCCCAGATGTTAAAGGTGGCCATTGATTATGACCTGTTCAGTTATCAGGGGATGACTCACAAAGAAATCCTGCACAAAATGAGAATAATGCCGGGAGTGTATAACCTTGAGATAGTGACGGCCTTGGAAGGACTCAAGGTTAAAACGGAGCAGGGGGCGTTGGTGAATCTCAAGGTGAAAGATATCCAGACGGGTATGATAGCCCAGGAGGATGTCTTTGCCAATAATGGTGTTCTGGTTATTCCTAAAGGCCAGGTTGTGACCTGGTCTATTTTACAGGGACTGGATAACTTTTCCAAACAGGTTGGTATTAAGGAACCTGTTTGTATGCGTATGCCCAGCACTGAAGAGATTTCTTCGTCTGGAAAATAGTAAAAGTCAGTAAGTGGTTTTTTTAGCGGCGCTCGATCTCAACAGCTACTTTTCGTCTGCCCCACTGGAGAGCATCCGCGTGGGAATCAAAGAACAGATCAATCCGGTCAGGCCCTTTGATGGCTCCGCCCTTGTCTTCCACCACCCCCCATCCATAGCCGGGGATGTACATTCTGGTGCCGAAGGGATAGTATTTGGTGTCGGCGGCAATGGTGCCTTTCTCGGGCAGGAAATACCAGGGAAACAGGATCAGCCGGGTGGGGATCATCCACGGGCGTTGCAGTGAATCGAGGGAGAAGAATCCAGGTTGGGGTTCAGTAGGGGTGGTGCCGCTGGCGGTCAGTCCGCTGTAATTCCTGCCTCCATTTGTGTAGCGGTTCCAGAAATCGAGTTTAAGAAAGAGCCATCTGCCGCGCTCCCAGCTGCAGCATTGGGAACAGCCGCAGTAACCGGTGGACTCCATGATCCGGCTTTCTGCCCCCATTCTTCCCACTGGTCGTTTGGCACAGCCGGAGAACAAAAGGATGATGCCAAGCAGGAGGATGAAGAACGTCCGGGAACGAAGAGCACTTTGAACTTGCGGGGCAAGATTGAGTGTTATGGTTAAGGGCGGTGGAACCATTTTTTGATCTCCGTGGTGGTAAAATGTTTCAGGACCGGTCGTCCGTGTGGGCAGTGGGAAAAGAGATCCGCCCTGGCCATACGGCCCAGGAGGGCGTCAATTTCACGGGCGTGCAGAGCGTCTCCAGCCTTGACCGCGGCCTTGCAGGCCATGGAGGCCAGGATGTCATCAAGGATGGACCCTTTTCCCTTCTTCTCTTCTCCATTTTCGAATCGTTCCAGAAGATCGAGAAAAAGTTCGCTGGGGTTGCATTGACCCGCCATGGCGGGAACGGAAGAGATGATAAAAGAATTTCCCCCGAACTCCCTGACTGTAAATCCCATCTGTTTGATCTCGTCCGCATGGTGTTCCACGCATTCTGTCTGGGCAATGGAAAGTTCGACGGTTGCCGGGAACAGCAGGGTCTGACCGGCGATCTGTCCCTGCATGAACTGCCTTCTCAGGTCTTCAAAGAGGAGACGTTCATGGGCCGCATGTTGATCCACCACCAGGAGTCCGCCATCGGCTGACTGGCAGAAGATGTAGAGATTGTCATATTGGCCGATGACCTTCAGACCGTGCCCCGGGACTTTCGCCTCCGGCAGGGGGTGTTGATCTTTGGGGGCCGCCTGGATGATGGGCGGTGCCACTGATGCGGGGGGCTCTGCGGTTTGCAGCAAGGATGAGGCATCCATATTCCTGACTGGTTGTGGCCGGGTGGAGGGCTCCGACGCGGGGGGCTCTTGCGGCTGATAGGGGCGTGATGGAGGAACGGGGATTGCTTTCGTGATCAAGGGTTCCGGCCCAGGCTTGGGAGTGGAATGAAATCGTGCCGACTGCTGACGGCTGGTATCCGTCGAAGCTGGCGGTGCTGTTGATTCTTGCTGTGGACTGGTGTGGTGAGAGGGTACGGCCCTGAAAATGATGGACTGGATCTTTTTTTGATACCCGGCCATCGCCTCTTCCACGGTCTGGCTGATCATCTGGTGGATGGCCTGGCTGTTGCGCAGGCGGATTTCCTGCTTGGTCGGATGGACATTGACATCAACATCCTCCGGGGGCAGGCGCAGGTGGATGAGGCCGGCCGGATTCCTTCCTTTCATCAGGAAATTACGTAATCCTTCGGCAACGGCATGGACGATCATCCGGTCGCGGACGGACCGGCCATTGACCAGAAGCCGGATGCCGGCAGAGCCTGCCACAGTAGCATCCGGGGGCAGGAGGTAGCCATGGACGCAGGCAGCGTGATTGCAGCTTTGGCTGTCGTTACTTGCAGCTTTTCCAATCTCCATGAATTGACCCTGATAATGCATGATGGTCTTCAGGCGATCCTGCAGAGACTGCTTTCCTTCAAAGTGGATGACCTCGCGGTCGTCTATGCGCAGGATAAAGGTGATTGCGGGCGCCGCCACGGCGTAACTTTTGACGACCTCCTCGATATGAGACAGTTCGGTTCTGCTGGTGCGCAGGAATTTCCGGCGGGCCGGTGTGTTGCCGAAGAGGTTGCGGACCTCAAAGATGGTACCGCGGCTGCAACCGATCTCATGGACCTTGATCACTCTCCCATAGTCCAGCACGACCTTGGCGCCTAAAGGTGCATCCTGGGTACGGGAGCTGATGGTCATCCGTGATACCGAACCGATGGAAGGAATGGCCTCGCCCCGGAACCCTAAGGAATTGATGCTGTCCAGATCCTGAGCGTTGGCAATCTTGGAGGTCCCGTGCCTCTCCAGACAGAGCAGCATGTCATCTTCATCCATGCCCTCCCCGTTGTCCATAACCTTTATCAGACGGGTGCCGCTGCCCTCAATCTCAATCTCAATCCGGCTGGCGCCCGCGTCAAGGCTGTTTTCCAGCAGCTCTTTGACCACTGAGGCCGGACGTTCCACCACCTCACCCGCAGCAATACGGTTGGCCAGTTGCTCAGGAAGGATGCGGATCTTGGACATAATAAACAGTAGCTCAGGGATGGAGGATTATTGATAAAATATGGTACTGAACAGTATAACAGTTTTCTATTTATTCAACATAAAGAATTTATTCTCTGGCCGCAAACGTCTAAGTCCTTCTTGATTCCCTTTTTCAAAGGGGATCAAGAAGGACTCTACTCTTTTGTCTCACCATGCACCTGCTCATTCCGGTTGCGCATGGTAAGAATTGCCTGCTGCAGATAGGGAGGAATAATCACCTTGCTGCGGACGGCGTTATCCCAGGCCTGGAGGAGGTCTTGTTCCGGAATCCCGGCTTTCTGCCAGTAGGCCACCGGGTCATGGACAAAATCGGCAATGATCGCAAGCACAGCCTTGTAATCGCGGACCACATGACAGAAATTTGGAACCCATGCCGGCGCCAACCGGACGTTGTGGCTGCCGATGGTCTTCATGCTCGAAGCGGTCTGCAATTGCTCCAGGGTGGATTGCCACAGATGGGTGCCGTTTTCGCCCAGCCCGAAGGGATCGACAAAGATATGGGGGGCGGGCAGGCTTTCAAAGAGCTTGAGATTCGTAACGGCAATGAGCAGCTCTTCAAAAGTGCCCATGCCTCCGATATTGTAAATCTTAAACAGGGAGGTACGATCGAGGATATTCTGGCGCATGTGGCGGGCGGAGTTGTTGAAATTGAGCAGGATAGGTGGTTTAAGATTGGCGCGCTGGCCGATCCTTTCGCTGTCGATACCGACACCTATGCGCAGGATGCCAAGATCTGCTGCGGTGTCATCTGCTATCTTCATGACTCCGGGGCCGCTGCCATGACAGACTGCAAAATGCTCACCGATTTCGGGAACGGAATGGAGTTGCTCAAAAAAATCGTGAATCTGCTGGGTAAGCACCCCTTCCGTCCCGTCAATATGGGAGCCGAACATGGCGATCATGGTGTGGGTGTCTGCCAGCTTCTCCTTGCCCTCTCTGGTCATCCAGAATCCACGATGGAACTCTCGCAGGTGCTTCTCCTGGTCCTGCCCGAAGATCATGTAGAAACGGACATCTTCATGGCAGGACATCTCGCAGAATGTTTCGTAGGTTGCGCCTCCAAAGTAAAGATTGGCCGGGGGCGGCAGCAGGGGATGGCAGCCATTTTCCTGGGCCCCGCCTTCTCGTATGCTGCGTCCGATAAAAACACCGACGTTGTTATGTTTGAGCACGCGGAGGGTGTCGGTGCTTGGGAATTCATGGGCAATAAAGACCTTGCGCAGGTTCTGGGCCCCACCGACCAGATCGAGGGTTTCCGCAAAACGTCTCAGGTCGGTGTCAATCTGATCTCCCTGATGAACACCTGAGGTGATTGTGCCCCGGACTGCCTCATAGATCATCCGGTTCTGGGCGGTTTCATGCCATTCGTTTTCCTGCAGTTCCCATTGGACCTCTATGCATTTGCTCCGGGTCAGAATTCGGCCATAATTGCCGCGGGAACCTGCCATCGGACTTATATTGTCGAACAGGGCGTCACTGACACTCAGGTCAAAGATCTTGGTCGCATCGGCAAAATCCACACCCTCCTCTATGATTCTTCGGCCCTGGCTGCCGGACAGGAGTTGTCTGGTCATCCGGGTGGTGGTCGGGTCGGTGGGGAAGAGACGGAGTCTTACCTGCAGGCGGTCCGGGGCCACGGACTGATCACTGCCATTGTAGATCTCAACCTGTCTCGGGACCTTGATACCGCTGGTCCGCACGGCATCAAGAAGTCTGGCGGCAAGATGAAAAACCCCTGGTTTATTGAGTGTCCTGTCGATCAAGGCGCTGTAGGGTCCAAGGGAAATACGGATGGCTCCGCACAAAAAATCGCCTGGTGCCAGAAATTCCGGAAGTCCGCAGCGGGAAGGGTATTGAATCAGGCCAAGGCCTTCCTTGCTCTCGCTGAGTACGATCTGGATATTCTGACCGGCCGTGAGCAGGGTGTTAGATAGAAGATAGCGGTTGCTTTCCAGAGGGAGGGTGATGACACCCGCGTCATCAATGGAGGCCTTGGGAGGTAACAGAAGATAATTGCTGGCCGCTGCCTCTTCAATCTCAGCGCGTCCAAGTGGGTCGGCCATAGGGATGAAGAGTCTGCCTGCTGTCAGGCGTCGGTTGCGGTCGGCCATGGACTTGATCTCGGCAAAGAGGATATCCGGGATGTTCGGGTTCAGCGAAAAGAGGTGCACCGGGACATCTATGCGTTTGTGCCGGGTGTCAACCTCCGGCAGCTCGTCCCCGAAATCCAGATCCAGACCGATCTGCGAATGGCCGCTTCTGCCGATCAGGGAGCAGCGTTTCCGCATGAAACCGGCGGCCACGATGTCACTGACCACGCCGCGGACGGTGTCGCTGGTTTCCTCAAAACGAAGAATACCTGCCAGTTTCGGGACACCCAGCTTGGTATCAATGGTCGGTTCCGTCTGCGGATCGAGCAGCAGATAACCATCTTCAGTGAGCAGGGGTGGACGTTTCATCGTGTATCTCCAAGTGAGCAAAAGAATGTTGGGGCATTTGGCGGACAGTTTTATTTTATACCATAAAAAAGGTGAGTTGACTTTATTACATTTCGGCAATTGTTGTTCAGCATGTCAATTTCTCCCTGTGAACTCTGTGTCGTCTGTGGTAATGGTATGTTGTGAATAAACTGTAATTATTTAGAGATTTTTGCAAGAAGATCATCCCATGCTCACCTTTATCCGATGTAAATAAGTTCCAGTGGTCTCGCCTAAACAAAAATCAGGGCCAATTGTGCCCAAAACATCTCCGCCTCGGCCGACACCGACACCACGTCGGAAACCGCTGAATGAAAAGCATATTATCTCCTTTCTCTTTGCGATATGTGTGTTGATTACGTTTTTTCTCGGGACGCTCCTCTTTGCCTTCAAGGCCCTTGATCTCCCTGCTATCACCTCTGTTTCCCAGTATAGTCCTCTGCAGGCCACCGAGATTCTAGACCGGCACGGGAAGGTGATGGAACGGATTTACATCGAAAACAGGACGGTTTTGCCACTCTCGAAGATGCCGCCACTGCTTCCCAAGGCCTTTGTCGCCGCTGAAGATGGTCGTTTTTATGATCATCCCGGTCTCGATTTCTGGTCAGTGTTCAGGGCGTTTATCAATAATGCCCGGGAGGGCCGTCGCAGTCAGGGCGGCTCAACGATTACCCAGCAGGTCGCTCGTTCCCTGCTGCTCTCCCCTGAAAAGACTTATCTGCGCAAATTTAAAGAGGCCATCCTTGCCTGGCGTATAGACAGCCTGCTTTCCAAGGAGGAGATACTTTACATTTATCTCAATCAGATCTATCTCGGGGGCGGTGCCTACGGCGTTGAGGCGGCGGCGCAGGTCTATTTTTCTAAACATGTGCAGGAACTTTCTCTGGGCGAGATGGCGATCCTGGCTGGTCTGCCGCAGGCGCCAAGTCGTTATTCACCCTTTGAACATCTGGAGCGGGCCCAGCAGCGACAGCGCTATGTCTTGAACCGGATGGCAGAGGACGGCTATGTGAGCGGTGATGCGGCGCGCCGGGCCTTTGTGTCGGCCGTAGAGCTAAAAGAGCCGGAAAGCGCCGCGCTCAGCAATAGCGGATATTTTGTGCAACTGGTGCGCAAGCGGGCGGAACAGGATCTTGGAGTATCTCTCAATTATGCCGGAGTTCGCATCTTCACGACTCTTGATCCCGCCATGCAGCATGCGGCCAGCAGTGCGGTACGCCAGGGGGTAATGGCCTCTCTGGTGCGATCTGCGGGGCAGTCAGTCACAAAAAATGGACACAAAGAGATGCCCCAGGGAGCATTGGTGAGCCTTGAAGCCTGTACGGGCCAGGTCAGGGCCCTGGTGGGCGGGCTCGATTTTACGGAATCTCCCTTTGATCGGGCAACCCAGGGGCGCAGGTCTGCCGGCTCGGTCTTTAAGCCCTTGATCTATGCCACAGCCCTGGAAAACGGCTTCGGGCCGCAAACGATGATCCTTGATGCACCGCTTTCCATCCGGGGCCATGGGGGAAAGATGTGGCAGCCGCAGAATTTCTCCGGTCGGTTTCGTGGGGAAACCACATTGTCCGAGGCCTTGACCCAGTCCCTGAATGTGGTGGCGGTCAGGCTTTTACAGAAGGTAGGAGTTGATAAGGTGCGCGCCCTGGCTAAGGCCGCCGGTATCAGCGAGCCGATCACAGCCGATCTCTCGCTGGCTCTGGGGGCAACCGGTGTCTCACTTCTCGAGATCACCGGGGCCTATACCCCTTTTGTCTGTGGTGGTCAGTTTACTTCTCCGATCTTGATTACCAAAATTGAAGATGGGGGGGGCAGGGTCCTGATGAAAAACAGACCGGAATCACGTCAGGTACTCGACGCGAAAGTAGCGGCAGAGATGCAGAGGATGCTGGCTGCGGTTATCAGCGACGGAACGGGAAAGCGGGCCGGCGGACTGCCTGGTCTATGCGGCGGAAAGACCGGGACAACGGATGAGAATCGGGATGCCTGGTTTGTCGGCTTTACCAGGAAGTTGATCACCGGTGTCTGGCTGGGCTATGATCAAAACAGAAGCCTTGGCCGGGAAGAGACCGGTGGCCGCGCCGCCGCTCCGATCTGGCTTGATTTCATGCGCCAGGCTCAATGATGGAATACAGTGTACAAGGGAATCATGGTAACACGTTCTGAGATCTATTCACTTTTTTACAGCGGTGATGTGGTAGTGAAACTGGCAGCGGCGCATGATCTCTATGGCCGTTATGGCAAGGAGCTTTCCTTGCGGCCGGATATAATGTCCCAACTGGACATGATGCAGGTCTCTGAGCACGCTCTGCAGGCTCAGATGGGTACTATGGGTATGGGGGGTACTTGTACGCAATGTGCCGCTCGTGTGGGTGGTGGCTGTTGCAGCCGCTTTATGGCGGGTGAAAATGATGTGCTGCAACTGCTGATGAATCTACTGGCCGGAATTCAGGTAAGCATTCAGCAGGATGACCTGATTGAGTGCTGTTTCCTGGGGGTGGCAGGATGTATCTTGATCATGAAACCCATGTTCTGCCTCAATTATAATTGCAGCCATATTACGGGAAAAGAGGAGTCAGCTGTCCTGCTTCTTCTGGAACAGCAGACAGGTGACCTGCTCAGAAAACAGGCCGAACTTGAAAAGTTGCTGCTGGAGTTCTTCTACGAGAATCTTTGAAAACGCAATATTCTATTTTCTTGACGAAGGCCTTTTAATGGGTGACTCTTTATGACAGGTTACCTGCTGAGTCTGCCGGAAAATGTTTTGATAAGTCTAGATCGGGATATAGTTCTTTTGCGCAAACAGGGCAGATCCCATGGCTGAATTCTGCTTCAGAGTGATCCCGGATATATGATTCAATTTGATTCCAGGCCCCATTGTCATCTCGTATTTTTTTGCAATTTGCGCAAATAGGGAGAAATCCCTTTAATATTTTTATCTTTGACTGGGCATGCTGTAATTCCTCCGTTCTTGCTTTGACAAGTTTTTCCAGATTCTGACTATATCGCTCGACCTCAGCTTCAGCAATCTGCTGCCGTTTGACAGCTTTCAACTGCTGCAGGATGATATATGTGGAAAGGCAGCCAATGAGCAGAAAAATGGCCAAGGAAATATAGGATAATTTTTTGGAAATTTTTGCAACTTCGGCATGAACATCATCTAAATAAATTCCGGTACCGATTACCCAGCCCCATGGCTGAAACAGCTCTACGTATGAAAGCTTGGAAGTAATTTTTTGCGGGTCATCATTGAATTGCCACATATAGGGGACAAATCCCGCGCCCTTCTTTTTGACAATCTGAACAATCTCCGTAAAGAGATGTTTGCCGGATTTATCTGAAAATGTAGACAAATCCTGTTGTTCAAGATCAGGACGGTAGGGGTGCATGATCATTCTGGGATGCATGTCATTGATCCAGAAATAGTTTTTATGGTCCGGCCCGTAATATAATTTCCTGATCTGTTTCTTTGCCAGTTCCTGGGCCTCGTCAAGAGAGATTTCTCCTCCCTTGACCTGAACGTCATAACGCTCCAATATGCTGTATACTGTGTGCACCAGCTCGATCAGCATCAACTGCTTCTGCTTCAAGATATTTTCCTGGGAAGCTGGCAGAGCCACGCCAAATATGGCGATAACAAAGAGGAGTATGGCCAGCAGAGATGGAAGAATGATCTTGAAATTATCTGTTGGATGGAAGAAATTAATCATGCTGAGCAGCTCACATGGAGTTTAAAATGATAGATTGGTTTGAGGACCTTGCCGATGACAACGTCCTCTCTGCTCATGTTTGGACGAGAACAGGCTAATGCAAAAGAGCCCTGAAGAATTTATTCTCCTTCAGGGCTCTTTATTATCTTTAAAGATTATAAAATTTAAAAGGTACGAATCATCCAGATACCGCAGGGGCAGGTGTCGGCGCAGAAGCCGCAGGCAATGCATTTCTTGTCGTCCGAGGTATATTCCCAGCCGCCATCAAGCCCTGTCTCGTAGCCCTTGGTGTGTCCATATTCCAGCTCACGCCGTGTGATGGCCCCTGTGGGACAAATGGTCTCACAGAGATGGCAGTCACGGCAGGAGGCGCAGGAAAGACAGCTCTCGGCCTGGGCCTGCTCGGTGTGGATGCGCATATGCTCATCCGGGACATAGTGGGTGATGGTCAGCGCCTGTTGGGTAATTGGGTGCTGGGTGAAGGGCTTCCATTCAACACCCTTGAAGTCGGCAATAATAAATTCGGCCGCAGCCTTTCCGGCTCCCAGGGCGTTGGTGGCCAGACCCGGCTTTTCAACATCGCCGACTGCCAGAACTTTGGCATTGGTGGTGAGGTGCGAATCCTTGGTCTTGATCCATGCTGCCCCGCCAACGGTGACGGTCTCAACCGTTTCCGGAAGGAACTTCAGGGCGGGGACGTCGCCGATGGAGATGATCACCGTCTGGGCAGGGATCAACTCGCCTGTATCCATGATCAGACCCTCATCGGTCACTTCGCGGGTCATGACCGGCCAGCGGAATACTGCCCCCAGGGCCTCGGCCGCTTCTTTTTCCTTGCCGAATGCCAGTGGCTTCTGAATATCAACAAGGGTCACCTTTTCGGCCCCAAGCCGGTAGGCCTCGCAGGCAACATCACAGCCAACATTACCGGCCCCAATGATGACAACTTCCTTGCCCACTTTATCAGGGGTTGCACTTTTGGCATTTTTCAGAAAGTGAAGAGCCGGCACAACCTTTTCATTGCCGGGAAACGGGATTCGCCGCGGCTCATGGGTGCCGACGGCAACTACCACATAATCAAAGTTTTTCTGCAGTTCCTCAAATTTCTCCATGTTCATATCCACACTCAGATGAACATGGATGTTGGGAGTATCGAGAAAACGTTTGATCTCCTGATCCCAGACGGCCTTGGACAGACGCTCCCAGGGAATAACCTGGGCCAGTTTGCCGCCAATCTGCTTGTCCTGCTCGAAGATATGGGCCTCGACCCCGCCCTGGGCCAGTTGCCAGGCGGTGTTCATGCCTGCCGGGCCGCCGCCGATGATGGCCACCTTTTTGCCAATGGGCGCAGCCATGGTAGGGGCCGATACATTGGAAACGGCACGACCGAGAACCTGGACGTCAATGGATTCATCAACGCCTGATCGCGAACAGTTATCCATGCACAGGTTCGGACATACTGCCCCGCAGACCGATGCCGG
>JAGXHG010000003.1 GCA_024636345.1 Desulfobulbaceae bacterium | reverse complement strand
CAATTGATTCTGATTTACCACCAGACAAGCAATTTGCCGCAGGATATCAGACATATCCTATGTCAGAGAACAATGTAGCGGGAAATTTCCCGCCCCCATCGTGACGATGGGAATCTTTATGAAACTCTAAAGTCCAGTTTTCTTTAGAAACGTAATTTAACTAAGGAGGGAAGGGTGAAGAAAATTGTATCCGTTGTCTTCATGGTAACAATTTGTATTTATGCTTGTTCTGCTAATGCTACTGAAAATGGCACGTTTATGATTGTGCCCATAGGTTGTAACAGTAACAAGTCTTCAGGTAATGCTGTGGCCAGTGATGTCCTGGCGGGCAAGACTTTTTCCAACCAGTATGCTGTGGGTATCCCTGGCACCATGCCCAATGTAGGCAAACAGGTTGTAATGCCAACGACCTCTAATCGAATAATAAGCAAGGGTTACCATGACGGGTCAGGCATGGTAGTTGGCGATGGAGATTTGAAAGATATCTATATATTAAAAAATGTAGATATTTTTGGTGTGAAGGGGAGGCTTGGCGTATTTTGGGGCTGTCGAACGGGGACTGACAGTTGGAGCTCCACCCTATGTGGTGCCGACTGTATTAAATTTTCGGATCTTGGTTGGTCCGGATGCACAAATCTTTGCAACGGTATGAATAACCTCCTCACTGTATCCCTCCCCTATTATGTCGGTGGTTTCATTTGTGGAGGGAATGGAGGACTTTAAATATCGAAGTTCATCACGTACCATGTTTCAGGAAATCTTCAATGAAACAAAAATATTACCCATTTTATCCTTCTCGTCTATTAATCCTGAAGAAGCCAATTTCATTCAGATAAGAACGTAGATCTCGATGCCTGGTTCCTTGGCACCCTGCTTAGCCATCAAAAAGTCCAGTTATTATATGCCGCTCTCATCTCGCTTACTCAATTTATAATCAGATGAGGCCATTTCCTCGTCTATGGTGAATTTTTTATGAATTATTAAAAATTTATCAATATTATCGAGAAATAAATCGGTTAAGACCGGATCAAAATGCCTGCCCCGTTCTTCTTTTATTATGGAGATTACTTTCTCTGTGGGATAAGCATCTTTGTAGGGTCTTTTGGTAGAAAGAGCGTCAAAGACATCCACAACTCCTGCTAATCTGCCTATAAGAGGGATGTTCTCTCCTGATAATCTGTTAGGGTAACCGGAACCATCCCATTTCTCATGATGCGTCAAGGCGATATCCCGGGCGGTAACCATTAGCTCAGAGTTGTGCCCGGCAAGCAGATCGGCCCCGATAGTAGTATGTTTTTTCATTATTTCCCATTCTTCACGATCAAGCTTGTCCGGCTTCAGAAGAATGCGGTCAGGAATACCGATTTTGCCAATGTCATGCATGGGTGAGGCCGTAACAAAGAGATCTGCTTGACTCTCTGGCATTCCCGCCAGTGTCCCTAATAACTGGCCCATCTTGCTCATCCTGATAATATGGTCACCTGTTTCATTGTCGCGGTATTCAGCTGCCCGGCCAAGCCGGTATATAATTTCACGACGGGTGTCGGCAAGCTCTATGGTTCGCTCCTGCACTTTTTTCTCCAGTATCAGGTTCTGATCCCTGATCTGATTATGGTAGATTCTTACAAAGAGCGTATTTTTAATTCTTGTCAGAATTTCAAGCTGATTAAAGGGCTTTGTCAGAAAATCCTGAGCGCCATGTGCCAAGGCCCTGAAGCGAGTTTTTTCATCCTGCAAGGCTGTTAGCACGATGACAGGAATGTATGAATTTGCTTCTATTTTTTCAAACTGCTTCATCAGCTGAAAGCCGTCCAAATAAGGCATATTTATGTCAAGGAGGACAAGGTCGGGACGGTAGGCAGTATAGATACCCTCGGCCTCACGCGGGTCAGTTATGCTTAACAGCGATACATATCCAGCCGCGCCAAGTGTTGCCTCGAGAAGATCAACATTGGACTGGTTGTCATCTATAATAAGTATTCTGGCTTGAAAGAGTATCAGGTCTGATATCATCGTGATTATTTCCTGTCCGGTTGAGGTAATTGATTGATGACTGCACCAAGAACCCGATACAGGTTCGGAATATTCAGTGGTTTGGTTATATAGTCAACAAATCCTGCATCAAGTGCTTTTTGAATATCTGTTGGCATGACATTCCCGCTGAGGGCCACAACAGGAATGTTCTTGGTGGCGTTGTGCTCTTTTAGTTTGTCCAAAGCGGCAAAACCATCTATGTCGGGCAGGCCGATATCCATAAAAATAAGATCCGGCTTATGTTGAACGGCCATGTCCACCCCTTCCGCACCGTTCTCAGCCGTCAGTAATGACAAACTTGGTGTACGGGCCAGAATTGCAAACATCAGTTCCCGATTGAAGTCATTGTCCTCAATGTAGAGCAGAGTAAAATTGCCCTCGGGCAATAAAGGAACAGATTGCTGTGGTTTTGGAGACGAGAAGGAAGGTGTCGTGTGCGGTTGAACAATTGGGAAATCAACCCAGAATTCTGAACCCTTACCAATCTCACTCTCGTAACCAATGCGGCCATTCATGAATTCAACCAGCCTTTTGGTTATCGTTAGGCCTATTCCTGTTCCTTTAATTGTAGAATTCTCGGCACCTAATCGGGCAAAGGGTTCAAATAAAAGCTTGGATTGGTCACTGGAGATGCCAATCCCGGTATCGCTGACGATGATCCGGAGCCGACCATCCACTTCTTTACAAGAAAGGCCCACTGTCCCGCCTGGACGATTATATTTGATGGCGTTTGATATAAGATTTATCAGTATCTGGCGAAGCTTCGTGTTATCCACATCGATAAAAATATGTTTATCCAGTTCTCCTGGTAAGATTTCGACATTATACGTCTTCGCTATCTCCTGAAGAAATTCAATGGTCTCGAGCAGTACTGAACTGGCTTCAACAGGTTCAAGGGAGATTTCCACTGTGCCTGATTCAATTTTTGACAGATTGAGGACATCATCGATCAGGCTGAGAAGGTGATTCCCGGATGTTATAATTTTTTTGAGCTGCTCTTTTTGCTGAATGGTGAGAGGATTTTTCTTGTCGGTAAAAAGTAATTGGCCAAATCCGAGAATAGAATTGAGGGGAGTGCGTAATTCATGGCTCATACTGGAAAGAAAAAGGGATTTCGCCTGGTTTGCCTGATCAGCTTCTTCTTTTGCCTTCTGGAGATCTGTGGTTCGTTTAAAGACCAGTTCCTCCAGTTTTTCCTGGTAGGTAAGTAAATTGTTCTCTATTGTTTTTATTCTCGTAATATCCTGAACCGTACCAAACATAAATATGGGATTACCGGCCTCATCACAAACAACCTTTCCCTTATCATTTACTATACGCTCTGAACCGTCTGCTAAGCATATTCGATGATTAATATCATATGGAGTTCGTCCAGCCAAGGCTTCCTGCACTGCATATTTAACCAGATCTCTATCGTCGGGGTGGACCCGCTCCAAAAACAGGTCATAGTTGGCCTTGAATGCTTGAGGCATAGATCCGAAGATACGATAGACCTCATCCGTCCATTGAAGCGTGTTCTCTTTGACATCCCATTCCCAGCTGCCGACATGGCCAATTTCCTGGGCATCATTTAATAAGAAAATGTTTCTCTGCAGGGCTTCTTCAGTGAGTATCCTCTCTGTTATGTCAAGAAATGAAATCACCGCACCAATCACTTCTCCATCTTTACTCATTGGATGTGCCCGGTATTCGGCTCTGAACTTACTGCCATCCTTACGCCACAAGACCTCTTGATCAATATGAACCAGATGACCCGTCCGGATAGATTTATGAACGTAGCAATCTTCAACAGGAACGGGGGTCCCGTCTGCGTGAGCATAGTGGCACAAAGTATGCATATTCTGCCCCACAAGTTCTGAGGCTGATTCGTACCCCAGCATCTGGATACAGGCCTTATTGGCAAACGTACAATTACCGTCAATATCGATACCGTAGATTGCCTCGGCCGTGGAATTGAGTAACATCCTTACCTGGGACTCACTCTCTTGCAGTAAAGTTGTAGATTGTTCGATTTCTTTGGCCATTACCGACAGGCCCTGGCCTAAATGCGATATTTCATCCACACAACCATCTTGTTCTATTCGTGCAGACAAGTCACCTTTACGGAGTGTCTCAGCGCAAGCAGACACCTGGCTGATTCTTCGGGTAAATTGATTTATGATTTTATACAGAAAGAAAAATGTCAGTATGAAAGCAGCGCCACCTATCACTGCAAGGCCTATAATATTGTTATGCCAGATAACCTGTGATTGCTCGAAATCCTCCTTCATGAAGTCAAGTTCTGATTTGATTATATTATTGATAGCCTCATTAATGGGGGTGTGCAAATCAGCGGTCAATTTCTGCAGCTTCTCAAGTGCAGCCAACTTCTCAGAGTATTCACTCAGGCGAATGACCTCAGTGCTTTCCTTTATATATTGATGATATTTTTTATAGCAATCTGCAAATTGTGTATATGTGTGTGTATGGAAAATGTGAATAGATTTTTCCAATTGGATGAAATTGGCCTCAAGTGCCTCCTGTTCCGTAAGAATTTTTTCACTCAATATTTTTACCTGTTTCCCCTCTGGCGAAGAGACATGTAGTAAAAGTAAGTGATTAAAATTAGAGAAATTCTTTTCCAGTGTTTGTAGCTCCAGAATAATGGGGACATTTTGGGCGTACAGGTTTTGTGCCCGTACCTGGGACTCTTTCATCTCCTTGGCAGCGACTCCTATAATAGTACCCCATACCAAGGTAACGAGTATTGCCGGAATGGTAAGCTTCCAAAACAAGGGAAGTCTTCTGAAATTTATCATTTTTAGTATGTTACCTGCCATTTCCCTGACTTAGGACAGGGGAGTATTCGATACAATTACTGGCGGAAGAGGTCGTTTACCACAGCATTTTTGAGGAAAAGCTCAAAGCTGGCGATCTCTTCTTTCTTTTTACTTCCACGAAGTAGTCTGCGGTTATGTAACTGCTCTGGAGCCCTTTTGCCAACAAGCTCTCTCCTGCTTTTTTGAGTGGGGCGCAGGTCGAATCTGCTGCCAATGTTATTTCAGACGCCACGGCAACAGAAAAGGGTAACAGCAGTAAAGCAACAAACAAAATGGTGAAAAGGATAAGGGAATGAGCTCTTTTCATATTTCCAGGTTATGTTGGAAATTAATAGTTTGATCGCATTTTTTTACATAGCTGTAAGACTTTACGTTTAAGTAATACCATGTAAATTTACATATACATTATTTTTTAGTTAAATTAACAATAATTTTTATCAAAATGTATTCTGAAAGTACTTATTAAAAGATCATCCGTAGTTAGCTGCCAAAAAAAATATAAAGTGAGAGGGAATTGTAACTATAAATATCCCCGTCGAAAACACATTTCGTTCAACGAGATGTGTTGAGTTGATTGACTTGTTATTGTATTTTTATATGAGGATTATTCAGTAATATTGGTGGTTGCTTTCAATGATCAGGCATCAAGAAGCCGCCGCCTGCAGCGATCGGGGAAAGTCACTATACTCTCTGACTGCCAGTTGCTGGCTCTCTTGGCGGATACTGTTCAGTTCATCATAATTATCGAGCATTAAGGTGAAAACTCTTTGGTCGATAGCCTCCTGTTCCGCCAGTTTCCTGAAAATTTCCAGCACTTGCTCTTGCCATACCAGCGCGATAGGGCCGGTCTTCGGTGAGGGCGGTAAAGATATCGGCAATGGTGATGATTCTTGCTCCCATGGGGCTCTCCCCATTTTTACGGCCAAAGGGATATCCGCTCCCGTTTAATCGTTCCTGGTGCAGAGAGGCCCAAGAGTTGATCACCCGGAAGATATCGATCTCATCCAGTACCTTGTGGGTATAGTAGGCATGGGAGCGCATGATAAACCATTCGTCCGCTGTCAGTTTTCCCCTTTTTTCGATGATTTCGGATGGGATTGCCAGCTTACCGAGATCGTGGAGAAAGGCTGCGGTTTCGATGAGGCCGAGCTGCTCCTCGTTGAAGCCCCCGGCTCGTGCGTTCCTGTCAAATTGTGACAACCTGTCCTTCCGGATTTCCTTTTTTCACAGATCACGACTGGCTGGCTGGAGGCACAAGGGCAGAGGATGCACTTACTCAGGGACAGGAAATAGAGTATCCCGCTTGCATCGGAACCATGCTTCATGTTAAAAAAAGAAGAAATGAAGAAGAATTACGCACAATGAGTTACAGATCCTAGAATAGAGGCATCGGAGAGTGTTCTAAATTTTCTCCAACCGTCTCTCTGAAAAACAAAGACCTTTCACCTCTCTCAGTTCAATGATAGAACTCCCCGCTGCTTTTAGAGGAACCCCATGACCATGCGCCAGCTTTCCCTTGATGACCGGCTCTTTGTTACCGAATATCTCCGGCGTTTCCCCCCCGAAATCTCAGAGCTGACCTTCACCAATCTCTATGCCTGGCTTCATACCCGGCCGATCTGGATAGATATCTTCAGCGATTCGCTCATCATTTTTGCCGAGACCAAGATGGGTCTGGTGGTTTTTGGAAATCCAGTCGGTCCAGTATCCCTACCCGAGGTCCTTCGTGAGTATGGCAGTCAGATAAGTGGAGCTGAGCGTATTCCTAAGGCCATGATTGCGGATCTTCCTTTGCTGCCCGGCGTCACGGTTGCCGAGGATCGGAATAATAGCGACTATGTCTATCGTCGGGAAGAGCTTGCCACCCTTGCCGGTAGGAATTTCACGAAAAAAAGAAATCATATCAACCAGTGTCTGGCCGCATACAGTTGCCAATATGAAATCATCACCCCGGAAATAATTGCCGAGTGTCTGTCCATGCAGGATCGATGGTGCACCGCCCGGGATTGCAAGGCTGAACCAGGGCTATGCGGCGAATATCAGGCCATAGAAGAAACCCTGCTCCACTATCGGGAATTTGGTCTGACTGGCGGCGCCATACGTATTGAGGGAATTGTCGAGGCTTTTGCCGTGGGTGAGGCGCTCAACCCCTCAACCGCGGTCTGCCATTTTGAGAAGGCTATGTCCCAGTTTCAAGGCCTGGGCCAGTTGATCAATCAGTGGTTTGCCAGAAACAACCTCGCTGGTTTTACCTATGTCAACCGGGAGCAGGATCTCGGAATTCCTGGTCTGCGCCGGGCAAAAAAAAGTTATTATCCGCACCATCTGGTCGAAAAAGTGAGGATTGTCCTGTCTGGTTTGAGCATCGAATGACCAATATGATGCGCTCGGGTTGAAAGCGGTGACTTTGACGCGCGCTGCAACCTGAACCGGGCCAAGGAGCAGGGATGCAATCGGGTTATACTCGCGTAGCTGGTTTTTTCCGGAACTCCTGCGTGTGTTGTTTCTCCGTGGGGAAATATCTGCCGCAGGAATGAAGGTCGTCAACGAGACGAGAAGAGAGCAAACCGGGTTTGCTTTCCACCATCGTATATGCCAAGATAGGGTAAGTTTTCACTTTGTTTTTATTTGCATCGTGTCTGATCATCAGGGCTTGTGTCTGCTTATTATCCTGACAGGATGTTGATGTTGATGTAATTCTCAATCATATTTTCCACGGGGAGCCCCCAGATCATGAGTATCGAAAAGATTCTTCTCGTTGATGACGAACCCTATGTTCTCGAGGCTATAGTTCGTAAATTACGAAACTCCTTTACCCTTCTGACCGCATCAAGTGGAGAGGAAGCGCTTCAAATCCTCAAGACAGAAGGACCCTGTGCGGTGGTCGTTTCCGATATGTCTATGCCGGGGATGGGGGGAATTGAACTTCTGACCAAGGTCAAATCCCTTTATCCGCAGACGAGCAGAATAATGCTTACCGGTCATGCGAATCTGGAGAGCGCTATTGAGGCCGTGAATACCGGCCAGATTTTTCGTTTCCTTACCAAACCCTGCAATGTCTCAGTGCTTGAGTTTGCTCTGCGGCAAGGGCTTAGACAGTATGAACTGCTGCAGGCGGAACGAGATCTGCTCAATAATACCTTGAAAAACAGCATCAAGGTCCTTTGTGAGCTCTTAGGCCTTGCCAATGCCTCGGCTTTTCGCAGCAGTTACCGGTTGCGTGAGATAGCAGTCTATATGGCGGAACGATTGGCTATAGGCAAAAAGTGGCAGATCGAGATTGCGGCCCTTTTGTCTCAGGTCGGATGTGTCACCCTGCCCAGAGATGTCCTGGAAAAATATCATGCTGGCGTCCCGCTAGGTGCAGAAGAGCGGCAGATGTGTGAAAATCATCCACAAATCGCCGAAAAACTGATCAGACAGATTCCACGTCTGGAAAAGGTGGCGGCGATTATCGGTATGCAGGAGCCCCCGAAGGAAAAGTGGGACGGAGAGCATGAGGCCCTTATCCGTGACGAGGTGCGTGTCGGTGCTCAAATACTGCAGATTGCCCTGGCCTATGACCACTTAATCGGCCATGGAGAATCTCATGCTTCTGCCTTGGCCATTCTTCAGAACCAATCCCTTTACGACCCTGAGCTTTTATCTGTGCTGGCTGCATATGAAGGGTGGGTCCGCCATGGCAATATCGCCCGTATTCCGTATCAGGATCTGTTGCCGGGTATGGTGATGGCAGAAGATGCGGTAGCCAAAGACGGGGCGGTACTCATCCGAAAGGACGAAGAGGTTAGCTGGGCGAAGATTCAGAGTCTGGATAGCTTATTCAAGTATATCGGGATACAGGAGCCTCTGGTCGTCTATGTGAAATCCGTCGCGCCTGCAACCGATGCTCACGCAGGTTGACCTGCTCTTCCCGCAAGCGTCAGGATGGGGAAACTGAAAGAATGGATATACAAAACATCAACCAGCTGCATGTCACCCATTGTGAGAGAGTACATGCGAATTCAGCCGGAAAGTTGTAAATTAACCCCATGGAAATGAGCAAACTTGGATTGGACCCTTGGTTTCAGGATCAGGCCGGTAAACTATGTCTTCCTGAACAGCGAATTGCCAGGGTAACGGCGGTTGATCGAGGCTGGTATATGGTCAGGAATGAGGATGGGGAAGTACCCGCCAGGGCAACAGGTAAATTCCTGAACTCTACCGAATCTACTATGAATATGCCTTGCGTCGGTGATTGGGTGTGTGTGCATTACGACTCTGAAGATTCGGCGAGTATCCATACGGTGCTGCCCAGAAAATCCTTTCTCCATCGGAAATCTGCCGGCAAGAACATCGAGTTGCAGATGATCGCGGCCAATATTGATGTTGCCTTCATCGTTCAATCATGCCATTACGATTTTAATGTGGCCAGATTGGAACGCTATCTGGTGATGGCCAATGAAGGGCATGTCGAACCCTTGCTTGTTCTGACCAAGACAGATTTGGTTACTGCTGATGAACTGGGACAATTAATCTCGAAAATTCGTCGTGGAGGAATCAACACCAGGATTATAGCTGTCAGCAATGTAACTGGAACTGGACTGGAGCAGATCAAAGAGCTTATGGGCCCAGGAAAAACATACTGTCTCCTTGGCTCCTCAGGAGTTGGCAAGTCGACGCTCATCAACCAGATCAGTGGCCAGGATACCTTGAAAACAGGAGCCGTAAGTGATTCCGGAGAAGGCCGACACACGACGGTACGTCGGCAACTTATTGTTCTTGAGCAGGGCTCCATGTTTATCGATACGCCGGGAATGCGGGAGATCGGGACTTTTGGGGTGAGCGAAGGAATCAATGACATCTTCGATGATATTCAAAAAATATCACTCAGTTGCCGCTTCTCCAACTGCAGCCATACCAAAGAACCTGGATGCGCTGTCCTGCAGGCAATAGAAGACGGTAAACTGCAGCCCGAGCATTATGGGAATTATGTGAAGCTCAAGCAGGAATCAGAGTTGAATGAGACGGCCTATAGTGAGAGACGGAAAAAAGACAAAACTGTTGGCAGATTTGGTCAATCTGAAATGAAACAGTCGAATAAACAGAAATAAGGGTACTTTAAAAAATCAGTATTTTTATTCAAGATCAATGCGTGAATAAAATTTAACCGTAGGCATGTATCCGATATTGCGATGATAAAATTTTAAGAACAACGCAGAACTTGGTCCAAAAGACTATTTTTCAAGGTACCCATAAGATTGTCGGGGCATTTTCCCAAACTGCAACTCAAATTGAATCTTCAACCTTTCAGGAAACGGAGTTGGTCATGTTGTGTCAAAAAGAAAATTGTCAGGCAGAGATTGAAGAGGGTGAGGGAAGAGATTTTCATGGGCAGTTATTGTGCGATGACTGCTACATGGATGCCTTGTCTCCGGCGCGAACCTGTGATCCCTGGGCTGTACGGAGCGCTGGACTTGCCAAAGAGAGGGGAGATACAACAGAACATGGTGGAAGCCTTCAGCAGAAAATCATCGACCTTATTAAGAAATCAGGAGGGATGAGCCTTGTTGAACTTGCCGAGAAACTTTCTGTCCGTCAGGGAGATATCGAAAGAGAAATCGCCGCTCTGCGTCATATGGAAAAAATACGAGCGGCCATGCAGGACGGTAAAAAGGTCATCGTTCTGTGGTGATATCTTTGGTTCAGATCCTTCAGTCAATGACCTGCTGTGACTATAAATCTGTCTAGACGAGGCAAAAAAACATGAAACGTAGAGTCCTTACAAAAGAAATGCTGAGCCCTGAAAAATTCAATATTATTGTTCGCTTTATGGTGGTGGCAGCGGAGAAAAAGAGATTTGTCGCATACAACGAGTTGAACAAGGCTTTCGGAATCCCTCTTGAAGATTTAAGAGATTATGCTCGTATTCTTGGCGATTATTGTTACGAAAACGACCTGCCCTATCTGAATGCTTTGATTATCAACACGACTGAGGGTAAGCCAGGTAATGATTTTTACACTTGGATTGAAGGTAAAGACTCTTCTTCCTGGGGTGATTTGGTTTCTGAATGTTTGAAGGAGTTCCATTTACCCCAAGGAAATCACCTCCGATTCCAGAACACCACCGAAATAAACGACAGCATTAACAGATTTCTCACGATATAAGGTTGTTATGTCCCTGAGTTCAAATTACTTATTGAAGTCGGTTTGAGAAACATTTATCGGGGTGAACTGTTTAGTTTTTTGGAAATTAATCCTGAAAAATTAACATCGGAAGTGGAGATTGCCAATGCCCGTATACGAATTTATATGCCATAACTGCGATCATAATTTTACCTTAGTCATGACTATTTCAGAGTATGAAAAGAAAGAATTTACCTGTCCGAAATGCAAAAGCAATAAGGTAAAGCGGCAGCTTTCATCGTTTCACACTATAACCTCTAAAAAAACTTAATTCTATGACCTTCCCCCTTGTCTTCCCGATACGGTTGGAATCCATGCTGTCAAATCAATCATTCTGTATCGTCCTTCTCTTCATGATGGCCCGGCGTATGTAACTGTTTCATGAGATCTGCGAAAGGGGTGTGGGTGGCGGTTGGTTTCTTCTCTGTATCTGAATTTTGAGTGGGAAGCCATTCGGCGTCCAGGGAGCGGGAGTGCTCGTTGTCATGGCAGTAGATACATAACAGCTCCCAGTTACTGCCGTCGGGCGGATTGTTCCTGTAATTATGGTCTTTGTGATGAACTGTCAGCTCACGCAGTTTTTTGCCGGAAAAATCACGGCCACATTTTCCACAGACCCACGGGAGGATCTTCAGCGCTTGATCTCGGTACTCTATTTTCTTCATTCTTTTTTTACCTCAGCAGAGCCAGAAAAATACTACACAAGAGGATACACCCGGATTTGGCAGAAAATTAAACGGCTGCGGGAAAATATCTTCTACCCACTTCTCCAACGTCAATATGGTTCTATTAAACCAGTCTCGTAGGTTGTTTGGAAGTGTCTTGAGTCTGACAGAGAGAAACCTTTCAGGAATAAGATCAGGTCTCAGTTTATCCGGCCATTCTCGATTTTACCCATGCTAAAAGTCTTTGACTTTTCTCCGCCTCATATCATAGACTGATACAAGATCCTAGCAGAAATTTTACGATAAATCTTCAATTCCCAATGTTTCCTCAAACCATAAATATTTTTTCTGATCTAATTTCCCGTTCAAGAGGATATTGGGAGAATACCATTTCAAGTATGGTGGGGAACTGAAAATCTCTTCAGGTCAGGCTGTCCACTTTACAATACCTTGGTCAAGGAGACATCCAATGTCTGATAGAAACAAACTGTCGTTTTACAAGAAAGTGAGCAAACAGTTTCCGGAGGTTATGAATGCCGCTGCAGGTCTTGGCACAACTCTGCGCACGGCCGGCCCCCTCGATGAGAAGACCTCTCATCTGGTCCAGTTAGCGGCCGCAGCCGCGATGCAGTCGGAAGGATCGGTATGTTCCCATACCCGCAGGGCACTGGAGGTGGGAGCAAGTCCCGAGGAGATCTCTCATACCCTGCTGCTTCTGATTACAACGATGGGCTTTCCTCAGGCCATGGCAGCCCTGTCCTGGTCTCAGGAAGTCATGGAAAAGAAAGCGAAAAAATAAAAAATGAGTGATTTTGCACAAAGGATGAATGAAATTCTTAACCATAGTGCTTTACATGATTAAAAAAGTGATAAATTTACCCTCCTCCTTGTTGAGGATGAGAACTTGTGCAAAAAGTAAAGCGGACAATGCTGAAAACTAAGTCGAATTTGTTAATCATTTCTAAAAAAGGAGGCGTGTCATGCAAAAATGGGAATGCCCTTGCGGCTATATTTACGATCCTGAAGAAGGAGATTATGAGCATGGAGTGGAGGCTGGGACTGCATGGGAAGACGTTCCGGAAGACTGGGTCTGTCCTAAATGCGGTGCAGCCAAAGAAGAATTTTTTAAAGCTGACTAAGTCGGACCAGCACCTGCAGGAGATCGAAGTCCTTGACTCCGGTCTCCTGCAACCTCTCCTTTGCTCTTTTCTCCTGTCATAGCCTTTACTCGATACTGAACTCAGTGCCTGGCGCCCTTTTGGTGCCTCATTTTGCTAATCCAACTCAGGTTGGCTCCTCCCAAAGGAAACCGTCTGCGACAGGGAGTAGAGCACCGGTACGACTACCAGGGTCAGCAAGGTTGCCACAGCCAGACCGAAAATTACCGCCACTGCCATTGGACCCCACCACTGGGCTGATTCGCCGCCGATTTCCCAGGCGAAATTGCGGAAGTCGAAACTCACCCCCACTGCCATGGGGAGCAGACCGAGGATAGTGGTCACGGCGGTGAGCATGACCGGACGAAAGCGCACCAACCCGGCCCGGATCAGGGCCTCGCGCAGCTCCATCCCCATTGCTCGCAGCTGGTTGATGTAGTCGATGAGAACGATGGCGTTGTTGACCACCACCCCGGCCAGAGAGATGACCCCGATGCCGGTCATGATGATGCCGAAGGGGGTCGCGGTCACCATCAGGCCGAGGAAGACCCCGGTCAGTGAGAGGATTACGGAGCTCATGACGATCAGCATCTGGCGCACCGAGTTGAACTGGGCGAGCAGCACCATGGCGATGAGGAAGACCGCGGCCAGAAATGCCTTGCCGAGAAAGGCGGTCGCGTTTTGCTGCTCTTCCTGCTCGCCGGAGAAAATGATCGTGTAGCCGGCGGGCAGATCGAGGGTGGCCAGGCGGCTCTGCACCTCCTTCAATACTTCGTTGCTGTTGCGACCGAAGGTGTTGGCGGAGATGGTCACCACCCGGTTCTGATCGAGGTGGCGGATTGCGCCAAAGCCTGCGCTCATTTCGATCCGGGCCACCGTGGAGAGGGGAATCGGAGCCCCGGTCATGGTGGGAATGAGCAGACTGCCGATATCAGACAGGTTCTGACGACGTGGTTCTGGCAGGCGGGCCACGATGTCATACTCATCCTTGCCGTCGCGGTAGATCCCGAGTTTGCTGCCGCTGATGGCGGCCTTAACAGTGGTGGAGATTGCCGTGGTGGAGAGCCCCAGCAGCGTCGCTTTGTTGCGGTCTACCAGCACCCGGATCTCGGGCTTGGCCTTGGAAAAATCATCCTTGAGATCGACCAGGCCGGGGACATCCTTGATCAGGGCCTTGGACTGCTCCACCAGCGCTCCCAGGGTGCCTATCTCTTCACCGCTGATCTCGATATTGACCGGTGGCCCTGTGGGTGGCCCATGCTTCTCTTTCTCCACCTTGATTTCCGCCCCGGCCATGGAGCTGATCGCCTTGCGGATGCGGCCCAGCACGGTATTTGAATCTTCGTGGCGCTCATGCCGGTCGACAAAGTCCAGGGAGATTTTGCTTTGATGCGACTGCCCGGCAGAGCCACCGCTCGCCTCGCCGCTTGCGGCAACGCCAACCTCGCCGGTGACAAATTCCAGGTCCGTTTCCTGGCGGGCGACCTTCTCGACCGCAAGGGCCAGTTGGTTTGAGGTCTCCAGATTGGCCCCTTCCGCTGCCTTGATTTCGACGAAGGCCCGGTTCGGCTCGGAATCGGGGAAGAGCTCGACTCCGTGGCCAAGCAGGCCGTAGCTGACGATGATCAAAACCAGCAGAAGAATCGCGCCGCCGATCACCAGGCCGCGATGATCAAGCGACCTCTCCAGCATCCAGCGATAGGTACGGAGGACGCGGGTCTTCTCGCCACCATCGGTCATATTGTTGTGGCCGATGCGCATGAAGGAGGCGCAGAGCACCGGGTTGATGACCAGGGCGACAAAGAGCGATGAGCTCAGGACGATGATCAGGGTCTGCGGCAGGTACTTCATGAACTCACCCATTATCCCCGGCCAGAACATCATCGGGCCGAAGGCGCAGAGGGTGGTCACAGTCGAGGTGATGATCGGCCAGCCGACCTCTTTTGCAGCCAGGCGGGAGGCGCTGACCCGGTCCTTGCCTTCCTGCATGTGCCGATAGATGTTCTCAACAATGACGATGGCATTGTCCACCAGCATCCCCAGTGCCAGGATCAGACTGAAGAGGACCACCATGTTGAGGGTAATCCCCAGGGCCTGAAGGACGGCAAAGGAGAGCAGCATGGAAAAAGGAATAGCCGAGGCGACGAAGAGGGCGTTGTTCAGCCCGAGGAAGAAAAAGAGAACCACAACCACCAGGATCAGACCGGTGAGGATGTTGTTCTCCAGATCCGAGACCATGCGCCGGATATCCTTGGACTGGTTCAGGGTGACGGAGATCTCGACCCCCTTGGGAACCTGGTCACGGGCGATTTCAAGCAGGGCGAAGACGTGGTCGGCAACGGCAATGATGTTTTCGCCGGTCCGCTTCTTGACCGCCAGGGTCACACTGTTGCGACCGTTGAGTCTGGCGTGGCTGGTGCGGTCTTCAAAGGTGTCGCTGACCGTGGCCACATCGGTGAGATAAATTGGCCGGCCGTCGCGAATCGCCACCATCAGGGTGTCTACCTCGGCTGGGTCGGTGAACTCCCCGGGGATACGCAGCAGATATTTCCCCTGGCCGAGATCAAGGCTGCCGCCGGGGATGTTGACGTTCTCACTTCGGACGGATTGGAGGATTTCGGCAAAGGAGAGCTTGTAGGCGGCCATCCGATCCGGGTTGAATTCCACGCGGATCTTCCGCTCCCGGGCGCCGATAAGATTGGCTTCCAGCACACCGGGAATCGCCTCTATCCGGTCCTCCAGTTCCTCCGCCACCCGCTTGAGCACGGACTCCTCGACATCGCCGGCAACGGCCAGCATCAGAATCGGGAATTCGGAGAGGTTGATTTCGAGGATGGAGGGATCGTTTTCCAGGTCATCGGGGAGATCTCCCTGGGCCTGATCCACCTTGTCGCGGACCCATTGCAGGGCATTGTCGATGTCCACCTTGGGGGTAAACTCGATGGTGATCAGGGAGGAGCCCTCGGCGCTCAGCGAACGGATTTCCTCTACATCCTTGAGACCCTTGAGTTTGCGCTCAATGGGCAGGGTGATGAGGGTCTCGATGTCCGAGGGTGCCACCCCCTCATAGGTGGTGCTCACCAGGACGTAGGGGATGGTGATGTCAGGGGTCGACTCCCGGGGCAGGGTGATATAGCTGTAGACCCCGACCACGATGAACATCAGCATCAAGACGAAGACGGTGCTGCGGTGTCCGATGGCAACATTGGAAATCAGCATGTCACTTTCCTTCCTCAACCACGGAGGCCCCGTCGTTGACCAGATGCTGGCCCTTGACGATGAGCCGCTCGCCGGGCGCGAGCCCCTCTTCAATCACTGCCAGCCCGCCGACAATGGGGCCGATCTTGACTGGACGCTGCTGCGCCTTGCCGCCCTGTTCCACATAGATCACCTTGACCCCGTCGCGATCGACCAGGGCATAGAGGGGAACGGCGATCACCTGAGTGAGCTCCCGGCGGGTAAAACCGACCTGAACGATCATCCCGGGGCGCAGGGTTCCGGCGCTGTTGTCCACCGCAATCTTGGCCAGGTAGGTGCGGGTGGCGGGATCGGCCCCGTAAGAGAGGTGGATGATCTCGCCGGGCAGTCCCGGCCCGCTTCCTCCTCGTACCGGGGCCGCGAAAATCCGGGCCTTCCCGCCCACGGCCAGGTCGAGGATCTCCTTCTCGGGCACGTCCACCAAGGCTCGTAGCCGGTTGACCTGCATTACAACCGCCGCCGGGTCTCCGTCGGAAACGTACTCGCCCCGATCCACCAGCAGCCGGTCGAGAATGCCGTCCACCGGGCTGCGCAGGGTGCTTTTGTCCAGGGCCACCTTTGAGAGGCGGAGCTGGGCCTGGGCGTGTTCGAAGGCCTTGCGGGCATCCTCAAACTCCTGCTGACTGACCAGCTCGCGCTCAACCAGCGTCCGGCGGCGCTCCATGTGTTTTTGCTGCAGCTCAAACTCAATCTGGTCGCGGGCCAGCTCGGCCTCGCGTCTTTCAGGATCGATGCGCAGGATGGCTTCCCCCTTTTTCAGCCGGTCTCCTTCTTTGGGGCCGATCCAGCGGACCGGGCCGGCCATCTCAGCGGCCAGGGTCAGATCTTCCCAGGCCTCCAGGGTACCGGGGAGAGTGAAGGTCTCCTGTATGTCCTGCCGGACTACCGTGCTCAGTGCGACGTTGGTAACCTTTTCCTGCGGCGAAGAGGGCGGCTGGGTCCCGGTCTCCTCGCCGTCGCTGCAGCCGGTCAGCGTCAAGGATGCCAGAAGCGCCAGGCAGGTTATCTGAATAAGGCGGACATGAACGGATTTCATTACTGGTCTCCGGGGGTGTGAATTGTGTGTAAAATTGATGATCTCGTAAAAAGTACAGATTGCCATAATGTCATTTCGACCATCGGGAGAAATCTTAATAGTATCCATTGGTTGAGGAATAAGATTTCTCGCTGTCACTCGAAATGACACCTGCTCCTCCCATTGTCATTCCGAACGCATGTGAGGAATCTTCAACGATGGAGATAAAGATCTCTCCCTGCAGTCGAGATGACAATAAACAAGTATAGGATGACAGGCTTTTTTGAGTTTTTATGAGATTGTCAAAATTGTAGCGTTGGTAGATTGTACTTCGATGTGCAACTCCCATTGATGATGCAGTATGGCGCATCGTCTGCGCACAGAATACCTCAAATCTTGTTCTTAGTCCCATGATTTTACGAGGTCGGTGGCCTAAGTTAGTGCCTGCAAGGGTTTCCCTCTCCTCTTGGCCTTTGCTTCCTCTTGATTCCATGAGAAAACGTAAAGTCCCGCATGAGTCGGTCTCCTTTTACGATGTCGCATTTGGAAAGACTTTCATCTAAACCTGCTATCTGAGCAAAATTGTTGACAGGGCATGGCGTATGGATGATCATCCCGGCAAACAAAAAAATACGGCAACGGTTGCTGTTGAAACAAACAGGCGGCAGGGTCTGCATCCAACATGAGGTGCAGACTTTAATATGCATACCCATAAAAGGTTTGAGGATGGAAATGATACCCT
The DNA here is from genome assembly GCA_024636345.1 of Desulfobulbaceae bacterium. Classification (GTDB taxonomy): domain Bacteria; phylum Desulfobacterota; class Desulfobulbia; order Desulfobulbales; family Desulfocapsaceae; genus UBA2270. Next base: position 5,990 of record JAGXHG010000003.1, on the reverse strand, counting down.
ATACCAGTGCAGCTCTTGCCCGGATCAGGCAGAGAGCTCTCCTTATTCATAACATCACCAATTTTGTCGTGATGAACAGTTCCGCCAATATCTTGCTGGCCATCGGCGCTTCTCCCGTCATGGCCCATTGCCTGGCGGAAATGGAAGAGATGACGTCTTTGGCCAGTGCCCTGGTCCTCAATATAGGAACGATCGAAGAGGATTGGCTTGCATCGATGATTTTGGCCGGCAAGACTGCCAATACTCTCGGCATACCTGTAATTCTTGATCCTGTCGGGGCAGGGGCAACCAGACTCCGTACCGAAGCAGTCAGAAAAATCATGGAGAATTGCTCCATCACTGTCCTGCGCGGCAACTGCTCAGAGATTTATTCCCTTGTTGCCTCTGACATTAAGACCAAAGGGGTCGATACAACCCTGTCATTATCCGAGGAGATGGTGGATGTGGCCAGACAAATGGCCATTGACAATGGATGTGTCATTGCCATTTCCGGAGCAGAAGATTGTATAACGGATGGCAATCAGGTTTTTCGAGTACGGAATGGCCAGCCGATAATGACCAGGGTGACAGGGACCGGTTGCGGCCTGACAGCTGTTACTGCTGCTTTTTGTGCGGTTGAAGAGAAAAACATGGCCAAGGCAACGGCTGCCGCCTTCGGATTTTATGGCATTTGCGGTGATTTAGCGATGCAAACAAGTAATAAGCCCGGCAGTTTTCAGGTCGCGTTCTTGGACCAGCTCTATTCGATTGGAGCAGAAGAGATAACAAAATATCTCAAGGTAAGAGAAGTTTAAAAAAGTTTGGTGCCCCCCGAACTCACGTATCCCTGGCAAATTGATTGCTAAAAGTGTTTGTCTTGTTGCATTAAAGGGTTACAGACCGAAATCTGTAACCCTTTAATTTTTTACCGGTGTGGGTGGAATTTTTACTCAGCGGGTTCGGTAATCGCATTCTGCTGCAGAGTAACGGCAGTCTGCGCCAACAGTCTGCCGTTGATCGATGTTCCCGTGTTCACGGCGATCATGGTTTTGTCGAGGATGACGCCTTCAAAGTGGGCATTGGTCCCAAGAGTCGTCGCGCCGGCGACCTGCCAGAAGATGTTCTTGGCCAGGGCACCGCCGGCCAGCGTTACCCGCGTAGCATTGGCCTGGTTCATGTTTCCCGCCACCTGCAAGATCCAGACATCGTCCGGACCGCCCGAGAGCGTGACATCCGTGCTAATCAAAAGATTCGAAGACCATTTGTAGAGGCCGGGCACGAGGGTTAGCCCGCCAATCTCACCGGCACCCAGTTCAGTGAAATCGGGTGAATGTCGTCCCGCAGCGTCGTTGTACGCGAAGCCCATGTCGCCCACCGCCACGGTCAGCAAGGTGTCCGCAGTAACCGCGCAGGGAAGAGGACCAGCCGCGTCGACGGTGTATACATTCCCCGATACTTCCCCGCAGCTGAGAAGGAGAGCTGCCCCGGTGATGGGGCTCGTTCCAACATCCCAAACAATAGCGGACCGGTAAACGTCGGTAATTCCGGTTTGGCTCAGAATCGCGAAAGTGCCAGCACTGCCAAGGTTTACCGGCATCGGACCCTCACCGGCGTTGGCGCTTGCGGCCCCGGTCACACAAATACCGAGCAGTAGTGCCATAACCAACTTTTTTGAATATATTTTGTTCATAATGCGTCCCCTCCTTGAGGAATTTGAAATCTGAAAAGCAATGAGCAATGAGTGGCAAACCAGTTTGTTTACTACTTTTTCGAAGGAGCTTGTGCAACTAACGTGCCATAGGAGAATTGCGGATGCCGTGAGATTAATGTCTTGATTATACGGGGTAAAATTGATGGCGTGCAGCTGAGCTGAAGGGTAATCCGTCAAATGCATCCATCGCATTTAACAGAACCGTCAGATATGACGGCCAGGGATGAAATGATAAAGGCACTCCTTGTTCAGCGTTGGCACATTGCACATGTCCAACGAATAATTTTCATATCTATTTTCGCACCAGGTTTTCCAAAGAATTTTGCAACGTTTTGAGCATTTAATCAGAATAGTGGTATAACTACGATTCTATGAGCTATAAAAAAGTAAGTGAACCGCCAAAGAGCGGTAATGAACGAGTACGGTCTTCCCTCAAATGGACTCCGTTATAGCAGGTGAGTCTCCTATCCCATTGTCAGATTGCAGTGCCCCCACCAACAGGCTGGATGCTTGAACAGGTCCTCCGACAGATATTGGAAGAGAAAAGATGTCTCTGAGATGCTTGTCGCATGGGTAGTCAATCAGGGCGGCTATGTCTCCAGGATTTTGTAGGTGTGCAAGGTTGGCCTGACAATTAAAATCAGTTGAACAAAACAGGCATTTTCCTATTGGATGAAAATCAATTACTACCAAACGCCTAACGTTAGAGAAAATAGCATTTTTAGAAAAGGTTTATTATGTCAACGAACAGCCATGATTCCACCACTGTTAAACCCTCTGCCGGCACGGCGAAACACATCAAAGAGGTCCGACGCCGGGAGACCTTGCTTAAGACAGGGGCACTGCAAGACGCGATTTTCAAAAGTGCTAACTTCTCGAGTATCGCCACCGACGCGAAGGGCGTCATCCAGATCTTCAACGTTGGCGCCGAGCGTATGCTGGGCTACATGGCAGACGAAGTGTTGAACAAGATCACCCCGGCCGACATCTCCGATCCACAGGAAGTGATCGCGCGTGCCGAAGAACTCAGTACAGAACTCGGAACTCCGATTACACCGGGTTTCGAGGCTCTGGTATTCAAGGCCTCACGCGGCATCGAGGACATCTACGAGCTGACCTACATCCGCAAGGACGGCAGCCGCTTCCCGGCAGTCGTATCGGTTACGGCCCTGCGCGACGACCAAAACACCATTATCGGCTATCTGCTGATCGGCACCGACAATACCGCGCGCAAGCAGGCGGAAGAGGCGCTGCTCCAGGCGGGGGCTTTGCAAGAAGCGATTTTTAAAAGCGCCAACTTCTCGAGCATCGCCACCGACGCGAAGGGCGTCATCCAGATCTTCAACGTCGGCGCCGAGCGCATGCTGGGTTATACGGCAGACGAAGTGTTGAACAAGATCACCCCGGCCGACATCTCCGATCCTCAGGAAGTGATCGCGCGTGCCGAAGAACTCAGTACAGAACTCGGAACTTCGATTACTCCGGGCTTCGAGGCCCTGGTATTCAAGGCCTCACGCGGCATCGAGGACATCTACGAGCTGACCTACATTCGCAAGGACGGCAGCCGCTTCCCGGCAGTCGTATCGGTCACGGCCTTGCGCGACGACCAAAACACCATTATCGGTTACCTGCTGATCGGCACTGACAACACCGCGCGCAAGCAGGCGGAAGAGGCTCTGCTCCAGGCGGGGGCACTGCAAGAAGCGATTTTCAACAGCGAAAACTTTTCGAGCATCGCCACCGACGCGAAGGGCGTCATCCAGATATTTAACGTCGGTGCCGAGCGCATGCTGGGCTACACGGCAGACGAAGTGATGAACAAAATCACCCCGGCCGACATTTCCGATCCACAGGAAGTGATTGCGCGTGCCAAAGAACTCAGTACAGAACTCGGAACTCCGATTACTCCGGGCTTCGAGGCCTTGGTGTTCAAGGCCTCACGCGGCATTGAGGACATCTACGAACTGACCTATATTCGCAAGGACGGCAGCCGTTTCCCGGCGGTCGTATCGGTCACGGCCTTGCGCGATGAGCAGAACGCCATTATCGGCTATCTACTCATCGGCACCGATAACACCGCCCGCAAGCAGATCGAGGCGGAACAGGAAAAGCTCGATCAGCGCCTTCGCGACCAGCAGTTTTATACACGCTCGCTTATCGAATCCAACATCGACGCGATTATGACCACCGATCCGGATGGAATCATCAGCGACGTCAACAAACAGATGGAGGGGCTCACCGGTTGCACGCGAGACGAACTGATCGGTGCACCGTTTACGAATTACTTTACCGATCCGGGTCGGGCCGAAGCGGCCATCAAACTGGTGCTGAGCAATAAGAAGGTGACCAATTTCGAGCTCACCGCGCGCGCCAGGAGCGGTAAGGAAACCGTGGTGTCCTACAACGCGGCCACCTTCTATGATCGGGACCGGAAGCTGCAGGGCATGTTCGCCGCCGCGCGCGATGTAACTGAGCTCAAACGTTTCGAAAAGGTACTGCAAGAGAATAACATCGAGCTGGAAAATGCCAAGACCGCCGCGGAAATTGCCAACCTCGCGAAGTCGGAATTCCTCTCCAGCATGAGCCACGAGCTGCGCTCCCCGCTCAATGCAATCCTCGGTTTCGCCCAATTAATGCAAAAAGATAAATCACTGTCAACGCCCAAACAGAAGTCCAGCATCGAGCAGATTCTCAAGGCTGGTTGGTATCTGCTGAGGCTGATTAACGAAATTCTTGATCTGGCGATGATCGAGTCGGGTAAGATATCGCTGTCGCTGGAACCCATGTTGCTGGACGACGTTATGCGCGAATGTCAAACCATGATTGAACCACAGGCTCAGGAAACCGGCATCAGCATGGATTTTCCCCGGTTCGAAAGCCCTTGCTTTGTTCATGCCGATCAAACCAGGGTGAAGCAGATTATGATCAACCTGCTTTCCAATGCGATTAAATACAATCGTACCAAGGGCGTGGTCAAAGTGACGTGCAGTTTGAGCGCTCCGGGACGAATGCGCGTCAGCGTGCAGGATACCGGTGAAGGGTTGTCTCCCGAAAAAATAGAGCAACTTTTCCAGCCGTTCAATCGTCTCGGCCAGGAGAATGGTAGTGAGGAAGGCACCGGCATCGGCTTGGTGATGAGCAAGCGGCTGATCGAATTGATGGAGGGCGAAATCGGCGTGGAGAGCACGGTCGGGGTGGGTACTGTGGTCTGGTTCGAAGTGAAGCTGGCGGAGGAACCATATCTTGCCGCCGATGCCGCCGATGAGCTGGCGGCAATTCAAGTGCCTGCTCAGCCTGGTTTAACACCGCGTACCCTGCTCTATGTAGAAGACAACCGGGCAAACATGCAGCTGGTCGAGCAACTCATCGACCTTCGGGCCGATTTGCGCCTGGTCGGTGCGACGGATGGCCCGCAAGGCCTTGCCATGGCGCACAAGCATCTGCCGGAGGTGATCCTGATGGACATCAATCTGCCCGGCATCAGCGGTATCCAGGTGCTTAAAAACCTGCATGAAGACCCTGCAACCGCGCATATCCCGGTAATTGCGATCAGTGCCAATGCCATGCCGCGCGATATCAAGAAAGGCATGGCGGCAGGATTTTTTCATTATCTCACCAAGCCGATCAATGTCAACGAGTTCATGAATACATTGGACGTGGCACTCAAACATGCCGAAACGGCAGCGGCCCCTGGCCAGTTAAAACAATAACGATATCAGTTTGACAGGCTGAAGGCTGTGAGGAATTTCCTGTGTTGAAACAAAGAAGATGATTACCAAATCCGATATTCTTAACGCCAAGCTCCTGATTGTTGATGATCAGGAGGCCAATGTTATTCTGCTTGAGCAATTGCTGGATGAAGCCGGCTACACCTGCGTTACCTCAACAACGAATCCCTTTGAGGTCTGCGGGCTGCATCGCCAAAACCACTACGACCTGATCCTGCTCGATTTGCAGATGCCCGGCATGGACGGATTCCAGGTGATGGAAGAACTCAAGACCGACAAGCAGGACGATTATCTCCCGGTCCTGGTGATCACCGCCCAACCGGGCCACAAGTTGCGTGCCCTGCAAACCGGCGCCAAAGACTTCATCAGCAAGCCGTTCGACCTGGTCGAAGTCGAGACGCGGATCCACAACCTGCTGGAAGTGCGGCTGCTCTATAAAAAACTGGAGAATTCCAATAAGGTTATGGAACAGACGGTGCTGGAACGGACCGGAGATCTGCTCAAGGCGAATATACAGCTCACACAGGAAATAGACGAACGCAAGAGGGCGGAAGAGTCACTCCTGACTAAGT
>JAGXHG010000021.1 GCA_024636345.1 Desulfobulbaceae bacterium | reverse complement strand
GAAATTGCTGGTCGGTTACGCACACAAATATTCGCTCCAGATTTGGGGATATTGCCTGATGGACAACCATGTCCATCTACTTGCAGTACCAGAAACCGAAACAGCTCTCGCACGCGGCATCGGTCTGACCAACCAGGTCTAGGTCTATACCCAGTATCTCAACCGCAAGCTATACCGGTCCGGTCGCATCTGGCAAAACCGTTTTTACTCGTGTGTAGTGGAAAACGAACAGCATCTATGGGCTGTGGCACGCTATATAGAGCGCAATCCGTTAAAGGCTGGACTGGCAGAAAGGCCGGAACTGTATCGTTGGTCCAGTGCCAAAGCGCATTTGACAGGCACAATCGATGCGATTCTGAGCCCGACACCCTGGCTCGCCCCATCAGAAAAAGCTGCGTATTGCCAATTTGTCGTGACCGAAAACAATGACGGATTCGATGACGCGCTTCGTAAGGCAACCCGTTGCGGCCGACCATTCGGTTCAGAGGGTTTTATCACAATGCTGGAATTGCAAATGAATCAAACATTGAAGACGAAGAAGGTGGGACGACCACGGAACAAAATTATGGAGTGTCCCTGATTTGCCCAGGTTAAAATAAAAAAGGGGCCAGATTTATTTTTTAAAATAAATCTGGCCCCTTTCACACTACAAGCAAAACAGTTAAGCTATGTGCTCTTATTCTTCACTCCATGACGTTCTTCCAGTTCGTACTGTTTGCGGCGTTTCAACTTCATTTTTAACAACATCACCCGTGGATAACTGGGTAAAAACACTTAAGCCTTCATCCCCCGTACCGGCGCCCGAATGAATAGCTGGTGCAGTTGCAATACCACGACCAAGATCAAGATATTTCAAGGATCGATACTTTAATTTGCCACCACCTTCTTCAACACTGCTACCTAAAATTGCAGGTCCAGGCATTGCCGTTCCCGTTTTATAATAAAGGCCATACAAACGGCTCAAACCCTCACCGGCACAAGCATCGAGAGAGGGCTGATACACAGAGCTAAAAAGTGCCCCGCCGAGAAGAGCAGAACGGGTGATATTTCTGGTAGCCGGGGATATGCCTGCAATACCAACAATTGGCGGCAATCTCAAAGACCATCCCGTTGCGTTTGTGTCAATTTCTTTAACAAGATCATCAAAAGTTGTTAATGTATTCCCTGTAACGCCCGTCAGAGTGTTATTAAGAGATTTATCTGAATACACTTCAACATCTGTTACATTCAACAACTCTGAGGACATCACTGTCGTATTGGTTTCATCATCCTTTATGCCATATAAAGACTGGATTGCAGTGCTTGTTTTATCAGCATTGACATAATATCTGCCAGTCCCAAAAAATACCCATTTGTTTCCTTTATTATCCAGACCAAGTGTTGGTTGCACATCAACTGGCTGGTTAGCCAGATACAGAGTGCTCAACTGAGACCAGTTGTTCGGACTTGCATCATTATTAAACCCAAGGCGCATTATCCGCCCCTGCGTCCCTGTCGCATCCCCCACAAGTCCAAAATAGGAGGTGTCTGCCTTAAAATCCAGTGCCCAGTCAACAACAGTAGGTGCTCCCACAAAATGGTTGGCGACTCCACTATCACAACTGATCACATTATATTTTCCTGTCGTCATGGCTACCGATGCACAGCCTGTGGGAACAACAGCAGTGAGCGCCGGTGTAGCTCCTACTGCTGTTGTCAGTTGAGAAAGATCAAACAGATGGAGCTTCGCATTCTGACTGGAGGTAAAATTCACGAGATCATTTGGTCCTGTACCAAAGATCAGATACCATTTATTACAGTAACCGTTTACCCCGTTACAGGAATTATCCGCTTTATCCCTGAATGCAGCTACAGCCGGATACACCGTTGAGAAGCTGTTATCCGGTGTTCGCAATTCAGCAAGAAGACGAGGCGCCACTTCTGGGTTGGTAATATCAAAAACAGCATAGGCTGAACGCATATTCACATTGTCTGTTTTTACACCGGTTGTCCCATCATTGGAATCGGTATCAACCTCCATTGTACCCCCGCCCAGGTTCATGCCAACAACCATTACAGTTCCCCATCCCTTGGGATGGTCTGGATCAGGGCTAAAAATATTTGCATCAAAGACCCGCGGTTTCGCATCCATAAAATACACATGACTATTTCGGTAAGTCGGATCCTTTAACCACTGCAGATGAGGTAAAAGATTCATTGGTGCGTACGCCCACAGTTCACTACCCAATGGATGCTCAACAGCAGGGTACCCCGTTGAGCAGTTTGTCCCCTCGACAGCATACTTCACCGCCTGTTTTTCCGCTGTGGGAGCAGTTGCAGCTACTTCAGCCCCATTAGCATCCAACCCGACTGTAATAAAGAAACCAGCGTTAAAGGCGTGAAGTAACCCATCGTTTGCTCCTGAGTAGGTGACAATCCGCCGATTCTGGTACTGTGTCCTGAATTCGGCATAAGAAGTATCGTCATAAAGGAGGTTGAAAGCTTCTTGTGGTGAAGCAACAACAGTTGGCGTCGAGTTAATGATATCGCCAAGACGCATCGTGTTTTTTGCGATATCAGCAGGTGAATACTTCAAAGTCCTGTTTCTTGTCCCAGTAACTTCAATACCGCGAGTGTAATTAATTACATCTTTGGCATCTTGTGGCGTATTAACGTTAAAAAAGCCATACTTTATTACTCCTGAATCGATCTTCCCCGCTTCAAAATCAAGATACTCACCACTGTCGACAACTGAATCCAGGTTTTTATCAACCCAGGTAACTATGTGCCGTCCAGTTGACGCCTGGGCACCATCTGCTTTCCCACTGCCGTATGTTCGGTTTGTTGCAAGGTCGGTATTCGAAACACCGGAGAGATAAAGCTGTTGCCGACCATTCCAGAGATATCCGATATCGTAGAGTTCATGCGCGGCTGACGAATAATTTGCTACTTGTATAATATCGCCCGGCCTAAGCCACGCAATGGTCGGGGTAACTGAGAAAGTCTTGTCGCCGGATTCAGCAAGTGTAAGAAGACTACTGCTTTTACCAGTACCCAAGATGGTGGTTAAGTTGCTAACTTGCCATTCATTATAGGTTTTACCGGCGGTTCCCTGCATGTCATACGAGGACATCCTGGCATTGACACATGAAGAAAAATCTCCTGTGATGTTTTCCACGGTAAACTCGGATTCACCGGCATTTATCAAGGCAAGAGGATCGGCCGCATGGATTTCACCAACAGCGCTGCTCCCTTGAAGGCACTTGATATCCCAGTTATTGAATTTTTCTCCGGAGCGGCCAACCATATTGCGGGTAGAAAGTGTTACGATATCATCGACAAGGATCCCCACACCCGCAGGTTCAACAGTGAAGGTGACAGATCCGGCAATCATTGCCACAGTACTTGTGCTGTACCCAAGCGCCGGATTATTCTCAATCTCAACCTGCCATGATGAGAATGTCTCTCCTGCCGGACCCAGAATATCAGTCGATTGTATATCCATTGTGGCCACCCCTGTCGTAGAGTCATAGGCCGTCACTTTCCCCTTCATGCTGTAGGGTTTCAATGTCATAGCTTGAGTGGTAGAATCATACGTTACTAATCCATCCAGTGAATTAGGAACTATGGTAACATTACCACTAGCAAATGTTTTCACCACCCCTTGCATAGAATATGCGTCAAAGGTATCTGGTTCATTACTTTCATAAACACGAACCCGAGTCCGTTTTTCCAGGTCGTCGTAATAGGTTTGCACCACCTGATCGACACAGTAATTGTCCAGACGGCCGTTAGGAATACAAGCACCGACTAGTGGAATACACTTATCATTCGTCGAATCATATCCTCTTGGAGGTGAACAATCCTGACGAGTGAGACCGTACTTGTCCAGCCACAGGGACTGAATTGTCCCCAACCATGAGGCCTCACTGTCATTATCCTTACGCATTGGTTCATAATATGCCTGATATAAAGCACCCTCACCACGCACATTACTGGATACGACCGCCGCTGCTGTTCCGGAAGAGGTTCGTTCCAGAATGGAGTCAAATACTCTTTTCAGGGAATCTTCCATTTGTTTCGGGTTGGTCGCAAAAAAATAATTATCAGGAATACCATCAGATCCAGTTGATCCATCCTTGTTAATCTTGCTGTCCCACTCAGACACAAGGTCAGGAAGCCTATTCTCATTTGAGTCAACAAATCCTCCGTATTTCGCCGCATACCAAAGCGGGTCCTTCAAAAGTCCTGTACTGGAGCTGCCAATGGTGTAAGTGCGGGATGAAGCTCCATCGCCAATCGTGCAGTTGCTGCAACCGGTAATAGTGGTAGGGTCGGTATAATTAAAACTGTTGGTGCCGGAATGGATATGCAGGCCGTCTTTGGTGGTACCACTGATCACATAACCACTGCCGATCTTGTAACCGAGATTCTGGAGGGTGATCGCCGTGGTGATCGTGATCTGACTGGAGGTGATGGTGTAGGAGATGGTACCGCCGGCATCAAGATCATAATCGTTGCCCTGGAGGCTATCCTCCCAGATTACCAGAAATTTGCCGGTACCAACCCCATTCACCTCGGTGTGGGGCTTCACGATCTTAAAGTCGACCATGGTGCAGCCGTAGTCGTTCTTGTTATTATCGATGCATGATGGCAACAGTGTCACCTTCTGACCGGTTGTGCTACCCGGCACAGGTATCTCGATAACCGGTGAACCGGTGGCCATCTTGACCGCATAAGTATCGACCTTCTGGGTTCCGATCAGTGCCCTACCACCGGTTAAGGTTGGCGGGCGTATATCATTGGTGTGGGCGTAATAGGCAAGCCCGGCAATGCGGAAGCCGCCACGCAGGTCTGGCCCTTCGGGGCAGACACCGCGTGCATTACCAAGACTGGTGATGGTTTTCTCGGTACAGCGGTGGTTATTATCGGTACCGTTTTCGCCCACAAACCAGCTCTTGCCGTGGATGTTCTCGTATCCGCCGATAAGGTCGGTGAGCTGCTTAGAGGTCAGGGTCGATCCCAGATCCTTGACCACACCAAAACTTGCCGTGTCCAGTTCGTCAGGGTCTGCGGCGTAGGCCGTATCCGTTGTACTGACCGAGGAATTGAAGTTGACAATATTGAGTCGGGCGCAGTAATTGGCGGTGGTCAAGGGATCCACCCAGTTACCCGTGCTGTAGTTGATGCCTTCGATGAATTGACCATCGCCAGACTGATAGGACAAGGGTGCGTTCTCGCCAGCATAGTAGCGCAGACTGCTCAGATAGATTTCACTGAAGGGGTTACCCCAGTTGTGGCACTCGCTGTCGCTCTCGACACCAAAGAAGTTGACCGTAAGGGGGCACTTGTCACCAGGCGCATTGGAGTTGTAGTTCCAGTCACCATACTTGTAGCCATAGATGCGGTAGAGGCTCCAGGTGTTGATGATGCCTTCGGACTTGGTGGCATTGGTGATGGGGCCGCCGGCACTCTGGTAGACCTGTTTAAAGGTGCCGTCACCCAGGGCATGGGTGGCATCGACCAGATCATCGTCCTTGTTGCCATCGCCGTCGCAGTCGAGTCCCAGGTTAATCTCCCGGCACAGGCCATTGATCTTGTCAAGGTTATTAATTTTTGCCACGATATCGCCGCCGCTACGCGCCTTGCCGTAGGTGCCGGCCACCATGCCAAACTGGAGCTGGGGCTTACTGTCATCACCATAGACCTGCAGCAAGCCAATAGGCTTGTAGTTGCCATGGGGATACTGCTTACATTTTTCCTGACCGAGCAGCCCCGGTACGCAGACCTGTACCCTGGCGATATAATCACCGTAATAAGGGGCAGCACCCACATCAGTCTTGACAGGACGGTCCTGAGCTGCAGGTATGCCGGAAAGGGCAGGATTGTTGTAGTTCATGCCATTGCCACCAGGGGAAACGTTATTTCCGTCTTCCCCCTCCCACAAACATTGATTCACCTCACCGGCGGACCAGAAAGCATAGTTTCCGGCAGCCACCCGAATGAGCGGCGGGTCGGTTACCGTCTGCGACATATCGTTGGCAGCCGGGCCGCCGAGCACAGTGTGGGCGGTGGTGTTGCAAATGGTGATGCCAGTGCGGGTTTGGTTGGTGATGTTCCAACTATTATAGGTATTTCCTGCCCCCGCAACGGTGGTGACATTCACAGTCACGACGCCGGTACCGCTGTTGAAGGCGGTGACCCAGCCCTGCATGTAATGGGTGGCATCACGCAGAATGATAAGGTAGTCACCTTTCTGTATCCAGCTCCCGTTATTAGTGGTAAATGTCTTACTTCCTGTCCCGATGCTAACGTTGGAGGCACTGGTTCCAGTCGGAGCAGCGGTGTTAGGGGTATACGGTGTGAGATTTGCTACGTCCGTGCCTGCGTAGTGCTTGGCAAAACTGTGGATATCGGGCGGCAAATAGGCGCGCTCGAGGACAGTATCGGTGGAGGTATCCACCCGGCGATGCCCGCCGAAGAGCATCTTGCGGATGGTATCAATTCGGGTCGTGGTAGCCCAATTCAGGAAGTTCCCGCTCCAGTAGGTGTCATTGGTTCCAGTGCAGTACTTGTCGGCAGTGACTGCCTTCGGTTCGAAGCGCGCGTCAGTGGAATCATACTCATAACATTTAAAACTATCGAAATATCCGTAATAATTAACAGAATTAATATATGTAATCTCCGGCACCCCATCTCCGTCAAGATCACCATTATCACTGTAAGCCTTAAAAAAAAGCTGATGATCATTAGAGGTATTGATCATGACCTGAGGAGTGGCAGTAACCTCCTGAATGGATATCGGACTGGATTCGAAATCCTTCATAGTGTATGTAGGATTTGCGCAAGCTGCCCAAGGGAGCAACAATGTCAGCAAAACTGTAGATAGACTAGATAATTTTATTCTGTTACAGAGTGCGTTGTTTATCATAATGAACTCCTCTCAATACTTGCAATCAAAAGAGCTTGCGCTGTTTAGAAGATGAAGACTTAACTGCCACTGACTGGCAACAGTGCTCCTGCTATTCACATTACCACGATGTTGCGACAACAAGTCATACAAAACATGAGTACCGCCACCTGCTGCTGAAGCTCCCAACCCCTCATATCCGGCGACCATTTGCAATGCGCTTCCAGGGGTTATCGTTACCTTGCCTGTTCCATTCAAATTGGTGTGCCTACCAGTATCATTACCGATACCACCATCGGGATAATATGCGACACTACGATTCGCATCATCGACAACGAAGGGGGAAGGCGCAATTGCCACTGGTTTGGCAAAAGTCATATTAAAAACACGAACAAGAGGAGGAGGTGGGGGGACAAGAGGGGTAGAGATATCCAGGTTAACTCCATTATTGGCCGTAAAACCGCTAGAGGAGGCGGCATAACAGACAGCATTTTCAAAGGTAAGCCTCTCATTAAGGTTAAGCCCCGCATCCGCTTGAGCAAAAGTCTCTTTATGGGCCCGATCATTCCCACTTATATTTAACTCAAAAATCGCTGTGTTGGTTGCCGCGATACCGATAATCGTCAGCACAAGCATGACAATCAATGCAGTAACCAGAACAAAGCCAGCTTCGGCGGGTGGATAATTGGTGCCTTTTTTCATAACCAGCCTTTTATATATTTTCATTTTTTATGTATTGAAAAACAACAGGAGTAGAAAGGGTTTGGCTACGGTCTCGCACCGAAACTTGAATAATTCTGGTGTCAGTCATTGGTGCATTTACAGCCACATTCCAGTAAACAAAATAACCATCTCTCGCCCCGCAACCATCTGCTTTGGCAACACAACCTGGTACATTCACTCCGGAAGGGTCATTACCATTTTGACAACAATCGCTATTGGCAAGCCCCGCAATGCCATTATTATCAATATCCTTGGGACTGTCGTCTATGTCCATACCCACAAACTTTTCAATCTGGTCCACATCCCAGGTTGCAGCTATGGTTAAATGTGATGCATGGCTATTTCCAGTAATCGACGAGATCTGCATTGAATAAAGAGCAAAAATGCCAATAGTAAGAATCACCATGGCAACCAGGACCTCAATCAGGGTAAAACCTTTTTGTTCAGATAATGGATTCATATAGTTACAACCCCATGTTTCTGCATTGGACAGTGGTAATAAGCAGCCGGCGACGCAAGTTATCGTTAACAACCCAAAGAGCACCAGATGCGGTAATGTATGTCGTATTGTTAGTAAAGTTCCTATCCAGCCGACTAGCACGGGCAAGGAGGGAAATTTGAATAGAACGGATATTTGAAAGGTCTGCAACAACAGGATTAGTTGTTGCAGTGCCATCTGCAAGGGTATAATAAAATTCAACACTCTGAATTCCTTCAGCGACTGTCTGCCATTCAATAGCACCGGTAGTCGTCGAATATCGCTGCAAGTTTGTCCCATTGAGTCGGTAGGCAACCTGTTCCATCTCCGACATATCTATATTCCCGTTGCCGTCGACATCCACTGCCGCCCGATCTATCAGACCATCTTTGTTCAGGTCCATGGTAAAAGCAATCTGTGTAGCTCCAGTTGTTACATCTTCAGAAAGACCAGCTCCATTGGAAAAGTCGGTATCGGCAGTGTTGACAAATCCAAAATTCTTTGACCCTGACGAATCATAACCAGCCATCCGTATGTCACGCGACAGCATGTCTATAGCGGTACGGACATTCTGCTGTATTTCAGCTACATTTTCCTGCGCTATATATGTACGATTCTGACTGATATACGCTGAATACACTGCTCCAGCAACAATGGAAGAAATTGCTATAACTAACATCAATTCGACCAAGGTGAACCCGCACTTATTATTTACAACTCTGCTTCGAACATCCATTTCAAGGGCTCCAGGTAATGCCATCACTGCTGACTTCCAATCTGACTCCACCAGAGGCAGAAACCGTTGCTCTATACCACCGTGATTGATTATTACGAAACTGAATATTGCCGGATAGGCTCCTACATACAGCGGCACGAGAATTAAAACACAGAGCAAGGGGGGCACCGTTAATATCCAAGGCACTGACAAGAGAGACATTCGCCCCCACCACCGAGGAAGACAGGAGCGTTTCAGTGCCGTCCCGTAGGCCATTACACGCTGTACCACCAACACCAACTCCATTGTCAATAAAAAAATCAAACCCACCACCTGTCGTTGGAAACGCAACAGTGGTAAATCTTATTCCCGTACAGGTATTTCGTTTTGCCGCCTCTAGCTTTGCTTGATGTATTGTCGAATACAGATCGCGCGCTGCGGCTTTCAACCGTATGTTGGGTAACCAGGAAAGAATAGCGGGCACGGCAATGGCCGCCAGAATGCCTACAATGGTGACGACAATCATCACTTCAACTAGAGTAAATCCCTTTTCCCCTATTTTGCTTCTCATAACCCCCGCCCACATACTCTTTGTTCTCTTTTACGCCAAAATTTCATCTGTATCCCTATATCCCTACATTATTTAATGCAAAAACAACACCAGAAACTAAACGTTTTAAAAAGTCAAAATATTTCCTATAAAGACAGTCAATTATCATACCAAAAAATCAGAACATTGATATTCATTCCATTCTTCAACAGGCGCATTGTTAAAAAATTTAATACATCAAGCCAAAAAAGAAACATATTTTACAGGCATGGCTTGATTCAAAAAAAACAAAAGGACACAAGTGAAGGATTGATTAAAACCTGGAGTGACGTGAGAAATTGCATTCTGTATCGATCACAAAACGCTACCGTTTTACTTTGGAGCTCATTACGAGGTGGGTCGTCAAGAGTGGACACCAATTCAGTTACACTACTTTTTGCAGTTTGTAAAATTGACGTTCAAAAGTTGCTGGCATCACCCTGTCTTAGTATTATCTCTATTTTCCAAGGTGTGAGAGCGCAGCCATTCCGTACAATCATTATTATTCAGTGGCACTGAATAATAATATCCTTGGATAATATCACAGTTAAGTAATTTCAAACGAGCAGCTATCTCTTTTCCTTCTACACCTTCGGCAACGACTTTGAGTCCCATATTATGGGCAAGATCAATGGTCGAACGGACAATCACTGCATCGTTTTCATTTTTCAGCATATCCTGAACAAAAGATTGATCAATCTTTAATTCAGAAATCGGCATTTTCTTAAGATAAGCCAGAGAGGAATACCCGGTACCAAAATCATCAATAGAAATATTGATACCCATTTTTTCCAGACGGACAAGGATATCCAAGGCTCGTTCGGGATCTTTGATAATCGATCCTTCAGTGATTTCAAAGGTGATATAGTGGGCAGGAACATTGCTTGATGCAAACAGACCGGTAATTATGTCCGGCAGATCTTCGTCAAGGAGGGTTGAGGGACTCAGGTTAATGGCAATACCTATTTTGAGTTGCTCTTTATGCCATTGCTCAGCCTGTGCCAGAGCTGTTTTAACAACCCAGAAAAAAAGCTGCTTGATCAACCCGGTTCGCTCCGCCAGTGGAATAAAATCGTCCGGCGGGATAAGTCCGTGTTCTGCATGCTGCCAGCGTACCAAGGCCTCAACACCAATGGTGCAGTTGCCGCTGATATTTATTTTTGGCTGGTAATGAAGAACAAGATCACCATTTTCAATAGCCTGACGCAATTCGCCCATCAGGGTCAGACGTTTCGGATTGTATTTATCAAGCTTTGGAGAATAGATCGCAAAACCGTCATTGTTCTGTTTGGCAACATACATGGCGACATCAGCCCGCTGCATAATCGTGTCGACATCCTTACCATGCTTTGGAAATATGGCAATGCCAATACTGGCCTGCACATCCAGACTCAAGCCGCCGACAATAAAAGGAGAGAGAAAAGCGTTCTGAATTTTTTCAATAAGGATATGAACATAGTTCCTTTCTTTGACCAAGGAAAGCATAATGGCAAATTCATCACCACCAAGACGGGCCAGAGTATCTGATTCCCCTACCACTCCCTGCAAACGGAGTGCGACATGTTTTAAAACCTGATCCCCGCTATGATGCCCAAGTGTATCATTGATGTCTTTGAAATGATCCAGATCAAGAATAAGAAGAGCAAGACTTTGCTGTTCCCGAAATGCTGTATGGATAGCCTGATCCAATCGATCCAACAAAAGAACTCTGTTAGGGAGGCCGGTAAGGGAATCGTGGGTGGCATCATGCATGGCCTGGTATTCGAGCGCTACCGTCTGGTTACGCAGGTCATTTGTCTGGTCAAGTACCATGCTGCTCGCCTGCAGGGCCATGGACGAGCTAACATATTGCCCCCAAAAAGCGAAAATAAACGGCATCCCGTCAATAATCCACAAAGTGAAATTATTTTTCTGGGCTGCTACGATATTCTCAATATCAATACCGCCATATTGATATTGAGCGGACAATAAAGTGGCCAGAATGATGATACTAACAGCAACAAGAACCCCAAAAACAGCATGTTTGGTCACACGTGACTTCATTACTGAAACATTTTTGAGGAGCGCCTCTCCTAGTCTGTCCATAGTTAAACTCACGTAGAATTTTATAGCAGGAGAAGATTAGATTACGAGGAAGAAAATCAATTATCTTTTGGAGCCAACCACTACAACCCTCAGCCCAACAGGGTATAACACAAAAAATAGAAGAAACAACCAGACTTGCAAGACGACCACTCTTTCAATAAAAATCTTTCAAAATCTTTTTAATTGTTCTTCCGGTCACTCGCTTCCAAGGCAATAATCGCGGGCCGTAAAAGACCAAACCCATATTCCGGCAGCCAGTATTCATTTATTTCAATAATTACCGCATCCCTGCTAAGCAGCTCCTGCCGCAGATCAAGTTTTGAATGATCAATTGGATTGTCCGTACCTGCAGGCCAGGAAAACCGACGTTTAAAATAGTACATCAGATCACAACGCTCGAACAAATTCTGTGTCTCCAAGACATACATCAGGGTAAAGGCAAAGCTGTCACCGATCATCAGCAAATTTGGGCGTTTCTCTCCCGGTATATGCTGAAAGACGGGATGAATCTGCCCTTGGTTAATCTTATTAGTAGACCACTGGTTAAGCAGCCCGCCCAAATCGTTATCGGTCCCAAAGGGCTTCGCATCTGTAGTATAAGAGGTCACCTCAATATTATTGAATTTTTTTCCGACCCTGTCGGAGATATCAGCCAGCATCAACTGAACAATTCTCCCAGCACCATAATAATTCCAATGAGTCCCCCCTCGAGAAAAAAGAGGCGGTGCCCCCTGATCTTTCCACTGGAGAAAAAGTTTATGGACATCTATATAATGAATACCGAATTCATCCAAAAGAGGAGCCATTCTCTGGTAATGACTCAATCGCTGACCTCTTGCGTTTTTTTTGACATGTTCCGGAAGGTATTCCGAATAAATCTCAGCTTTACTGGGAGCCAGAACCAGAAGGAGGACAACTCCATGTTGTTCAAGAAGTTCCTGCAAACGAAAGAGCCTCCATGTGAAATCTCGGAGTAAATTCTGTTCTTTTTGCCCGGGCTCATTATAAGCCGTAACATATGCCTTTTCGAAAAGATAATTATCCTTACCCAGATAGACCTTGGTACCACTACCGGATGGCGTCTCACCTGATAAAGTAAAATTTATCTGGTTTGCAGTTCGTATCATCCAGGAACGAAGGCCGATATGCGCACTGAACCAGGTCTCAAACTGTTGCTGGAAATCCTTTTCAAACCATCCGTTCACTATAAATGTCGGTTTTGGGACCTCCCCCTCCACTCCAGCCAATCTTTTTTCCGGCAACAGGCCGGTAACCTGGTCGAAAAGCGGTAGGAAAAGCAGGATAAAAAAAAGAGCGACTACCAGATGGTAGCAATTTACCTTCATACGCTCAGAACCTGAAATAAATAAAGGGATTAAAACTGGAAGTGGAAAGCATGGATACGGCAACAATAAGAACAACCAAGGAGGTCATACCCATGCCAATGATGCTCGCACTGCTCTGCGTTCGCCATTGACCGCTAGTCAGTACTGCCCAAGAGGGGGGAATCGGCATAAAGCTGAAACAGATACCTGTCAGCAGCATCACTACCTGAAGGGGATTCATAATCGTCCCTGCGGTGCCCTCAGGCAAAGCGGATCCAAGGCTGGAAAGCATAAACATCCGCTGCATAAAATTCCAGGCATCACTCAAGTTTTCTGAACGAAAGAGTACCCAACTTAGCATAAGCAGGATAAAGGTGACCGACATTGCCAGCGGCGTCGGCAATGTCATTCTTTTCCAGTGGGAACAAATTTTGTCCAGGGTGAGAAAAAATCCATGAAAGGCTCCCCAGGCAATAAAATTCCAGGATGCTCCATGCCAGAATCCGGAGAGAAGAAAGACTATCCACAGATTAACAAACATCCGGATTGCACCCTTCTGGTTACCGCCCAAAGGGATATAAAGATACTCCCGCATCCAATTAGAAAGAGAGATATGCCATCGCTGCCAGAATTCGGTGAAATTTTTTGCCCGGTACGGCTGGTTAAAATTCTCCAGAAATTCGAAGCCAAACATTCTGCCCAGCCCGATAGCCATATCAGAATACCCGGAAAAATCATAATAAATCTGGAAACTGTAACAAAGGGCACCCAGCCAGGCTACTTCTATGGGAATCCCGGAATGTGGCAGGGCAAAAATGGTATCCGCCACCTCACCGAGACTATTGGCAATGAGAACTTTTTTGCCAAGCCCCAGACAAAACCGACAGATGCCGCTGTACATTTTCTCCATGGAATGAAGACGAGAAACCAGTTGCCGGGCAACATCATGGTAGCGAATAATCGGGCCGGCAATCAACTGCGGGAACATGGCGACATAAAGGGCATAGGACAAATAGGAGGGAGCGGGACTGGCTGTCCCCCGATACACATCAATCAAATAGGAAATTTTCTGAAAGGTAAAAAATGAAATACCAATGGGCAATACAACGCTGGTCCACTTAATGGGTGTTGATCCCATAATGGCAAGAGAACTATTGACCTGCTCGACAAAAAAATTGGCGTACTTGAAATAGAGCAGTAAGCCGACATTGAGGACAATGCCAAGGGCCAGCAGTTTCTTCTTATTACTTGCTGATCGACATTGCGTATTAATGCGGTGGCCAAGCATATAATCCACGGCACTGGACAGCAGTAGAACAAACAGAAATTTGGGTGCTCCCCAACTGTAGAAGAGACAACTGGCTATAAAAAGAACCAAGTTGCGCCATCGAACAGGAGCCATCCAATATATTGCCAAAACACCGGGCAAAAAAAGAAAGATAAAAGTCTGGGAACTAAATACCATAATAGGCAGCGTAGCTTACAGTTTAATTGGTGACGCCGAACAGATTGATTTCTTCGAATGAAGAATTGTCACGAACCTCTCAGTAATTGACTCTGCATCGTTTTTTCCTGAATATTGCCTGGTACTGATATATTTACAGGCAAGCCGTGGGGTTCCGTTGTCACCGAGCGTGGAACGGTTCATGTTCCAGGACTCGAGACGCATCTCACCAGCTACCTTAATTCCAAATTCAGAACCTGATAGATTTGTCCGTCCACTTGCAGGGATGATAAAATATTTTACGTGGATTATGAACAAGGGTGAAAAAAACCATACCGGAAGCAAGTAAAATTTTCAACGAGATAGAGCAACAGTCTCCAGAACCCTTTCCACAATCTCCCAAAATAAAAGAGAAAATATCTGTTTCACATCTCATTCTACAGGTCAGCAGGTTTCATCTCCTGTTTCAACAGACAGCAGGAGATCCGGTGTTCGGGCCTGCCTGAGGCGTCATAGCGTATCGTGTCGGGTTGGAGCAGTTTGTTCATCACGCACCCTTCGGCAATATTCAGGGCAAAGAAGCGATCTTCAATCAGCCCCTCATTGTGCAGCAGGGTATCGTTTTCAATACGCCAGGCATGGATAGGATAGTCCTCACACAGGGGACAGCGATAGACCCGGCCATTGGGAAAGATGAAAAAATTATCCGCCACCACACCGGCACACTCAAAGGTCTCGCCCTCCTCGAGAAAGACCTTGGGATAGGTGACATGGATGCCCTGCATCGCCGCCTCTCTCGCCACCTCCGGCACCACCCGCAGCCACTGCTCAGGGCTTACCTGCCATCCCGTTTTACCTTTCTCCTGATTACAGATGTTGCCATCCTGTGCCGGCTTGCCCCGCAGCCCGATCACCTGGATAAAAAATCGCCTTACCCCCAGTTCTCCAAGCAGAGCCACCATCCGGGGCAGATGATCAATATTGAGGCTGGAGACGGTATAGATCACACTGACGGAAAATCCGCGGGCCACGGCCTTGCGCAGATTGGCAGTACACATCGCAAAGACCCCCTGCCCGCGGATGGGATCATTCACCGCGGCATCCGGGCCGTCCAGGCTGAAACTCAGATAATCGAGAAGCTCAGGCGTAGTGTGATCAAGGAGATCATGAAAGAGATAGCCGTTGGAGTCCACAGTTACCGCAAAGCCACAGGCCTTAGCCTTGGCAATGCCATGCACCAGATCCGGATGGAGGGTGGGTTCGCCGCCCAGAAAGATCATGTTTGATTTCTGGTCAGGACGGGCAAAGAGTTCAATCCACCGCTCCATGGTCTCACGCGGCAGCGTCACCCGGCCATGCTGCTCAGGGTTAATGTAACAGTGGCGACAGGAAAGATTGCAGGCAGTGAGAATATGAAAAAAGACGTTTCTTTCGCCGGGGACAAAGCCGACCGTTCTGGCTGTTGGGATCATGGAATTCCAGATGAAAGTTTCTGTTATTTGTTGAGATTAATAGCTTAGGCTATTATACGACATTATGGCCTGCAGCACCTAAAGTTTTACTTTTGCTCCAAGGTATAGTTGGCCAGCAGCGAACCTTTCCAGTAAGAGTTTTCCGGATTTCTGAAAAATTGCTGAAAAAGAGCCAGACTCTCCTGCCTGAGTACCGAGGGCACAATCTTGATCTCCATCGTCGCATAGAGGGGATTCAGCGCAGTCAAGGGCAGACTGGTACCGCCGCCCATCACATCTTCATAGGCATAGACGATCTTTCTAATGCCATTAAGAATCATGGTGGAAAAACACATGAGACAGGGCTCCATGGTGGCATAAACCACCACTTCCTCGGGCGCGATGGCCAGTTCCGCGTCAAGAAAAGCCCGCAAGGCCAACATCTCGGCATGATCCATCTCGTTTACCCTGCCGCAGGAGTGTATCCTCTTGCCGGAGGCAATCACTTTCCCCCCATGCACCAGCACACAGCCCACCGGGAATTCTCCCTGTTTCAAGGCCTCCTCAGCCTCGACCAGAGCCAGACTCATAAATTTTTCATGCTCTTGCATTCTTCTTCCTCTGCCCCTCTCTAATTGACCTCTTTCACTATCACAAACTGCGACCGGAACGAAGCACAGCCCCGGCAACCGAAAGCATGGTCTGTTCCTGAACCAGATCATGGCCGTTGTCGATAAAAGGCAGATAGACAAGTTCGGTGGCCCGGGGATGAAAAGAGAGATCAGGCAGAAGGGGCAGGACATCCCTTTTATTCAGGGCTGCTTCCGCCAGAACAG
Organism: Desulfobulbaceae bacterium; assembly: GCA_024636345.1. Lineage (GTDB taxonomy): Bacteria > Desulfobacterota > Desulfobulbia > Desulfobulbales > Desulfocapsaceae > UBA2270. The sequence goes on along the minus strand of JAGXHG010000021.1, from coordinate 7,681 downwards.
TTTTCAGGGCCTGCACCGCCTCTTTTCGGGAAAGAGTTACCGGATGCAGACCTCTGGCCATGGTGGCCTCCCCTGCCGGTAGACGTTTTTGGGTCACGGTCATATTTTTGGCCAGATTCAAAAAGATATGAGGCCGGATTTTGAACGCCGGAATCCAGAAACAGAGGGCCATACGATCATGCTCCGGCCGCACCACCAGAGGCTGATTGGTCAGCCTCAGAAAATCCCCAAAGTTTTCCATCACCACACCGCTCGCCTTGACCTCTATCTTCCAAAATGGCAGATAACTCACATCCTTGTGCCGGGAAGGAACCCGCTGCCAGGGAAGAGAGCGAAACCGCCCGCCTGCCTCCTCCCAGGAGCTGTCACAGTTATGACAGGAAAGGACCAGACTGTCCCGCTCTCCTTCCAACGCCTCACCACAGGATGGACACAAGGTGGCCAGAAAATGAGGTATCCACTGGCTCTGAAAACGGCGGCTCTTTTTCTTCAACTCGTCGCTGGGGCCACTTCGCGCCAATCTACTATTGGTCACCGCATCATAAAGGATATTGTCATGAATATAGAGAGGCAGATAAATATAACTGATCGTCTCTCCAATATAGGCACGATGATAAAAGGGTTCTGTATTCTGTTCCGAATCAAGAACCGTCAATTGGGCTGCCATCTCAACAATGGATACGGCCTTCACTGACTGACGGAAAAAATAGCCTGCATTCTCCTCGGCGAGCAGCGAGACCTTCATGGCCTGCGGCCTCAATCCAAGCGTCAGCGGCAGGGCTGTGGTCTTTATCCCAAGATGGGTGATATCAACGATCCGGTGCTGCACCTCTTTCCCTTTACAGTAAAAGACACTCCCCTTAAAACGGAGATACGGTGCATAAAAAATTTCCTCCCGGGGAATATGCTCCGGGGCCTTGTCCGGGAGGACAAATCGGGTCACGCCACGGCTGATCCGATAATTCCGAACTCCACAGAAGGAACACTGCAACAACCTGTCTGCTTCATGCAATTCAATGGCCGCCCCGCAGGAAGGGCAATTCTGTTCAACGGTTAGATCCATCTATCTTTCTGATCCTAATCAACACGCTGGCCGCATTGGTTGCAGAACATGGCGCCAGGAAGATTTTCAGCCTTGCAATAGGGACACAAAACGACCTGCGGCTGTTCTGTGGCAGAATGGCCGCACCGGGAACAGAATTTGGCATTTAGGGCCAGATTTTTTCCACAATGAGCACAGTGGCTCAAGACGACCTGTTGATGCCCGCATAAGGGACAGAAGCGGGCGTCTGCCGGGATCACATTCTGGCATTCAGGACACGAGGTGGTCGCACTTCCCGGCTTTTCCTGAACGCCGGCCCCCCCCATACCTTGGGCAAACATGGCAGGCATCATCATGCCCATACCGAGCCCGATCCCGGCCCCGGCCTCTCCCTGATTTTCCGCGGCCTTTTCCATGGCCATGGCCGCCTTCATCTTCACAAACTTATCAATATCGTGGATCACGTTGAGACGACCCTTGTCATCAATGGCCTTCTGCACCTCTTCCGGCGGAGTAATCGAGGTTATATAAAGCTGGCTGAGTTGCAGTCCAAAATGCCCGAAATCGCCAATCAACCGTTTCTGCAACTGTTGAGACAACTCATCAAAGCGGCCCGGCAGATTGAGGATGGTATCCAGGACCTCGCCCAGATAATCATTAAAACGGGAGACAATCACCTCCTTGAGATAATTGGCAATGGCCTCGGTGCTGAAGCGGCCCATAGTGCCTACCAGGGAGTTGATAAAGAGGACCGGCTGCACAATCTGAATATTAAAAACGCCATGCGCCCGCAGTCGAATCAGCCCCAGTTCACTATCTCTGAAGGCCACCGGACTCATCGTCCCCCATTTCAGATTGGTGAAATGTTTCATGTTGACCATATAGACCTCGGCCCGCAAGGGACTGTTGCCGCGCCACGGAACTGAGAGGATCTTGGTGAGCAGGGGGAGATTACCCGTTTTCAAGGTGTGACGCCCTGGCCCGAAGGCATCACAGGCCTTGCCCTGATAAAAGAGGACTCCGGCCTGACTGTCACGTACGGTGAGTTGTGCCCCCCACTTGATCTCACCCGACCCCTCTTCCGGCAAGCGATGGACCAGCTCCTGGCCTGTCTCATCAAACCACTCTATGTTTTCAAGAAAAACGGCGCTATCAAAGGTATTCATAACAAACACTCCTCATATCAACAGATTTTTTCCCATTTGCATCTTCCAGCTTCCGACTTGCAGAGCTGACAGGATGGATTATAGTATACTGCAGACCCTTACTCCAGACAAAACTCCAGGAAATATAAGAAAATGGACATCAAAGACGAATGGACAGTGGAAACCGCTATGGAGGTCCTTCAGCACAAGACCGTTGACTCAAAACTCTGGGCCGAGGCTGTTGAATGGCTGATCCTTTTTGGCCCTGAAGAGGTTCGTGACCTGCTCCTGCATTCATCCGGAACTGCCACCAGCGAGTGTTTCCCGGGGCTCAAGGCAACGGGATACGCGCCCGATGGCCAGCCTTGTTATAATGTCGCCGAGATCGCCAGCTCTCTGCAGATCAGCGAGAAAGAGGCCAAGGAAATCATTGCCAGAAAACAGGAGGAGCACAAGATGCCCCACTTCATCGACGAGGCCGAAACCCACAAGGTGCAGTGATCAAAAAAGATGGAAACCGCCGCGGCCACAGGTGAGAGATTGTGAAAAGTGAGTATGGAGGGGTTCTTGTTGGCGGTCAATTCGCTTTCCTGCTCCTGTTGGCGGCGACTACACAGTGGCGTGATATCCATCTTCCGGCCCTGCTGTTGTTCATCGCCTCCCTTCTGCTCGCCGGTTGGGCAATCAGGGTCATGCACCTGGGGCATTTCAATATCCGGCCGGCAATCAGGGACGGGGCTGTTCTCGTGACCCACGGCCCGTATCGCTATATCAGGCATCCCATGTACGCCAGTCTTCTGCTCGGGGGATTGGGCCTGCTCCTTATCTCCTTCAGCTCGCTACGCCTGGTCACCTTCCTTGCCTTGTGGCTTGTCCTCTATCTCAAGGTCAGGATCGAAGAAAAGCTGCTTGCTGACCATTTCCCCGACTATTGCCTCTATCAGCAACGCTCTCGTATGCTGTTCCCCTGGTTCTAAACCCGCCCTCCCTTTTTGGGGATGTTTTTGTCCTGCACATCGGATATCCTTAAACAGATCGTAGACCTTAAACGACAAAAAATCATATGACAGGGGAGATAAAGTCTAATTAGATTTTCAGCATTTGAGACTCCACCCCTCCTCTTTTAGCAACAACACTGTACCTTGCATGTATACGACAAATGGTGTATATTACATTTTGCTATCCATATCCATTTGGATTTTCCCCTCAGAGTATTCCGTTTTATCCATGGAGTACTCTTCATTTGTCGCGATTCTTGCGACCCTTTCTTTTCCATGCGTCCGGCGGGTAGAGAGCTGCAAAACCCCGGACCAGGAATATTATGAAAGAGACCGTAAACGCGCCCCAAGCGCAAACAGATTTTTCTGCCCAAAAATCGACCCCAACAATCTTGCAGGGAGTTTTCTGCCAATTGCTCCCAGAGCTGCAGCGGGCTGTGACCGCCGCTGGCTATCTCACCCCCACTCCCATCCAGATGGAGTCTATTCCGCACCTTCTTGAGGGTCGGGATCTGATTGGCACCGCCCAGACGGGTACCGGTAAAACGGCGGCCTTTGCCCTGCCGCTCTTGCAGCGTTTATCTGCGAGCCAGAACAAGGCCCAGAAAGGAACGCCTCGGGCCCTTATTCTGGCCCCCACCCGCGAACTTGCCGCCCAGATCGGTGAGAGTTTCGATATCTTTGGCCGCTATCTGCGCATCAGCCACACCACCATCTTTGGCGGGGTGAAGCAGTTTCATCAGGTCAAGGCCCTGGACCGTGGCGTTGATATCCTGGTGGCCACTCCGGGCCGCCTGCTGGACCTGATGCAGCAGGGTTGTATTCACCTCAACAAGGTCGAGATGTTTGTTCTCGACGAAGTGGATAATATGCTGGATATGGGTTTCCTGCCCGATATCAAACGGGTACTGGCCCAGATTCCCTCAAAACGACAGACTCTCTTCTTCTCGGCCACCATGGCCCCGAACATGGCGCAGCTTGCTCGCACCATGGTGCGTAACCCCGTTCAGGTGGCCATTGCCCCTGAGCAACCAGCGGTGGAGCGGATTGTGCAAAAAGTGCTCTTTGTGGGCAATCAGGATAAAAACGACCTGCTGGTCACCCTCCTGGGTGATCCCAAGATCAATAAGGCCATCGTCTTCACTCAGATGAAGCATGTGGCCAATCGGGTGGTTGAGGAACTCCAGACCGCCGGGATCAATGGTGCCGCCATCCATGGCAACAAGAGCCAGGGCGCGCGCACCAAGGCCCTGGATGGCTTCAAGCGGGGTCAGTTTCGTGTCTTGGTGGCCACTGATGTTGCGGCCCGTGGATTGGATGTCGATGACATTACCCATGTAATCAACTACGACCTGCCCATGGAGGCAGAGACCTATATACACCGCATTGGGCGGACCGCCCGGGCAGGTGCCGATGGTGATGCCATTTCATTCTGCAGCGCCGAGGATCGGTCTTATCTGCGGGATATCGAGCGTTTGCTGGGTGCACCGGTGAACGCCGACACGGAACATGCCTATCACAGCGAAGATGCACGCAAGTCCACGGCACCCGCGCCGAAGAACTTTGGTCGAGGGGAAAGGCCTGCTCGGGGCAGATCCGCTGGGAGCGGACGCCCCCGTGGTGGCAGTGTTCGCAAAAAGCGCTAAATTCCGAGCCTGTACAAACAAGACTGATCACACAACGGGGCGCGTCATGTATAATGGTGTGCCCCGTTGCATATGGACTTCTTAAAGACTTAACGGCCCTGAAATCTTAGGGCCGTACTTTTCATCTGCAGGCCCCTCGTTGAAGAGGTGTTTAAGATGTCTCCTCTCAGCTGTTCCGCTTGCTCCCTCGGTGGGTGAAGGATTTGGCAATCATCTTGTAACAACTGCCCTTGTCAATCCCGACCTCAAGGCCGCATGGGCAATGGATCTTGTGCCCACGGACCTCGTGATTGAACCACTTCTTGATCCGCTCCTTGTGACAGCGCACAAGACATCACACCTGGGCCGATCTTGTCATATTGCCAGAGTTTCTTGCGGGAGCCTGCCTGCTCCTTATTTCCTTCAGCTGGCTGCGCCTGGTCACCTTCCTTGCCTTGTGGCTTGTCCTCTATCTCAAGGTCAGGATCGAAGAAAAGCTGCTTGCTGACCATTTCCCCGACTATTGCCTCTATCAGCAACGCTCTCGCATGCTGTTCCCCTGGTTCCAAATCTGCCCTCCCTTTTTGGGGATGTTTTTGTCCTGCGCATCGTGTATTCTCTGATAGATGGGTACTACACTGCAGAAAGCTAAACACCAACCAGCCAACAATACACAGGATAGACACGGAGTTCATCGGCAGATCCTGCCTGACTGAGTGTTGGCTCATTCTACCTAACACACCGTCGAGCCGTGACATATCTTGGGAAAAATAAAGTGTACAAATGAGCCCACGTAAAAGAATTCTCTTATTAATTTTGATAATGACCTCCATCGTTCCGGTAATCGAGGCAATCACCATAGGCATCCTTTACCATACTGCAATGTCAGAGCAAAAATCACGTCTTGTAGAAGCAGCCCAAAGTCAGGCACGTTTGATTGAAGCAATCGCCCGTTTCGACAAGGTTTACAATAGCAATTACCCCTATGGGGCAAGGCAAGCGACTATCAATCAAATAAAAGATGCGCACTCTCAATACAGTGGTTTTGGTGAGACAGGAGAGTTCACACTGTCAACCAGAGAAAACAATCAAATTGTTTTCCTGTTAAGCCATCGACACTATGACCTCGACAATCCGAAATCTGTTCCATGGGATTCGGGATTAGCAGAGCCTATGAGGCTGGCACTTTCGGGGAAATCAGGGACAATTATCGGCGTTGACTACAGGGGGACAACAGTACTGGCGGCTTATGAACCAGTGGCTGAGCTCAATCTAGGCATTGTAGCAAAAATTGATCTTTCAGAAATCAGGGCGCCGTTTATTAAGGCCGCCTTCATAAGTGGATTGTTGGCGATAGTTATAATTGTATTGGGGGTTGGCCTTTTCTTTAAAATTACCGACCCTCTTTTAAAAGGACTCTACGATACAGTTGCCAAGCTAGAAAAAGCTTTAGCAGAGGTAAAAACTCTGAGAGGGATACTCCCTATATGTTCATTCTGCAAAAAAATTCGTGACGATGATGATTCCTGGCATCAGATTGAAATGTATGTAAAAGAGCGATCTGATGCAGACTTCAGTCATGGTATCTGCCCTGCGTGCTTAAAGCAACACTACCCCGAAGAGTACGAAGCGATCCAATGTGAAAAGGTAGCTCCTGACACAAGCAAACAAACCACCTGACCGCAAGAACGCCGGTCTCTTTGAGAAGGCCTCGCCATGCCAGCACCTTGTCCAATCTGACCTGGTCGATATCTTCATTCCATGAGCCCTTCATCGCCGCAACAGGCTGGTGGGCTTTCTTTTTTCCCACCTCCCCTCCGGCGAACCTCCTGACAAGCTCTTCGACCTCGTCCGTCACCCCGACAACGAACAGCCCGACTGAAAGCCACGCTTTGGATCACCTGAGTAAATAGGTCTGACGACTACCATGAGAAGCGACATTCTCTGTTGAAGATATTGTTATTAGCTGCCGTATCAGGTATCCTTAAAAAGTTATATGAATATGTTGGGAAATAGGGGTTTCCAAAAAAATTGGTAAACTTGAGTTAGTTGGCGTTTTTGCTTATTGGTTTCAATTTTTCAAAAAAGGTGAAACAATGACAAATCCAGGATCAGAAGGTGAGCATACTCTTCAAGAGAAATTCGGTACAGAAAAAAGAGCTCAGGCGTTTTACGACAATCAGGTGCTTAACCATCTGAATCCACGAATGGTTGAATTTATCGCCAACCAAGAGATACTATTTATTGCCACATCCGACGCAAAAGGAGATTGCGATTGTTCTCTGAGAGCTGGAGATGCTGGCTTCGTCCACGTTCTAGGCGAAAAGAGCCTCGTCTATCCAGAATATAGAGGAAATGGCGTAACAGCAAGCCTTGGGAATATTATAGAAAACCCACACATCGGTATGATGTTCACTGATTTCATCAAAGATACTGTGGGACTTCACGTAAATGGTACAGCTTCGATTATCGAAAATGATGAATTATTACAACGAGAAAATATTTCCCAAAAAATAATTGATGATATGAATAAAAAGGGACGGAAACCGGAGCGCTGGGTACTCGTCGAAGTGGAAGAGGCTTATATGCACTGTTCAAAACATATCCCACTCTACCAGAAAGCAGAGAAATTGAGGCAGTGGGGAACCGATGATGTAAAGGTCAAAAAAGCTGATTATTTTCTGGCCAAACAGGAGCAAGAACAGAAACATCCATAAAATTAAAAGCTTGGCCGAATCGGGTAGCCGGGGGTTTTTCTCCCCCAGCCCCCACAACACCCTGCGTGCGGCTCCGCACAGGGCGTTTCATCAAGATTACCGGGCCGTAACCGGGTAGTGTATTTTCACCCACTGTTCTTTGACAGATATTAAT
>JAGXHG010000020.1 GCA_024636345.1 Desulfobulbaceae bacterium | reverse complement strand
GGGAACCCCTTGAGACCATCCACACAGGCAATGAATATATCTTGGACACCACGGTTTCTCAGCTCGGTCACGACCTGTAGCCAGAACTTGGCACCCTCGTTTTCGGCAACCCACATACCTAAGACCTCTTTGATACCGTCCATGGTGATGCCGATAGACAGATAGACCGCCTTATTTATAATATGCCCGTTGTCACGAACTTTTACCCGGATGGCGTCCATATAGACAATGGGGTAAACGGCATCCAGAGGGCGATTTTGCCAGATTTTGACCTCGTTGGCAACAGCATCGGTGACAGTTGAAATAAGGGAGGGAGAGACATCAACGCCGTAGATATCTTCCAAGTGCCCCTGAATTTCTCTGGTGGTCATCCCTCGGGCATACAGGGAGATGATTTTATCATCAAAACCGATGAAGCGGGTTTGCCCCTTGGGGATGATCACCGGTTCAAAGCTGCTATTGCGGTCGCGTGGAACCTCAATCGGTAGCTTGCCAAACTCGCCCTTGATGGTTTTGGCAGATTTACCATTTCGGGAATTGCCGCCTTTTATGGCGATTTCTCCATGTTTTTCGTGACCGAGATGAAAAGTCATTTCTGTCTGGAGAGCCCTTTCAAGAAGCGCTTTGGTCAGCTGCTTGAGCAGCCCGTTTTCTCCGATCAGATCTTCGGGTTTCTGGTAGTTGTAGTCAGCAAACAGACGATCCAGTAGTTCTTTTTCAATGGCCATGTGAGCTCCTTCTAGAGGGTGGGGCTTGACGTACCCCTGATTGGCCATTTACACAAACTATTTTACACCCTCGTTTTTGGCATCTCCAGATTGGAAAGTTCTACTTCCACCTCTTTCTCTTCGGTTTGTCGGCGTTCGTTCTGACGCTGGATGCGTAATCTGACATGGTCTCCTACCTGCTTATCCATGAGAATAATACGTACATCCTCCATTGAGCTGATGGTAGTGTTGTTTATGGCAATCAGGAGATCATCTTTTTGCACTCCTGCTTGACCAGCCTTGCCCAGCGGGCTGATATCATTGATTTTCAGCCCTTTCTCTTCACCTTCTTGCATCTCCGTCAGCACTAGACCCATCTTCCCCACTGGTTCAAGGTCAACAGGGTCTGCCAGAAAGAAGAAATCCGTGGTCTGATGAAGGCCTTCCCCTGTATCGTCGGCGTTGAGATTGACTATTGATGCTTGTGTTACCTCTATTCTGCTCGCTACCCGTGGTGGGATCCCCGAGTCTTTGCGGGTGTGCTGGGTCCCTGCCAGGATCACCATTCGGGTGGCGGGGTGATCAGTTAAAAAATTGGCTGCTGTCTCGGCCATGGTTTCGTCCCATATCGCCTGGGCCTGGATAAAACCGGTCAGCATCCCATTTTCTGCTTGCTGGTTGCTGGCATGAAATTCATGCACTTCTCTCAATCGTTCTGTATATCCGGGGAGGTCCAGGTCCCGGTTCCCGGCTAGACTCTTTTTTTGTTCCGCGTTCAAGGAATCAGTATGGCCGTCTTTAAAAATCTTGCTGACAATCTCTCTTTCCAGATTGAGGCCGATTACCGGGATCTTGTGTCTGCGCGCATAATTGAAGATATCACGAAAATAGCGCCAGTCATAGCTCCATACCTTAAAATAGTGCGAGGATCGGAGAAAATCCTCCTCGCTTATGGTGTCGTCATTGATATAGGCGTCAAGGGCTGTTTGACTGCTTCGGGGAAACATCTCCATGCCAATAGCTAGATTTGGATTTTTCTGGTGCAGGGCCTGGATGATTCTGAACTGGAGCCGATGGTCAGCCATTGAGGTATGGCTTTCTCCCACGTAGATAACTCGGCGATGGTTCAATTGGTCGATAGTGGTGTTAAAAGAGTTCAGTAGGGGGACCGACCCACCTGAGGGTAAGCGTTCCAGAATAAAATGGATGCCGGATTCGCTTTCTCGGATGTTTTTTTCTTGAATCCGTCCTTCTTGAAAAGAGAGCCAGGAATATTTTCCGTAGTGGGAGAGCTTTGGTAGAGCGGCTGCCGTTTCCGCAGCACTGCTGCTGCTCATGATGACGGCTACCTGGCTCAGGTTCAGGGGGTTGGGGCGGACATCCAAGCTGAATCCTTGTTGTGGATGGTCAGGTATGGAAAAGAGTGAGCGGCTGGCTGGGCTGTTGATTCCAAGAAAGAGGAACGTCCCTTTGCTCAGATCCTGATTGTGTACCTGTTCTGCGGTCATGATCTTCCAGGAAGGTTCGGCAAGGTTTTGCAGTAGTGGTGCAAAGACTTTGGCCGTGGTGTCAGATTCCAATACGACTCTCTTTTCAGGGGCTCCGAGAAAACGGGACCAGACAGGGGGAAACTCCTTCGGGGTTAAGACTCGCAGCAGGTTGTAATCGGGGTCGATGATCAATTCTGTAGGAGGTCCATCTATCGACAGTTCAATGGTTGTTTGTACCTGTGAGAGTGTACGTGAAAACCGCTGTTCACCCTGCGGAGTCTTGACCAGTATGGGCAGGGCCAGGGTGAATGGTTTTTTGCTCTGTTGTTGCACAGTAAAAGTGAGCACGGTCTGAGGCTTGCTGTTGTCTGTCCGGATATGGGAGATGGACAAATTGGGAATATCTGGAGATTCCAATCGTTCCAGGAAGAATTTATGCAAATCCTGTTTTGCAATCTGCTCAAAATTTTCCCTGATCTCGTTCCACGAAACAGCCTGGCCACGGTGGCTCTGGTAGAATTGACGTAGCCCTTCCGAAAAAAGTTCCGGACCCAGCAACTTTTCCAACTCGTGAAAAAACATTGCCCCTCTGTTGTAGCCAACGGCACGTATTGTCTGGGCCATGGCCTGATTATGGCTTGCGGATCTGAAATCGCCCAAGGGTATTGCTGTTTGCGGAGAGACATAGCTCTGATAGTTGATAAGGGCTTCTTTCCGGTGGGTCGCACCCTGCCCCTTGTCTTCATCATAGGCGTAGTCGGCAAGATAGCTGGTTAACCCCTCACACCAGTTGCCTGAGTCCGGACGAACCTCGATGCTATTGCCAAACCAGGAGTGCAGGATCTCGTGCCCCAGTGAGGTGTCCTTGATAAAAGGCAGGCGGAGTACCTGTTGGCCCAGGAGAGTAAAGGTGGGCATACCCAAACCGCTTGGCAGACGGTTGGCAATAATGGCATAGTGATGGTAGGGAAAGGTACCTATCTCCTGTTCGTATCGCCTGATATATTTAGCGGCCGCTTCCAGATATTCGTGGCTTAGTGATGCATCCTCTTTGAAGAACCAGGTGGAGACCAGGAGATCCTTCCGTATCTTGAGCGTTTTTATGCTGTAGGGACCAGCGGCAAAATGAATGGATTGTACCGGTTGTGAAAATGAAAAAGAATGTTCTTTGTTCCTGGCCGTATAGTCGAGGTTATCTGATTCTGCTATTGCCTTGAATCCTTTGGGCACCATGGCCCTGAGTTTGAACCGCATGTTTCGGTCGGGGATGGGATGCCACATGCTGGAGAGAATGATACCCTGATCACTGATCATGTTGTCAACGTCGTTATCGGGGATCTGTTTGCTATATGAGATGAACACTTCCAGTGGGTTATTTGTAGCAGGGAAATGCAGATATCCATCGTTCGGGACAGGCACGGGGATTGTCTCCTGCCCCATCGTGTTGATCATGATAGCGGAAGCTGATATCCCCTCGAGTGCCAGGGAGAGTTCCTGACCGGCCGGCATCGAGATATGGGCGGTGCCGTTCATCGTCTGTTTATCAGGCTGAAAGAAAATGGCAAGTTCGTAGGAGGGGACGCTGGCTGCGGCGGGAGCTGCCAGGAGCAAGAGAAAAAGCGGCAGGAACGTGAGTAGAAAAAGAGAAAGAGAAGGTGGTGAAGTGGTAAATGACGAGGACAAGGTTTTCTCCTGAGTGTTGCTTATGGTTCTGTTTCCTGTTAAAAATGATCACTTATATTATGCATACTATCATAGTAGAGAAACAACCTTCAACCATTAAGAAAGAGTTTAATGCAGATCAAAATTGTGGCTCTCAATGCCCGCTTTACCCATTCCTGTCTCGCCTTGTTCCATGTTCGTAATGAATTGGAGAAGAACTGTCCGGGGATGGAGACAGAGTTGTGTCAGCTAACTATCAATGACTCCTATTATGAAACGCTGCTTCGTCTCAGTCAGGGGAGTCCGGATTACATCTTTTTTTCAGCTGCTGTCTGGAATTCCGATAGGGTGGAACAGTTGATTCATGATCTGAAAGGGTGCCTTCCTGATTGTGGTGTGGTGGTAGGCGGCCCCCAGGCCGTGGTCATTGGCCGCAATCTTCCTCCAGCGTCATGTACAGTGGTCAGTGGTGATATGGAGGCCGTGAACGAGTCTTTTTATCGGGATATGGAAACAAAAACCCTGCAACCTCTGTATGGAGGCTCATTTCTCCAGATGCAGGATCGTGTCCTCTTGTCGCCGTATCGTGAAGAGGACTTCACCTTACATCTGAGAAACAGAAATATCTATTATGAGAGTTCCAGAGGCTGTCCATTCTCTTGCAGCTACTGCCTTTCTTCGGCGGAAAAAGGAGTGTATCATAAGGAGTTTGGCCAGGTTCAGCAGGAGCTTGCCCAGATATTGCGTCATAGGCCGGCGACGCTGCGTTTTGTGGATCGAACCTTTAATGACAGACCGGAGCGGGCACTGGCCATCTGGAAGTTTCTCATGGGGATTGAAAGCGAAACCTTGTTTCATTTTGAGATAACTCCTGATCGTTTTACTGAAGAGATGTTTGCTTTTCTCCAGAGTGTGCCGGTGGGGCGTTTTCAGTTTGAGATCGGGGTTCAGTCCACCCACCATCACACCCTGCAGGCAGTTGGTCGCATGGTCGATCTGGCAAGCGCTTTGCGGAATATCAAAAGGCTTGTGCTCCTTGGTTCCATCCATCTCCATGTGGATCTGATTCTTGGTCTTCCTTATGAGACCAAGGAGGAATTTTACCACTCATTTGCAGAGCTTTTCGCCACCGGTGCGCATTATCTACAGATGGGGTTATTGAAGCTGCTTCCCGGCACAGCAATCAGTAGAGATGCAGAAAGCTGCTCATACGTGAGTTGTAAACAGCCACCTTATGCGGTGTTGGCCAATCAGTGGCTGGATCATGCTGTGTTGCAGGAACTTTACTGGTTCTGCGAGTGTGTGGAGAAATTTGTCAATAACCGCTATTTCCCTTCACTCTGGGAGTATCTGCGGAGGAAAGGAGAGGATGTGGCCCCATTTTTCCAGGAACTGCTGCGGATCTGCCAGGAGGAAAATTTCTTTGCTCTGGCGGCCACTCAGGAATTTATGGGACAATTGCTCAGTCGGTTGATTCAGGGGAGGGAAGATGGTCCTTTGCTCCTGGAAATCCTGCGTTATGACTGGTTGCGTTGCGGGCATCGTTTCCTGCCTTCATGTCTGCAGGTCGAGCTCGAAGAAGAACAGCCGCTGGTGGTAAGGAATGAACTCTATCAGCAGGCAGGTTCTGAGCTTGCGGGTGTCTTTGATAAAGGGAGCAGGAAACAGTTTTTTAAAAAAGGTTTTTGCTTACGTTTCTCAGGGCAGTGTCTCAGGGAACTTGGGTTCAGCCAGGACGGAGAGCGGGCCGTGATCATATTTCTACCAGAACGGGAGGTGAGCCTGTATCGTTTGAATAAAACGGTGGTCGTTACAAGCTCAGAAATCCACAAACAGCTATAAGTTGAAGGATAGCCAGCCGCTCTGCAGGCGATAGTGATATCTCGATCAGAATAAGGGCCGAACCTGGCTCATGAATTCTGTTTCCAGCTCTTTGTCGTTGATCTCTTGGCAGAGCAGAGTTGCCAGGGCCGGCAGTTGTTGTTTTGACGTTGGCCCCTGCTGTGCCCAGAGTTCAATGATATCTTTCATGACTTGTCCGGCAATTGGCCCAATAGCATAGGCTAAAGCGTCTTTTATCTGCTCCAGTATCGGCGCAAGTACAGAGTCAATTTCGGCCTCCTTGTGTTGTTGCACCGGTTCTTGAGAGGGAGCAGTCTGTGCTTGCATGCCACCCTCGGGCTGGTGAGAGGATTGCGTTATGGCTGCAGGGCCTTTGTTGACTGCGGTCTGGATATCATTTATCAACATTGAGAGGGTCATGTTGATAAGGGACTTATTTACGGCAGGCTCACAGACCATGACCAGAATTGCTCCCTCTGCCAAGGGTTTGACAATTAGTAGTGACACATCGAATTTGAATTCAATGCTTGCCATGTCCAGATTGGCCATAGTCCCCATCTTTATGGTGCGGGTGAGAAGGTTGCCCATGGTTTTTATAGTATTTTCCTTGAAGATCGGTGGAAGTTTTGCGGCCGCCAGTTCTTGATTGCCTGTGTAAACAAAACAGCCAAAAACTCCGGGAAGCATATTGATTTCTTTGAGGAGTGAATCCATGGTACATTTCCTTTTATAGTCTGTGATCACAAAAGAACCTTGTCTCTTTTTAGCAAAAACGGTTCCTGATTATTGCATGCTAATCCTGCTTAACACGGGTCGTAAGCCCGCTGCGACCGGGCCGGGAGGGACGGTGTTACTAATCTCCAGGCCGACTACAACCTCTTTCCCGTTGAGAATAAGAAGATTGTTGCCACTGCTCAATGTGAGCATGGTGTATTGCTGTCCCCCTGTTCCCATTGCTTCTTGAAGCTGCTGGCTGACAACGGAAATATAGGTTATGAAATTCGAGATCTGGTCATCAGCTGCCTTGGCAGCGTATACCAGATTGCCATCTTTTGAGACGAGAATGGAGTTGCTGATCTCAGGCATTGCGTCCAGCATGGTGATAAATTGCTGTAATATTGGATTGGCTGTGTGGGTGGGGGCTGTCGTCAGGGCCGCAGTTGTTAGAGAGGGAGGAGGGAGGACCTCATCATCATCATGGAGGAAATCATCAAGTCCCAGGTCCATACTAGTCAGGTCTATGGAATCGAGAGAGGTGTTGGTAGGGTGCGGCTGGGGTGCAGAACTGGTGGGCGATGCATTCTGCTCGTCTTGTCTTCTGCTCCCCTCCAACAGAATAAAACCTAGAGAATCATGGATTTTTGGCTCAGAAATTTTGCAGGAGTTGTCCAGCACAATCTCTACATTTTTCCAGCTGATGATTTTGAAGGCGGCATCTGCCCCAGAAATATCATCAGTTTCGGCATCCAGGAGATCACCGTTTCTAAAATACATAGTACCCAGATGCTTACCAGAACGAACAGTGACGGTGCATGTTTTTTTGTCCAGTTCCAGTAACTGGAGAAATGAGCTCAGAGATACTCCGGTGATGAATCCTTTGGAGCGGCCCTCAAGTCCTTTCAAGATCTTTGTGACCAGCAGGTTGAAATCGATAGGCTTTTCTATATATTGGAACGCCCCGATTTCTTTTAGGTTTTCTTCAATATCCGGTGTGCCGAAGGCAGTCATGACAATAACTGGGAGCTCAGGATGGTGGGCGCTGAGGTGGGCAACCAGCGCAAAACCGTCCATCTTGGGCATTTTCAGGTCTGTGAGGACCAGATGGATATCCTGTTCATCCAGGATGGCGACTGCCTCCTCGCCATTATGGGCGGTAATAATACCAAATTGATCTTCGTATGACTTAAACCCATCAATCAGGCTGAGCAAAAAGCTTTCATCATCGTCAACAATAAGAACGGTATTCATTGCAACTCCCATACCGGCTTCTGCCGGGTGATAAATGTGACAGTTCATCAAGTGGAAAGGAGAATAAATTTATCTCTTCTTTCACGCAGTTAATTTGATGAGATGTGATTTGATATCATATATAAACGTGGCTGAATACTTCCTTTTTACCATGTGAAGTTGGCCTGTGTCCAGAAAAAGCTGTCAAAGCCCGGGAATAACAATAAGAACCTTGCTCCCTATGTTGTTTTTACTGCGGATGTCGATGGAGCAGCCCATCTTGGAGAGCATTTTTTTGACAATAACCAGGCCCAAGCCGGTTCCCTGCGGTTTAGTGGTATAAAAAGGTTTGAATAGATTGGCCTGTTCATGGTCACTGATGCCACAACCATTGTCGCCAATAATGATATTGATCTGGCCATTTTCTTTCTGGAGCATGGTAAGAGAAATGTTTTTTTGCAAGGTTTCGGTAAGGGAATCGGCCGCATTAGCGATCAGGTTGAGTAGCACTTGCTGAAAAGCACGGGGATCGATCATGCCGACATGTGGGTCTTTAGGGATATTGGTAGTTAGTTGGATGTCCTTTTGTTTGAGATCTGTTGCAATCAGGGTGAGGAATTTGTTGAGCAGGGCCGTCATGTCGGTCTTTTCGATGATCGGGCGTTCAAATGTGCTGAAATTTTTGAGTGTTTTGAGCAGATATTCAACGCGACCAATATCTGAAAGCCCACGATTGATAAAACGTTTGATGTCATTTTTGTCATAGATTTCGAGGTTGGAATCGAGAACCGAGAGAGAGACTTTGATCGAATTGATCGGGTTGCCCAGTTCATGGCGAATACTGGAAAAAATAAATCCGATATTGTCCATGAGGTTTGCCGCCTCGACAATGGATTCTAATCGTTTCTTTTCTGTGATGTTTCGTTTAACGATCACTTGGTGGCTAATGCCTCCCTCTGGATTGAAGGCTGGCGAGAGGAGCATCTCTTCTTCGTAGAGGGTGTGATCTTTGCGATAGCTGGCAAATTGCCCCTGCCATTTTTTTCCATTTTTCAGGGCAGTTGTGATCTCTTTCCATGTGTTGCTGTCTGTGATATTTTCAGGATAGAGGGTTTTTATGTGTGTGTTGATGATTTCTGATTGTGAATAGCCGGTGATAGTTTCACAGGCAGGATTGGCATAAAGAATTTGGCCTGCAGGGTTGGTTATGAGGGTGCAGTCACTTGATTGTTCAATCACTGTTGCTAAGCGGTCCCTTTCTGAACAATCCTGTTGGTTGCGGATGGTCATGGCCAGGATATTGGCAATAAATTTTAATCCCTGAGTCTGTTGCTCGGTAAACGGAGCTGCTTTTGTCAGTCTATCCATGCCGATGACTCCCCAGAGTTCATTATTCAATAAGATCGGGATATCGAGAAAGGCTTGGATGCCGAGTTCCTTGAGTTCATTTTGATCTTGTTCTGTTACTTGAGGTGATTGGTTGTTGATCATATGTCCCTCTTTCAGAAGGGCAAAGCAATCTGGGTTGTTGAATATCCAGCTATGGTCAATGGTTGCCTGGTATTTTTGTTGTTGCCTGGCAGTCTGTCTGGCGCTTTTATCTGCTTCGACGATGTAGATTCGGTCGCTTTCCAGCGGCTGGCAGAGGGTGGAAAGCTTGCCGCTGAAGCAGTTTTGCCAGCTCTTTTGTAGATGGGATTGGTCGGTGATAGTAAGAATGGTATTCCAGATGGCCTCGTTGCGGATCAGTCTGTGCGATGTTTTTTGATCAGTGAATTTTTGTAATTGTTCCTTGAAGTCGTTAAGAACCTTGAGGGCTGAAAGATTTTGTGATGTCGCAGGGTAGTAACTTCGGGGTCTTGTCCTGAGCTTGTGGGTGGCAGTACGGAGTGCCCTTGAATAAAAATAGATGAAGCTCCCTTGCAAAAAAGTGAGTGCAAGCAGGCTATGGGCAAGGGGGGTCATATAGGAGGCAGGTGCCTTGAAAAAGAGGATGTAGAGCATGGGTATAAGGCCGATGGAGAGAAAACAATAGGCCATTGTCGGAATAGCAGCAAGGTAGCTGCTGAAGAGGGCGCAGGCACAAAAGAGAAACAGGGCATGTATGGCATAGAATAGCAGGGTGCTATTTTTAATAAGCAGAACGCTGCTTCCCCAACAGAGAGCCAGCAACAGAGAGATGAGAAGCAGAAGGCGATAAGTCTTGCTGATCTTCAACGTTAATCCTCGGCGGGCATAGGCAATCAAAAAAATATACAAAAAGGAAAGGCAGGTGTAGCAAAGTATTCCAGAAAAAAGAAGAGTTTTTGGAAGTGTCTTCCATAATATGGTTGTTTCCATAAAGACCGCTGTGAGAGCTGTCAGTTGGATTTGGGGGCCATATAGATAAAGACCCCGAAGGGCGTTGTGGAGAAATCTGGTAGATCCAGAGATGGGTGGCATAAGAATTCTAAGTGAAGGTGAAAAATATAAAAAAATCCTATTTTGAAATAGTATAATGCTCACAAAGCATAGCAGAAGATGAACGAAACAACAAAAAAATGCTGGATGTTTTTTTAGGCTCTAGTAAAGCAAGTGTGGTCATGTGTGTTTGTTGTGATGAAGGTTCAAATAATTGTTGCAGTAATTGGTTGATATTGTAAATAAAATAATAGTGTTGAGAACTTTTGTTGTGAAAGAAGTATAATTTTTTTTATTTTTATGGGCCATAGGTGAAAGAGTTAGGTTGGATATTTTGACGTAACGTTCTGATATCATGTTTAAATTAATTTTATATTGTGTTTGGCATAAAAAATGCTTTGTATTTTATATCTCTTCTCTCCTGGAAAAAGCCGGTCCACTCTTGTGTGACTGGCTTTTTCTATTTCCAGGGTTCCTGTTTATCAAAATATTTTTCTCTTATTTATGGTTGCATCTATTGTTGTTTGTCTTGAGCGTTGCCGAGGGTATGAACGTAAGGTCCTGCAGGCTGCGCTTGAGCGAGTCATTCCGTGGATTGGTGAACTAAACCTGTCGCCTGGCACCAGGGTTTTGTTGAAGCCCAATCTGATAAGCGCCGGTGCTCCGTCCCTTGCCTGTACCCATGCAGCGTTTATTGCTGCTGTTGCCGCCTGGTTTCTTGATCATGGCTGCCGAGTTGTGATCGGTGATTCGCCAGCCTTTGGCAGTGCCATAAATGCAGTGGAGCGTCAAGGAATTGCCAGGGCCGTGCGGGGGATGAATATCCAGGTTGTCGAATTTGCATCTGTTGTCTGCAGGCGATTGTCCAGTGGAATCTCCGTTGGTATTGCTGCGGAGGCCCTTGATTGTGATCTTCTGGTGAATCTTCCCAAGATTAAGGCGCATGACCAGATGTATGTAAGTATGGCAGCGAAAAATATTTTTGGTATAGTGAAAGGGCCCCGCAAGTCCTGGCTTCATATGCGTTATGGTGGTTCGCATACGGAGTTTGCCAGGATTATCTTGGACCTTCAAGAATTATTGCCGGAGAACATTACCCTTGCCGATGGCATTGAGGTGATGCACAGGCATGGCCCTATGCATGGAGATTTACTTTTTCTGGGATGCCTTGCTGCTTCAAGAAGTCCGGTGGCTCTTGATACAGCTGTGTTGGAGCTTCTTGAGCTGGAACCAGGAAGGAGCCCATTGTGGCGTGTTGCCAGAGATAGCGCTCTGCCTGGAGCATATCTTTCCGGGATAGAATTTCCTTTATTGGCACCATCTGACTTTTTCGGCTCAGGGTTTATGGCTCCGGAAATATTAAATCCTGTACGCTTCAGGCCACTGCGATATGTTTTTAATTCCTTGAAGCGAGTTGTTCTTGGCTTGCATCGGGAATAATAATAGTTTTAAGTGTGTAGGCCAATGTTTGGCATAACAGATAGTGGGAATTACAAAAATAACGCTTTAATTTAATCTATTTTTACTGGGATATATGTCATGTTTGATTTACAGGGAAAAGTCGCTTTGGTAACAGGTGGATCACGTGGGATCGGAAGGGCAATTGCTATCCGACTGGCGGAAAATGGTGTGCAAGTAGTGGTGAATTACGTGCGGCATAAGCGCGATGCTGAAGAAACAGCAAGTGTTATCGAAAAACAAGGTGGTCGTTGTCTTCTGGTTAAGGCGAATGTGGCTGAAGAGACTGATGTTGAGGCAATGTTTGAGGTCATTGCCAAGGAATTTGGGGTAGTTGATATTCTGGTTTCCAATGCTGCCTCTGGGGTTCTGAAGCCGGTTATGGAGCTTACTCAGCGTCACTGGGACTGGGCTATGGATATCAATGCCAGGGCTTTGCTGACCCTGGTACAGAAGGGCTTTCCGCTGATGAGCCGGGGGAGCCGGGTTTTGGCGGTCTCCAGTCTTGGTGCCACCAGGGCTATTGAAAATTATACAACAGTGGGTGCCTCAAAGGCCGCTCTTGAGTCTCTCGTGCGGCATCTGGCTGTGGAGTTTGGACCAGCCGGCATTAATGTGAATACCATTAGTGCCGGCGCAGTGGATACGGATGCCCTTAAGAAATTTCCCAATCGGGATGAGATCCTTGAGACGGCCTTACGACGGACTCCGCTGGGCCGTCTCACCACCCCCGATGATGTCGCGGATGTGGCATTGTTCCTCTGTTCGCATTTGGCGGCAATGATTCAGGGGCAGGTGGTTACTGTTGATGGTGGTTATGCTATCAGGGGATAATGGGCAAGGCAATTGTTAATAATGATGCATGAATAGTAAAAAGATGTCATGCGCAATTCGTCATGCAAAAGGGGACTGCACCCAATCTATCATACCTGTAAATCCTTGATTCTGGCGTCCTCTTCACCTCGCCGGCAAGAATATTTCCTGGGGCTTGGGCTGGAATATCGTGTTCATGCTGCTGATATTGACGAAACTCCATTTCCGGAAGAAAAGACGCACGATTTCGTTCGAAGGATGGCTGTGGAAAAAGCCAGACCCGTTATGGACCTTTATCCTGATGCTTGGATTGTGGCTGCAGATACTGTTGTCAGCCTTGCGGAGGCCATTTTGGGGAAACCGAAAGACAGCGTGGGTGCCGTGTCCATGTTGATGCAACTTTCCGGGAAGGAGCATCTGGTTCAGACTGGGATATGTCTTGCTTGCCGTCAGGAGGGGGTTGTTGCTGTTCAATCAGTGAGCACCCGTGTTGCTTTCAGTTCTTTTTCTAAGAAAGTGGCGCAGGCGTATGTTGCAACCGGTGAGCCCATGGATAAGGCTGGTTCTTACGGGATTCAGGGAAAGGGGGCTTTCCTGGTTAGAGAGATCATGGGCTCTTATTCAAATGTGGTGGGATTGCCGTTGTGTGAACTGTTGATTATGCTTGAAGAATATGGTGTCATTGTTGTTGCAGTATAATTGTTCAAGCGGACAGGATGAGGAGACTGCCAAGTGAAATTATGTATGCCATGGTATTGTTTTAATCGTCATCATATCTCGATTTTAAACGGGTTGAAGAGCATTGATTTGTGCAGAATTGATCAGAAAGAGGTTTTCGAGACGGATTCGAAATAACATGCTGCATTCCTTGACTTTTAAGGTTTGGTTGTGGTAGGCCAATAAGAATATATGGTATGAAAAATTTTTAGAAGTGAGACTGATGAATGGATGGAAACTCATGAGCATAAGGTTGTAGAACAGTGAATAACGACAGGCAGGGTACCTTTTATGTCAAGTCTTGATCGGCAACAGCATGCTTTAGAGGTCTTAAAGTTTATCAACAAGGCAATCACGAACCTCCGCCTTTATCCTGAACAGTCTGTACAGGTCAGTAATACAGTGGAGAAGGCCTACTCAGAGTTGAAGACCTTTTTGCGTCTGTATGGATCCCTCAACTTTGGTTTGCACAAAGGTGTACCGACTCTCGATGGTGTTATCTTTGAGAGAAAAGGACGGGAACAGTTGGATGACCTGTCCCTGGTTGATTTTCTGGATAAGGCGGGGCTTACGGGTATGGCCCTGGCTCAGGGGCTTGATCGTAAGCGATTTAAGCAGGTATTGTCTTTTTTTACCACCCATCATGAGCAGATTCATAAATCCGGGGGGATTGCTGCGTTTGTGAAAGACACTGGTCTTGGTGCTGTTTTTCTTGAAGATAGTGATGATGTGGCTCAGGAACAGATTGTTACCCACAGTTTTAGTAATTACCTGCAACAAATAATGGCGACGGGTGTTCGGCGGGATCAGCTCCTTTCTTTGCTCCGGCAAGGAGAGGAGAAACAGCAGCATGAGGAAATACTACATGAATTGACAGGGTCAGACAAGGGAGCTGATGTCTTCGTTGCCACTGTCTGTTTTGCCCTTCAGGACTTGCAACGGGCAGGTGTCTATGGAGTCTCTTCTGATTTTAACCAGTTGCTGGAGGATATGAGCGCTGTGTTAAAAGATGAAGAAATTCAACAAATCGCAGGTGGCGCAGTCTCGAAGCTGGTCGTAAACCTGGACAAGGTCTCCATGGCGCTGCTCTTCTGCCAGCCCTTTGCATCGCGTTTTGGTGAATCGTTATTTGCAACTCTTGTTGCTGTCATTGATAAAGACATTTTTCGCTCTTTGATTGATTTCCTGAGGCAGGAAGGAGAGAGGTTGGCTGGGTCACTGGATCAGGCGGATGCAGAGTCCAGCCAGCTTGTGAATGAGAGCTGTCAGCGCCTGATGGAAACGGTCAAAGGACGGCAATTGCATGCCATCGAGATTATGGGCATGACGGAAAAACAACGGCAAAGTAAACGCTTGCAGGCGGGATTAATCGCGCTTACACGAGGGAATTTGGATGGACTAAGAAATAAAGAGATATTGCTGCACCTCCCCGTCACTTTTGAGCGATTGATAATAAATAAAAAAGAAAATGTCGCTGCTGCCATTATCCAGACCCTTGTGGGAGGGCTCAAGCTTGAAGATGAGGAATTGCGTCTTCGTTCAGGGCAGAGCCTTGGTTTAATTGGAGAAAAATTGGTTTCCCTGGAGTATTGGGGATGGTTGGAGAAATTAACCGCCACATTTCTTTTCTGGCTAAGAAAAGCTGAGGCTGTTGATGGTACCTGTACCTGTATTGTTGGTGTGTTACAGAATATTCTGACTCATGCTCAAAAAAGAGAAAACGAAGATTTGGTTGATAAGATTCTCCCCCTGTTTTATGCCATTCGCTCAGGGACGTTAGGAAAAACGATAGAAATGAGGAATCTGGTGGGCCAGATTCAGGATAAAGCTGTTGATCAAAGCGTTCTTCAGGCGTATCTTGATCAGTCTTTTGTGAAACCGATTAAGGCGATGTGCTGTCAGAAGATTGTCATGCATGGTCCTCTGGGCATCCAGTTTTTGCTGGACGCATTGTTAACGAATAATAGAAGACCAGAGCGGATCAGACTGTTGAAGATTTTGGCCAGCGTGGGTGGAGAATTGTCCTCTCTCCTTCTTGCACGATTGCAGGAACCCATGCCCTGGTATGGAAAACGTAACCTGATCAGGTTGCTGGCTGCAACGGGTGATGAAGGAGATGTTGTTGCTGTGCAAGGATATCTTACCCATGATGATTTACGAGTTCAGAGTGAGGCCCTGTCTTGTATCTATAAGCTCAGTGATAAAAAGAAGAAGCAGTATCTTCTTGAGGCATTACCTCTGGTCAGTGAGAAATTGAAATTTCAGGTAGTTCAGGCCCTGGCCGCAGTGGTGGATGAAGAGGTGGTCGGGGTCTTAGTCGAACTGCTGCAGGATGAGAAATATTTTTCGGATGATATCAAAACAACACTTCTCGTCAGTATCTGTGACACTCTGGGGCGGAGTGGGTCTGCTCAGGCGAAAAAGGCCTTACAGCTCATGACAGGAAATGAGAATGTCCGTTCTAAAAAAATGGCCAAAGAAGTGTGGCAGGCAGTTCAGAGGGGATTGATATTGCTTGACGTGAGTCGGAGGCAGCAGAAAGAAAGGCATTTTGAGATTCAAAAGAGCTCAAAGGATGCTGTCAGGCTGGCTCGTTCCTGGCAGGAGAGGTCCGGGGCAGTGTATCAACCGGTAACCAATCTGGCTGAGGAACAGGAAATTTACACGTTACTAGGTCAAAACAAAAAGGCGGTAGCAAAAGGACTTCTTTTGGATTTGATCTCCACCATGAGCTATCTCAGGCAGTTTGATCAGGCAGAAGTACTTTGTCAGCGTTTGATTGAGATCGATCCCTTGGCCATGGAAGATATTATACAAGCAACTGACCTGGTTGAGGAACAGAGAGTCGCCAGTGGTGATCAGGGGCAGAGTCTGAGTTGGGTGGGGCTTTATGACTTCCTGACCACTGAAGAATTTAACGCCTTTTATGCTTCCATGGAGCATGTGACGTTTAGTCCGGATGAGAATATTGTGGATCAGGGCGATCTACAGCAACGACTTTTCTTTATTAATAAGGGACGGGTTAAGCTGTTTTCCCGGGATCTTCACGGTAATGATATTCTGCTGAAAACAGTAGGGCCAGGGGAAGTTTTTGGCGTAGAATCTTTTTTTAAGGTATCGGCCTGGACTATCAATGCGGCAAGTGTAGGCACAGTTGATGTTTTTGTCCTGCCTTACGAGGCACTTCGCAGATGGCAGAATAGCTTTCCTGATCTGGAATTAAAACTGAAGGAATTTTGTCATCAGTTTGTTGAACATGATGATGACAAAATTATGGTTATTGATCGTCGGGGCACAGAACGATTGAAACTCTCCGGTAGGCTGGCCATTGCCATTCTTGATGATCAGGGTAAGGAGACAGGCACTGTCTTGCAGGGCGAGAATGGTGATATCTCTACTGGTGGTATTTCTTCTATGGTTCGTGTCTCTCAAAAAAGAAATATCCGCTTACTACTGGGGCGGAAGATATTTGTTCATTTACCGGATGGGCCAACTGGCAGTCAGTTGACGTCCGGGGTAGCAGGCCTTGTGGTGGCGATATATGTAGATGGCTCGAACCACGGAGAGTCAGCGGCCTATGTGCATTATTCGGTCCATATCCAATTTGATCAGCCTGTGCAGGAAGCTGATCTGGCAGCAGTCGCCTCTGGCGGTTGACGTTGAGACCTTGATTTCCTGCCCCTCTCTTTTGTCAGTTTTATCTCTTATTCTTCCACCACAGGAGCTGCCTTGGTATGGAACCAAATGAGGCTGTATCCTTATTTTATCACGGGTATCTGCAAAATATCTGTGAAGAAAACACACATCTCAGCGCTGATTGTCCTTTCTGTCAAAAGCAGGGTAGAGATTATACTGGTCGTTTGGTGGTGTCTCTTAATAAGGTCGGTTTTTTTTATGGATACTTCCGCTGTCTGAATCGTTGCGTGCCTGGAGGGTTTCCGCTCTGGTTTGCCAGATTGATGGGACTCAATCCTGTTGATGTTCCAGGGTATGACCCTGATCGGGAACTTTTTTTACGAAAAATAGATTATCCGACAGTCAATATCAATAATGAAATCAAGTTGTATCAGGACAGGCTCAGTGAAGAAATTCTGACCCGCTTTCAGAAGGCGGGGATTGGTCCGGCTGTCCTTGCAGAGTTAAAGGTTGGCTATAATGGCCGTTATCTGGTCTATCCCTATGTTCAGGACGATGGTAATTGCTATGCCGCTCGTTGTGTATTCCCAGAGCGGAAGGAAGATTTCTTCTGGCATGGCGATGAACATTTTTTTGGTAATCAGCACCATATCTTTAATATTCAGGATATTCAGCGGTGTGAAAATGGAGCCCTTTTTGTCTGTCAAGGAGAGGAGAATCTTCTTGCCCTGAAGCAGCTTGGCTTCCCAGGTGTTGCCGTTCCTGACTGTCACAGTCTTGAGGTCCTTGATCCAGAGCATTTTTCTTTTGTGCATACCGTTTTTATTGTCATGGAAAATAACGCTGAAGCAGAGGCTGCGGCGCGTAGCGTTGCTGCCAAAATTGGCTACAAGGCCCGTCTCTTCAGGTGGCCTGCTTCTCTTGCCAGAGGTTATAACCTCTGGCAATTGGCCTGTGACAAGGGAAAAGATTTTAAGGCTGTTGTTTTGTCGATGATCCAGACGTCCAGCGCCTTCTCACCGTTTGCCAGTCCCAGACGGGAGTATGATCGTTTTCTAGCACAACTGACCTTGGAGTCAGGTTCTGCTTATGGTGCCCTCAGCTCGGGTTTTCCTCAATTTGATCAGGCCTTGGAGGGTGTGCACGGAATAAATGTTATCGGTGGCGCTCCTAAGTCCGGAAAATCCTGTTTTGCCATTCAGATTGCAACCGATATGGCACGGAGAAAGGTGCCGGTGCTCTACTATGATTTTGAGAATGGCAGACAGAAGATCTACCAGCGGACCTTGAGTCGCTTGAGTCGTATGTCCACCGGTGAGATAAAGGATGGTGCCGCAACTGGTGTGGCGGGTCAAGATTTTGATCGTGCCTGTCAGGATTTTCAAGATATGCTCGGTTCTTTCCGGGTGGTAAATGACCGAAAACTCAATTCAGAGATCATGCGTCGTCATATAGACTTTATCCGCCATGAGACCCGGAGTGACTATACGGTGGTGGTGATTGACAGTCTGCATAAGTTGCCTTTTAAAGATTTTACCGAGCAACGCTCCGGGATTGACGCTTGGTTGCGACAACTTGAGGCCATCCGGGACGAGCTGCAGGTGTCTTTCCTGATTATCTCGGAATTATCCCGGGGAGCTGGTGATGGCTATACGGATATGCCCCATATGGGAATTTTTAAAGGTTCCGGAGATATTGAGTACAGTGCTGATAACGCCCTGGTACTTGCCCCTGAGTGGGATCCGTTGGGGCAAGTGGTTAAAGAACAACGGCAGAATAAGCTGTGGCTGGTGGCTAGCCGTGAACACAGTCCCGGCCTTGTCGCCAGGTATCGTTTGGATTATCCTTATTGGGGATTTGTGGAGCTGAACGATTAGAGGAATAGGGAATAATATTATGGTTCGGTGACGAGAGTGGCCAAAGATCATTGTATTCCTTTTTATGAAGCGATATAGTAAAAAATGTGTTGTGGGCTGTCTTCTCAATGTCTGTTGTGGTTGAACATTGAGTTGGTGGAGGAAATAAAGAAAAGAGTAGAGGAATGAAGAATGCGACGAATAACTACTGGTATTGTGGCTGGCTTGCTCCTGCTAAGCGCTCATCATGCGCAGGCCTTTGATGAAAAAGGAGGGAATGCGCTTTGGGGTAAATATGCCATCCAGACATGTCGCTCCTGTCATAAGGAAAAAGGGTTGAGCAGTCTTGCGCCTGAAGAAAAAAGTACTGTGGAGTGGGAATCTTTTTTTGTCGATAGGTATAAGAAGTTACGGGATATGGACCATAATTTTTCAGCAATTGGGATCAATGAACGTCAGTTGGAAAATATTCATCGTTATCTGGTTGAAGATTCCATGAAAAGAGAGGAAGAAAACGCTCCTGAGACCACTGCGCTTAAAACCATTGGAGCAAAGCCTAAAAAAGTACTGGCTGATGACGAGAAGATGGAGGGGGCTGGCCAATTTAACGCTTCCGCAGGTGATGGCAGGAAGGGGCGCTATGTTTTTCGAAGGTGTCTGACCTGCCATAAAAAAAATAATGCACCGATTATCAGTCCTGCTGATCGGACAAAGGCTGCATGGGAGCGTTATTTCGCCAATGATTTTAAAAAATTAAAAAGAGATATGCCCAAGTTTGATACCTATGGGTTTACTCTGGGTCAGATGGAAGATCTGCATCAGTTTGTCCTGCTGTACGCACTGGATGCATCAAAACCTAAGACATGTGAGTAGCGGGGAGTCAGAAGTTAGTTTTTTTTTTTGAATCGGTGTTATGAGTTTCCAGGATTCCTTGGGAAAATGGTAGGCTGGTTGGGATGAACAATGCAAAAAGCGAAAGGCCTTTTTACCGGTTTGGTAAAAAGGCCTTTCGCTTTGGTGCTACTTTTTTATATGAGCGATACTATCGTTTTGCTACCAGCGATATGCCAGATTGACATAATAGTTCCACATGGTATCTACCACCGGCAAAAAGGAGTCCAAAGATGTTAGCTCTGATATCTTAACCGGATCACCCATTGGGCTGCCGCTACCTGAGTATTCATAATCATAATACTGGGCACCCACTGAGAGTACGAGCTTGTTGTCAACAAAAGGCTGGTTGTAGAAGATTTCATACACGCTGCCGCGGGTGGCCAGTTTACTGCCGGCAATGTTGTCCTCGCCACCAGTAAAGCCTAACCAGTATTGGGAACCCCAGTTATATTCGAAGCCGATGGTTCCTTCAGTCCAGGAGACCGGAGCTTTCAAGCCTGCCCACACGGAGTAACCGGTTCGGTCAAACTGTTCGCCATTGCTGTTGAGCAGTCCGTCTGTTCCGAAAAATTGCATCATGGGGCTCATCGATATCCCTGATGGGCGGGTATGGCTTAGGGCCATGTCGGCAAAGAAGCCTATGTCCTTATATTCAGATTGACCGAGGAGCGTTACGATATCAATGTCGCCGATGTTGGCGGTAGGCTCCGTCCGGCTGATATAGCCGCCGGTGTTTGTCGTCATGCTGTAGCTGTCATAACGGCCATCTCCATTTATATCCATACCAGACATGGTAAAGGGCGTAACCACAAGTCCGGTAAAGCCGTCTGTGACATCAAAGGCGTGGGCATACATGTTGATGACTTTTGTCTTGTCATCTTCGTAAAGATTGGCGATCCAGCCGGCAAATTGCATGTCATTGACGTCCGAGGAAGATGAGAAAGAGTAGGAGTTTCCTGATCCTGCACCGGATTCAAACCCATTACCCCAGCAAATTTTGAAGGCGGATCCTTCTATACCAGTTGTCTCAGCCAGATTGAATCCCAGGGATGCCCCGTCAAATTGCCAGTTGATGCCGTGAGCCATGGGAGAGCCGCCGACGGTACTGGCATTGCTGAATTCCGAGGGTGCTCCATCAAGTGCGGGCCGGCGACCGACGGAGAAATGATAGGGGATTCCATTGATATCGTCAAAATAGGTAAAAAAAGCACGTTCCAGGCGAATAGCTGAATCACTGCCTGTGGAGTGCACGTTGCCATCCATGGTAACGGCATTTGGGCCGCCATTATACCATTTGACCCCGGAGGAATCGCCAAAGACTTTGTTAGCGGAAAGGCGTCCCACAAAGGAAAGGGAGTCGGCAGGGCGGGCCTTCATGTCAACGCGGATCCGAGTGTCAAAGATGGTGTTATTGTCGATATTCTGATCTTCCGGTGGGGGCAGAGGGCCGAAAGCGGCCAAGGCAGCCTTGGTGAAAGGAGTACCATTGGCCATGCTCATGATACCGTTCTGCAACGACAGCGGCATGCCTTTGGCATCCATATGCAGGGAGTTCAGTCTTGTCTCCAGATCGGCACTAAGGTTCAGTTTATCCAGGGTGCTATGTTCTTCCGTGCTTGATACCCGTTTGTCAAGGTCGTCCAGTTCGTCCTGCAGTTCTTGCCCATGACCACCTTGTTTGTTTTGCTGTTCCAGTGATAGCTGCAGCGTTTCTTCAGCAGTTGCCAAGCGCTCATTGAGATCCATGACAATGGATTTCAGCATCTCGATTTCCTGTACAAGCTCCTGGCTGGCAACAGGTCCGCCGGCAACGGCATCTCCTGGCAGGCCCTGGAACGATAAAAGTAGTGTAGCTAAACTTGCAAGTCCGTAACGTTTTATCATGAACGCCCCTTCACATGTTGAGAAAGCCTGTTATTGAACAGGCTTTCTTTTTTATTGAAAAAAAACATTTTTCTCTCTTCCTCTATGATTTCTATAGAGCTGCGATGGATTTGTCAAGAAGAATCAACAATAAAGTCTTGTGTAATCAGCTAGTAAAGATTCTTCTTGTTATCAGTATGGAACTAAATATTGTGTATTATATAATTTTCCGATTTCCATTTCGTCTGGAGTCGTGCTATGTTGATGAGTGATATCAGAAGGCTGTAAGGCCAAAAGATGAATGACTGTTCTGATTGCAGTCTTATTAATGATGCTTCATTGGAGGAAGAAATGGGAATTCGTGCAAAATTTATTACCATTATCAGTGTGTTGAGTTTGTTGGCGACGATTGCTATTGGCTATACCAGCTATATGCTCAGTCGTCAGAACGCCCTGGCTGATGCCAAGAGTAAAGGGGATATGCTTTTTAATTATATCGGGGCCAGTGAGAAATTTTTTTCTAAATATCAGTATCCGCTGATTAAAGAAGAAATGATGACCGATAAGGATAAATTTATTCCTGAACTGATGTCGCGGTTTGTGGTGACGCGTATGGAATATGATATTTTTGCAGAAACCCAGAAGGGATATAAATTCAAACAGGCAACCATTGATCCTCTCTGGCCGGATAATAAAGCGGATGCCGATGAGTTGAAAATTATTCAATATTTTGCAAGTAATCCGAGTTCCAAGGAGCAGGAGGGAATTGTCACGAAGGGTGGTGAACAGTTTTTCTATGCAGCCAAGCCCGTGAAGATCGATAAAGAGTTTTGTCTCAACTGCCATGGCGACCCTGCCAACGCCCCGAAAGATCAGTTGGATATATATGGTGCAGATCATGGCTATAATTGGCAACTCGATGATACGGTGGGCGCCTCCATGATCTATGTCGCCATTTCTCCGGCCCTGGATTTGGCCAAAAAGTCGGCTTTGAAGATTTTTATTTTGGGTATCGGTTGTCTGCTGGTGACCATCGTCTGTATTTGGGTTTTCTTTGATAAGGCGGTGGTGGGACCCATTGTTCGTCTTTCTGAGACGGCGAAGGATATCAGTATCGGCAAGAATCTCTGCGACAGCGTCCATTCCGATGCCAAGGATGAAATTGGTATTTTGGCTAATTCCATTGATAGGATGCGGATCAGTGTAAATAAATTGTTAAAACGTAGTTGCCCTGATCGAAAACAGGAATAGTTCTCTGCTGAAAAAAAAATAGGGAAAAAGGTCTGTCAGCATCTTGCTGTCAGACCTTTTTTTTATTGCAACTCATTCTCACGCTGCCATCTGGCCAGTGCTTCCAGGGCTGTGCTTGCTCTGAGATCACCACGTTGGCGTTTTCCCATCTTGGGCATGCTTTTATCCCACTCAGGAAAAAGACCAAAAGTGACATTGGAGGGTTGAAAATGTTTTGGATCCGAAAGGGTCAGATGAGTGATGAGGGCCCCAAGAGCTGTCTCCGGAGGCGGGCTGACCAGACTTTTTCCCGTTAGTATCCTGCTGGCATTGACTCCCGCCAGTAGGCCCATGGCAGTTGATTCCACATAACCTTCCACCCCTGAAAGCTGTCCGGCCAGGAACAGATCCGGTCTCGATTTAAGTTGCAGGGTCGGCTCTAGAAGCTCAGGCGCGCAGACAAAGGTGTTACGATGAATAGATCCCAGACGGGCAAAATCGGCCGCGGCCATTCCCGGGATCATGCGGAAAATGCGTTTTTGTTCCCCATAGGTCAGTTTGGTCTGAAAACCAACAAGGTTATATAGACTTCCCTGCTTGTTTTCCTTGCGTAACTGGACCACGGCATAAGGCCACCTGCCGGTTCTCGGGTTATCAAGCCCTACCGGTTTCATCGGCCCGAAACGTAAGGTGTTGTCGCCGCGGCCCACCATGACTTCGATGGGCAGGCAGCCTTCAAAGTATTTGACCTCCTCGAACTCCTTTAACGGGACAGTCTCCGCTTCTTTTAGGGCCGTGATGAAGGCAAAATATTCTTCTTTGTTCATCGGGCAGTTCAGGTAATCGCCTGGCCCGTCATCATAGCGTGATTTCAAATAGATAATGTTCATGTCCAGAGATTCGGCATGGACGATAGGGGCTATGGCATCGTAAAAGGCAAGACGTTCCCGTCCGGTCAATTGAGCCAGAGAGTCTGCCATGGATTCTGAAGTGAGTGGTCCCGTGGCCAGGATGGTCGGTGTATCGGAAGGAGGTGGAATGTCGGTCTGTTCCTGGCGCACAATTTCCACCAAAGGGTGGTGCTCCAGATGCTTTGTGATCTCTTGGGAGAAATGGTCCCGGTTTACGGCCAGGGCCTTACCGGCTGGAACGGCTGTCTCTGCTGCCACCAGCATGATGAGCGAATCCAGACGGCGCATTTCTTCTTTTAAAAGTCCGACAGCAGAGTTCTGGGCATCAGAGCGCAGTGAATTGCTGCAGACCATCTCGGCCAGTAAAGGGGAACTGTGGGCAGGGCTGAATCTGTGAGGCTTCATGTCATAAAGGCGAACGGCGCAACCGCGATTCGCTGCCTGCCAGGCGGCCTCGCATCCTGCGAGTCCACCACCTATGATCTGTATTTGGCTATTTTTTGTCATGATGAATATGGGATAAAAAGTTAATAGGTTGAGAATAGTTTGCCCTGTGATCTCAGTGGCCTGAGGGCATTCCATTTTAAGGACCTCATTTGCAGATGAAAGAATTATACCGGTTTCTTCAAAAATTAAAATAGATCAGCGGGGGAAATAAGATTGACATTGGCAGGATGTCAGCGAAATGAAAGATCTCTCACTTCGCTCGGAGGGTCATCGTGATGGACTTTCAGAATCTTGCAGGCCTTCTTGTCTACAAATAACTAAAAAGTATTAGTATTTATCTTGTTCCCACATCTCTGGTGAGAAGCGGACAACCCTGTTTCTTCCTTCGTTTTTGGCCCGATAGAGGGCCACGTCGGCAAATTTAATTGCTTCCCAGAAACCTTCTGTGTCTCCAGGGAAGTTGCTGGCGCCAATACTCAGGGTCTTTTTCAGGGTCCCGTCAGGGACATTGATGACAGTAAGTTCCATGGTGCTACGAATTCGTTCGGCCAGGTCCAGAATGTCTTGATCGTTTTTCACATCAATAAGCAGGATCACAAACTCTTCCCCGCCATAACGGATCACCATGTCTGATGCCCTGACACAACTTTTCAGCACTTCTGCCGTTTTAATCAGGACCACATCTCCCGTCTCATGGCCATAGGTGTCATTGACTTCCTTGAAAAAATCCATGTCACACATCAGAATGCCAACCTTGGTTGCCCGGCGCATTGTGCTGGCCACCAGGGTGTCGGAGTATGTTTCAAGAAATCGTCTGTTGTAAAGATCGGTCATCGGGTCACGCAGGGTGGTCTCCTGCAGGGCCGAAGCAAACCGTTTTGCCTCAATAACTGGTGTTGCCTCCTTAATATATCGGGAGGCCCTTTTTACCAGATACTCAAATTTTTCTCGTTCTTCTGTAGAACTTCCCCGCTCAAGGAGCAATTGAACGACTCCGACCACCTTGCCGTTGGCCATCATGGGAGTACAGTGATGTTCAAAGCGGTCTCCGTGAGGGAACTTTTTGCAGATCTCAGGAAATTCGAGGGAGGAAATATCATGCCCCGTACGCTTTGCTCGGCAGAAGTTGGAATCGTCAAAAATCTCGGGGCTGCATACATTATCAAAGTTCGAGGCATAGGCCACGGACATATTGTTTTTTGTGCCGGTAATTTCGTAAATATAAAGTTTATCCAGATGATAGCGATCGCACAGGAGGTGGGCCAGGCGCTGGTTGACCTCCGTGGTAGATTCTTCCTCCTCGATGATGGCTTTAAAGGTGTTGAGGCTGAAGCTGTTGTCCACCATGATGTTGAGCTGATGGGCCAGTTGTCCGACCTCGTCATTACTTTTGACCGTAATTTTCTGGCAACGCTCACTGTCGCCTTTGGCAATCCAGGTGATTTTTTTTAGGATATCCTGGAGTGGTGTGGCGATAAGTAAGATGTAGAGCAGGGTGGCTACAGCCAGGATTACGGCAATGCAGATTCCGATAAAGAGAGAACGGGAGGAGGTGGTAGTGATGATGTCGTCCAGTTTTGTAAATTGATCCGTATGCTGGTTGTTACTGGCAACGGCCATTGTAATAACCAAGTTGTATAGCTTATCTAGGGAGCCGGTTAGATCCGTGGTCAGCGTTTCTTTTTTCTCTGCAGGGCACTGATTGATCAGGCATTCGGTCAGGGCATGAAATGCTTGATCGAGGATGCTTGATTCTTGGGCCAGAGAGGCGACCAGGGTGTTCATGTCAGGATCGGTTGATTTCTGGACAGTGAACACATCAAGGGTCTTGTTGGCAACCTTAGCCACATCCAATACTGGTCCCCCGTTCTGCAGAGCGCTGATCATGGTCTTTAGATCGCCCAGTCGTCGTTCATTGGCCAGGATGTTGCGATTGTCTTCTTTGAGTTGCTGGGCATTGAGGGTGTAGATAAGCGAGATTTTGAATCCATTGATGTTGCGCAAAATGTACTGACTTATCTTGTATTGAGGGATGGCTATATCTCTGATGACATGGTTTCGGTCTGCTATTCTTTGCAGGGCGACTGTATTAAAAGTGATCAACAGGGCGAAGCCAAGGAGAGAGACTACTAACATGCCTATCAATTTTCCGGTTATACCGGTATCCAGACATTTTTGGAAAAAACATCCCAGGAGGGTGTCCCTAGAGCAGGTAATGCCAAGCAGAGAGAATTTTTTGTCCGTAGATGTACTTATTTCAGGTAGAGACATAGGATGTCCGATTGTGGAGGGTAAGTAATCTCTTTAGAAAATCTCGAAAAAACTAAGTCCAAAGATTCTTATTGTTTATTGTATCAGTATTATCGAGATTTTGAGGTGCTTGTCAAGGAAAGAGAAAGCTTTATTTCTATGACATCTCAATTGTTGTGATAGAAGAAGAGCTCATGGCCATGTCAATCGCTGCAAGATAGTGTTCTTCTGTACTGGCTTTTTTTATTTTTTTCCAGAGTTTTTGTTGTCCTGGAAAAGAAGCAGCAAGGTAAAACCATATCTGTTTCATCCGGCCGAGCAGATGGCTGGGGCCAGCGAGGCTTTTTTTGTAACCCGTATAAAGACCCTGGTGGAAGGCAATCAGCATGGCGGCACGTTGCTCGGCACTGAATTTTTCGCCCTTGATCGTTCTGGCCAGAAAGGGGTCAGCAAGGACTCCCCGTCCGATCATCCAGCGTTGCACCGTGGGAAATTGTTTTTGCAGGCTGTGGAAGGTGGCGGTGTCGGTGATGTCACCGTTGTAGACCAGTTGATGACGGCTCAGCTCCAGACAATGGCCGAAACTATCCGGGTCGGTTGGTCCTTTGTAGAGTTGCTTGCCCAGACGGGTATGGATGATGATCTCTTTCAGCGGGTAGTCATTAAGCCGGGGCAGAAGTGTTGCCAGCTCATCCTTGTGGTTCAGGCCCAGGCGCGTCTTGATGGAGAGCTCTATGGGCAGCTTCGGCAGAATCTGGTCGAGGAGGGAGGTAATGGCATCGGGATAGGGCAGCAGGCCGGAACCCCGCCGTTTACGGGTGACCATGGGGGCCGGGCAACCCAGATTCCAGTTGATGTGCGTGTACCCCAGATCGTGCAGTCGCTGAGCCAGAGAGAGGAGGCCGTTTATCTCAGTATGGAGAAACTGCGGTACCACCGGCAAGCTCTTATTCTCGTCAGGCTGAAGATCGCGAAGCTGCTTCGGGTCGAAGGGTGAGTGCGGCTGCGGATTGATAAAGGGGGCAACCGCTTGGTCAAAGCCGCCAAAATGGTGCTGAAACAGGTTGCGGAAGAGGCAATCGGTAATTCCGCGAATGGGGGCGAGATAAAGAAACGGCTGGTCAGTCACTATCAGGCGAGACCTCTCGAATCCATCCTTCCACCTGGGCCAGGGTAGGTTTGATCCCCGCGACCTTGATCTGGCCGTTAATCATCAGGGCAGGAGTAGTGGTAACTCCCAGGCGCCAGATCTCATCCCGATCATGGATCTGTTCGATGTCGGCGGCAACTCCAGCCCGTTCCATGGCATCGATGACCATGGTCTGCAAGCCGTTACAGCTGATACAGCCAGTTCCCAGGATGCGGATGGTCAGTCCCTGCTCCTTCTCGTCATGTATGCCCAGGAGTTTACTGTATTCCCGGCCGATGGCTTCCTGGTATTTCTCGACCATGGTGGGAGGGATATAGTTGTGCTCTTTGACAGCCCGGAAAATAAAATCAACTGCCTGATCAATGGGCATTTCTGCGGCCAATGCCTTGTTTAAAGCAATGTCGACTCCGATCAGGCCAATGGAGCTCTTGCCGATCCTGATCATTCGTTGGGTAGGACTATCCATATTTGTGCTGATGTGGTAATTGTAAATGGACTTTTGTTACGTTAATTTTCAACCTACGTTTCTTTACATCTTACGATAAACCAAAGTGCTGGCAGATGGAAGAAGAAAGAAGCAATAACCTTCATGACATGACACTGTTGCGTCTAAGGCTGGGAAGTTATCCGCAACGACTGATTGCGGCCCTGCTACGGGTGGCGGAGCGACATGTGCTGGACTTTTTTGTCATTGGCGGCACAGTGCGGGACTGGTTGTTGGGCAGGACTCCTGCCGATCTTGACATTACGGTGGCCCATGATGCCGTCTCCTGTTGCCGGGACCTGATTGCCGAGTTGGGCCGGGGGACCTTCGTTCCCCTCGGCTGCTTTGAGGAGGATGCTGGACGGGTGGTGTGGCAAGGACTGACCATTGATTTTTCCAGCTTTCGGCAAGGGGCGCGAGATATTGAAACCGATCTTAGCCTTCGGGATTATACGATCAATGCCATGGGAGTCTCCCTTGCCTCCCTGGTGGATGGACCGGTTGCGCCATGTTTGATCGACCCTCTCCATGGTGTCCAAGACCTGGAAGGTCATCTCCTTCGTGCCTGTCCTCATGCCTTTATTGCAGACCCTCTGCGGATGCTCCGTGGGTACCGGTTGAGTGCCACGCTGGGGTTCAGGATAGAAGAGGCGACGAGAACGGAGATCGCTCAGCATGTAATGTCGATCCGTGAGGTCTCGGTTGAACGGATCAGTCATGAGCTGGATCTGATCATGGACTCTGATCGGGCCTGCACAGTGATTGGGGAAATGGCAGAAATCGGGTTGCTCTGGCAGATTATTCCCGAGCTTGCCGGAGGCGTGGGGATGGAACAGCCGGGCTTCCATCATCTGGATGTATTCCATCACAGTTTGGCCGCACTCGGATTCATGGAGGAGATTGTGGTAAGTCCCGACCGCTTTTATCCGGAGAATGCGGCAAGAATCAAGGACTATATTGCTCAGCCGGGGATGAAGGTGCGGCTGAAATGGGCGGCTCTGCTTCATGACCTGGGGAAACCTGTGACCATGGATATCCGTGCTGACAAAGACGGTCGGGTCACTTTTTATGGTCATGATCAGGCTGGAAAGGATCTAGTGTCGAAGTTGGGCCGGGAATGGCGATGGAGCAATGAGAAGCGGGAAAAAATTGCCGGGCTGGTCGGGATGCACATGCAGCCTTTTCATCTCTGTAATGTCCGGCGGGAAAAGCCATTGAGCCGTAAGGCCTGTTTGAATCTCAGCAAAAAGGCAGAAGAGGATCTGATTGGCCTGTTTCTTCTCGCCATGTCTGATAGTCTGGCGGGAAAAGGGGAAAAAAAGCCGCCAAGCATGGAGGCGGAGCTGGCCGGTTTGCTGGGTGAGGTCCTGAAAATTTATGAGCAATATATTCAGCCTGTTGTCAAAAATCCGCGCTTGTTGAGTGGTCAGGATCTGATTGCATTGTTTTCATTATCGCCAGGGCCTCTTTTTGCAAAGATCCTTGACGCGCTTCAGGTGGCGCAGGTGGAGGGTGAGGTGGTTTCGGTGGAAGACGCGCGACAATGGGTACGGCAGTATCTTGCGCAGGTCCAGGAAGTAGGGGATAGTGAGGCGTAGGGGCGAGTCTGTTCACGGCTGTCCGTTGTTTTCCGTCTTGTCAAAGAACTGTAAATGGAATAAAGTGCGATCATAAAATATGCGTAAAGTAAAAGACTTTTATTATAAGAAGGCCAAACAGGACAAATATCCTGCCCGCTCCATTTACAAGCTGGAAGAGGCGCAGAAGAAGTATCATTTCCTGCGTCGGGGTGATTCGGTGCTGGATCTTGGATGCTGCCCTGGAAGCTGGTCACTCTATGCCTCAGAGACAGTCGGTGAGACTGGCATCGTGGTAGCCGTTGATCTTCAGGAAAGTGAAAAAAGCCCGCGATCTGGTGGTGCTCCTATTCACTGGATTGTTGCGGATATTATGGATCCTGAACTGGTGCAGCAGGTGCGGAAAATCAGGCCGGCCTTTAAGGCTCTGATCTCTGATCTTGCCCCGAAAACTACGGGTAATCGCTGGGCCGATCATCAACAGTCGTTGAATCTGGCACGTCAGACCTTGTTTATGGCCGAGACCCTGTTGCACGAGAAGGGGCATTTTTTCTGCAAGGCCTTTCAGGGGGAAGATTTTCCTGCCTTTGTACTGGAGGTTCAGGCCCGTTTTGAGCAGGTCAAGGTTGTTAAACCCAAAAGCTCCCGAACTGAGAGTAGAGAGGTCTTTGTCCTGGGAATGGGGTTTAAGAAACTAAAAGGTATACCTTGCAAGGAAGAACAGCAGCCCTTGGCTGTCGATTCAACTTGCACTCCTTAGCCTTCAACCTTCAGCATTGTCTTTTTAAATTTTAATTATCACTTTATTACTTTTAACTCTTTTTCAGGAACACATCATGTCAGGACATTCCAAGTGGTCAACAATCAAGCATAAGAAGGGCGCGACCGATGCCAAGCGAGGCAAGATTTTTACCCGGTTGATCAAAGAGATCACCGTGGCTGCCCGGATGGGTGGCGGTGACCCCGATGGCAATCCTCGGTTGCGTTCCGCCATCGCTTCTGCCAAAACAGAAAATATGCCGAAAGACAACATCGTCCGGGCCATCAAGAAAGGCACCGGGGAGTTGGAAGGAGCCATTTATGATGAGATCCTTTACGAGGGCTATGGGCCGGGCGGGGTGGCGGTGCTCGTTGAGTGTATGACCGATAATCGCAATAGGACCGTTGCCGATGTACGCCATTTCTTCGCCAAGAGCAACGGAAACCTGGGGGAGTCCGGCTGTGTTGCCTGGATGTTCGACAAGAAGGGGTTGTTGCAGGTGGAAAAGGAGGGGGTTTCGGAAGAGCAGTTGATGGAGATGGCCCTTGAGGCCGGGGCCGAGGATGTGCTGGAGGAAGATGACGAGTTCCAGGTAATAACTGCTCCCGAGTCCTTTGACGCGGTTCGTGATGCCCTTGATGCCCACAAGGTGCGGTTCATTGACGCCTCCATCACCATGATCCCCCAGAACAATATTGAAGTGACCGATGAGAAGATCGCCATCTCCCTGCTCAAGCTTCTGGAAAATCTTGAGGATCATGATGATGTTCAGACGGTGCACGCCAATTTTGATATTGACGATGACCTGATGGAGAAACTGTCATAGGTGGTGCCGGGGCGGCAGGGAGCTTTCAGTCTTCAGTCCTTTTGCCATGATCCGCATCCTGGGCATTGATCCCGGTTCCCGGTTGACTGGTTACGGTGTGATCGAGGTTGCTGCCGGCAGGATATGTTTTGTCGCCTGCGGGGTGGTGAAGACGACGCAGCAATTTCCTTTTGCTCATCGCCTCAATGAGATCTTTGATGGAATCAATGAGGTTATTCAGCTCCACAATCCCGAGGTCGCGGCAGTTGAGGATGTGTTCATGGCCAGCAATGCCAGCTCTGCTCTTAAACTTGGTCAGGCCAGGGGGGCGGCGGTCGTTGCGGCCATGCAGAATGGCCTGGGGGTCCATGATTACAGTGCCAAAAAAGTTAAACGATCTGTGGTGGGGTACGGTCAGGCGGAAAAGGGGCAGGTACAGCATATGATCAAAGTCTTGCTGGGTCTTTCTTCCTTGCCCAGTACTGATGCTGCCGATGCTCTGGCGGTTGCTATCTGTCATGCCCATCATCTGTGAGAGAACAGTGTCTCAAAATCACTCTTTCGTCTTTGTTCTTCCCTGAAATAATATGATTGCCACCCTGACAGGAAATGTGCTGATGACAGGCCCGGATCGAGCCGTTATTGATGTAGGTGGGGTGGGATATGAGGTCTTCCTCTCCACGGACGGATTGGCCCGCCTGCCCGAAAAGAACAGTCAGGTCTTTCTCCATATCCATACCCATGTCCGGGAGGATGCCATTGTCCTCTTTGGTTTTCTGGAGGTGGAAGAAAAGGAGCTGTTTCTTATTCTCAAGACGGTATCCGGTATTGGTCCTAAGCTCGGTCTTGCCATTCTCTCCGGGATGCGGGTGGCTGATTTGTGTCAGGCCATTGTTCGCGAAGATATCAGTCGTCTCACTACCTTGCAGGGGGTGGGTAAAAGGACGGCCGAACGGCTGTGTGTGGAGTTGAAGGATAAGGTGAGTCACCTTCAGGGCGCGGGGGACGAGCGTGAAGGTGTGGCGGACAAGGCAACATCTCTGTCTGTGGCTCCCGGTGGCGCTGTTTTAGATACCCTGTCGGCTCTTGTCAACCTCGGCTATCCTGATCCTGTGGCCAGACAGGCCTTGACTGAAGTGAAAAAACGGGTGGGGGCCGCCTCTTTTGCCACAATGGAGATTGAAGAACTTATACGGGAAACCTTGCGGACTCTGGCATGAATATTGAGGAAGAAATAGGGATTGGTGAACGTCTGGTCACTCCAAGGGCTGTCAGTCGTGAACCCTTGAATGAGTACGATTTGCGGCCCAAAAGGCTGGCGGACTATATTGGGCAGGAGTCCTTGCGCAAGAGTCTGGATATCTTTATCCGTGCGGCTAAAGGGCGCGGCGAGCCTTTGGATCACGTCCTGTTCCATGGTTTCCCCGGTCTTGGTAAAACCACCCTCTCTCATATTATTGCCAATGAAATGGATGCCGGGATCAAGGTGACTTCCGGCCCGGTTATTGAGCGCCAAGGGGATCTTGCCGCTATTCTCACCAGCCTGCAGGAAGGGGATGTCCTTTTTATTGATGAGATCCACCGCTTGAATCATGCTGTGGAAGAGATCCTCTATCCGGCCATGGAGGATTTTCAGCTTGATCTTATTATTGGCCAGGGGCCTGGCGCCAGGTCGGTGCGTATGGATCTGCCCCGTTTTACCCTGGTTGGCGCCACTACGCGCACCGGTCTGCTGACTCCACCCTTGCGAGATCGTTTCGGGGTCGTTCTCCGTCTTGAACTATATGCCCCTGAAGAACTGGTCATCATTGTCCAGCGTTCGGCCCTGATCTTAGGGATGCGGATAGATGCCAGCGGGGCCCTTGAGCTTGGCCGGCGGTCTCGCGGTACTCCTCGGATTGCCAATCGGCTGCTCAGGCGGGTGCGGGATTTTGCCGAGGTCGGGAACCATGCGGTCATTGATGCCGGGGTTGCGGACGCGGCCCTGAATATGTTGAACGTGGATGGCTTTGGCCTCGATGAGATGGACCGGCGGATTATTCTGACCATCATCGATACCTTTCAGGGCGGTCCCATTGGTCTCGATACCCTGGCCACCGTGGTCTGCGAAGAAAAAAATACCCTGGAAGATGTTTATGAACCTTTTTTGATCCAGTCCGGATTCCTGGCCAGGACCCCTCGCGGGCGGATGGCCACCATGAAGGCTTATCAGCACTTTAACCGGACACTTCCACAACAGGGAAGCCGGCAGCCTTCACTTTTTGATACTGGAGAATAATCCATGGCCAAAAGAAAGACCGTAGCTGATATCCTTGCCATGAAAGCAGCCTGCAAGAAGATCACCATGCTTACCGCCTATGACGCCTCTATGGCGGCTCTGCTTGCAGGCTGCGATGTAGATGTCCTGCTCGTGGGAGATTCACTTGGTATGGTGGTACTCGGCTATGATTCCACCGTGCCGGTGACCATGGATGAGATGATTCATCATGCAGCTGCGGTCAGGCGTGGGGCACCCGGTGCCGTTGTTATTGGTGATATGCCCTTTGGCTCGTATCAGAGCAGTCCACGTGATGCCATCATCAATGGTGGCAGGTTTCTCAAAGAGGCGGGGTGTGATGCGGTGAAGGTTGAAGGTGGGCTGGAGGTTTGCGCGACGGTGGCCGCCATGGTCGCGGCCGGTATCTCGGTGATGGGCCATATCGGACTGACTCCGCAGACGGCCACCCAGCTTGGCGGCTATAAGGTGCAGGGCAGGGATCTGGAGTCAGCCAGGAAGATGGTTGCAGCGGCGAAAGGCCTGCAGCAGGCCGGTGTCTTTGGCCTGGTTCTGGAGTGTATCCCTGATCAACTGGCCAGGATTATATCTGAAACCCTCTCTATCCCCACCATTGGCATTGGCGCTGGTGTCCATTGTGATGGCCAGGTACTGGTGACCCATGACCTCTTGGGGATGTTTGAAAAATTTATCCCCAGTTTTGTCAAAACCTATACCAGTCTTGCACCTCTGATCAAAGAAAATGTGACTCGCTATGCCGAGGAAGTCCGCAACGGCTCGTTCCCCGATGACGCACACAGCTTTGCAACCCAGTCTGATTTCAGTGAACTTCTAGGTCAGAAATAATCGGTATCTTGAGCAGATTCAGTCCTGTCCGATTTTGCAGGAGAGAAGTCGAGTAGAACTTTTGAATGCTGGTTTTTAATACCGACGTCTTAGGATATTGATATAGTCGATTCCGACGGAAAACAGGTTTGTTGATGCCATGAAAAAATCTCTATTTACCTTGTTGTTCTTCATCCTTCTGTTCGCTTCTTTTCGGGGAGGGACCTGGTATAGCCAGTATTGGACAGGCGGAAATCATAATGTGGGAAAAGAACGCTCGATTCTTCACTATGTTGATCCCATGAATCCAGGAAATGTATCTGAGCAACCCGGAATTGCGCCGTGTGGCATGCCTATGGAACCTGTTTATGGCGATGGAACGGGTGTCGGAGATCTCACAGGTGCCGGAAGAATGATACCAGCTGGTACCGTGAAAATAACACCTCAGAAGCAGCAGATTATCGGTGTGCGAATCGGTACAGCAGAGAGAGTATCTGAAACACACGAAATACGAACATTGGGCCGCATAGCGGCGGATGAAAATCGGATATATCCCCTGGTTTCGGCTGCCGATGGCTGGATGTCGTATATCCCTGAGAGTACCATCGGCAGCCTGGTTCAAAAAAATCAACTCATGGCTCTGATCAGAATTTACAGCTATGATTTTTTCTCTTGGCAGCAGCGATATCTGACTGAACTTGCCAATACGGGACGCAGGCGGCTGCCCGCAACAAATTTTACCGGAGCCCGGCAACCAGCGGCGTATCCGTATAGATCGCCTCGTAAAGCGATGCCGCCATCAGTAGGTATGCAGAATGAGATGAATCTGTCGCCTGCAGCCATGTCGGCTGAAAAAGCGACTTCTGCAACTCTGCCGACTGAGACATCATCTACAGAGTTGTTGCCGTCCGGATCCCCTCAGGCCGAACCCCTGCAACCTGGAAGTCAACCGTCTCTTGGAATGCCGTTTGCCGCGATGCGCTCCAGTGTCTCTCCCTCAGCAGTATTACAACCCGATATCCACCAACCCGAAACACCTCCGTCTGATACAATTCCTTCCGTTGAAAAAGCGCGTCCTGCAACTCCGCCGCCTGAGACATCATCTACAGAGATGTTGCCGTCCGGATCCCCTCAGGCCGAACCCCTGCAACCTGGAAGTCAACCGTCTCTTGGAATGCCGTTTGCCGCGATGCGGTCCAATGCCTCTTCGCCGGCAGCACTTCAGCCTGCTATAATTCCTTCCGGCGAAAAAACGCCTATACCCATGCAGAATATGAACGAGCATTCGATGCATGAGGAAGAGGAAAACCCTGCAGATTATGCAGATTTCGCATTCATACGTGAAGATGATATCCTTTACGCCAACAAGGCCAAACTGGAATTGTTAAATCTAGGTGTCGGAGCAACGCAGCTCGAGGGGCTTGCCCGTAGCGGTAGATATGTGAAGACCATTGAAGTCA
This sequence comes from Desulfobulbaceae bacterium, assembly GCA_024636345.1. Taxonomy (GTDB): domain Bacteria; phylum Desulfobacterota; class Desulfobulbia; order Desulfobulbales; family Desulfocapsaceae; genus UBA2270. The sequence continues at coordinate 74,146 of JAGXHG010000020.1, read as the reverse complement.
GATCTCCGGTCACCGGTCTGGTGACCGAGCGCAGTATCTCTCCTTTGGAAAAAGTTGATCGTGGCACTGAATGTTTCCGGGTGGCTGATTTGAGCCGCGTGTGGATTCTGGCGGATGTTTTCAATACTGACGCGCAATATATCCAACCGGGAATGAGGGCCATGGTATCTCTGCCTCGACAGAACAGATACTTTGAAGCCCGGGTGAGTGATGTTATGCCGCCGTTTGATGCCAAGACGCGTACGTTGAAGGTGCGTCTGGAGATGGATAATCCGGACTATGTGTTTCGTCCCGAGATGTTTGTCGATGTTGAGTTCCTTGTTCCCCTCCCGGAGGCCATCACGGTTCCGGTAGATGCGATCCTGGATTCCGGAAGCAGAAAGATTGTCTTTGTTGCCCTGAAGGAGGGGTATTTCGAACCTCGGGAGGTCGTGACTGGTTGGCGGTTTGGTGATCGTGTTGAAATTATCAAAGGGCTAGCTGCGGGAGAACAGATTGTAATTTCAGGTAACTTTCTCATTGATTCTGAGAGCCGGATGAAATTGGCGGTAGCCGGACTCATGAAACAGCCCGAAACTGAAGATGTGATTTCGGATAAATTAAAACCCGATACTTCCGATCAGGGTGAGCTCAGGCATGATTAACCGCATCGTTGATTTATCCGTTAACAACCGGTTTATCGTTTTTACTCTGATTGCCGCAGCCTGTGTCGCAGGTTGGTGGTCGATGAACCGCGTTGCCCTCGACGCCATTCCGGATCTCAGTGACACCCAGGTCATTATTTATTCACGATGGGACCGCAGCCCGGATATCATCGAAGATCAGGTCACCTATCCAGTCGTGACCGCGATGCTTGGTGCGCCCAGGGTAAAAGCGGTTCGTGGTTTTTCCGATTTTGGTTACTCTTATGTCTATGTCATCTTTGAAGAGGGCACCGATATTTACTGGGCACGGTCCAGAACCCTGGAATATCTCTCCGGTGTGTTGCCGCGCCTCCCGAAAGGGGTGCAGACCGAACTGGGACCGGATGCCACGGGTCTGGGCTGGATCTTTCAGTATGTCCTGGTGGACGAGTCCGGGCAGCATAGTCTGGCCGATCTTCGATCCTGCCAGGATTGGATGGTGCGCTATCATCTGAAATCGGTTCCCGGTGTTGCTGAGGTTGCCCCCATCGGCGGTTTCAGCAAACAGTATCAGGTAAATGTGGATCCGAACCGGCTGCAGGCCTATAACCTTCCCATCAGTCGTGTGGTGGACGCGGTGCGGGGTGGAAACAGTGAGACGGGCGGCCGGATGATCGAGTTTGGCGGGACCGAGTATATGGTCCGGGGGCGCGGATATGCCAAGTCCATTGCCGATTTTGAAAATATTCTGCTGGCGACCGATGACAGCGGCACTCCGATTCGCATCAAGGATGTAGGGCAGGTGGCTCTGGGGCCGGATCTGCGCCGGGGGATCACTGATCTTGACGGCGAAGGTGAGGTCGTCTCCGGCATTGTGGTCATGCGGCAGGGACAGAATGCCCTTGATGTTATTGACCGCGTCAAGGCCAAAATCCGGGAAATTGAGCCTGGATTGCCTTCCGGGGTGAAGATCGTTCCCATCTATGACCGATCAGAGTTGATCCTTCGGGCCATCGATAACCTGAAGTCCACCCTGGTGGAAATCATTGTCACTGTAGCGCTGGTGATTCTTCTCTTTCTCTGGCATATTCCCAGCGCCATCATTCCCATGATTACCATTCCCATTGCGGTTCTGTTGACCTTTATTCCCTTCCAGTTGATGGGACTCACTGCCAATATCATGTCGCTCGGGGGTATTGCCATCGCCATCGGCGTCATGGTCGATGCGGCGATCGTCATGGTCGAGCAGACGCACAAGAAGCTGGAGGAATGGGAACAAAACGGCCGCAAAGAGGATTACCGGACGGTTATCATTGCTGCCGTTAAACAGGTTGCCGGACCCAGCTTTTTTGCCATGCTGGTGATTGCGGTCTCTTTTCTACCGGTGCTGACCCTTGAGGCTCAGGAAGGCCGTCTATTTAAACCGCTTGCTTACACCAAAACTCTTTCCATGTTTATCGCCGCTGTGCTGGTTATCACCCTGGATCCGGCGTTACGGCTTTTTTTTACCCGCCTCCATAACTATGATTTCCGGCCCCGGTGGATCTGTCGGGCGGCGAATGCCGTGGTCGTGGGAACCATCCATTCTGAAGAAAAACATCCGATCAGCCGGATACTGATTCGATTCTATCAACCCATTGCCGAGTGGACGCTGCGACGAAAATGGCTCGTGCTCGCAGCAGCCTGTATCATGGTGATTGGGACTGTTCCGGTCTTTCTGCAACTGGGCTCGGAATTTATGCCCCCGCTTGATGAGGGGGCGATCCTCTATATGCCCTCAACTATGCCGGGTATTTCTATCACCGAAGCGCAGCGTTTACTTCAGGCAACGGACCGGATTATCCATAAGTTTCCGGAAGTGGATCGAGTGCTGGGCAAAGCCGGACATGCCGAGACCTCTACGGATCCAGCACCGCTGTCCATGATGGAAACTGTGATCACTCTCCATCCTAAGGCACAATGGCGGTCCGTGCACACCTGGTATTCTTCATGGGCGCCGGAGTGGGCCAAGAGCATATTGCGCCGTTTCTGGCCGGATCGTATCACCACGGAAGAGCTGATCGGCCTGATGAATGACGCCCTCAAACTTCCGGGCCTCGCCAATGGCTGGACCATGCCTATCAAGGGGCGGATCGATATGCTGACCACCGGTGTACGAACGCCGGTCGGGCTTAAAATTTCCGGGGCTGACCTTACGGTCATTGAGGGAATCGGAACTCAGATTGAAGCCCTTCTGCCGGCGGTAAAAGGAACCCGCAGTGTCTTTGCCGAACGGACAGGCAGTGGTTATTTTCTGGATTTTGATTGGGATCGTGAGCAACTGGCCTTTTTCGGGCTGAGCATGGACGAGGCCCAGAATGCAGTTCAAAATGCGATCGGCGGAGAAACGGTGACCACGACCGTTGAGGGACGAGAACGCTATTCGGTCAACGTGCGTTACATGCGTGATTTTCGGGCGGATTTGGATTCTCTCGGCCGTGTTCTGGTTTCAGATCCGACAGGGCAGAAACAGATTCCCATTGGCCAGATTGCCGATATCAAGGTAAGCAGTGGGCCAGCCATGATTCGCGATGAAAACGGCTTGTTGACCGGCTACGTGTATGTGGATATGGCGGGACGTGACCCGAACAGCTATATTAAAGAGGCTGGAACCCTGATAAGAGACAGAGTGAAGCTGCCGGCAGGGTATGTTGTCTCCTGGAGCGGCCAATATGAGGCGATGCAGCGGGTGAAAGAGCGTCTGGGGGTGGTTCTCCCCCTGACAGTGTTCTTGATTTTTCTGCTGCTCTATCTGAACACCCGCTCTGCGATCAAAACCTGCATTGTTTTACTGGCAGTACCATTTTCTGCCATTGGTGCTGTGTGGCTGTTGTATTTGCTGGGATATAACATGAGCATCGGAGTCTGGGTTGGATTGATCGCCCTGCTTGGTGTTGATGCGGAAACCGGCGTTTTTATGCTTCTTTATCTTGATATAGCATATGAACAGGCCAGGAAAGAAGGTCGCCTTCGCAGTCTGAATGAGCTGCGCAAAGCCATTCTTGAAGGGGCAGTCAAACGTCTTCGGCCTAAGTTTATGACGACGGCCACGATGTTCCTGGGATTACTTCCGATCATGTGGTCCACGGGTGCAGGGGCCGATGTCATGAAGCGAATTGCGGCGCCCATGATCGGCGGTATTTTCACCTCATTTTTGTTGGAACTTTTGGTCTATCCGGCGATTTATGAAATCTGGAAATGGAACTTCGAGGTTAAAAAAACTATAAAGCGTGAAGTGTAACGAGGCAATGCTTCCATTGCTACGCGTTGCACTGCACAAAACTATGTCTGTTGTGTAAACTAAAAGGAAGATGGTATGAAGAGAGGATTTTTGTTCGTTATGTTAGTCGCGTTTACATTGTCCCTGGTTGGAGTTGTTGTGGCTCAGGATGATATCCAAATGGCGCCATCCTGTAAACTCTGCGGTATGGACAGAGCCAAATTTGCGCACAGCAGGATGTTTGTGACCTATGATGATGGAACAACGCTTGGAACCTGCAGTATTCATTGTCTGGCCATTGATCTTGCTGTGAATATCGATAAAACACCAAACTCGCTTGAGGTGGGAGACTTCAACAGCAAAAATCTCATCGATGCGGAAAAGGCATATTGGGTCATTGGTGGCAATAAACCCGGAGTCATGACAACACAGGCCAAATGGGCCTTTGAAAAGGAAGAGGATGCTGAGCGATTTATCATGGGAAACAGTGGTACCCTGGCGACCTTTGATGAGGCCATGAAGGCGAGCTATGAAAGTATGTATGCCGACACAAAGATGATACGGGAAAAGAGAAAGATGAAAAAGATGCACGGGGCTGGGCATCACTAAGAGCTGTCAATATGGAGGAGTTCTCATGCATGCTTTACGCGTGATCGTTGCTGCTGTCCTTCTTGCATTGGTATTGCCATTGACAGGCAGAGCCGCGCCCGTCACGGTTTCAAAGACGGACAAATGCCCGGTTTGTGGTATGTTTGTGGCAAAATATCCGGATTTTCTGTCCCAGATCATCTTTGCCGATGGTTCCTATGCACTTTTTGACGGTGCCAAGGATATGTTTAAATATTATTTCAACATCAGAAAATATCAGGCGTCAAAGGATCTGTCCGACATCGCCTTTATCTATGTCACGGATTACTACAGTATGACCCCGATTAATGGTCGGACAGCCTGGTATGTCGTCGGTAGTGATGTCTTTGGTCCCATGGGGCGGGAACTCATGCCCTTTGTCCAAGAAGCGGATGCCGTGGAATTCATGAAGGATCATTCCGGAAAAAACCTGCTTCGATTTGATGAGGTAGCTCCTGACCTGATTCAAGGGCTGGATTGATGTTGCAGAGAAAGTCGGATCTTTTTTTCAGTGCTCTGGTTGCGGGGGCGCTTCTGATTTGTCTGATGTTCATGGATGCGGCCATCAGCCAGCGTCTTGATAGGGAATTTGTTCAGGAACGGCGTGAGGTCGTCAGGGTACTGACGCTGACTGATTTGTGTCTGTTTACCGAGGCGCGCTACACTCGCCATCCCAGTATGGCGGATTTACATACGCCGTTTCAGGACCATCCGCTGTCTTTTGACCATTTTCCATCGGGCGCTATTATGGCGGTACCACCTCATTTGAAACGTAAGGCAGGGACGCTCCAGGGATGGATAAGCGACCCACGGGAGCGGCAGTAAAAATATGGGAGCCATTGAAAAGCAACGGAATATCCTGGATTTTACTCTTTCTTCTCTGGGGAGGAGAAAGGGTAAAAATATCGCTTTGGTGGTGGTCTACACGTTTGTAATCTTCCTGTTGGCCTCTGTTTTGTTTTTTACACATTCTCTGAAGAAAGAGGCTTCCCTGATCCTTCAGGATGCTCCTGAAATGACGGTTCAAAGACTGTTGGCTGGCCGGCAGGACCTGATCCCGACTCACTATATCGATACCATCAGGCAGATCAGGGGGGTTCAGTCAGTTGCGCCGCGCCTGTGGGGATACTACTACGACGCCATGAGCGGTGCAAATTATACCTTGATGGTCAATGCGGAGTTAAACGACCGGGCCGGAGAGATCATCATCGGCAATGGCGTATCAATGCGGAGTATGAGCGGGATAGGCAATCAAGCCCTTCGGAAAAATGACATCATCCCCTTTAAGACCTACGACGGATCTGTCTTGACTTTGAAGGTAAGAGGGCTTCTTCCATTTGCCTCAGAGCTGGTTACTGCTGATCTGATACTGGTATCCGAGGCAGATTTTAGAACGCTCTTTTCCATTGCTAATGATCAGGCCACGGACTTAGTGCTCAATGTCAGAAATGCTAAAGAGCTTTCTACCATTGCTGCCAAGATTACGCAAATCCATCCGGATACGCGCCCGATACTGCGGGAAGAGATACTGCGAACCTATGATGCGGTTTTCGACTGGCGCGGTGGGGTGATCTTCATGGTTCTGTCAGGCGTTTTCTTTGCCTTCATCATCCTGGCATGGGACAAGGCAACGGGATTGAGCGCGGAGGAAAAACGGGAAATCGGCATCCTCAAGGCAATCGGCTGGGAAACCTCGGATATTCTATTGATGAAATTCTGGGAAGGTTCGGCTGTGTCTATTGCGGCGTTTTTCATGGGAATATTTCTGGCCTATCTCCATATTTTTCTGGCATCTTCCATTCTGTTTGAACCTGTACTGAAAGGATGGTCGGTCCTCTATCCCAGTTTCAGGCTTACGCCGTATATCAGTGTTTATCAGATAGCGACCCTGTTTTTTTTAACGGTCATTCCCTATACCGTGGTAACTATCGTGCCGTCGTGGCGATCTGCAACGATTGACCCGGATTCTGTTATGAGGATGTAATGTTATGATCCGTCTCCAGAATGTCAGAAAGGTCTTTAACGCGGACAAATCCAACGAGTTTGTGGCCATCGAAGGCGTGAATCTCTCCATTGACTCTCATGGGGCCACTGTGCTGAAAGGTCCGAGTGGATCAGGGAAAACTACGCTGTTAAGCATATTGGGATGTATGGCCAGGCCGACCTCGGGCAGGATTATGTTGAAGGAAAGGGAAATCACGAGTCTTCCCGAGCGTTTTCTTACGGAAGTCAGACGGGAGACATTCGGCATCGTCTTTCAGCAGTTCAATCTCATCAAAGGCATTACTGCCCTGGAAAATGTGATGCTTCCTGCTTATCCCAATGGAGAGAAACACGCCTCCCTGAAAAAACGGGCGATGGACCTGCTCGATTTGTTGAATCTTACCGGCAAGGCGTTTTCTAAAGTGGAGTGGCTTTCCGGTGGAGAGGCGCAACGGATCGCCATTGCCAGGGCATTGATCAACAATCCTGCCATCATCATCGCCGATGAGCCGACTGCTCATCTGGACACCCGGCTCTCCCGGGAGTTCATGGAAATCATGAGGCAGCTTAAAAAAGAAGGAAAAACCCTTCTTATCGCCAGTCATGATCCCATTGTCTATGATTCAACCGTCATTGACCGGATCGTCGAGATGAGAGATGGAAAGATTGAATCCTCAGGGGATGTCCCATGATCTTTCATCCCGGGATACTGGCCTTGCTTCTGGGCTCGGCTCTGACGACGTCCATGCTCTGCTATTCCGCATATGAGGGCGTCCGAATCATCCGGAACTGGGATATCAGCAGTGGCAGCGAGCGTCAACTGGAACTTGAACGAAGAACCTATCTGGTTTCGACGGTCATGAGTTATGTCCTGGGGTTTCAGCTCCTTTCCCTGTTTTTGTTTATCTATACGGCCGATACTCTCAGCCCTCTTTTTATCGGTGCCATGTGTGCGGCAGGGAGTCTCAATGTCAATGGATTCGGCTATTCGGCTCTCGTTTTAAAGATCGTTGGTTGTCTTCTTGCCGGTCTGTGGCTCGTCGTCAACTTTACCGACAACAAGGCCTATGATTATCCGTTAATCCGCAAGAAGTATTGGTTACTGCTTTTCATTACCCCCTTTCTGATTGCCGAAACCAGTGTTCAGGCTGGGTATCTTCTCGGCCTGAAGCCGAATATCATCACCTCCTGTTGCGGGACGCTTTTCAGTGCCGACGCCAAAACGGTCATGTCTGACCTCCTTGCCCTTCCTCTATCGCTGTCAGAATCAGCTTTTTTCTTAAGTACACCAATCACCATAGTATCAGGACTGTATGTCTACTTTAAAACAAAAGGGGCCTATCTTTTTTCCATTGCTTCGTTCATCCATTTTTTCATATCCATTGCTGCACTCATTTCGTTTATCAGTATCTATTTCTATGAGCTGCCCACCCACCACTGTCCTTTCTGCATTTTGCACCCGGAGTATGGATATGTGGGGTATCCCATGTATCTGGCGATTCTTGTGAGCGCCGTTTCCGGATTGGGGACTGGCATCATCAACCCGTTTCGCAACATTGCAAGTCTCTGTAACGTTATTCCCCGTATTCAAAAGAGATTTGCCCTGATCTCGATCTTGTCAAATTCGGTTTTTGCCTTAATCGTAGTATATGGCATTCTTTTTTCAAACCTGAGCATGGCGGCATATTAACGTAAGGTGTCGGGTTGATTAAGGACAGCCACTTTTTTTAATGGTCCTGATGCCTAACTCCCCCATGCATTCCCGTCGACTCCAAGAGGCAGTGGTTGAGCGCAGACTCAACGACGAGCGAGTGGTAACGAAGCATTGCAGGTATTAGTGTGAGGAGCCGTACTACCCGTACTGTGCCTATGCAGGTGCCGTTTAGAATGTAAATGAGAAGAATAATTTTTTCTATTATGACGGCGCTACCTTTGCCTGTAAGCTTTCCCAGTAAATGTATCTTAGCAAATGCAAGTGTCAAAGAGCTGAGGAGTGATAAGAAATCCTATGCATGTAGAGTTAAAAGGAGTAGGTTCATTAAAAATTTGACATATTTTCTAAAAGTGATAATGTTTCCTATATAGTTTTAGTATAAGCTGAAAAATCTTTCGAATGCAGTATGCATTTTTTAGTTTGTGTCCAGGGAAGGGAATACTTGTCTTACAATAATGAGTAAAAATACATCTTTCTGAAAGGAGTATTTTATAAGCTTATTGTATTCAGGTGTTTGGCATTGAATCGAAAAAAATAAAAAGGGGTGGCAGATGAAGCAGGATAATGTTTTCAGGCATATCTTTGGATGGTTACTCTTGCTGGTTTTGTGCCTAGGGGCTGGACCTGTTTATGCTGCAACCATTTCCGGGACAGTATATGACAGCGGTGGAGTTACTCCCATTACTACCGGTGGATATGTCGATGTATATACCTCCATTGTCGGCCCCTGTGATGCCGCCACTTACACTTATGTTGACACTGCCTTTATAGAGGTTGATGGTACTTACACAACTACAGTTGAAGAGGGCTTTCCGGAGGGGGTGCTCCCGGTCGGCGACTATTACCTGAAGGCCTTTTCCTACGGTAATCATGTCCCTGAGTGGTGGGCAGATCCCGCGAGCAGTCCTGTCTGCGGCGCTGCGCAGATTGTGGCAGTGACAGATGTAAATCAAACCGTTACAGCCACGAATTTTCAGCTTGATCCCGGCGCCACTATTTCCGGCACAATGAATGACAGTAATGGAAGTCCCATTCTCGTTGGTGGGGTTATCGAGGTCTATGCCAGTGATCCCTGCTCCGGCATAGATTATGTCACCACTGGTATCGTCAACACCAACGGCTCCTATGCGATCACTGGCCTTTCGGCCGGCAGCTATTATCTGAAGGCCGTTTCCAATGGCAATCATATCCCTGAATGGTATGCAGGTGCCACGAGCACGTCTGACTGCCTTGTGGCGCAGGCCGTGGTCGTAACAGCAGGCCAGGCGGTTGGTGGTAACAATTTCCAGCTTGATATCGGCGCTATCATTTCCGGTACAGTGACAGATAACGGCCCCATTGTCGGTGGTGGGTTGGTAGAGGCCTATAGCAGCTATGACTGCGTCACCGACACTTATACCCTTGTTGGTGTTGGTTCGATTGGTCTGGGTGACGGCGACGGCACTTATGCAATCACTGGCCTCCCGGCTGGTAATTATTTGGTGAAGGTCTATCCCTCCGGTAATTATAACTCCGAATGGTGGGCCTCTCCCGCGAGTACTCCTTTCTGTACCTCGGCCCAGACAGTGACAGCGGTCGTAGGAGGGACGGCTTCTGGCATTAATTTCCAGCTTGCTGCAGGTGCCACAATTTCCGGCACTGTTTATGACAGCAGTGGAACAACTACTATTACCGGCGGGGGTTCTGTAATTGCATATAAAGATGCTTCCTGTACTGGTACCAGAGCCGGTATCGGCTCTATAGCCACGAATGGTACCTATACGATCAGCGGTCTCCTGGAAGGCAGCTATTATTTAAAGGCCTTTCCCGCCGGTAACTATCTCTCTGAATGGTGGGCGTCTCCCACGTCTCCCACGAGTACTCCTCTCTGTGGATCGGCGGCGGTCGTGTCGGTAGCAACATTATCCATCACAACCGGTATGGACTTCCAGCTTGATAGCGCTTATTTGGTGACGACATCGGCAATCCCTGTTGCAGGCGGTATTATTACCGGCGGCGGTACCTATCTCTCGGGAGATCCCGCGATCTTAGAGGCAACACCGGCAACAGGCTATACCTTTGGCAATTGGAGTAGTGCCACCACGATAATAACAACTCCTCTGGTTAATCCTCTGAATATCACGGTTGATGCAGACACAGCTATTATCGCCAATTTTGACCGGATCCCTTATCTGGTGACGACGTCGGTGCTTCCGGCTGCTGGTGGTACGGTTACTGGTGGGAACATCACTTATCTTTATGGTGATACTGCCATATTGACAGCAACTCCGGCACGAAATTATGTCTTTACCGGCTGGAGTGGAGATATCACGGCAACAACAAACCCTCTGGGATTCCCGGTTTATTCAGCCAGAAGCATTACCGCCAATTTTGTGTTGAAGAAACATATTTCTTTCCCTGTCCGTGCGGTAGATGGCAAAATCGTCATTATTCACATGTAAGTTGCCTCCCGCAGAAAGATTTGTCTCAATATTTGAGTAAAGGAGCAGTTATGTATAAGAAATTTATATTCTCTATCGTCCCTGTCGTCATGTTCACAATGTCTTTTTTTAGCATTGCCGGTGCTGCGGCGGTTCCAACGCCGGAGCAGCAGGTACAAATTCGTGCCGAGCGGATGCAACTTGAGTCAGAGCGGAAAAAAACATTGATGAATTGTAATCAGTTCAAGGAGGTTAATCCTGATAGTTATGCCCGGTGTGTGCGTGAACATACCGTTCGGCATGAGACGAATGTGCAGTTGTTGATGCAAGATCCAGAGGCCTACTTTGCTAGGAGAGCATCAGATTCAAAGAAATAGATGGTTAATTATTGTGAAAATATATCAAAGAGGGTCGGATTGAAAAATAGCAGGTTGTCTTTTCTTGTGTGTCTGGTTGCGTTCATGATTTCTGTAGTTTGGGGAATGGATTGGGACGCTCGCGCGCAGTCTCAGTCAGAGAGCGTGCCAGAATCAGAATCGGGAGGCCTGGCCACTTCGGGTAAATCCGATGAGGCTTCTCTTCTCAAGACCCAAAAGGATCAGGTTAATTACGCCATTGGCGTCAATTTGATCGGCAACTTAAAAAAACAGGGCGTTGATATTGACCTGAACTTAGTGATGAAAGGCATGGAAGATGCATTCGCTGGAAATAAACTGCTCCTGTCTGATGCCGAGGTTGGAAGGGCTATTAAGCAGTATCAGGCTGAAGCGCGGCGAATGCGGGCGAAAATTATAATCCGGGAAGCGGAAGAAAACAAAAAGGCGGGAGAGACGTTTCTCTTGGAGAACAAGAAAAAAGAAGGGGTCGTGACCCTGCCCAGTGGCTTACAGTACCAAATCCTGAAGTATGGAGATGGCAAAAAGCCAACAGCAAACGATACCGTCGAGTGTCATTATCGTGGAAAATTTATTAACGGTAAAGAGTTCGATAGCTCGTACCGTATGGGCCATCCAGCAACATTCAAGGTTAGTGATATTATCTCCGGTTGGGGCGAGGCTCTCAAGCTTATGCCGGTTGGTTCTATATGGAAGATTTTCATTCCTTCCCAGCTCGCTTATGGTGAGCGGGGGGCAAGTAGTACAATTGGAGCGAACGCCACACTTATTTTTGAGGTCGAGTTGCTTGCTATTAAATGAATGTCGGCAGTTTATGAAAAGAGTGCAATACAAGTGAAATATGATTGAAGAGTTATTTGCCGATGAGTTTGTCGTACCATTGAGCTGAAAGGGAGGAGAGGAGATGAAAAAAATTTCTTATATAATCGTCTGTGTTTTGCTCTCGTTGACGGGGATTTATCTGGTGAGCGCCAGAACGAACAACAGGACGAATAGCAGTCCCTGGATGCAGCCACTACAGGGACAGACCCAGCCATCAGTACAGAATGACCAGGTCGGAGGCTCAGGGGATATTTATGGGAACGGGCAGGTTACGAGTAAGGCTGAATCTGCTGGATCGAATAACAACCTGTCTGTTCAGGATCAACAGGTACAGGTGCAGATATCCGCAAAGAGTGACCAAACTATGGAGTCAGGAGTGGATCATTCCCGCAATGAGCAGGCTGTGAGGAAAGCTGAACCTGCTTGGTCGAATAACAGCCTGTCTGTTGAGGAGCAACAAGTTCCGGAGCAGAAATCCGTACAAAGTGACCAGATTGATGCATCGGGGAAGGATAATTATCGGAAGGAGCAGGCTGTGAGCGGGGGGCAACTCGTCAAGCCGGAGAGTCTTCAGCCGATTCAGCAAGAACAGGCGCAGGCAGCGGCAGTGAGTGATCAGGCCAGACCTTCAGGAATGGATATTTCTCAAAAAGAGCCAGCCGCAAAGGATCCTGAACCAGTAGTCCCGAGTAGTAGTTTGCCGGTTCAGGTATCACAAAAACCGGGGCAGACACCTGCAACAGGTGATCAGATTATACGGCCAAGGGCAGGTATTTCCTGGAAAGAGTTAGTTATGAATCAGCGTGATATTAGAACGCGAGCAATAGCCAGTCGGAATACCTTGATAATGCAAGCGGTGAGTAGCGGTCAGAATGACACTCAAAATGGAATTCAGGATGAAATTCTGAATGTCATGCAATGAACGTCATTGGTGATACCATAACCGATACCCTCTAAAACACTCTTATTATAAGTGGAGGAAGGAATGAATAGACAACGGTTTTCAACCATGATTGCTATGCTTGCGGTATTGGCGGTCCAGGTCTCAGGAATTGGTCAGGGAGAGGCAGTGGCCGGACCCCGTGATAGCGGTGTTCCGGATTATTATAATACACCTAATTGGGCCAATAGCCCGCCGCTCCGGAAATTTGTTGATGGACTTCCAGGGCTGAATGTTGGCAACGCAAATAATCTCGGACAGTATATCCCTGTAGCTGTTCCAGATACAGAAACCTATCCGGGAACGGATTATTATGAAATCGAAATTGGCCAATACCGGGAGCAGGTGCATAGTGATCTGCCACCGATAGTCGTAAATACTGGGGGCACCTTAATGCGGGGCTATCGGCAGACCAATACGACAGCACCTGGGGTGAGTAAATTTCATAGTTTGGGGCCACTGATCGTCAGTACCAAGGACCGTGCGGTGCGCATCAAGTTTACCAATTCGCTGCCAACTGGTGACGCCGGTGATCTTTTTATCCCGGTTGATACTAGTATTATGGGTTCTGGTGAATTTGAGATTGACTATGATCCAGAGACGAAGGAACCGATAACTACGAAATATGGCGTGTTTACCCAGAATCGGTCTGTTATCCATCTTCATGGTGGACGGACTCCGTGGATCAGTGATGGAACCGCCCATCAGTGGATTACTCCAAAGGACGAAATTACAGACTATCCCAAAGGTGTCAGTGTCTCTTATGTGCCGGATATGTGGTTTGATGCTGCTGGGACACATATCACAAATGTTACTTATCCTGGCTCAAATTGTGCGGGAAAGACGTCCTGCGGAGTTGCGGGTGCGACAAATAATCCCGGACCAGGAGCGCAAACCTATTACTATACCAACCAGCAGAGCGCAAGGATGATGTTTTATCATGATCATAGCTGGGGAATTACCCGTCTTGGTGTTTATGTCGGTGGAGTAGCCGGCTATTTGATCAAGGATCCTACCGAACAGGCTCTTATTGATGCCGGAACAATTCCTGGTGCTGTCGCCGGTGAAGAGATTCCCTTGATCATTGTTGACAAGACCTTCGTAGATGGTGTTCCAACGAGACCCACGTATGTTCTCAAAACGGACCCGACCTGGATATGGGGAAGTCAACCGGGAACAATTCTTCCTTGGAACCCCATCGGTGCACTTCCCGTAACCGGAGACCTCTGGTGGCCCCATGTCTATATGCCGGCCCAGAATCCATGGAATCCAGATGAGAGCGGGATAAACGCTTACGGTCGATGGCATTATGGCCCCTGGTTCTGGCCGCCTACCACTAATATCTCTAATGGGCCGGTTGCGAACGAATATTATGACTCAACCTGTGAACCAAGTGCCTTCAATAATTTTTTCTGTCAGCCGCCGCAGCGGCCCGATACCCCCAATCCGTCGTGGGGGGCGGAGGCTTTCATGGATACCCCGCTAATCAATGGAACAGCCTATCCTGTACTGAAGGTTGATCCCAAAGAATATCGATTTCGGATTTTGAATGGAGCCCATGACCGATTCTGGAATTTGCAGATGTATGTGGCGGATCCTGGCCGGGTCTTTCAGGGACGGTTGACGGAAGTAAAAATGGTTCCGGCAGTAACGACTGCCGGATTTCCGGAGGGCTGGCCGGCAGACGATAGGGAAGGTGGGGTGCCTGATCCGGCTACCAGAGGTCCAGCCATGATCCAGATCGGAACTGAAGGCGGTTTTTTGCCAGCTCCGGTGTTGTTGCCTAATCAGCCGATTAATTGGAATATTGATCCGACAACCTTCACTGCCGGATTGGTGCTGCAACAGAACCAGGGGGGCGGTACACTGATGTTGGGACCTGCGGAACGGGCGGATATCATTGTTGACTTTTCCAAATTTGCCGGTAAAACCCTGATCCTCTATAATGATGCTCCGGCACCATGGCCGGCACTCGACCCCCATTATGATTACTACACGGGCGCTCCTGACAACAGATCAATGGGTGGTGCCAATACGACTCCGTTCGGCTATGGCCCTAATACCCGAACGATCATGCAGATTAAGGTTTCCGGAACCGGCGGAACAGCGCCCGTTGATGACTATAATTCAACGACCTTGGCCACTTTGGAGGCGGCATTTGCAGGACCGACTGGTGTCTTTGCAACCGGGCAGGACCCGATCATTGTCGGGCAGTCTGCTTACAACACCGCTTATGCCAAGAGCTTTCCCGCTACCGCTCCTAATTGGGGACTGTCGCGCATCACTGATACCTCTCTGAGTTTCATGAGGGTTGATGGGTCAATAGTCTCTCACTATCCGATGAAGCCTAAGGCTATCCAGGATGAGATGGGTGAGGTTTTTGATGAGTTCGGACGCATGAGTGCCAAACTTGGTCTTGAGCTGGCATTTACCAATGCTGGAATTCAAACCTTTGTCCTGCAAAACTTTGTTGATCCGCCCACTGAGATCATAGCTAAGGATCAGGTACAGATTTGGAAGATTACCCATAATGGAGTGGATACCCACCCTGTGCATTTCCATATATCTGATGTACAGGTTCTTAACCGGGTTGGCTGGGATGGTTTTATTTATCCGCCTGATCCTAATGAGTTGGGTTGGAAAGACACGGTCAGGATAAGTCCGCTGGAAGACACGATCGTGGCTATCAGGCCGGCTCAGTTTACGTTTCCCTTTACTATCCCTGAGAGTATTCGACCACTTAACCCGGCCTTTCCTCTAGGATCTACGGTTGGCTTTTCGAATCTTGACCCGGTGACCGCTCAAGCACTTACTCCTGCGACGGTCAATATAATGTACAACTTCGGTCATGAGTACTTGTGGCATTGCCACATCCTCAGCCACGAAGAAAGCGACATGATGCGTCCGATTGTCCTCAACCCCAATACCAAAGTGGATATTCTCTGGAGAAACATCCGTGATGGAAAAAACATGGCCTGGTTTATGGACGGGATAACTACAGTCTCACAAACACTCCTTCCATTCGAGCCTGATCAGAACTGGAATATTGTCGGCAGGCGTGACTTTAATGGTGACAGCAAGCCCGATATCTTGTGGAGGAACACTTTGACCGGTGCAAATAGGGTTTGGTATATGGACGGAGACATACGAATTGGGCAAGTGCCCATTGTCCCTGTTGTTGCCGATCAGAATTGGAAAATTGTGGGTACAGGTGATTTTAATGGTGATGGTCAAAGTGATATTCTCTGGAGAAATGCGACTACGGGCCAGAACCGGGCTTGGTATATGAATAAAATACTGTATGCAGGAAGTGGAGTGATAGAAACAGACGCCACTCCAGACGCGACAATTGTGGGTACAGGGGACTTTGACGGAGATGGTAAGTCTGACATCCTCTGGAGAAATACATCAACAGGTGATGTAACAGCTTGGTATATGAACGGAGTGACCAGGAATGGAGCCCCAGAGTCTACTACATCAGAAACTGATCTTACTTGGGAAATTGTAGGCGTTGGTGATTTTAACAATGATATTAAGCCCGATATTCTCTGGAGGAACAATGTGTCAGGCGAAAACAGGGTTTGGTATATGGATGGGATGGTAAGACTTGGGGAGGTACCACTTCTCCCCACCATTCTCGATCTGTACTGGAAAATTGTAAATTAAGGTAAGGTCTCTTTTTCCTGGCGGGCAAATCCGTTGATTTCTACTTGTAAGTTTATTGACGGATTTGCTCAGTTGCTTCTATGGAAGTTGTTGCAATGAACACCGGCGGTACCTATAACGGTGTTCATTGTGACGGTCAGGTGTTGATTGTCGATAACTGTTCGGAATTTTTGTTAATGTTTTTACTTGTAGTGTCAAGAGCTCTAAACTCTTGCCTCTGATCAAGAAATATGTGATTTGCCAGCCAAGCTGGTGTGTCATGGTTTGTTTTCAGATCTGTTTCCTGATAAACTATCCAATTTCTTTCCCGTCGGGTTACTCTCAGCGCCTTTCTACGGCAGAGGTCATTGGTCCCAGAAGTCCTTTGTCGAATTTTTTTTACTCATCCTTTCTTCCCCCCTGGAACTAACTTTTCTTGCTCTCTCTCTGACCAGTTTTATTCAGGTCAAGGCTTCTTGTTGCACTCTCTGTTGAAACCAAAAATAATGTTTTTTTAATTTAAGTCGTGATTTCAGTAGGATGCTTTTTTTAACAGACAAGCAATTCAGGAATTAATTTTTGAATGATGTGTCTAATGTGTCTTCTGTTGTGTAGACTTGATCGGTGTTGTACTTTATATAGTACTTTTTGCCTTTAACTGTCTGAAGGTAATCGTTTTTTATAAAATTCGGGAAAAATCTTGACAAGTGGGTTCTTCCTGCTATAAAAGGGTAGATAGTGGTGTAAAGTGGTGAAAAAGGGAGTGGGGTGGAAAAGGGTGGCGGGAGGCCATGGGAAACAGCAACTTAACAACCAGCAGATTTCGCGGCAGATCGGAACATGCGCTTGATATCAAAGGGCGATTGAATGTCCCCAGCAGATTCAGGGACGTCCTTGCGCAGTATGATTCTGAGGAGTTGATGGTGACCAGTTGGGGCGCCCATCTTCGCGTCTTCCCTGTCTCTCAGTGGGAGATTCTGGAAAATAAGTTGTTGACCAATGGCCGTGAACAACCTGGCCTGACCGGTTTTATCCGTTTGGTGGTCTCCGGGGTCACTCCCTGTCAACCTGACAAGCAGGGTCGAGTGTTGCTTCCTCCCTCGCTGCGCAGTGAGGTCGGAATAGTCAAGGATGTGGTGCTGACCGGTATGCTGGACTATGTTGAGATCTGGGACAAAGAGGCTTGGGAGCTGGAGAATCAGGCTACCCGGGAGAATTTTGGCGATTATACCGAAAGCCTGGCCAAATTGGGTATTTTCTGATGGAGCCTGCGCCGCAGGAAGAAGCTGTACATTGTTCGGTACTGCCCGCAGAGGTACTCCATTATCTTGCGCCTCGCTCAGGCGGGTTGTATGTGGATGGTACATTAGGTCTTGGCGGTCACACCGAGTCGATTTTGCGCCACTCTGCACCTGATGGTCGGGTCATTGCCTTTGAATGGGATGAGGACGCCATAGCCCGAAGTCGGATCAGATTGCAGCCTTTTGGCGACCGTCTGACCATTGTCAGGCGTAATTTTGCTGAGATCAGTACCGGTTTGGCAGAGATCGGAGTCGAGCAGGTAGATGGCATCCTCATTGATATAGGCCTTTCTTCCCTGCAACTGGATTCAGGGGGGCGAGGATTCAGCTTTCGGCATGATGAACCCCTTGATATGCGGATGGATACCAGGCGGGAAGTGACGGCAGCATCGCTACTCGCATCATGTACTGAAGAAGAGCTGGCAGACATTTTTTTTTATTATGGTGATGAAAAACAGGCCAGACCCATTGCCCGGGAGATTGTACGGTCCCGGTTTGCAGAGAAGATTGTAAACTCTCGGCAACTGGCCGCTGTTGTGGCCAGGGCAATCCCGCGGCGTTTTCATCCAGATAAAATTCATGTGGCCACCAAGGTGTTTCAGGCCCTGCGAATCGCAGTGAATGGCGAGTTGGAGAATCTGGCCAGAATTCTTGATGATGCGCCGTCACTGCTTCGATCCGGGGCAATATTTTGTGTGATATCATTTCATTCTCTGGAAGATCGGCTGGTGAAAAGAAAATTTAGAGAGCAGAGTGAGATGGAGATTTTAACCTCCAAACCCATAATGCCAACATCTGCAGAGATCGCGGCAAATTACAGGGCGCGTAGTGCACGATTAAGAGTGGCGGCCAGGAAGAGATAGTTTGAACCTGATCGTAATGTTTTTTGAGAAATCAATGGAGGAGCATACTATGTTTATCAATCAATCTGTTCAAGCATATAGCCGTCCCATGATGCCATCATCAATTCGCCAGCAGCAATTGCGGCAAAATGCTCTTGGTCTGCTCGGTCCGAAAATATTGTGGATGTCTGTAGGGAAGGTGTTGCTCATTTTCTGTCCGTTGCTTCTTCTGGTGAACGTCTGGTTGTCATCCTCAGCAGATCAGATAGCTTTAGTCTTAGCGGATGCAGAGAAAGGTCGTTATGTCCTTATGGATGAACATATTAAGCTCAGGGCTGAGCGAGCCCGTCTTTATTCCCCTGAGTATCTCAATAAGATAGCGGCAAGTCAGCTCGCTCTCTATGTCCCTGGAAAAGAGCAGGTTACCCGCTTTTAGGGGGCGAACAGAAGATAACTGAACTCTTCTGACTGTTTCCTGACGAATTCTTATGTCTCTCCTATTATTTTAAGATCAAAAAATTATTCTTTGCAAAGAAGGGTTAAACTAGAACTAAGATGGTCATCCAGTCGCGTCGGAGGGGAAAAAAGAGCGGGCGAAGCGGGTTGGCGGTTTTAGGTATGGCCCTGGTTGTCGTCGCAGGAGTTGTAACTGGTACTGTTTTGTATAAGCAGGAGATTACAGACTTTGCCAGCAAGATGTTTTCCGGGCAGGAGAAGGCGACAGATAAGAACAAAAATGGGCGCGGGACGATTTTTGACAGGAACTTCAAGGAACTTGCCTTGTCTCTTGACCGGGTTTCTCTCTATGTAAGACCCAGAGAGCTTGAAGATGTGCATGGCAGTGCCGGGCAGCTTGCCACAGTTCTGGGTTTGAATGAGCAAGAGTTGCTGGCCCTTTTGGATAAGGATGCACAGCGGATCTGGCTGGCAAAAGACATCAGCCTGGAAGAAGAAAAGGCAGTGGCGGATCTTCATCTTTCGGGTGTCTTTCTGCATCGGGAACAGGTTCGTTATTATCCGTATAAGAGTATTGCCGCCCATGTAATTGGTTTTGCAGATCGGAATATGGGATTGGCCGGTGTGGAGCATTATTATAATCGTCTCCTTGATCAGGCCAGTATCAGTCGGGATGATTTTCCCCATATCGATTTGGCTGGCCATTATAAGACTGGTATCAGTGGTCAACATCTTGTCTTGACCATCGATCTGAAAATACAGGACTTTCTTGAGAAATACGTGGCTTCGCTTGGTACGGTGCATGAGGATGCGGAGATTGTAACTCTTCTCATGGAGACAGAGACGGGTGCCATCGTTGCCAGTGCAAATTTTCCCTCCTTCGACCCGAATTTATTTTATCAATATAAGAAACAGGATCTTGCCAATATCCTGTTTGAACCTGTTGTTATTCCTCGTAAAATAAGGAATTTTTTTCACGATTCTGCTTTGTTACAGGCCGATTGGCAACAGGGGAAACAGATCTACCCTTGGAGTATCATGGCAGGATCTGTTGACAGCGGAAGTGAATTTCGTTTGTGGCAGCGGTTGGGCTTGAGTGCTGTGCCGGATCTGGATTTTTCAACGGAGGATGTTCGTCCTGATGTTGGCGGGACTGAAGGAAAAGCTGTCGCCCCGGAAAGTGAAATGGGAACCGTGCCGTTGAAAGCAACGCCCATGCAGATACTTCTTGGGTTGAACTCTCTGTTAAATGGTGGCCATCAGGTCTTGCCGCATGTGCTTGATCGCATCCTGGAGAGGAACGGTGCCCGCGAGTATTTTTTCAGATCTTCTGCGCCAGGTGACGGAAAAGGCGGTCCTGAAGATGTAGGAGCCAGAGACGATGGGATCGCTGAAGAACGTGCGCTGATATCCCATCCGGCAACAGTAGAAACATGGAGATTGTTAAAGGCCCAGGGGCATAAGGGGGTGCTTGATTCAGTTTTTCTTGATGCTCAAGACCTCTCTTTTCAGCCGGTTGGTAAAAATGGCGAATATATCAGAACCAGAGTGATGTTTGCCTTGCTGCCGGCAGATAAACCGGAACTGATTCTTATGGTGATGGTACGTCAGCCATACCTGGAACCGTCCATTGCCTCAGCTAAAGATGTGTTTGATCTTGTCGGGCCGGCTGGGAAGATCCTGCCGTCGATGGTGGCACTGCAGCAGGTTCATAAAAATCTTTCTGATATGATGACTAAGTCTGAAAGGAAAGAGATTAATTACCAGCAGGAACAAGAGAAAAAAGTTCCGGTCGGGCTGGAAACCATGCTTGAGAGGCATCATCCAACCATGCCTGACCTTTCCGGCATGAGTTTGAGGCGGGCCTTGCATTTGCTGCAGGACAAGAACGTAAAGGTGCGGATCCAGGGGACAGGGCGTGTTGTGGCTCAGAGCCCTGCTGCAGGGATATCGCTTGATGGAGTGAAAGAGTGCCTGCTCACCTTGAAGAAAAAAGAACAAGTAGACAATCATGCAACTGGGAACGGTCAACCCATGAGCGAAGGTAATATAAAAAACAAAATTGAACGAATAAAGGGTGCCTTGAGAAAATAAATGACAGAAGTACTTTTCAAAACACTCTCAACTGAAAACCTCATTCACTCGTGTCTGGTGACTGATTAAGGTTCTAAATTTTATCTTTTAACCATTTTAAATGGATAGTGTAAGACCCAAAAAGCAGATTGTTGAAGAGTGTAGCTGCAAGGGCTATTTGCTTGAGACGCTTCTGACTTCTGTCACTTATTCGCTTTGGGGTAAAAAGCTGCCCTCAGGAATAATCGTCTCTGGTGTAACGATTGATTCCCGGAAAATACAGCCCGGGTCGCTGTTTGTGGCCCTTGCCGGAAGTAGGACTGATGGTCATGCCTATCTGGAGCAGGTGATGGCCAGTAGGGCTGCGGTATTGGTGCTTGAAGAAGGTCGGGTGAGGCCAGAACAGTTTGCTGATTGTAGTCAGTGTATGATTGTCGTTGCGGACAGCCATCTGGCCTATGCGCAGATCGCAGCCAATCTGTATGGCCAGCCGGCGCAGGGATTGACCCTGGTTGGAGTCACCGGTACCAATGGTAAGACCACGGTCAGTTATCTCCTTGAGAGTGTCCTTCGGCAGCT
Organism: Desulfobulbaceae bacterium; assembly: GCA_024636345.1. Taxonomy (GTDB): domain Bacteria; phylum Desulfobacterota; class Desulfobulbia; order Desulfobulbales; family Desulfocapsaceae; genus UBA2270. The sequence goes on along the minus strand of JAGXHG010000020.1, from coordinate 52,467 downwards.
GGGTCTGGCGGTTGGGGTTATCGGCACGATTAACTATCGGTATCGTGATGCTAAGGGGCAGGATGCCGAGATTCCAGCTCCTTTCACGACTCCTGAACCACTCTTGCTCCAGTCTCTTCTGCGGCAGATGGCAGATGCCGGTGTGACCCATGTGATCATGGAGGTTTCCTCCCACGCCCTGGTTCAGCGCCGTCTTGGAGATCTGCAATTTGATGTGGTTGCCTTTACCAATCTCTCGCGTGACCATCTGGACTATCATCAGGATATGGATGATTATTTTGCCGCCAAGGCCCTCCTGTTTCGTAATCATCTGAAAAAGAGCGGTAAGGCTGTTATTACCCGGACAGCAGGTCGTGATCCTGAAGAAGAAAAAAGGACGCAACAACTGCTTGACTTGTGTGAAGCGCAGGGCGCTCAGGTGTGGCAGTGTGGCGGGAACGGTGATATCACTTCTTTGCGTGTCCAGTCAGGTTTGAATTCCACCACCATAGCCCTGCATACTTCCGGCGATGAAATCCAGGTAACGACTTCTCTGGTGGGTGATTTTAATGTGGCAAACCTGTTGACCGTCATGGGAATTGGGCTGGCACTGGGAGTTGAGGTCCAAGCTTTGTCAATGATGTTGGGGCAGGCCTCCGGGGCGCCTGGACGCCTGCAGCGGATAATGGCGGCAGAACAGGAAAGGCACTTCCGGCCAGCAGTGTTTGTTGATTATGCTCATACCCCGGATGCTTTGGAAAAGGTCTTAGAAACTCTTTCCCGCCTTCCGCATCGGAGATTGATCTGTGTCTTTGGCTGCGGCGGTGATCGGGACAAGGGGAAACGGGCCATCATGGGTGAGATCGCCGGTCGCTGCAGCGATGTGGTACTGGTGACCGACGATAATCCCCGGAGTGAATCACCCCGGGAGATAGTAGCCCAGATTGTCACCGGTGTCCGCATGACGGATCTGGAAGAACGGGAACCTTCCTGGCTTATGGTTTCGGCCGGAGATGAAAAGGGATTTCTGGTGCTTCATGATCGTGCCCAGGCGATATCCCTGGCCATTGCTGCGGCAACGGTTGAAGATATTGTGCTTATTGCGGGGAAAGGACATGAACGATATCAGCTTGGGCGGGATGGTAGGTGTTTCTTTGATGATAGTCTTGAGGCCAAAAAAGGACTGACCAGCTGGAGGGTTGAAAATCTTCGTCTCGCTGTTCACGGTGAGCTGATCGGAGAGAGGAGGGGAGTAACTGATCTGGGATCAGTTGTCACCGACAGCCGGAAAGTTGTAGCGGGTGATATCTTTGTGGCCTTGGCCGGAGAGAGGTTTGACGGTCATGATTTTCTGAAAGAGGTGGCCTCTGCAGGTGCAGGATGTCTTGTGATTCGCCGGGAAACTCCTTTAGAGGTGCTTCCTGCCATTCCCTGTCTGTTTGTGGATGATACTTTACAGGCCTTGGGTGATCTGGCCGCATATCGGCGGCAGGTGATGAAGGCGATCAGTGGGCCGTTGGTGGTGGGGATTACCGGTAGTTGTGGCAAGACGACGGTCAAGGAGATGGCTGCGGCGATCTTTGAACAGCATTGGCAGGGGTTGAATTCAGGGACTCAGGGGTCTTTTGATCAGGTGTTGAAGACCAGAGGGAATTTTAATAATCTTATCGGATTACCCCTCTCTCTCTTGCCCATGAATCCTGGCCACAGAGCTGTTATTCTGGAGATGGGGATGAACCGGCCAGGTGAGATTGACAGGCTTGTCCGTATTGCTGACCCTGATATCGCCTGTATTGTCAATGTCCATGCCGCGCATCTTGAGGGGTTGCACTCCATCGAAGGGGTTGCTCGAGCCAAGGAAGAGCTCTTTGCCGGAAGTGGTGAAGACAGTACCCTGGTGGTTAATCTGGATGATCCCCATGTGCGGAGATGTGCTGAAAAGTATTCGCAGAAAAAGGTTTTTTATGCAGCAGGTGAAGAAGGTATGCGTCACAGACCTCAGGTCTGGGCTTCTGACTTAGGGCATGTGGGAAGCAGTGCCCAGACCTTTGTCCTTCATATTGCCTTGGAGACGATCTCTGTGACCTTGCATGTTCCGGGTGTTCATAATGTCTCCAATGCCTTGGCTGCAGCGGCTATTGCCCATGCCGCAGGCCTCGGTATAGGAGATATCGGGGCAGGGCTTAGCGTATTCAAGCCAACTGATAAACGAATGCAGATTGTCAAAGGCAAGGGAGATTTGTATATTCTCAATGATACTTATAATGCCAATCCGGCTTCAATGCGGGCAGGTCTTGCGACCCTTGCTCAGCAGGGTAAAGGAAGGCGGGTGGCCATCCTGGGAGATATGCTGGAACTGGGACCAACCAGCGCGGAGGCCCATCAGGAAGTGGGAGGGTATGCGGCAGGTAAGCTCCTTGATTATCTGGCCTTGATCGGCAGTTTTGCGGCAGAGACTGCTACGGGGGCGAGAATGGCAGGGATGGACAGTCAGCGGATCAGGGTTTTTCAGGAGAAGAAGGATGTGGTCACCTGGATTGAAGAGCTTCTGGCCGCACGTCAGTTACAGGCTGGTGACTGGCTGCTGGTCAAAGGTTCAAGGGGGATGCGCCTTGAAAATGTGGTAGAACAGTTGCAGGAGAGTTTGTAGACTTTTGGCTGTCAGCTAAAGCCCTGCAGATTTAACAGCTTGAGTTGTTTAAAAATTAAACCTAGAAACTCGTAAGTTATGCTCTACCATCTACTCTATCCACTGCATACGATTTTCAGCGGTTTTAATATCTTCCGCTATATCACCGTACGTTCCATCGGCGGAGCTGTGACGGCCTTTCTGTTGATGATTGTTCTGGGGCCAATGTTTATCAGGGCTCTGCGGCGTTTTCAGATTGGACAGGTGGTACGGGATGACGGGCCGGAAACTCATCTGGCAAAGCAGGGAGTGCCCACCATGGGTGGGGTGCTGATTCTCTCTGCCATTACCTGCTCGACGCTGTTGTGGGCCCGGCTGGACAGTTCATTGGTGTGGTTGCTGCTCTTTGTGACCTTGTTTTTCGGCATGATTGGGGCAATTGATGATCTGAAGAAGGTGCGCAAGAAAAACAGCAAAGGGCTGAGTGCCAGAGGAAAACTGATCCTGCAGATTGGCGGCGCTTCCGTGGTTGGTCTTTTTGTGCTTTTGCATCCAGGATTTGACGGGCAGTTAAGCGTCCCTTTTTTTAAAAATATTCATCCCGATCTTGGCTGGTTTTATGTTGTCTTTGCGGTAGTGGTCATTGTCGGAGCCTCGAATGCAGTAAATCTTACCGACGGTCTTGATGGTCTTGCCACTGGTCCAACGGTTATCTCCGGATCGGTTTATCTTATCTTTTCTTATCTGGCCGGGCATACCGTGCTGGCGGAGTATCTGCAAATTCCCTTTGTGCCGGGAGCAGGCGAACTGGCGATTTTTTGTGGGGCGATGGTCGGGGCGTCTCTTGGATTTCTGTGGTTTAATGCTTATCCGGCCCAGATCTTCATGGGTGATGTCGGATCGCTGGCCCTGGGAGGTGCCCTGGGTTCGGTGGCTATCATTATCAAACAAGAGATCTTGTTGGCCATTGTCGGCGGGATCTTTGTCATGGAGGCGCTATCCGTCATCTTGCAGGTGGGGTATTTTAAGATGACCAATGGCAAACGGATATTCCTTATGGCACCTTTTCATCATCATTTTGAGAAAAAAGGCTGGCATGAACCAAAGGTGGTGGTCAGGTTCTGGATTGTTTCTGTGATCCTGGGCCTTATTGCCGTTGCCACTTTGAAGCTGCGTTGATGACCAGGCAAGTTAACAAAGCACTCGGCAGTCATGCCCCCTCTATATCTATCCCGGGAACGTCCATGCCCTGTGTCGCGGTGATGGGGCTGGGAGTCTCAGGCCGGTCGGCGGTACGTTATCTGGCTTTACACGGAGTGAGGGTGTTGGTGTCTGATGCCAGGGACGCTCATCTGTTGCCGGCAACTGATTTGGCCTTTCTTGCAGAATATGGGGTGGAATACGAATGTGGAGGTCATAGCCTGGCCTTTCTCAGACAGGCTGATAAAATTTTGGTCAGTCCTGGAATCAGGCAGGATCTGGAGATTCTGCAGCAGCTTCGAGCCCTTAAAATTCCGGTGCTGGGTGAACTGGCTATGGCTGCATCGCTCATCAACAAACCGGTAGTTGCAATCACCGGCACCAACGGTAAGACCACTGTCACTGCCCTGATTGGCGAGTTGCTGCAAGGGGCCGGGAAAAAGGTTTTTGTCGGTGGCAATATTGGAACATCACTTTTTGATTATCTCAATAATCCTGAAGATGTTGATGTGCTTGTTCTTGAACTGTCAAGTTTTCAGTTGGAGGCAGCAGGCGACTTTAAAGCCGATGTGGCGATCCTCCTTAATGTGACTCCGGATCATCTGGACCGTCACGGCAGCATGGATTGCTATGTAGCGGCCAAGATGAAGATTTTTTCCGGGCAGGGCCAGAGTGACACGGCAATTCTCAGCGGTGATGATTACTATTGTCGAGAGATGTTGCCTGGCCTTGGTGGGGGACAGCGGCAGCTGCTTTTTGGGCATGACCAGGACTGTCAGGCGCGGATTGAAGATCATAGGGTTATGCTTTTGTGGCAAGGACGCGAAGAGTGCTATGACCTTGCGGGTTCCATGCTTGATACAGCAACCGGCGCATTGAACAGTGCCGCTGCCATCCTTGCGGTCCGCAGCTTGGGTTGTGGCCAGGAGGTGACCGCACAGGGTCTGGCTGCCTTTCAGGTGGCGGCTCATCGAATGGCCTTAGTGGGGAAGGCTGCCGGGGTTTCTTATTATGATGACTCCAAGGCCACCAATACCGGAGCTGTTCTCAGTGCTCTGGAAAATTTTAAGGGGAACGTGATCCTGATTGCCGGCGGTCGTGACAAGGGCGATGATTATACTCTGCTGCAAGAGAGTGTCGCTCGGAAGGTGCGCACTCTGATCCTGATCGGTGAGGCCGCAGAGCTGATTGCCCAGGCCCTGGCAGGGGTGACGGAGCTGCGAGCGGCCTGCTCAATGGAAGAGGCGGTGCTGCTGGCGGCTTCCATTGCAAGAGCTGGAGATACGGTGCTGCTTTCTCCTGCCTGTGCCAGTTTCGATATGTTTGAGAATTATGGCCATCGGGGCAGGGTCTTTGCGGCGGCAGTACAGAGGGTGATTGACCAGCCAGTACCTGTCGCATGTCAGGATGGTGCTATCTGATGGGGAAGAGGCAGGAACCTATACGGCTGCTGCTTACCGGTGGCGGGACCGGGGGACATCTATTCCCGGCCATTGCCACGGCAGAGGCCATGTGCCGTCGTCTTCCAGGTACCGAGATACTTTTTGTGGGGACGCGACGGAAGATGGATAAGAGCAGCCTTGCCCACTATGGTTTCAGTACCAGGACCATCCATTGCCAGGGATTAAAAGGAAAGGGGGCGTTGGCTCTGCTTCAGGCCCTGGTTCTACTTCCGCTCTCCTTGGTGGAGGCCCTCTGGCATATCCTCCGTTTTCACCCGCATCTGGTGGTGGGTGTCGGTGGCTATGTGACGGGACCGGTGGTGGTTGCAGCAAAGATTCTGGGGCTTCCAACCGTGATTCATGAACAGAATTCGGTGCCGGGGCTAGCCAATAGAAAACTAGGTGGCTTGGCCACAAGAATCTGTCTGTCACTCCCCGGCAGTGAGGACTTTTTCCCGGCAGGAAAAACGGTGCTGACCGGTAATCCTGTACGTCGTCAGATCCTGGAACTGGTCGGGAAGCCGCAGGCCAAGGATGGCGACGTGTCGCTCGCTCCAGGGACGGATGAAGAGCGACCGCAGGCCAAGGATGTCCCCGTGTCGCTCGCTCCAGGGATGGATGAAGAGCGACCACCCAGGAAAATCGGTGATAAAGTAAGGATTCTGATCCTGGGAGGCAGTCTGGGAGCGCACCGGGTCAATGAACTGATGGTGGATGTCTTGACCAAATATGGCAAGATCCTGCCACCGGGGATAGAGGTTATTCACCAGACAGGCGCCGCGGATCAGGAGATGGTGCGGTTGGCTTATGAACAGGCCGGGATCAAGGCCACGGTGGCAGCTTTTTTTACCGATATGGCAGAGATTTATGGTAAAAGTGATTTGCTGGTCTCACGGGCTGGCGCCACCACCCTTGCCGAGTTAGCAGTTCTTGGAAAACCTGCGCTGCTGATCCCTTATCCCTTTGCCGCTGATGACCATCAATATAAGAATGGTCGCTATTATGCTGACAGTGGTGGCGCCGTGGTGTTAGTGGAGCGGGAACTGACGGGCAGGAAACTGGCAGAGGCCCTGGCTGCACTTGTCAGCAGTCCTGGACGGTTGCAGGAGATGGCCGAGGCCATGCAGTCCATGGCACGGCCTGATGCCGCTGAAAGGATAGTCGATGTTTGTTTGGAACTGATAACCAAATGATAATACAACATGTATAAGAAAACTAAACATATTCATTTTGTCGGAATCGGCGGCATCGGCATGAGCGGTATTGCCGAACTGTTATTGAACCTGGGATATAAGGTCTCAGGTTCTGATCTCTACAGTTCTGCCATTACTGCCAATCTGGCATCTCTTGGTGGAATGATTTATACGGGTCATCAGGGACAGTGGGTGAGTGGTGCCGATGTGGTGGTGACATCATCGGCCATTGCCGTGACTAATCCGGAGGTAGTGGCTGCCCATGAAGCGGGTATCCCTGTGATCCAGCGGGCGGAGATGTTGGCCGAGCTGATGCGTCTGAAGAAATTTGGAATTGCCATTGCCGGCAGTCACGGCAAGACCTCTACCACCTCCATGGTCAGCTGGATGCTGACCCGGGCCGGACTTGATCCAACTATTGTTGTCGGCGGGAAGGTAGACAGCCTGGGCGGTAATGCCAAGCTGGGAGAAGGTGAATTCCTGGTGGCTGAGGCCGATGAGAGTGATGGCTCCTTTCTCAAGCTTTCTCCCGTGCTTGAGGTGGTCACCAATATTGATCTGGAACATCTTGATTATTATAGGGATATTGAACATATCAAATCGGTGTTCATGGAATTTATCGACAAGATCCCCTTTTATGGTGCGGTGATCCTTTGTCTCGATGATGCCAATATTGCCGATCTGCTGCCTGCGATCAGGAAGAGAATGATCACCTATGGACTCACGGCTCAGGCGGATGTGCATGCAGAGCAGTTGGAGGCGGCAGGGGGAAGGACTCGCTTTGTGGTCAAGAAAGGTGACACACAACTGGGTGAGATCCACCTCTCTCTGCCGGGCCGTCATAATGTATATAATGCCTTGGCCGCGGTCTGTGTTGGGCTTGAACTGGAAATCCCTTTTGCAGTTATTGCCGGGGCGCTCGGCAGCTTCGAGGGGGTGCAGCGCCGGATGCAGTTGAAAGGGGAAGCGCGGGGAATCACGATCATTGATGATTATGGCCATCATCCCACTGAGATCAGGGCAACCTTGTCTGCCATCAAAGAAGCCTGGCCTGAAAAACGGCTCGTGGTCCTATTCCAGCCCCATCGCTTTACCCGGACCGAGGCCCTGTACAAGGACTTTCTGACGGCCTTTCATCAGGCGGATTTCCTCGTGATGACAGATATTTATGCCGCAAGTGAGATGCCGATTCCAGGGGTCAGTAGTGAGACTTTGTTGCTGGATATTAAGCAGCATGGGCAGCGTCACACCCAATTGATTCCGGCGGTGGAAGGGCTGGCCGAAGCGTTGTTGCCTCTGCTGCATAAGGATGATCTGGTGTTGACCCTCGGTGCCGGCAATATTGTGAGGGCCGGAGAAGACCTGCTGGAACTGCTCGGGAAGACATAAGTGGGTATGGATAGTGAACTGAAGAAGGAGCTGGTATCGCTGGTAAGCAGCCCTGTACTATGGGATTGCCCATTGAAAGGTTATACCTCCTTTGCTATAGGTGGTCCTGCTGCAGCCTTGATAACGGTCGAGAGCATTGTTGAGCTTCAAAAATTACTTGTGTTTTTCAAGAAGCAGAAGATCGAGTGGCGTGTTATTGGTCGGGGAACCAACCTGTTGGTGAGTGATACCGGATTTGACGGGGTTGTCCTTATCTTGGGCAAAGGATTTACTTCTATTACCCGTAGAGATGGAGCAGGGAAGGGCGGGGGTGTCATTCAGGCTGGAGCCGCATGCAGCCTTACCCGTCTTGTTGACTGGTACGTGGATCAAGGCCTTTCGGGAGTCGAATTTGCGGCTGGAATTCCAGGGACGATTGGGGGCGCAGTGATCATGAATGCCGGGGCCTGGGGGCGAGAACTGGCTGAGGTCCTTGCTTCCGTCACGTGTGTCAGCTCATCAGGTCAAGTCTGTACTCTGCCGCGAGCAGAGCTCAAATTTGGCTATCGAACCTGGCATGACCATTATCGTACAGAAAAAGATAGGGTGGTGGTGGGGGTGGAATTATACTGTGTGGTGGCGGATCAGGAACAGGTACGAAACCTCTGTCAGTCGTATCGTGCAAAGCGCAGGATGAAGCAACCTAAGGGAGAGCCCAATGCCGGATCTTTTTTTAAAAATCCGGAAGGAGACGCAGCAGGTCGCCTTATAGAGGCCAGTGGTCTGAAGGGGCTCAGGGTTGGAGGCGCCATGGTGTCACCCGTTCATGCTAATTTTCTGGTGAATAGCGGTGGGGCTACGGCTGCCGATGTCTTGGCGTTGATGGAAAAAGTGCGGCTCAAGGTCCAGGAGGACAGTGGAGTTGTGCTTGAACCGGAAGTTCATTTTCTCTGAATCTTTGTTGACGTATGGTGAAGGGCTAAAAAAAGTGTTGAACTCTCTGAAAAATATAGGATCTCTCTTTCGCTTACCTAAGAAGAGAAACAGAAGTGTTCGTGGTGGTATTGCGGGCCGTGGGAATCAACCTGTATTTACCTCAAGGTCTGCTGTTCAAAATCAGAAACGTGGCGGGATAGTCAGCAGCCTACGAGCACGGTTTCAGAGATCGTCCAAACGTAAGGACTTGAAGCGGGTGCCTGTTGTGGCAAAAAGGAAAACGCCGAGGGGGCTTATTTCGGTATGTCTTCTGGCTTTTGTCGTACTGTTAGTGTTCCTGCTCTATTCACCGTTGTTGAATGCTGTGTCAGGCATGAACATTTTCAAGATTCAGGAAATTAGCATTAACGGTTGCCGGAAGACCTCTCCGGCCATGATTCGTGAACTTACAGGCATCAGGTACCAAGCCAGTCTGGTCAGGGTCAATCCGGAACATATTGCGGCCATTCTCAAAGCGCACCCATGGATAGCGGCGGTAGAGGTTACGCGTGACTGGCCCGATGTGGTTATAGTCTCTATTAAGGAATATGCGGCTGAGGCTTTGATTACTCAGGATGTCCCTGGCGGCAGGCAGTTTTTTTATTTGGATAAGAGCGGAGTTGTGTTTGCGCCGGTTGAGCCGGGTCAGGACATGGATCTTCCGGTTATAACCGGCCTTGAGGCAAAGGGAAATTACGGCCAGGGGCGGTCTAATGCCGTGCGAGACAAGGATGGCGGAAGTAGCGATGGAGGTCGGCCGGAGATGATCAGTGAGGCATTGGCCTTGCTCAAACTTGTCAGACAGAATAATCCTAATTTACCGTTCCAGAATCTTTCTGAGATCCATGTTGACCGAGATGCGGGGATGACCATCTATCTGGCTGATTACCCCTTTCCCATTTATTTTGGTTTCGGTGCTGTCAGAACGAAATACAGTCGTTTGAAAAGGGTGCTGGAGGTTTTGTATAAAGAAACAGAGCAGGGAATGACCATTGCAGATGTTGCGTATATCCGTATGGATTATTTGGAGAATAAGGTGCTGGTGGCACACAGCGGATCGGGTTGAAAGCTGATGAATGAAATAAATGAAATGAGTGATAGAGTACCAGTGGTTGACGTGGAGCAGGCTCCTGAGAGACGGGCACCAGGTGAGGTCGTGGCTGGGCTCGATATTGGAACCACGAAGATATGCTGCGTCGTGGGCGAGGTATTCGATGATGGGGTGGACATTATCGGTGTTGGTACTGCGCCCTCAGTGGGGTTGAAAAAAGGGATTGTGGTCAATATCGAGTCAACCGTAAAGTCTATACGGCAGGCCGTGGAGCAGGCGGAAGAAGCGGCCGGATGCGAACTGCATACTGTCTATGTGGGAATTGCCGGTAATCATATTAAAGGGTTTAACAGTCCAGGAATCCTGGCCATTAACGGCAGAGAGATCAAAGAAGCGGATGTTGAAGATGTGATTGTGGCGGCCAAGACCGTGAAGATCTCTGAAAATCAGCAGATTATTCATGTCCTGCCTCAGGAGTATATGGTAGATGATCATACTGGAATTCAGAACCCTTTGGGAATGACCGGTGTCCGTCTTGTCACAAATGTGCATATTGTGACCGCTGATATGGCCGCCGTGCATAATCTCTATACCTGTTGTCGGAAAGCAGGCTTGGAGGTGTTGGATATGGTGCTGGAATCCATCGCCTCAGCCTATGCCGTACTCAGTGCCGATGAAATGGAGCTGGGGGTGGCCCTTGTCGATATCGGAGGCGGTACCACCGATCTTGCGGTCTTCTGCGACGGGACTATCAGGCATACCTGTGAGATAGGTCTTGGTGGACATAACCTGACCAACGACCTGTCGGTGGGATTGCGGACGCCACTCCAGGAGGCTGAGCGCTTAAAGGAGGATTATGGCAGTGCTATCGCCTCATTGATTAAACCGAATCACGTGGTTGATGTGCCGACCGTAGGCGATCGGGAACCACGTAAGGTGACCCAGAAGGTCCTTGTGGATATTTTGCAGGCCCGTATTGTGGAAATCCTGGAGATGGTTAACCAGGAACTTATTCATTCAGGGAAAAAAAACAAGATCCACGGCGGGGTAGTAATTACTGGTGGAACAGCTTTGCTGGCTAATCTGGTGGATCTTGCCGAACAGATATTTGATCTGCCGGTACGAATCGGATATCCGGTGAAGATTGGAGGGCTGGTTGAAGAGGTTCATACCCCGCGCTGCACGACTGCTGTCGGTCTGGTCATGTATGGTCGTAAGCATCGGGTGCAGAGAATAAGTGGTGATTCTTCGATGTTCGGGCGCATGAAGATGTTGATGAAAAAAATCATGTGATCTTGATGATTTTTGTTTAAGCGAGTGTCAGCAGGTGCTATATTCTATCTGGTGATATTGTTATTAACAAGCCTGCAAAAAACAGGGGGCTTTGGCAAATCGTACTCAGGGGTGAGATTATGCCGTTTAGAATGGCGGAAACAGAAGGTGTTGCAGTGGTAAAGGTTATTGGTGTCGGTGGGGGCGGTGGGAATGCCATCAACACCATGGTTAACAATAAGCTGCAGGGTGTTGAGTTTATTGTGGCCAATACGGATAAGCAGGCCCTGAACCAGTCTCTTGCGGATATCTGTCTGCAGATCGGGCCCAGTATCACCAAAGGGTTGGGGGCAGGTACTGATCCGGATATTGGTGCCCAGGCCGCTCATGAATCACTCGAGGAACTCAAGAAGGCTCTGAAAGGCAGTGATATGGTCTTTGTTGCAGCCGGGCTTGGCGGTGGTACCGGAACAGGTGCTGCCCCCGTTGTAGCCAAAGTGAGTAAGGAGATGGGTGCGCTCACTGTAGCAGTGGTGACCAAACCGTTTCATTTTGAAGGTAAGTCCCGGATGCGCAATGCCGAAGCAGGTTGGGAAGAACTGCGGAAGTATGCGGATACGATCATTACTGTTCCCAATGATCGGCTTCTCTCTCTGATGCAGAAAAATACCAGACTTGCCGACATGCTCGTTATGGCCGATCTTGTTCTGTTACAGGCGGTTAAGGGGATCACTGACCTGATCAATGTGCCGGGAATGATTAATGCTGATTTTGCAGATCTGCGCACAGTCATGCGGGAAGTGGGGCCTGCCATCATGGGGTCCGGCGCTGCCGTTGGCGAAAACAGGGCCACCGAGGCGGCCAAGCGGGCCATTGATAATCAACTTCTTGAAGATGTGGGGATAGATGGTGCCCGCGGCTTAATTATCAATGTTTCGGCAACACAAGAGAGTTTGACTCTGGCTGAATATATGGAGGTATCGGCTCTCATTCAAAGTAAGGTGGATGAGGATGCCAAGGTGGTTCTGGGAGTGCTTTATGATGAAACCCTTGGTGATGAATTGCGTGTTACTGTTATTGCAACAGGAATAGGCAATGTAGTCAAAAAAAATGAGCCGATCACCTTGATGGATGAACCTCGTAAGACAGTGAAGGTTGCTTCTATGCAAGAGACCCCTGCCGCACCGGCTCCTACCAACCCGCGGCCAACTTTTGTCACCCCTCTGCTGCAATCTAATTTTGAAGGTTTTGATAATCTCGGTGTTTCCTCGTCCCGTAAAGAGGTCGGACGTAGCCAGAAAGAATCGCGGCCTTGGAATGAGGATTATCTGGAGACCCCAACATATCTTCGGAAAAAGGCAAATTGAGGAGAAAGGTGACAGGAGGCCGACTTCAGGAGAGAGGTGACAGGAGAGAGGTAACAGGTTGCAGGAGATTTGACTTCATCCCTGCTTCCGGCAGTCTGTTCCCTGTTCCCTGATATGGATCGTCGCTCACTACTTGATCTTGAAAGAGGGAGCTATCTAAAGAAATGGACAGGGCAGCTGCCAATTGCCCTGATTTACCCCAATTCCTATTCTGTTGGCATGTCCAGCTTGGGATTTCAACTGGTTTATGCCCTGCTGGGCGAGATGGAAGGGATTGTCTGTGAACGTTTTTTCTTTTCCGGAACAGATGCCCCGCTGCGATCGATAGAGTCTGGCCGCACTCTTGACAACTTCCCCCTGGTTTTTTTTTCCATCAGTTTTGAACATGATTATCTGAACCTTGTCCGGCTTCTTCTTGCCGGATCTCTTCCTCCTTTTGCTGAAAATCGGGAAGATAAAGTTTGTGCTTCACAACCACTGGTCGTTTGTGGAGGTGTTGCCACCTTTATGAATCCTGAACCTCTGGCCCCCTTTATTGACCTCTTTGTCCTTGGCGAGGCAGAGCCAGTGCTGGCGTCTCTGGTCTCTTTCCTCGCCCTGCATATGAAAGAGGAAAGACGTGCTGATCTGTTAAAAGAGGTCAGCCTTGAGTTTCCTGGCTGTTATGCTCCCGCCCTCTATACCCCGAGATATACTCAGAACGGTTCATTTGCCGGACATACTCCTGCACCTGGTTTGCCACAGCGTATTCAAAAGGTGACGACCAGGACCTGTGACCAGGCGGCGCACTCTCAACTTCTGACGCCGAATGCGGAGTTTTCTGATCTCTATCTCACCGAGCTTGGACGGGGCTGTTCAAGGGGGTGTCGATTCTGTGCTGCCGGTTTCATCTATCGGCCGCCTCGACTGTGGGATGTCGATGCCGTATTGAGTGGTCTGGCTGAGCGTCCCGATGCGGTAAATCGTATCGGATTGTTGGGGATGGAGATGGCGGATCATGATTCGTTGACCATCCTCTCCCGCTATCTTCTTGACAGTGGTTGTTCGCTTGCTTTTTCTTCTCTCCGTGCTGATAGAATATCCGGGCCATTGTTGAGTCTTCTTGAAAAAAGCCAGCTCAAGAGTGTGGCCATTGCGCCCGACGGGGCTTCAGAGCGTTTACGCCGAGTGATCAATAAGGGTTTAACCGCTGACGACTTGCTGGCGGCGGCGGAAGCTCTGGCCCGTGCTGGTCTTTATAAATTGAAGATGTATCTGATGATTGGCCTGCCAACAGAGACGCTGGAAGATCTCGAAGAGATGCTGGTGCTTATTCGGAGGATCAAGGAGCGAATCCAGCCCATAGGACGGGAGCGAGGGCGGCTTTGTGAAATTACCCTTTCTGTTAACAGTTTCACCCCCAAACCATGTACTCCGTTTCAGTTTCATCCCTTTGGGGTGAGTGAGCGACTTGCGCCAGGAGAAACACGTGATGGGGCAGATGCTGTGCGGGCACTGAAGGAAAAGATTAAATTTTTACAAAGGGGACTGAAGAAAGAGGCCAATGTTCGTATGACCTGTGATAAACCTGAAAACGTCCTCTTTCAGGCGGTACTGGCACGGGGAGATCGCAGGCTGGCCCCCGTTTTGTTTGATATGGCAACAGAGGGGCTCTCATGGAAACAGGCAATGCGCAAGAACCATCTGCAAGCTGAACAGTATGCAATACGTGGATATGGGAGTGATGAACCTTTGCCCTGGAGTATCGTCGATCACGGGATTAAACAGCAATATCTATGGGATGAATACATGAAGGCCTTTGCGGAAAAAGCCACCATAGCCTGCGATACCAATGTTTGCAGGCGTTGTGGAGTGTGTGATGATTGATGGCGTTTCGTATTTGACCGTTACCGGAGTTTCGCAGGGTTCTCTTTGTTGCGTGGTTGAATCATTTGATATTTTATTATGGAAATATCATGGTTGATCATGAGAGTCCGCCTGGAAAGATGATCTCGTTGGCAGTGGAAAAACCCCTGCGGAGGGAGGAAATGCAGGCTGGTTTGCGTCCTTTTCAGCTGGTCAAGTATTTTTCTTTTACCAGTCTTGGGGTTATTCTTGTCTTTACCCTGATTCTCTCCTGGGTTATCTCTAATCATGCCCGAAAGATCATGCTTGAGCAGAGTGAGGATTATTCACTCTTGCTGGCGGAAAATCTGAATCAACAGGTTTTTCGTAGCTTTGTTCTGCCGACTGTTGTTCGTTTCGGTAAAATTGCCCTTAGTCATCCAGATCAGTTTGAGATGCTGGATCGTATCGTTAAAAATGCCACTCAGGGGCTTAAGACTGAATCAGTTACCATCTATGACTCCAGTATCAATATTATCTCTTATTCGACTCGTCCGGAACTCGTAGGCAGGAAAGATGTAGGAGGTGTTGAATATCAGAAGGCCTTGAAAAACAGCCCCATTTCTCAAATTGTCTTCAGTGGTTCCCTCTGGAGTCTGATGCCAGGCTCTCCATCGGTTCAATGTCAGCTCAAGACCTACATCCCCTTTCGTCAGGTCAGTAACAGCGGGGCTGCCAGTCCACAGATCATGGGGGTTATAGAAATTACACAGGATCTCTCCAAGGAGTACGGTGCCATAATCGAATTGCAGGGACGGATTATTCTGGTTTCCAGCATTATTATGGCGGTATTGTTTCTTGTTCTTCGTACAATTGTCAGTCGTGGTGACAGGTTTATGGAGATTCGGGCCACTGAGCGGCTTCGTCTGGAAGAAAAATTGAACCAGTCAGAACGGCTTGCTCATCTTGGAACTATGGTGGCTACCGTTTCCCATGAGATCAAAAGTCCGTTGGGTATTATTAGAAGTACGGCTGAGCTTCTGGAAAAGAGAATTAAAAAGGTGGCTCCAGGGAATGAACAATTGGCCAGGATTATTGTGGATGAGACCACACGGCTGAATAATATCGTCATGGAATTTCTCGATTTTGCAAGACCCCAGGAACCAAAGTTGTCGAGGGTAGATGTCAACGCAGTTGTTTGCAAGGCCTTGCAGTTTGTTGAACCCAATGCGCGAGAAAAAAATGTCGAGTTACGGGCAGAGCTTGACCCTGCTCTGCCCCCAATTGGACTGGATCAGGATATGTTCTATCGGGCTCTGTTGAATATCTTGGTGAATGGCCTGCAGGCCATGGATGATCAAGGGGTGTTGCAGGTCTCGACCACCAAAGGAGAAGCTGCTGGTTTGGCGACGTCCAAGGATGGCCAAATGATACGGGAGCCAGGGGCGGCGCAGGAGCGATCGACGGGAAGCGTGAAGATTATTGTTCGTGACAACGGCAAGGGAATGTCTGCTGAAAAGGCAGAGCAGATCTTTAAGCCCTTCTTTTCCGATAAAAACCGAGGAACAGGTCTTGGTCTTGCCATAAGCCGCAATATTATCGAACATCATCATGGAACCATTGCGGTTGAGAGCAAAGAGGGAGAGGGGACAACCTTTACCATTGTTTTGCCCGGAGTTTGATTGTTGATGTTCGTCTCAATGGATAAAAAATACTATTTCCCTTTACATCTCCACGCTCCTGCCTCGGAGAATGAGCTGGGACCGCTTTTATAATTCGGTGTTTTTATTAAATAGGTATGAATATGGAGAAACAGTATGAGTGAAAAAAATGGTGCGAAAATTGTCATTATTGGAGGGGTGGCAGCAGGCCCCAAGGCTGCATGTCGGGTCAAGCGTTTGATGCAGGACGCACAGGTGACTATTATTGATGAGGACAGTCTCATCTCCTATGGCGGATGCGGCATTCCTTATTATGTTTCTGGCGACGTGTCTGATGAGTCAGAGCTTCGTTCGACCAGTTTCCATATGGTACGGAATGAAAACTTCTTTAAAGATGCCAAAGGAGTGGATGCTCTGACCCGTACTCGTGCCCTGTCCATTGATCGCAAAAATAAGATCGTTCTTGTTGAACATGTGGAGACGGGGGCGCAACAGAGTATCGCTTATGATAAACTGATGCTAGCCACTGGCAGCCGCCCTTTTGTGTTGCCGATTCCTGGTGTGGAACTTGATGGCGTTTTCACCATCAGTAATCTGCATAAGGCCATTGAGATCAAGAAGAGAATAGCCGGCGGCAAGGTGTCGCGTGCCGTGGTCATCGGCGGCGGTGCCATCGGCGTTGAGATGGCAGAGGCCTTGACTGATCTGTGGGGGGTGGAGACGACGTTGGTTGAGTTCATGCCTCAACTCCTGCCCCGTATCGTTGATTTCCCCATGGCGGCCATGCTGGCCAGCCACCTGCGTGAAAAAGGGGTGGCGGTTCATCTGGGCGAAGGGGCTGCCGAGATTGTGGGAGAGGAGGGCAAGGTGACAGCTGTCCGTACTTCTGCCCGCACCATAGAGGCCGATCTGGTGATCATGGCCGCAGGTGTGCGTCCCCGATCAGAACTGGCGCGTGATTCCGGACTTCAGATCTCGCCCATGGGTGCGATTGTAGTCAATGAGCGGATGCAGACTTCGGATCCCTTTATCTATGCTGCCGGAGATTGCATCGAGGTCCGTCATCTGGTCTCCGGGAAGAAATTCTACGCACCTCTTGGTTCCCTTGCCAATAAGGAAGGAAGGGTGGTTGGCGATAATATGGCAGGCATTCCCTCTGTCTTCAAGGGGGCAGTGGGCAGTTTTATCATGAAGGCTTTTGACGTCTGTATCGGCGCCACCGGCTTGAGTCTTGATGTTGCCCTGGCTGAGGGCTATGACGCGGATGTGGCTCTGACTGCTCCTTCCGACCGGGCTCATTTCTTTCCCACAGTTGATAACGTGGTTTTCCAGATGGTCTTTGACCGGAGGACACGGCGGGTCCTGGGTCTTCAGGGATTCGGGCCAATGGGCGATGGTATCTCGGCGCGTATTGATGCGGCTGCAGCCCTTGTCGGTACGGGAGCCACGATTGATGATTTCGGGACTCTGGAAATGGCCTATGCGCCGCCTTTCTCCGCGGCAATTGATTCCATCAATGCCGCAGCTTATGTGGCTGATAATATCTGTGATGGCCGTCTTAGGAAGATTCCAGTGATTTCTTTTCTGCTGTGGATGGAGGACTTCAGTACGCAACCGGACTGGATTGCTCTTGATATCAGGCACCTAAAAGAAACTGGGCCCTTTGTTGAGAAATTTGGGTCAGAACGATGGTTGGCAGTCCCCTATAATGAAGTGCGGGCCAGATACCGTGAGCTGTCCGCTGATAAGACCATGATTATCCTCTGCGATGCCGGAACCCGTTCATTTGAGATACAGAGCTTTTTAGACAGTGTCGGTCTGCGAAATAGTCAGGTTCTGAGTGGTGGTTTTAATGTAGTGCGGAGGATTGGGGTCGACTGGTATCCTGAATAAGGTGTTTTCTTATGATTTATCATGTGTGAAATCTGGTGGACAGGGTGAGAAGGGATGATAAATCATCCCTTCTCACCCTGTATTAAGGCCGCCGGAAACCTTTTTCCTAAACCGAAGACAGGCTAGAGGATAATTTTATTCTGGTTCTATGGACAAGTATTGTCCTCTTGTGATATATACTGCTTTCTACATGTTTGTTGACGAGAAGTTTAATTCCACGATGAAATGGTTTGTCGGGCAGTATCGTTTCAGTTTTTGTGTAACTGTAAGATATCCATTATTAACCAATAATATTTGGCAGGATGTGATATGGCTGATTTAAATCCCCAGCATATGATTGAAGAGATACAGGATAATATAAAAACCGGCGATGCCATGAAAACGCAGCTGGTTCTTTCCCATCTGGGAGATGTCGATAAAAAAACCCAGAATCGATTGATATATGAACTGACTCGCGGTGAAGTGTCGTTTTGTATCCCTCAACTTCTCTATATCCTTACTGATTATCCCGTGCTGGCCGCTGAGCTTCCGATTGTCAAAGAGACACTGATCTCTCAACTCCTGGCCTATCCGGAATTGTTGAGTGACTTTTTGATAAATCCTAAGATCAAAGGGAAACAGTATCTGATTCAGATAGCGGGCGAGCTTCGCTCCGATGATACAACAGGTGCCCTGATGCAGCTGGTAGCAGGCTCTGAGGATGAGTCGGAGATAAAACTTATTCTTGATACCCTGGGTCTGATAGGTGATCCAGAGGCCATTAATCTCCTGACTGATTATCTCTATGCCGCCAATCGAGAGCTGATTATCGCCGCAGTTCAGGCGCTAGGTCAGGTTGGAACGCCGACAGCCATGCATAGGCTGGCTGAGAGGATGGGGACGGATAATGAACTTGATTTTATGATTCTCTCCATCTTTGCCGATGTCCAGGATCAGGTGTCGCTGGAGAAATTGAATGAAACCCTGCGTTCTCATTATGCCCACATGCGGACCTATGCGAAACAGGAGATTGTACGTATTGGCGCGAAGGCTGTTCCCAATCTTATAGAGAATCTTTTACATGAAGATCCGGACTTTCAGATTCACACCTTGAATGTCTTGGGTGATATCGGAGATGAATCGGCAATCATGCCGATCAGAAAGTTACTGGGACGTGACCCCAAGAGTGCCAATGTGCGTTTTGCGGCCTATGAGACGCTGGCCCTTCTGCCTTTGCGAAAGGGGGCTTACACCTTGACCGCAGGGCTGACGGATAAGGAAGATCATGTCTGTATCGCGGCTGCCCGGGCCATAGAACGTAATTACTCTGATATCCTGATGGCTGGTATTAAAAACCTGTTGATGGAAAAAGATGATGATGCTCACCACATCACCAAGATTATCGTCAATGGCCAGGTTGACAAGATTTTCATGAGTCTTGCCGATGAGCCGTATTTTCAGGAAATGGCTATGATCTATCTGCCTCATGCCCATAAAGATATTCGTCAACATTATCACGATTTGTTGAAGAATGCCGGCATGGATGATTTTGCCAGAAAACTGGTTGGCACTGAAGATGTATCGGTTAAATTGAAAGTGGTGGCAGTGGATGACTCACGGATGATTCTTAATATTTATAAGGCTACCCTGCATGAACTTGGGTATGATCCCGTGTTGTTTGAGTTTCCGGCCTCAGCCCTTGAGTGGTTGGCGAAAGAGAAACCAGCCATGGTCCTGACGGATCTGAATATGCCGGAGATAACCGGGGTAGGCCTGACGGAAAAGATACGGCAAAAATATTCTGCCACAGAATTGCCGGTGATTATGGTTACCACTCAGAATGAGGTTCAGGATAATAAGGCAGCCATGGCTGCCGGGGTGAACAAGATTATTCAGAAGCCATTTAATGCGGCATCATTGAAAGCGGCCATGGCCGAGTTTATTTGAGCGTTGAAAGCTGGTCCAGCAGTTCAGGAAGTTTGTGGAAGTCTCTGCCCACATCCTCGGGTCGGTGGGCATCTGATCCGGCAATCAGTGGGATTTTCCTGCTTATGGCCATCTGGATAATAGCTGGGGCCGGGAAAGGTGTTCCGCGGATAGCAAATCCTGAGGTGTTAATCTCAAGGGCCATATTCTGTTCCTTGACGGTGTCAAGCAGTTCCTCGATTTTTTGCCAGTGGCCTTGCGTGAGTTGAAGTCCGGGTTGAAAGCGGAGGGCGGCGTCCAGATGACAGAGTACAGTGCCGGGAAGGATGCGTACTGCTTCCATCAGGGTATCGAAGTAGTTGTTCAGAATACTCTCACGGCCTGTTTCAGCAATGGCCAGGACGTTTTTTGCCTTTCTGCTGACCAAGTTCAAGTCAAAAGATTGACCGGGGACAGGCATAAAGTGGTAGGAAATTCCTATTTGATCCCAGGATCGTCTTTGCAGCCGATCCTGAAGCTCTTGTTGCTGCGCGGTATTATACCCAACCTCTACGCCCAGGCCGATGTCCAGTTGGTCTCCATACCTTTCCTGTAGTCTCTCTCCCTCTTCAAAGTAGTCATCAAAATCCTTGTCAGTCAACCAGGTCGTTTCAAAGTAGTTCACACCGCTTACTTCCATATGTTCAAGGAAGACAATATGGTCAAGTCCTTTTTCGATTGCTGACAGCACATACTCTTCCATGCTGCCGGTGGCATGATGGCAGTATCGCGTATGCATGTGACCATCGAAATGGAGATTAATCAAGGAGTTGGGTGACATCAGAAGGGGCTGAAAGGGTGCTCAGGCATTTCCCTTGGGGAAAAAATGGACAATGCCATCAATCTCTGAAGTGTCACAGACATGACCAATATCCAGTTCCAGATCAAGAAATTCACCGATTCCGCCTATGTTCAGGGATAAGGCAGGTCCATCCGGTAAATGGTAGATCAGGGTTTGAACCTTTGCATAATTGATGGGTCGACTAAAAATCTTCATTGAATATACCTTTGTTGCTAAATTAAGGTGATGGCTTATTTAATGTTAGTGAAACAGTTCAACTACAAGCGACTATAAGGATTTTTATAGTAAACTGCAAGGGGTATGAGAAGAGCGTACCCCTTGTCCGTTCATATCCTGCAAAAAAAGAGAAAAAGGAAGAGCAATCGAAATAGGTACAGGAATCATTGGATTGACTGGTATGAAATAGGTTTGACAGTGAAAGAGTATATGTTTACTATATTAAATTCTGTAGAGGAACTTTCTCCGCTCTTGCATGGTGCGGTAATTACTATTTGATATAAGGTGATAATATGACTGAACAAAATATGTCTGCCAAAGAGAATATTCTCTTTGGCAAAGCAACAAATCCATCCAATATCCTTCCCCGGAAACTGACCCTGGACAGCAAGATCAAGTTTCGCTGTCATCCCGGTGTGAAATGTTTTACCGCCTGTTGCGGTGGGATTAAGATCATTCTGACTCCTTATGATATCCTGCAATTGAAAAAACGGCTGAATATGGCAGCCCATGAGTTTCTGCATCAGTATGCGACTCCTGTCTATCTTGAGCAGACCGATATGCCCGGTGTGGCCATCAAGCTGCGTGAAGATGATCAGAAATGTCCTTTTGTGACTCCAGAGGGATGTACTGTCTATAGTGATCGTCCTTCTGCCTGTCGTTATTATCCTGTGGGTATGGCTGATTTCCACGAGGGTGGTGATAATAAGAGCAAGGACGGTGATCAGAACGATGAAGAGAAATTTTTCTTTATAGTCAAAGAAGAACACTGTAAAGGCTTTGAAGAAGATAAAGAGTGGACGGTCCGTGAATGGCGTGCTGATCAGGGCGTTGATGTGCGTGACGAGATGAACAAGGAGTGGCTGCGTCTGGTCATGCGCCGTAAATCATTCGGTCATCAGGCCACTCTCTCGGAGCAGGCCAAACGTATGTTCTTTATGGCCTCAACCGATCTTGATCATTTCCGGACCTTTGTCTTTGAAAGCTCATTCCTCGATACCTTTATTGTTGATGATGAGACAGTTGCCAAGATTAAGGAAGATGATGTGGAACTCATGCTCTTCTCTTTCAAGTATCTGGCTGCAACCTTGTTTGGTGCCCAGGGCTTGAAGATACGAGAGGACAAGATCCAGGCCAAGGTCGGGGAGATTAAGCAGCGGCAGGATGAATCCGTTATTGAATCGGTTCAGGAGTATGAGAAGATGAAACAGCAGCGAGAGATGGAAGGAAAGAGCTGAGGACCGTAAGAGGTCTGCTCAGAGGTGGATAGTCTGTAGGGGGTTAGCTGTATAGGCCTAGTCAGAAACTCGATAAAAAAAAGGGTGTTTCGGAAAGTTATTTCCGAAACACCCTTTTTTGTTTTGCGGTAGATGGGCTTGTGCCTGTTCCTCGAGGAACAGGCACAAGAGGATGGTAAGGTTTTATTTTTCTGGTTCAAGAGACGCTGCCCGCGCTACCAGGAATTTCCAGGACTTGGTCACATCCTTCTGGGACAAGTCCATGAGCTCTTGGGCATGGTCAGGATTCATCATCTTGAGCATACGGTAGCGGTTTTCAGCCATGGCGTATTCCTCAAAGGTAATGGTGGGCTCCTTGGAGTCGATGGTCAGCGGATTCTTGCCCTCAGCCTCCAAGTCAGGGTTGAAGCGGTACAGTGGCCAGTGACCGCATTCAACCGCCTTCTTCTGCTGATCCAGACCCTTGGTCATGTTGATGCCATGGTTGATGCAGTGAGCGTAGGCGATGATGAGTGACGGACCATCATAGGCCTCGGCCTCGGCAATGGCCTTGGCAACCTGAATGGGGTTACCGCCCATGCTCACCTTGGCAATATAAACATTGCCATAGGTGGAGAAGATCATGCCGATATCCTTCTTAGGCATTTTCTTGCCGCTTGCCGCAAACTGAGCGGTAGCAGCGCGTGGGGTGGATTTTGACATCTGGCCGCCGGTGTTGGAGTAGACCTCGGTGTCCATGATCATGACGTTCACATTCTCACCGGAGGCAAGGACATGATCAAGACCACCGTAGCCGATGTCGTAGGCCCAGCCATCACCGCCAAAGATCCATACGGATTTTTTCACCAGGTAATCGGCCACTGGCAGGAGGCGTTTAGCAATAACATCCTTGCTGCCTGTAAGCTTACTCTTCAGCTGGGCCACACGCTCCCGCTGCTGCTCAATGGCGGTCTGTGATTTCTGGTCAGCACCCAGGATCTCATCGGCCATCTTCTTGGTGATCAGTTTTGCGGCAACGGCCTGATTCACCAGCTCGACTGCCTGAGCACCAAGCTTGTTTACCGAGGCACGCATACCCAGACCAAACTCGGCATTATCCTCAAAGAGGGAGTTGGCCCAGGCAGGTCCACGTCCGTCTGCGCGTTTGCAGTAAGGGGTAGTGGGCAGGTTGCCGCCGTAAATGGAGGAACAACCAGTGGCGTTGGCAACGAGCATCCGGTCGCCAAACATCTGGGTAACCAGTTTTATATACGGGGTCTCTCCACATCCGGCACAGGCGCCTGAAAACTCGAAGAGCGGACGACATAACTGACTGCCCTTGATGGTGGAGGGATCAATCTCGGCTGCATTGACCTCGGGCAGAGAAAGGAAGTATTCCACATTCTTGGTCTCGGTCTTGCGGATTTCATCAGTGTTGGGAGTCATCTGCAGGGCCTTGGTCTTAGCCGGGCAGACAGAAACGCACTGAGTGCAGGCGCAACAGTCTTCGGTGAAGACCTGGACCACAAATTTCTTCCCGGTGAACTGCTTGCCCACGGCATCAGCAGATTTGAAGGCCTTGGGTGCTTTTTTCAGGTCAGAAGCGACCTTTATCCGGATGGCGGCATGGGGGCAGACGAGAGAACATCTGCCGCACTGGATGCAGTTTTCAGGGATCCATTCAGCGACCTGAACTCCGATATTTCGTTTCTCGTACTGGGTGGTTCCGGTGGGCCAGGTGCCATCATCCGGCATCTGGGAAACCTTGACTTCGTCGCCCCTCCCTTCAATCATAATGGCAGTGACTTCCTTGACAAAGTCAGGTGCGTGCTCAGGAACAGTCGGTGGCACATCATGGCCACTGGTGGATTTACCCAGTTTTACCTCAACGATATTCTTTACGGCGGCATCGACGGCGCTGTAGTTCATCTCCACGACCTTGTTTCCTTTCTTGCCATAGGTCTTTTTGATGGCGTTCTTGATGGCGGCAATTGCATCATCTTTGGAGAGAATGCCTGAAATCAGGAAGAAGGCGGTCTGCATGATCATGTTGATGCGGGCACCCAAGCCCAGGGCCTGGCCGAGGGCGATGGCGTCGATGATGTAGAATTTGGCTTTTTTCTGGATCAGGTCCTTCTGTACTTTGTTCGGCAGCTCAGCCCAGATCTGTTTGGCGTTGAAATGGGTGGTCAGGAGGAAGGTGCCGCCTTCTTCCAGATTGCGGAGCATGTCATACTGGTCGAGAAAGTTTTCGTTGTGGCAGGCGATGAAATTGGCCTTGTTGATGAGATAGGGCGCCACAATCGGATTCTTGCCAAAACGGAGATGGGAGGTGGTGATAGAACCTGATTTTTTGGAATCGTAGACAAAATACCCTTGGGCTGAGTTATCGGTCTCGGTGCCGATGATCTTGATGCTGTTCTTGTTGGCGCCTACGGTTCCATCGGAACCAAGGCCGTAAAACAGGGCGCGGACAACGTCCTTGCCCTCGATGCTGAAGCTCTTGTCGTAGCTCAGACTTGAGCCGGTCACGTCATCGTTGGGCCCAACGCAGAAGTGGTTCTTGGGGGCCATGGAGGCCATATTTTCAAAAATAGCCTTGACCATGGCCGGGGTAAATTCGGCGGAACCAAGACCATAGCGACCGGAGAGGACCAACGGCTGGTAGGCGGCGATATTGTTCTCGGTGGCCTCGCCGACTGCGGTGCGGACATCAAGGTAGAGTGGCTCGCCGGCGGATCCGGGTTCCTTGGTGCGATCCATGACCGTGATGCGCTCAACCGTAGGAGGCAGGGCGTTGACCATGGCCTTGCAGTCAAAAGGACGATACAGGCGGACAATGACCATACCAACTCTCTTATCCTGGGCCATCAGATGGTCGATGGTGGCGGATACTGTCTCACAGCCGGAGGCCATCATCACAATGACATCTTCGGCATCAGGATCTCCATAATAATCAAAGAGGTGATACTGGCGGCCGGTGATGGTGGCGAACTTGTCCATGGTGTCCTGAACGATACCGGGCAGGGCATTGTAATATTTGTTGACAGTCTCACGACCGGTAAAATAGACATCAGGATTCTGGGCGGTGCCGCGGATGGTGGGGCGGTCAGGAGTGAGGGCGCGCTGACGGTGGGCAACGATCAGATCTTCATCGATCATGGCGGTCATATCTTCACGGGTCAACTCTTCAATCTTCTGGATCTCGTGCGAGGTACGGAAACCGTCAAAGAAATGGACAAAAGGAATCCGGGAGGCGAGCGCGGTTTGTGTGACAATCAGGGCCATATCCATACATTCCTGGACGTTTTGGGAAGCAAGTATTCCCCAGCCGGTCTGGCGGACGGCGTTGATGTCGCTATGGTCGCCGAAGATGGAAAGTCCCTGACAGGCGATGGAGCGGGCGGTCACATGAAAGACGGTTGGAGTCAGCTCGCCTGCAATCTTGTACATGTTGGGGATCATCAACAACAGTCCCTGGGACGCGGTAAAGGTGGTACACAGGGCACCTGTGGCCAGAGAGCCATGGAGGGAACCGGCAACACCAGCCTCCGATTGCATCTGAGTGACAACAGGGATGGAATTCCAGATGTTCTCCTGCAGACCGGCTGATTTAGTATCTGCCTCAGCCGCCATCGGGGTGGATGGGGTGATGGGATAGATGGTGATGACTTCGCTGGTGGCATAGGCTACATGGGTGCAGGCCTGATTACCGTCGATGGTGACCATTTTTCGTGACATGAAACGAATCTCCTTTATTACTTTGATTAGAAAATGTTTTCTGTTTATTTATAAACTTGATAATTATTTTTTTGGCAGATCGCTCAGGTCGTCAATACTCTGGCTCACGATCTTGTATCCGCTCATTGCCGTAATCTCGCTGGTAAGGGCATCAATACCCTGTTCAGGAAGGATACGCACCGCGACTCGTTTAAAGCCCGGGGGAGCATCGTCAAAAGAGGTGAGAATAGAGAGGACGCGGGCGTTGTGCTGGCGCAGGATGTCAATCAGCTTTGAGACAGAGCCGCCGGTGTCAGACATGTCAATGACAAATTGATAGGCACCGTCCTGGATGCCAGTGGCGTGGATGAATCCTCGGAGCACGTCGGATTCCGACAGCAGACCTACCAGCTGATCGTTGTTATCAACGACCAGCAGCCCTGAGATTTTCTCGCGCAGCATGACCAGGGCCGCCTTCTCCAGAGTATCATCTTTTTTCAGGCAGATGGGGCTGCCAGTCATGACATCTTTGACCTTCATCTCAGAGAGCAGATAGTACATCTCGTGGATATCCATGTCGGCCTTGCTGGATGGTGATGCATCTTTCAGGTCGCGGTCGGTGATGATGCCGGCGAGTTTTCCATGGGACAGAACTGGCAGCCGTCTGATATTGTTCTCTTTCATGGTTCGGGTGGCCCGCATGACCGAGGTGTTGGCGTCCACAGTAAGAATCGTGGTTGCCATCCAGTCTTTTATTAACATAAATGCCTCCTTTGAGTCGCGTAAATGGTTGCGCAAATCATAGAAAATGGAATAATGGATGTCATAGTGGATGAGCGTGCCTGACGGCAAGGGGATGGAAACAAGCGTCAGGCTGAAAAATATAGGATGTTTATTTTTTTAGATTTTTATTTTCGTTAATGCCTGTATCGTTCTTAAAATTTTATCTTTGGAATATATGTTTATATTTTTAAGGTAAAATTTTTACACTCTTTGAATCGTTAAGCCATCCTGCTCAACGAAGTGCTACTTTTTCAAAGTACCCTATAATATCTGAAATTAAACTTAATAAAAACATTTTGCGACTATAAAGTATTTTAAATATTGATGCAAGATATGAATGAAATTGATATGTGCCGCTCATGAATGTTCTTTCTGCTTGTAATCTGGAAGAATTGCTCATGTTTCTGGCCGATAAAGAGCAGTTCGTTTTTCTGGATACGGTAAAACCCGATGCTGAGAATAGGGTCTCACTCCTTTTTCTGAATCCAGTTAGCCGGTTGCAATGTCTCATTGGTGATGATTTCCGGTTGTTTCTGGCCCAGATTGAGTCGGCATTGGCCGCTGGTCATTATGTGGCTGGCTGGTTCAGCTATGAATTTGGCTATCTTCTGGAAGAAAGTTTGCAGGGATTGCTCTGCCGGCCAGGCGATGCCTCGCTCCTGCTGGCCGATCTCGGAGTCTTTGCTGAACCGTGCTTCTTTGATCACCGCTCAGGCAATACCACCTTTCCTGTTGTGAACCAGACGGAAAATCGACAGAACACGGATGTGCGTGACACTCTGATCTCCTGTCAGGTGAAAAACATCCGACCCAGTCAGGAACGGGACGCCTATCTCCAGGCCATCCAGGCCATTCAGCGATATATCGAGGCAGGTGATACCTATCAGGTCAATTATACCCTGAAGTTGTTTTTTGATTTTATGGGGACCCCTGAGGCCCTCTATAAAATACTCAGGCGGAATCAATCTGTGGCCTACGGAGCCTATCTGCGACTGGGAGAGTCGACGTTGCTTTCTTTCTCCCCTGAACTTTTTTTCAGGAAAGAGGCGGATAGGATCATGGTGCGGCCGATGAAAGGTACCATGCACAGGGGACGCTTCCCCGGTGAGGATAATGAGCAGGCGAATCGTTTACGAAATGATGAGAAAAATCGCAGTGAAAACGTAATGATCGTTGATCTCCTGCGCAACGATTTGGGACGATTGATGCATGATCTGGGAGATGTTCCGGTGCGCACCAGCTCGCTTTTTGATGTGGAGCGTTATGAAACTCTGCTCCAGATGACCTCTACGGTTATCGCCGATGGCGGCCGGGATTGCCTTGCCTTCCTACCCCTTGTGCAGCTCTTTCAGGCTCTCTTCCCCTGCGGCTCTGTTACCGGTGCCCCCAAAATCCGGACCATGGAAATTATTTCGGAGCTGGAGCCCTTGCGTCGCGGTGTTTATACCGGGGCTATCGGCTATCTGGCACCCTCAGGGGAAGCGGTCTTTAATGTGCCGATTCGTACCGTCTCACTGCGTGGTACGCAAGGCGAGATGGGTATCGGTTCCGGAATTGTTGCTGACTCAGTCCCTGAACAGGAGTGGCAGGAGTGTCTGCTTAAGGGCAGGTTCCTGACCTCTTCCTCCCCACCTTTTCAACTCATAGAGACCCTGCTGTGGGAAACGGGGGCTGGCTATTGGCTTCTGGCTGACCATTTGGATCGCCTTTGTGCCTCTGCTGAGTATTTTCTTTTTTGTTGTGATCGGTCATCAATTGAAGAAAGATTGAGACGGGAAAGCCGACTATTTGCGGACGTTCCCATGCGTGTCCGTCTGACCCTGGCCAAGGATGGAGAGATTGTAGTCAGCTCTCTGCCCTGTTCCCTGCCCGCAGCCCGTTGCCTGCCTTATCATCCGGATTTGCTCTGTCCTGATCTGCCCTTGATCGAGGTCTCCCCGGTGCGGACAGACTCATCTCTACCTTGGTATTTTCATAAAACAACACGGCGGGAGGTGTATGACTGTGAGTTGCAACGGGCCAGAGACAATGGACTGTTGGATTACTGTTTTTTGAATGAACGAGATGAGTTGACCGAGGGGTGCATCTCCAATATTATTTTATTCCGCAAGGGTGAATACGTTACCCCGTCCTTGCATTGTGGTTTACTGGCAGGTATTATGAGAAAATCTCTTCTTTCAAATGCACAAGTACTCCTGCGGGAAGAGGTCTTGACACTTGATGATCTGCAAAATGCGGATGCCGTTTTTCTCTGTAACTCGGTGCGGGGGGTTGTGCAGGTGACAAGAGATAGGTGATAGACTGTTTGACCTGATTTCCATGCATCGTATGGCAACTTGATATTGAAACCAGGCCTGGTCGTGATACAATAAGAGTGTTAAAAAAAACGGCGTCATGATAACGTGTTAAGAGTTCTGCAATAAAGACTACTCCAGCTTTTCAAGCATTGTCACGGGGGATTGAAAGAATTGTTTTTTTATCCTTGGGCAATAAACCTCAAAAAAAAAAAAGGAGTGCAACGTATGTCAAAATCATGGTTCATGAATTCGCTTCAAGGTGTTATGGCATTAATGCTGATAGGTGGTGTAGCGGGAACATCTCTGGCTGAAGAGGTTAAAATTGGTGCCGGAGCTGCGCCAACCGAAAATATCTTCAAAAAGATTCAAGGCCCCATGGAACAAGCCAATGGTGTCAAGCTCGTTATTATCTCCGGTGGGCCCGTGCAGGCCTTGAAAGATGTGGATGCGGGTACCGTTGATGCTGCATCTGGCGGAGTTACTTTCCCTGACTGGATAAAAATGATGACAAAAGAAGGGTATGCCATCCCCGATCCAACCGTTTACAAGAGTCAGGTCATCGGCAAAGATGTCATTAAAGTTCTTACCAATAAAGACGTAACCGTCACCACGCTTTCCAAAGACCAGCTTGCCTCAATTTTCACCGGTAAGGCAAAAAACTGGTCTGAGGTCGGTGGACCGAACCTGCCCGTGGTCGTCATCGTGGGAACCAAAATTCCCGGCACCCAGACCGTTTTCCAGAAACAGGCTCTGATGGGTCAATCCTATAGTAAAGATGCTGTGGAAGGAACAACCGCTGATGACCTGAAGAGCAGAGTGGTATCCACCTCAGGCGCAGTATCCCTGGGGGCCATGTCACAGATTGATGATACCATCAACGCACCTGCCATTCCTGAATTTGGACGCCCCATCACCTTAATCACCAAAGGTGCACCTTCCCCAGGAGTACAAAAAGTACTCGACTATATCAATGGGCCAGGAAAACAACTCATCGCTCAATAGTTGATTTGTAACTATCTTTCATAATATAGTAGGTCGGGCTTTAGCCTGAACGCAGGGCTTACTTTGTAAGCCCTGCGTCGGGTTGAAACCTGATCTGCTTGTATTATGTATTAGTATCTGATTTCCAAGCCCTGCATGGAAATCAGATACTAATACAAGGTGTTACGGTGATAATCGATGGAGCCTTAAAAAAAATTAATACGGGCGGTAAAGGAGAGAAGGATGAGCTGGAGAAATTGGTCGATTGGAATAAAGATTGGGGTGGCCTTGGGAGTTGTCTTACTGCTGATGGCGGGGATTAGTGGGGTCGGGTTGCTCAAGGTGTCTCAGTTGAATTCTCACATGGGCGAGGCCTTGTCTGTCAATGCGTTGAATACTGAACTCGCCAATCGTGAGATCGATCATCTCCGTTTTATGAGCAAAATTACGACATTCTTTCAGGATGCCTCTATGACAAGCCTGGATCTGCAAACAGATGATCATAAATGTAACTTAGGAAAATGGCTCTATGGTGAAGGTCGCAAGGAGGCGGAACAAAAGTATCCTGAGCTGGTCCCGCAGCTGAAAGAACTTGAGGCCCCCCATGCCTTGCTGCATGACTCTGTGGCCGAGATGCAGCAGATCCTGGCCAAGGCGGAAAGCAAGGATATGGCCGTTTACGGCATGCAGGATATCTTTGAACAAAAAACACAAAAGGCCTTGGTAGAGGTCTCCGCGATTCTACAGAAAATAGGTGGAGAGCTGGCAAAGAAAACGACGATTTTGAATGAACTGGCTAAACAAGGCGTCCGTAGCGCCATTCAGATTATCCTGGCTTTGACGGGTTTGGCGTTGGTTGTTGGTGTTGTTTTTGGTTTTAATATTGTCCGGATGATCAGTGGCAGTCTGAAAAAAATGGTGCTCTTTGCTGAAAATATGGCCAAGGGGGATCTGACGGGACAGCTTGAGATGAGCCAGAAAGATGAGATTGGTGCCCTGGCCAAAACCCTGAATACTACGGTTGAGCAGTGGCGGCAGATTGTTGGTAGTTTGGGTGATGAAGTAGCGGTGCTTGCTTCATCCTCTCAGGAGCTTAGCTCTACCTCTCGTAATCTGTCAGATGGGGCCAGCAACTCTGCGGAGTTGTCTTCTTCTGTGGCCGCTGCAACCGAAGAGATGAGTGCCAATATGAACTCCGTGGCTGCTGCCAGCGAGGAGGCCGCCACTAATGTCAATATTGTAGCTACCGCAGCCGAGGAGATCAGTTCGACCATTCATCAGATTGCCGCCAAAACAGAGCAAGCCAAAGAGATTACCCGTGGTGCAGTGCTTCTGGCGCAAAGCTCCACTGAAAAGGTGGATGCTTTAGGACGGGCTGCACTTGAGATCAGCAAGGTTACAGAGGCCATTACCGAGATCTCGGATCAGACCAATCTGCTGGCTTTGAATGCCACCATTGAGGCGGCCCGGGCCGGAGAGGCAGGCAAAGGCTTTGCTGTAGTGGCCAATGAGATTAAAGAACTGGCCAAGCAGACGGCGGCGGCAACCGGAGAGATCAAAAGCAGGATTGAATCTATTCAGGGCTCAACCAACGAGACGGTCAGTGAAATCGAGCAGATTACCAAGGTCATCAGTCAGATGAACGGGATCGTGGCCGATATTGCCCAGTCCGTTGAAGAACAGACGGCCACTACCTCTGAGATTGCAGAAAGTGTCCTGCAGGCGGCTCAGGGGATCAGTGAGGTCAATGAAAATGTGGCCCAGAGTTCCATGGTGGCTGGTCAGATCGCCGGAGACATTACCGAAGTCAGTAATGTCTCCCGTTCCCTTTCCAAGAGTGGTCATGACGTAGAGGGGAGCGCTCAGGAACTGGCCAATGTCGCTGAGACTCTTAAAAATCTGGTGGCCCATTTTAAAATGGTTGCGGTAGTAACAGGTGGTACGGGGACGAAGGTGGCAACATCAACGTCAAGGCCGGTGGCCTCCTCCGCATTGTCATCCGCTTCTGCCGACATTTCTGATCTTATGCCCTGGAGTAATAATCTGAGCGTGGATATCAAGTTGATTGATGACCAGCACAAGAAGCTGGTGGGGATGATCAATGAACTGCATAAGGCCATGAAGTTGAAAAGGAGCAATGCTACCATGGGCTCGATCCTTGACCGGCTTGCTGACTATACAGTCACCCATTTTGCCGTTGAAGAAAAGCTCTTTGCCCA
The DNA here is from genome assembly GCA_024636345.1 of Desulfobulbaceae bacterium. Taxonomy (GTDB): domain Bacteria; phylum Desulfobacterota; class Desulfobulbia; order Desulfobulbales; family Desulfocapsaceae; genus UBA2270. Next base: position 20,434 of record JAGXHG010000020.1, on the reverse strand, counting down.
ATATGGATATCCTGAAGAGAAGGCCCATGTGGAGCTCCATCGGAAACTGGTGGCCCAGGTTGTGGATATTCAGAAAAAATTTAAGTCCGGAGATGCCATGATTTCCATGGATCTCATGACTTTTCTCAAAAACTGGTTAGTCAATCATATCCAGGGTACAGATAAAAAATATAGTTCTTTTCTGCGTGGGCATGGTGTGAAATAAACGACAAGGCAGGAAAAAATGCCCTTTACGATCTTTTCTCGGAGCGTAAGGGGCATTTTTATTGTTTGGTGCAAAAAGATTTTTGTAAACGTATCTTTTCGCACGTAGCATAGAGATATTTTGAAAAAACTTTTTTCGTTTTTCTTCCTTGAAGATGCTCCCAGATCCTTTGTAACAAGGTCAGTTTTTATCTTTTGTTACTGGATCAGACTCTGGTCATCTTCCTGGCTTATCGCCGTCGGAGCAATAATCAGCTGATGGGTGTCGCCAAGACTGCGCACCATGGTCATAAAGATGGAAGGGAGGGGCAACTCTCGATCTTGTATCAGCAAACCAATTTCGGCGGCATGGTTGAGGAGCTTTGTGCTATCTTTATCTTCCATGTTGTCACAGAGAGCCTGTATCCGTAGGGCATCGGTGAGCGCTGCGGCCAGGGATGGAAGTTTCTGGGCCAGGCTGAATAGCTCTTGTTCAATATCTGCCCGGTTTTTTCTGCGGAAATCCTGAAATTTTTCTTCTCTGTTCAGGCTGCCGAAGAGCTCGTTGGTGATAGCTCCGGTGAGCATGGAAACTGAGAGAGAGTCTCGGTCAGGGTGTTTGCTCGTCAGCAGTGAACGCAGTTCTTTAAACAGGACCATCTGTACCACGCAAATTCCTTCCCGCAAGACAGGAATCAAGCGTGACCCAGGATTGTTTGATTCTTTTGTATCCATTTGTCTGCTCTAGAGCACCATCTTGACAGCAAGATGGTTTTTCAAATTCTGGTAGATGGAAAGCCGGGAGGCCTCGTCGGCAACTTCGATTTCCACATTCAGGCTGCAATATTTACCGCTGGAACTAGTTTTTGAGGCGGTAATAGAGAGCTGAGCAGGACATACTGTGGTGATTGCCTTGGTCAGAGAGCTAACATCCTCTCCAATGACCTTGTACAGCCAGACGCAGGGGTAGGTTATCTCTGGCTTTCCTGTAGCACAGTGGTTTGTGTTTTTGATATCAATCAGCATCGTGTGTTTGTGCTCCTTGGTGGCTGAGTTTGGTTGAGTTGTTTTTTTCCGACTTTACCGAGGAGATCTGTAAGAGTCAAGGGGAACAGGAGGCAGAGAGTATGGGAACGAAACTGCAATTTGGTGAAAAAGTTTTTGTCGGCAAGAAGGTGTCTACAGAATACAGTTCTCTGTTTAAAGATCTGTTGGGGGACAAAACAGTAAAGCCTGAGGATTGTTTTGTCTTTGAACAAGAACTTTTTGATGCCATTCCCGTGCCTGTTTTCATTAATGATGCCGAAGGGAATTATTTTGGCGCTAATCGAGCCTTGGCTGATTTCCTGGGGGTAGAGCGTGAAAGTGTCCTGAGTCAGGGAGTGTATCATTTTTTGGTTCCTGCTCTGGCAGAAGAGTTCCGACTGAGGGATGCAGAGTTGCTGGCCACGGGGGGGCGGGACACTTTTGAAGGGCGGGTTTTAGCTTGGGATGGCCAGGAACGCTCTGTTATCTTTACCAAGGCTGTGGTGCATGGTCGAGATGACCGGGTCCTGGGGCTCATCGTTACCTTGTCTGATCTCTCGGAACTGAAAGAGGCCCAGGAAAATCTGGGAGAGATTGAGTCACAAAAACAGGCCATTCTTGACGGATTCCCAGGGACAGTGGCCTTGCTTGATTGTGATTTAAAAGTTATCTGGTCCAATAGGGACAAAAAACAGGGGAATGTGGTTGATGCGGATCCGGTTGATTTGTGTTGTCATCAACTCTTGCTGGGTAAAATAGAGGCTTGTGTGGATTGTGCTGTCCGTCGAAGTCTGTTGAGTGGACAGATTGAGTCAGGAATACAAAAAGTATCCTCTGAGCCAGACACTGGGGAAGGGAAATATTTTGAACTTGTGGCTACACCCATTAAAGATGTGGCTGGTAAGGTCAAGAGCGTGGTGGCTATCTCGCGGGATGTCACAGAAAAGATAAGGCTGGAAAAGCAGGTGCTTCATTCGCAGAAAATGGAGGCAATCGGTTCCCTGGCTGGGGGGATTGCCCATGATTTTAATAACGTCTTGACTCCGATCATCGGGCAGGCGGAGATTATACGTTTTCGTATGCGGCAACGTGGGCAGGAGGATCGTGAACTGGAGAGTTCCGTCCGAGAAATTTTGATGGCTGCCAAAAGGGCCAAGGGGTTGGTCGATCAGATCCTTACTTTTTCCAGGAGCCAGGAGCAGAAGAGTGCTGCCTTGTATGTCCATCCCATAGTCAAGGAAGTAATGAGTCTGATAAAGGTGGCTTTGCCGAGTACCATACAGATTCGTCAGGAGCTTGATATCAACTGTGGAATGGTTCTTGCTGATCCGGTTCAGTTACATCAGGTATTGATGAACCTCTGTACCAATAGTTTCCATGCCATGGAAGGGCGAGTCGGGATTTTGACAGTGTGTCTTGCCAAGGGAGAAGAAGATCAGGATGGGCAGAGTTGGGTTGTCTTAACTGTTTCGGATACCGGAACTGGAATTGAGGCGTCAGTATTGCCCAGGATCTTTGAACCTTATTATACCACTAAGGACAAGAGTCGAGGAACAGGGATGGGACTGGCCATGGTGCACGGAATTGTCAGTAGATATGGCGGCAGGGTGGAGGTGCAAAGTGAGGTTGGTGTGGGAACCACATTTTATGTTTATCTCCCTGTCGACGTTTGTGCACCCGGTCCTCTGGAGAGTGTGCTGGCTGTTCCTGCGCCCGTTGGCGGGAAGGAACATATTCTTGTCGTTGACGATGAAGAACAGGTACTTGATGTTGTCACAAATATCTTGAAAGGATTGGGGTACAGGGTGACAAGTACGACATCCGCCCATGAGGCTTTGTTGCTTGTTATGGAGACAAATTGTGATGTTGATTTGTTGATTACGGATCTTACCATGCCCCTGCTGACCGGATGTGATCTGTGTGAACAGAGCAGAAAAAACAGGCCGGATATGCCGCTTATCCTTAATACCGGCTATCCGGAGCAGATCACAGAAGAGTTACTGCAGCGGGCGGGAGTAGATGAATACTTTCTGAAACCGGTAACTTTACAGGCCTTGGCCCAGGTTGTACGTCGTGCTCTTGATCGGAAAAAACCAAGGGTGTCAGCTGCGGACGCCGCCGTTTAAGAGACTGATTTGATTATTGAGCGTCCAGAAGTCATAGATATATCCCAATCCGAAAATTCCTCCAGTTAACAGGTAGATGACGCCGGAGATCCATTTTCCCATATAGAGGCGATGGATGCCGAACAGCCCCAGAAAGGTTAGGAGAACCCAGGCCAGGTTGTAGTCAATTTCCCCGTCATGGAAGCGAATATCTGCATCTCTGTTCATCGATGGAATGAGAAACAGGTCCACCAGCCAACCGATCAGAAAAAGTCCCAGGGTAAAAAAGTAAATGGTGCCGGAGATGGGTTTACCATAATAAAAACGATGGGCACCAATAAAACCGAAGATCCATAACAGGTAGCCCATGATCGGGGTGTGGGTTTGTGGTTTGGGCATTTTTTCTGGCTCCTTATACTGTTTTTTTTATGTAAAATAGTACGGCCGTTTTCAACGGCTTAATGCTCTTGAATTTTTAGAACTTTCTTCTTCAACTTCTGGACCCGTGCATAGGACTCATCTATCTGCCTTTCCTGGAGTAGCCCGGTCTGTATTGCTTGCAGAATAGCGGGAATGATTCGTGCCAGGATATCCGGGGCATAGTCAAGATTATTCCCTATTATAAGCAGGTCAACGCCAGCCGCAAGGGCAAGACATGCGGCTTCTTCCAGGCCATATCGGTCGGTTATGGCTTTCATCTGCAGGTCATCCGAGATGACAACTCCGGTAAATTGCAGTTCCTGGCGCAGGAGATTGCCAATGATACGGGGTGAGAGAGTGGCTGGATGGATGGGGTCCATTCCTTTATGGAAAAGATGACCGGTCATGATTGCATCGGCCTGGTCATTTGCAATCAGATCTTTATAAGGCTGGAGCTCTTCTGGTTTCCAGGTATCTGTAATGTCGGTGAATCCTAGATGGGAGTCACACCGGGAGCTGCCATGGCCGGGAAAATGTTTCAGGCAACTGAGAACGCCTCGTTTGCTGTGTGCTTTGATCCACTCACTGGCGTGGACGCTGACAATCGCGGGAGACGGCGAAAAGCTGCGCTCAAGTCTGCCGATCACCGGATTCTCTGGAAAGGTGTTGACATCAACGACCGGGGCGAGATTAAAATTAATACCCATGGTCTGCAGGGTGTCGGCAGTGGTCATGGCATGGATGCGTGTCAGGGTGTTGTCATTTTTTTGACCAAGCTCGGCGGCGCTTGCTGTTGCCGGAAAACCCTTCTCCGGTTTGAGCCTGCGGACTTTTCCGCCTTCCTGATCAACTCCGATGAGTAGGGGAGTTTGGGCAAATCCCTGTAAAGTAGCGGTGAGAGCCTTGACCTGCCCTGCCGATCTGATGTTATTGTGGTCCCGCTTTTTTGCCAGGGAGCGGTCAAAGAGAATAACGCCACCCAGGTTTCTCCGGCTAATGTCTGCTGCCACGGGATGGGACGCATCGATACTGTCTCCCTCGAATCCGAGGAGAAAGAGCTGTCCGATTTTTTGTTCTATGTTCATGGGATCTTGGCCAATATTTTTGGGGAATGAGTTATGCTCTTCAGCTCAATTTTGAATGGTCGTGGTCTCTGGCATTTTACGGGACTCTCATGTTGTGGGTGAGTGGCAAGGGCTCAAGGAGAGAGCAAAACTCTTTTTTCCCCTTGAAACTGCCTTTACTCTTCTTGTCACTTAATTGCAACAGGAGATAAATGGAATGGTTAATGTGTGTTTGGCATTGTTCTTGCTTTGTTAAAATTATCAAAAGATGGATAAAGATATCTTCTCGGTTGGTCGATATACTTTTAAGTCCAAAATTGTTTTGATAATTTATATAAGGAAATAATAATGAGCTCTCCAATGTTGACATCTACAGATACTTTTACCAGCAATCAAGTAGTTGAGATTGACAGGGTGATGATAGAGCTGGATCATTTCAGGCGGCAGACTGAACGTCTTGATTTGATTAATAAACTTCATATCCGTTTAGCTGCTGTTCTTGATCTTGCCGGCATGATCGAGGCATACTCGGTCTGGTTGATGCCTCATGTGGAGCATGAACTGATTGGATATTGCAATATGATTCGCAGTAAGAAGCACCTGTTCTGTTCCGGTCATGGGCCGCTCAGGCGCAGTGTGATTGCATTTGCTGAGCAGTTGATGGCGGATGAGGCTTGTAGTGTTACCTGTTCGGTCAGTGAAGATGGCCATTATGCCCATAAATGGCTGATGGAGACAGCAGACAACGCGGGGTTGCTCCTGGTCTTAAAGGACGGAAGGGCCTTGGAGAGTGGGGAGATTAACCTGATCAATGAGTCACTTTTGGTGTTAAGTGAGTCACTGCGCCGGGCCCTTGAGTATGAGGAACTTTTTGAGAGTGCGCGGCGTGATGCTTTAACTGGTCTTGCCAATCGCTGGGTTTTTGATGAGCAGATAAAATCTAAGATGGACAGTGCCAGACGATCTGGCCGCCCGCTGACTATGGCCTCCATGGATCTCGATCGTTTTAAACAAATAAATGACAACCTCGGCCATCAACGAGGGGATCAAGTGTTGCGGCAGGTAGCAGCAGTAATGGCTGAGGCGATACGCTCTACGGATCTCCTGGTCAGGATGGGCGGAGATGAATTCCTGCTGGTAATGGATGATACTGATCAGAAAAGTTCCCGGATTCTGGCTGAGAGATTATGTCTGGCCATTGACGAGTTGGATATATGGGCTGACAACGAAACCAAGCTTGGGGTTTCCATCGGCCTTGCTCAGTGGGAAAAAGATGAGAGTCTGGATGGGTGGATGGAACGGGTAGATGATATTCTTTATCATGCTAAAGCCAATGGCCGATCCAGGGTGAGTTTCGTTTAGATTTCCCAAGTTTAAAAAAGATCAAAATGCAAAAAGCCGACTCATCATGAGTCGGCTTTTTGCATTTTAACAACTGTAGAATGGATTTTGTCAGCCGTAAATACTCGTTTGTCAAATTATTGACTGTTCTCTGGGTATTGGGGAAAAGGAACTGTTTATTTGTCCAGTTGGATAATCAGAGGAATGATATGCATTTCTTTGCGTCGTTGTTCGGTGCGTCCCAGTGACCATTCCCGGCAGCTGGCCTGTCCGGCCAGCATGGTATTTACTGCCTCAACCAACCCTGCTACATTAATTACCGGATGCCTGGTAAAGACCTGTGGCAGTCCTTGCGTCAGGTTACAGGCCAGGCAGCAGCCAGGCCTTTCGTGCAGACGTAACTCCAGGCTGATACTTTTGCCATCGCTGCCATTATAGGCAAGTTCAATATCATAGGCCCCTTCGCTGGCATCACCGAAAAGGGCGTCAAAAAAATCATTGGAGCGTTCTCTGGGGAAGAGATGTTGCAGGGTCTCAGGGGTAAAGAGGGCGTCAATGGTCTTGGTATCCATAATGTTTTTTGTTGTTAAGAGTTGAAGAAAAGTCACCAGGGATGATGCCTCTGATGCCTTGGGTACAGGGTGCCAAATGGAGCATTATTATAAACAGAGTTGCGTCTTTGTCAACCGACGTTGCGGTGAAAGCACCGCTGTGGTAAAGTCTGCCCCCATGCAAGCTCCTATCTCCAACATTTTAAATAGTCATGGATCTTCAGTCATAGACCTCAATGATCTGAATCCTGCCCAGTATGAGGCGGTGATCAGGACTGAAGGGCCGGTTCTGGTCATAGCCGGTGCCGGCAGTGGCAAGACCAGGACTCTTGTTTATCGGGTGGCCCATCTCCTGGAAAAGGGGGTGGCCCCGGAAAATATCCTGCTGCTGACCTTTACCCGGAAATCTGCTCAGGAGATGTTATGGCGGGCCGGAAGACTCCTCAATGATTCCTGTAACCGGGTAGTGGGCGGTACCTTCCATGGGATCGCCAATATGTTGCTCAGGCGTTATGGTTCGTATCTTGGTTTTGGTTCGAACTTTACCATCATTGACCGTTCCGATGCTGAAGGGATCATCAATCTCCTGAAGTCATCCCTTGGCCTCACCGGACGAGATCTGCAGTTTCCCTCCAAGCGGGTCATCATCAATATGATCAGCGGGGCAGTCAATAAATCCAGAGCCCTTGAGGACCTGGTCTTTGAACAGTACGTCCATCTCAGTGAACATACAGAAGATCTGCTCAGGTTACAGAAACACTATAAGGATTTCAAATTCACCCATGGTCTGATGGACTATGATGATCTGCTTATCAACTGGAAACGACTTATGTCCGAGGTCCCAGAGGCGCGACAGGCCATTGCTTCCCGTTATACCCATGTCATGGTGGATGAATATCAGGATACCAATCTGGTGCAGGCGGAAATTGTCCGTCTTATTGCTCACGGACATGATAATGTAATGGTGGTGGGCGATGATTCCCAATCCATCTATTCTTTTCGCGGCGCGGATTTCTATAATATCATGCGCTTTCCCAAATTGTTCCCTGATACTCACATCATCAAGCTGGAGGAAAACTATCGTTCCACCCAGCCGATCCTTTCCTTGACCAATGATATTATCTGCCATGCCTCGGAAAAATATACCAAGACCCTTTTTACCCGTTTGGAAGGGACGGTCAAACCCCTGCTTTTTGCGGCGACTGATGAACGGGAAGAGGCCAGATTTGTTGCCGGCAAGATCAGCGAACTGGTGGCCGGAGGTGTTCGTTTCCAGGATATCGCGGTGCTGTTCCGTTCAGGATTTCATTCTTATAAGCTGGAGATTGAGTTGGCCAGCGGTGGGGTCGATTTTGAGAAACGGGGAGGTTTGAAGCTGACCGAGTCGGCGCACATGAAGGATGTGCTTTCTTTTTTACGCATCCTGTCCAATCCTCAGGATAATCTTTCCTGGAACCGGGTGCTGCTCCATCTAGATAAGGTGGGTCCCAAGACGGCCCAGAAGATTGCCGCCCAGATTGGCCAGTCACCCGAGCCTTTTCAGCTCCTTGCTGAGTTTCCGGCGGGCAAGGCATGGGAAGAGGGATTACGGCGTCTGGCCAATCTTTTTGAGGATCTGCTCCAGGAAGAGTCGCCAGCGGTCATGTACGAATTGATCATGGTTTATTATCAGTCGGTCTTTGAGCGCTTGTATCATGATGACTATCCCAAACGGCAGAAGGACCTTGAACAGTTGCAGGGGATTATCAGTGAATACGCTGACCTGCAGGCCTTTGTTGATGATACGACCCTTGATCCTCCGGAATCAGCTAGCTCGCATCGGGCAGAGGATGCAGAGCGGATGGTCCTGTCTACTATCCATTCTGCCAAGGGACTGGAATGGGAGGCGGTCTTTGTCATTGGTCTGGCGGATGGCCGCTTCCCCCATGCCAAGGCAGAACCTGGTGAACAATGGGAAGAGGAAAGGCGTCTGCTCTATGTGGCTGCCACCCGGGCCAAGAAACATCTCTATCTGAGTTATCCCAAGGAACTGATGACCCCGGACCGGCAATTCCGGCGGGTGGGAATGTCGCCATTTCTCTCTGAGCTTAAGGGAGGTGTTTTTGAGCGAATCCAAGAGGAGCGGCAGTCCTCTTTTGTTGCAAATCCCTATCCCCAGAGTTCTTCTGGTGGAGCCTTCCCAAGGGATACTTGTCTTGCTTCTTTGAAAAAAAGCCGGAGTAAGGTCTCCGTAAAAGATCTGGCGAAAGGCACACGTGTCAGCCATCCTTTTTTTGGGCAAGGAGCGGTTGTGACTCTAGGCAGTGGCCGATCGGTTGATGTCCTCTTTGAGCGGCATGGCTTAAAAACCCTGCATCTTGATTATGCGAAACTAACGATTGTGACCGATTAAGGGCAGGCAGATCTCCCGCAGAAACTCAGAGGCGCTGAGAAAGAACAAAATTTGTTTTTTCCTCGGCGCCTTTCTGTCTTGTGGAGAGAATGTCATGAGAAAAACTATTTATTCTTTTTATTGTGATGAACTACCAGGAAGCACAAATCTATCTTGAAGACTTGCAGTTTCATAAGATAAAGCTTGGCCTTGGCTCCATGCGCTCGTTTCTGGCCAAGGTTGGCCATCCAGAGCAGCAGTTTCGATATGTCCATGTGGCCGGTACCAATGGCAAAGGATCGGTGAGTGTCACTCTTTTGACTCTTCTGGCCGGGGCTGGGTATCGTGTTGGCCTTTATACCTCTCCCCATCTCAGTTCGGTCAGGGAGCGCTTCCGGATTAATGATGAATTTATCAGCAGGGAAAAATTCGCTGAACTGGCAACTCGGATCAAGGGTGTGCTTGGTGCAGAAAAAATAACCTACTTTGAGTTTACTACTGCTCTTGCCCTGCTCTGGTTTGCAGAATCAGGGCTTGATCTGGTGATTCTCGAGACCGGGCTTGGTGGTAGACTGGATGCTACCAATGTGGTTGTGCCCCTGGTTTCGGTGATTACCAATGTGACCATGGACCATGAGGCCTATCTTGGCACTACTGTGGCGGCGGTGGCAGCGGAAAAGGCCGGGATAATTAAAGATTTTGTGCCCGTAGTCTCTGGAGTGGCGGCAGACGAGGGGCTGGAGGTTGTGAGTCGGACCTGTCATGAGCGAAACGCGCCTCTCTATCTTTATGGCCGGGATTTCCGTGCCGACCAGGGCCATGATCGGTCCTGGTCATGGCTGCCGGAGAACATAGGCCTGTCACTTCTGCCTCTGAATTCCTTGCGCTGTTTCATGCGCGGCAGCTATCAGATTGTAAATGCTTCCCTTGCCTTGGCCACCCTGGCCCTGTTACAACCGCATGGTTTCTTACTTTCTCCGGAGACAATTCGGGCAGCTCTTGAGGCGGTGCGGTGGCCAGGTCGGCTGGAGCATATCTGTCTGGACCGGAAAAGTCGGACTGTGCGTGAACCGGGGCAGAGAACGGATGAACATGCCGTGTGTTATCTTCTGGACGGGGCGCACAATCCCGCCGGGGTGGAGAGTCTGGTGCTTACCCTGCGCCATGAGTATGAATATAAAAGACTGATAGTGGTCTGGGGGGCTATGCTGGATAAGGATCTGCGGAAGACCCTGCCGCTGATTGGTGACTTGGCAGGGGTTCTGCTGCTCACCAGACCGGAGGGGGAACGTGCTGCCGAGCCGGAGCAGTTGCTGGAACATCTTGACGCAGGGATGCAAGAACGTTGTGAGTGTATCCAGGAGGTCGATCAGGCCCTGCTGCGGGCTGAGGCCTTGGCTGCGGCCGGAGACCTGATTGTGGTAGCCGGTTCTTTATACCTGGTCGGGGCGGTGCGCAAGATTCTTTTGGGCGAATTGGTGACAGGGTGAAGGATTTTTTCGGTTTTGATGGGATGGATGAGGATCAGATCCGTACAGAGCGGGCCAAGGCCAGAGAGATGCGCAAGAGCCGCTGGTGGCAACAGAAGACTGCCTCTGGAAAGTGTTATTATTGTGGGCAGATAGTCCCCTTTAAAGAACTGACTATGGACCATCTGGTTCCTCTCACCCGTGGCGGACGTAGTACCAGAGATAATCTGGTTCCTTCCTGCAAAATCTGCAATAATGAAAAAAAGAACATGCTTCCCCTGGAGTGGGAAGAATATCTGGAAATGCTGAATCTTGACAAGTGACAGAATGTCGTACCCAGCAGTCACTGGCGATCGCTTTTTGGAGTTCTGTTCTGGAGTGAATCCGTTCAACGGTCTGGATGCTGATCCCGCAAGCTCCGCGATGGCAATTTGGGGCGCTGGATCAGTCAGTATACGTTGATCTGCCTGCAGAAGTTCAATTAGGATTTTTTTGTCTGGTTGCTGTCATCCCGAGATATTGATGGTTGGATGACTTAGATGGAAATCTCTTCTCAAAGAGTGATTCTAATCAAGCCGAGGGTAACAACAAAGTATTTTGTTTCGTTGTTGTCTCCTCCAGGCTAGAAGGTTTTTTTTATAGAAAAAGATAATGCACGAGTCTGGAAAATAGTTTAAAGCTAATGCACTGTTTTCTGGGAAAGTTATGCAATGTGGGCGGGTAGCTCAGCTGGATAGAGTGTCGGCCTCCGAAGCCGAAGGTCGCGGGTCCGAATCCCGCCTCGCCCACCATTTCAAAACCCAGGCAGTCTCAAGAAGAACAATGACCCGCAGCTTGAAAAGGCTAGCGGGTTTTTTGTTGTCCAGTGTAGTCCAGTGAAAACCCTTTAAGGCTTGATGATTGTTTTCAAGCTATGAGTGGAGTGTGAGAATTGAATAAAGAAGTAAAGTCAAACTTGGATCCGTCAAATAATCCCTTGTCACTTAGTTTGAGTTCTGGAATAACCAGCAGCGCCATGAATGAAAGTGTCATGAAAGGGGCATGTAAGGGTGTGCCCAACTTTTTGGCGGCCATGTTAAGCTGCCGGTATATGCTCGCTACTTCCTGCCCGTTCTGATTGGTCATGATGCAGGCAACGGGCAGTGGCAGATGCAATTGTTCCTGATCATCAATCACGACGATCCCACCCCTGGACGCAATCAGCATATTGATGGCATTGACGATCTCTTTGTCTGATGTTCCTACTGCTATGATATTATGGCTGTCGTGGGCAACGGTTGAAGCCAGCGCCCCTTTTTTCAGGCCAAATCCCCGGATAAAGGCTACTGCCGGTCGGCTATCCTGATACCTGTTCATGACAACTATTTTTAAAATATCTCTTTCGGTATCGCTTACCACCAGTATAGGGGGGCAGATAGACGTAGAAACTTTATATATAGAAATTTGGCGAAACTTTTATGAAACTTTTATGAGATTTTCTGGGAACTGGTGGGCGTTTGCGGGATTATCAGTGTGTTGAATGAGAGTGGAAAATAGGGAAAATTTAAACGCCAGAAAATTTGCTTATTTTATGGCGTGATTAAAAGCTTTTTGCAGATAAACTCAGAATATTTGCGCCAGCGATTTATGCACTTTTTTTGAAACCTCCAACTATGCATTGGAGATTTTTTTTATGTAGCTGGGGAAGAAGTCGATGAAGGGAGATAGAAAACTTTGGGGTAAGCTGATTTTCAAAAACTCTGTTTCTTCGTAGCCCATGGCTTTTAATAGTTCGTTGTGACACATCGAATCAAGCACTCTTAATACCGGAGGCTCTTCTGCCTCTATATCTAATCTTTGAGCTGTGAGTTTTTCAAGCTCTTCTTCTGTGACATTCTTTTTTACCAACTCTTTTTCTATCTGGATAAATTGTCTAGCAAAGTCGTGATGCGCTCTGGCATTTCCTTTTGTGTCAAAGACAAGGTTTATGACTGAGGCGATAGCGGTTATCGCGGCCAGGATCGTCGTCGGTGTTTGAGCTCCGGTATTGGAAAGAATGGAAATTATTGTGCCCGATCCGCTGATTGCGGTGATTGCATCCGACCATTTGCTTATACGGTCAAAAAACAATCTTCTCCTTGTGTGGTAACGGATAGAGCGACGCGCATCGAAAAGCATGCCACAGATTTCTTGTGATAAATTTTCAGCTTTCGGCATGATTACTCTTTTTTGTCCTGGTCCCTTCCTTTCGGTGGAAACCTGGGCGGTGGGTTGGTGTTTAATATCGGATTATTCTTCTCGCTTATATTTTGTATAAAACCATTATAATCCTTTTTGCCGGTGATTTCTTGACGATTCCTTGATTTATCTTCTTTTTTGTCGTTTTTCATTGCTTATCTCCGTTGTCCTGTTTGTTAATTGAATGCCATAAAGGGATAAATGATTTTGCCGCAGGGACTGTATTGCCATTGTTTTTTTGAAAGCTTTATTATGATTACCTTGTTTAAGGCTCCCCGCCATCCTGCTAGCCTGAGGCCTGTTGACTGTCGCCAGGCGGCTTTTTCTTGAGATCTTCATTTTCCTCTTTCAGTAGCGCCAGGTCTTTCTCCATCGCAAACATGCGTTGATTCATTTCATCCATCATGTCTATAGCCCTTTGAGCTAAGGCCTTGTTGTCGATAGCTTCGCTGAAGGCGTGCAGGTTGGCGGCGATAGCCCGGATCAGGACGGTGTTGCCGGAATTGTAGATCTTGGCGAGCAGCTCCACGCTCTCACCCAGGCCCAGTTTATCGCTGGGCAGATGGGGAATAGATTTGTTGTCGGCTGCCGGCTGGCCGTCAGCCGGTGCTTGTGGGCTCCTGGGCTCTTCATCCAGCAGCATCGGCACATTGTCATTAAAGAACCAGCTTGCATTAAAGCCCAGCTCAGATAGCGCCTTGAAGACATTTCCTCCAGGAACAGCGCTCCCTTTCTCGTATGTCTGCCACCCTCCTTTAGTTTTACCAACAGCCTCAGCCATCTCGGCTTGAGTTTTTCCTAAGTGGCTTCTGGCATATTTTAATTTGTTTGCAATGGACATAATATTGTCTTTTTAACGTCTAGCTTTAATAAGCCAAAGTCCGACAGAAAGCTGGACACGCCGGAAAAATCAGTAAGACTAATTTAAAACAGCAAATACAAACACATAAGCAGGGTGAGACAAACAAGGCAAATAAATTAAGCTGGACATAAAAAAATATATTTACAGGTAGAATATATTGTGTTTATATTAATCGTACAGCTAACGGTTGTTATGCACTTAAAACAGAATACTTAACTCCAGGCAAATTATCAATGTCCGATGTGTAGAGAATTTCGGACAAGAAAACTTAAAACAGCGGACAGGTAAACGGTGACACCCAGACAACTCAATCTTTTCACCCAGACGAACCTTGCGACGGTCATGCGGGATATCAAAATAGCCATGAATGACGCGATCAAGGATTCGGGGAAATCACGCGACCAGGTGCTGGATATGATGAACGGTCTGGCGACCAGGTATGGCATGCGATTGAACGGCCGGGCCGGTCTCAGTAAGGACAGCTTTGAGAAATGGTTGAACGTCGAAGAAGAGAACCGCCTGCCGAGCATGAAAGGGGTTACCGTTTTCTGCGCCGTGCTGCAGACCACCAAGCCACTGGCCGCGATGGTGATGCTGCTGGGCGGGAATATCATTGAGGGACAAGACATCACCATGCTGAACTGGGCGAAGCGCTATCACCAGGCCAAGGATCTGCGCAAGCAGATGAAGCAACTGGAGGATGAGCTATGAGAAACAGGATTGAGATTGAAGTGTGGATGAAGCGTAATGGTCTCAGCGTCGGCAAGATCCAACTGGCGCTGGAATATAAGACCCACACCGGCATCTCCAACACGCTTTCAGGCCGGGAGCATTTAAGAAGAGTGCTGCAGTACCTGATGGATAAGGGGTGTCCGGTTGAGTACCTGGATCTGCCGGCAGATATGGAGAGAAGAAAAGTCAAACGTAAGGCAAGGAGCGTCAAGAGATGACACACACAACTATTAAACTGGAAGAGTCTGAAAAACCTTTGTCGGCCCGAGAAGCGATGATGCTGGCCGAGTATGAGCACACGATAGTCAAAGATTTTGCCGCGTTTTATCGTGTCGGCCAGGCGCTAGCTGAAATCAACAGGCTGCGCCTTTATCGAAACGAAGAGGGACGGACCTTTAAGCGATACTGTAGAGAGCTTTGGGATATGTCAAAGACCCAGGCCTACCAGTTGATAGATGCGTCGGGGGTATATGGCCATTTGCAATTACAGTGTGAAAATCTTTTGTCCGCAAATTGCGGACATTTAGAAGAAGACTCGCCGGAAAGAAAATTACCTCTGAATGAGGCTCAGGTTCGACCGTTAACAAAGTTTAAAAACTCTCCTGAAAAGATAACAGCAATCTGGCAAGAAGCCTCCGCTTCGGCACCAAACGGCAAGGTAACCGCCAGTCATGTCAATAAAACAGTCAGACAATATCTCGGCGACAAGATCACCAAGACCGTCCGCCAGGCGCAGAAGAAAGTGAGCCAGACGGCCCGTGTTGACTTCACCGAGGCTTTTGAGAAGTTCTCCGAGCAGCTCCTGATAGAGCGAAATTCCAACTATAAATACACCTCGCGCGGCTTTATCATTAATACCCTGGACCAACTGCGGGCCGAGATCGCCGAGGACGGCGCTTCGATCGATGAACCGGCCTTCCAGGGCGGCTCAGATGATGCCAATAAACTCAAACGGGCCGGCTATTCCCTCTTTCGGGCGGACCGGACCAGTATGACCCTTAAGCGCAGCGGCACTGGCGGCTGGGAGAAGCACAGCGGCCCTTACGCGACGATCAAGGAGATGGACGCGGCGTTCAGGACGCTCCTGCAGGATGACATGCACCTGAGGGGATAAGCCATGAACGCAGCCTATTCCGCCAAAGAGCTGGCCGCCCTGGAGCTGCCGGTGCTGCCGGGTACTGAGCGCAGCATCGCCCGCAAGGCAGACCAGGAGAACTGGCCTTTTTATTGGCAAGCCGGGCGCGGCGGCTCCTGCAAGATGTACCGCGCCTACCTGCTGCCGGACGGGATCCGCCAGGCCATCCTCGGCCAGAAGAAGATCAACGCCCTGGTCCCGGTGCAGAGTTCAATTACCGATACCGGCCTCGTCTGCGCCGCCCAGGCGGGCAAGGCCAACCTCAAGGCCTCGCTGGTGAGGTTGTATATGCAGGCCATTTCCGCCGCCACCTGGGGCCACAAAGAACAGGCCCGCGACAACTTCATGGTCGGCTATAACAGCGGCGCCGCCTGGCCGGAGCTGTATAAGGCCCTGGGCGAATTGAGCTGGAAGACGATCGAGAGCTGGAAAACCAAGCTGAAAAAGACCTGCGGCGACAGTTTGCAGCTGGCCGATCGGCGCGGCAAGACGCGGGGCTGCCGGACTATCACGCCCCTGCAGGCCCAGATCATCCTGGCCTTTGTCCGCCAGCCGAAGGGCAAGAGCCTGCCGAAGAGCGAAATTATCCGTTTTTCGCGGGACGTCATGCAGGGAAAAGGGATCGACACCCTCTCCGACGCCACCTATCGGCGCTTTCTTGATGACTGGATCGCGGTCAACTATGACGAATGGACCTGGTGGCGGGAAGGCGATAAGGGCCTGCAAGACAAGTGCATGTTCTGGACCGAGCGTGATTATGATCAAATCAAGGTCGGCGACATCCTGGTGGCCGACGGTCATGTCCTCAACTTCCTGGTCCTCAACCCTTGGACCGGCAAGGCCCAGCGCATGATGCTGGTGCTATTCTTCGATATGAAGAGCAGTATGCCCTGCGGCTGGGAGATCCTGCCGACCGAGAATACCGCCTCCATCTCCGCTGCCCTGCGCCGGTCGATTATCCGCCTGGGCATGGTGCCCAAGATTGTCTATCTCGACAACGGCCGCGCCTTCAAGGGCCATTATTTCACCGGTACCGATTTTGAGCAGACCGAGCTGCCCGGCTTGTATGAACGGCTCGGCATCAAGCTGATCATCGCCAAGCCCTATCATGGCCAGTCCAAGACCATTGAACGATTTTTCGGAACATTCGCGGAGCTGGAGCGGATGGCGCCGTCCTTTATCGGCACGGCCATCGACAGCAAGCCTGCCCATCTGAACCGGGGCGAAAAACTGCACCGGAGCATCAACGACAAGATCACCGGCGGCTTTGTGCCGACCCTGATTGACAGCCACCGGGCCATTGCCGCCTGGTTTGATGTCTACGCCGCCCGCCCGCAGGGACCAAACAGCCATCTGGCCGGGCAATGCCCACAGGAGCTGTTTGATGCCGGGCGCGGCCCCGGGGTGGATCCGCTGGCCCTGCGCCTGCTGATGATGAAAAAAGAAGAACGCAAGGTCTACGGCCGCGGCGTCAAGGTGTACGACAAGGGCGAATGGTACTATCACCCGGCGCTGTACGGCCGGAATCACAAGGTCTTTGTGCGCTACGATCTGCAGGAGCAGGACTCCGTGTTGATCTATGACCAGCGCACCGACGAGTTTATCTGCGAGGCCTCACGGGCGGCCAAGGTGCACCCTGCGGCCCGGATCCTCGGCAGCGAGGCGGATGTTGCCCTGCTGGAAACGCAGCTGGAAATGATCGGCAACCTCAGGAAGCAAACCGTCTCCCACGCCAAAGCCATGGCTGACGAGTTTGTCATCCCCGAGGCGCAGCGCCTGATCGCCGATGCCGGTTTCGGTTCCGGCGCTCCTGCCGGCCAGAAGCTGCTGCCCGGCGGTAACGGCAGCAAAAGGAACAACGTCAGGCTGCTGCCGTCCAAGCCGGCAAAGCTCAGCAATGAAGAGTTGCAACAGGTCCTGAAAGAAGCCGACGAGGGGCAGCGTTATCAACGCGAGATGGAGGCCGCTCAACTGAGCGCCGATCTGGAGGATCTGAGTGAGGCGGACCGCTACGGCAAATTCATCGAAATGGAGATGAGCGGCGCAGAGCTGACCGCTGACTGGCGAAGGTTTATGCGGGTGTATGAGCAGATGATGCCCGAATTTGAACGCGAATACTGGGAGGGCCAACGGGCAGCGCTGGCGGTCCTCTACAGACAAAAAAACCCGGCAACCGATGAAGCGGTTGCCGGGTAACCCCTAAATTCTTGAACCATGGAGGTTGATGAAAAGTAATGCCAGAAATACGATTTTTCCCGAAGTTTGTCAATGTAAAGAATGTCCGCAATTTTCAGGCCATGATTGAGGCCCTGATGATGTCGGCCGGCGAAGGCCGTCTGGCGGCGGTGATCGGCCCGGCCGGGCGCGGCAAGACCCGGACGGCCCAGTGGTATGCGGCCAATAACCGCTGCGCCTTCGTCCGCTGCCTCTCCATCTGGCGAGGCAGCGAGCTTGGTTTCCTGCAGGCCCTGGGCCGCGAGCTGGGCGTCAAGAAGGTTGCCCATCGTAAGGACCCGGCCTTCCTGGCGGTCATGGATGCCCTCAACGCCCAGGGCGGCAGGCCGGTTTTTATCGAGGAAATTGAGAAGCTGCCCCGGCTGCACCTGGAGCTGGTCCGCGATCTCTCCGATCTGTCGGCGGCCCCTTTTGTGCTGGTGGGCGAGGACGAGCTGCAGAGCCATATGCAGCAGGTGACCCGCATCTGGAACCGGACCTTTCAGCTCCTGGAGTTCGAGGCGCTGGGGGTGGGTGATGTGGTGATGTTTGCCAGGGAAGCGGCCGGACTGGAGCTGCCGACCGAGGTGGCGGAGCTGCTGCACGGTCAGGCCGGCGGCTGTTTTCGGGTGATCAAGCGCGACCTGATATCCCTGGTCAATATCATGAATGCCAGGGGTAAAAGCGAGCCGGATATAGGCATGGTCAAGGTGGCCATTAAACAGAGTTTGAGGGGATAATCATGGCCCAGCAATCATTTGCCAAAACAGTGAACGATACCCTGCAGGCCGCGGCCCGGAGCGGCGGCGGAGAGGCGGACGCAAATAAGCTGTCCTGCCTGCTCCATCTGCAGACCCGGCAAGAACATAAGCGCCTGCTCAATACGCTGTCTGACCTGTCCCGCCGCGGCAAGATCGTCAGGGTGCGCCAGGGTGTTTACGCCCCGGCCCCCGCTGCCGGCGAGCCGGATAAACGCGAGATCATGTGGCGGCTGCTGAAGATGCGGCGCCGGGTGACGGTTGACGACCTGATGGAGATGGCGGCGGTCAGCCGGGCTTATGCCAATGAGTGGCTGCGGCTGCTGGTCAAGCGGGAAGTGGTCAGCTGCATCCAGGAGCCCGGTCAGCCGGGCCGGTGGGTGCTGATCAACGATTGCGCCGAGATGCCGCAGGATAGCGACAAGGCGGAACGACTGCGCAATATCCGCTTAAAGAAGAAAAAGGCCCTGGCCAGGATCGACAGCATCCGCACACTCCTGGCCGAGCTCAAACAACTACTATTGGAGGAAGAATAGATGAATAAAACGGAGAGAAAAAGAATAGCCGCCATCCGTGACGGCTACCGGTGTGAGGCGAAAGAACAGCTGAACGCCTTGCAGGCGATGATCGAGTGCTGTGACGGCCGGAATGAACGGGATCTGATGGTGATGGCGCTGGCCGCCGAGAACACCGCCATGACTGTGAAGAGGTTATGCCGACTCAACTTTGGATTGCGGAAGTTATATCAACGCAAAAGGACGGAAAATGGACTGGCGTGAGCTGTTGCGGAAGGCGATCCTGGTTGAAGGCAGCCAATCGAAAGTTGCCGTAAAGCTCGGTTACAGCCCGGCCACTATCTCACAGACGGTGGCCGGGATCTATCCCGGCGATACTGCCAGGATAGCTCAAAAAATAATGGAAGTCTACGGAGGGAAGCTCGTGAATACAAAGGAAGTGCCAAGCGGCTACATGGTCAACGGCATCGGCCATCTGGTGCCGATCGAGAGCATCAAGGACATTGACCTGGCCCGCGACGAGTTCGTCAAAGGCGTCGTCGCCCAGGCCGGCAAGGTCAACGATATCCTCGACCAATTCAAGCAGGCCCTGGCCGGTGATATGCAGGCCTTTCTGGAGTTGTCCGCCGAAAAATACGGGGCCGATCTGGGCGGGGCCCGCGGCAACCTGTCGCTGACCTCTTATGACGGCCGCTATAAGGTGCTGCGAGCGGTCAGCGAACGGCTCGATTTTGACGAGCGGTTGCAGGCTGCCAAGGAACTGGTGGACGCCTGCCTCCGGGAGTGGAGCAAGGATTCCGGGCCGGAGCTGCGGACCCTGATCGAGAGCGCCTTCCAGGTCGATAAAAAAGGGCGGATCAACGCCAAGCGGATCCTGTCCCTGCGCGCCCTGAAGATCGAGCACCCGGTCTGGAAACAGGCCATGGATGCGATCGCCGATGCGGTGACGGTGGTCGGCTCAAGCACCTACTACCGCATCTATGAGCGGGATGAGGAGGGCAATTACCAGCAGATCAGTCTTGATTTCTCGGGGGTGTGAGACAATTACGAATTACGAATTACGAATTTAGGGGATGTTCAAAGGGGCCCGTCTTTTTGGGCTCCTTTGAATACAGCCCATTATGCTTTAGCGACAAATTCAACAACGGAGAAAAAAAATGTCCATGCCCAATCAAGTACACGAGGCCGCCAGGCAGATCCTGGAGAGCTGCAGCGATATCCATGGGGCGCTGGCCTTGGCCGGACAGCAGGATCTGGTGGAGGAGCTCATCAAGATCCGGAAGAAGGCGGCCTGCATCATGCAGATGGAACGGCCGCTAGGAGACATCAAGGAGAGCTGCCGCATGGACATGATGCGCGCCATAGGTTCACTGGGCCATGCCATCAACCGTAATCTGGAGGAATGGCCGAATGTCAACGGCGAGGAAGTCGTGGCCATCCTCCAGCTGGGCTGGTCGAGGCGGAAGATGGC
>JAGXHG010000019.1 GCA_024636345.1 Desulfobulbaceae bacterium | reverse complement strand
AGTGAAATTGTTGGCCAGTTTCTCCAGGCTTGGCGTTGGCTCGCTAAAAACAGGCCTGGAGAAGAGAGAATTTTAAATATTGTTTTTATGGGACAAGGCGAACCTTTACATAATTTTGATGCCGTCAAAAAAGCGTGCGAAATATTTTTATCAAAACACGGAACGTCAATTGGTGTTCAAAAAATTACTATTTCAACAGTTGGTTATATTCCTTGACTTAAAAGATGGCGCCAGGAAATTCCCGGAGTGAACCTTGCATTATCTCTTCATTCACCTTTTGAAGAAAAGAGAAGTGAGCTTATGCCCATTAATGTAAAATATCCACTCGATAAAGTGTTGACCTATATTGACAAGGTACCTTTAAATAAAAAACAATTTATTACGTATGAATATCTTCTGATAAAAGATTTTAATGATTCTGCAGATGATGCTAAAAAATTAGGAACGCTACTGGCTGGTAAAAGTGCTTATATAAATTTAATTCCTTTCAACTCATTCCCAGGATCACCTTACAAACGTCCGAATTTGGATAAAATTGAAAAGTTTAAAGAAGTTTTAGATACTTTTAAAATTCCGACTTTAATAAGAAGTGCTAAAGGCGATGATGTATTAGCAGCATGTGGACAACTCAATTCTAAAAATTAAATAGCTATCAAGTGCAAGCGAATGGCGCCCGACCAAGCTAACGACCTGTTTTCATGGAATAAAATAAATAAAAACCTTAACTTTAATCGTGTAGCCGGGGTTTTTTCTCCCCCAGCTACCAGGTGAGTAGCCCAAAGGGCCTTCCCCTCCAGGCTCTCTCGGCAAATAAATCAAGGGACATGATACCATTTTGAATTAGTATTATGTGTAGTTATTCAGACTTGATATGACATGATTTGGGAGAAAGATCCGAGCTAATCTGACACCTTGTTTATTAGATAATTCAGGAAGAAGCTAAAGTTGCAGTTCTTCTCAAATGCTTAACCTTGCTCCTGGCATTATCAAGAAGTCATACGGATGGAGATTTATACATCAAAGAACTTGGGGAACTCTAACCGGCAGCTGAGGTCCTCATTTTACTCACGATGCTGTCGTTGATTATGTCAATGCTTGGAGCGACAAAACATAGATTCCTTTAAAACGCTTTATTCTCTAGCTGTACGCCTCGGTCCTTTTGCCATTTCCTAGCCCATTATAGGACATTATTTGCAGCAGATTTTTCATTTAACGGCTTGTTCAAATTTCCGAGGCCACTTCTGTCATTTCTGTGGTGCTGTCGAATTAACCTTTTAGATATGGTGGTAATAATGAGAGTAAATATGTTCAATAAATCATTAATCAGCGGTATCTTTCTCTTCTTGCTTTTGCTGCTGGCGGGTAACGCCTGCAGCGAGGCTGAACCAATTTATGCGGGGTGGACGGTGGGCGGACCCTCGGGCGGATATGGCACGATCCTGCGGTCGACCGACAGCGGGAAGACGTGGATCCGCCAAGGGGCCGGTCAGATCGCGGCTATGTCTCTCTCCGGTGTATTTGCCGTGGATCCCTACACTGCCTGGGTGGTAGGTTCTCAGGAGAACGGATACGGGACCATTTATCATACAACCAACGGCGGTGACACGTGGCAGCGAAAAGGCTCATCAGACGATGTCCCGAATGTCGAGTTTCTCAAAGTCCACGCCAAGGGAGATGACGTCTGGGCCGTTGGCAATAGTCCGACCGTTGGCACGGGTACAATCCTCCATACGAGTGACGGTGGCGCTACCTGGACTAACCAGATCCCGATCGAGTACAAGGATAAAGATGTCGCACTGCAGGGCGTGTTCGTGCTGGATCATGACACTGTGTGGGTGACAGGAAGTTTCAATAATACAGGGCTGATCCTCAAGACCACGGACGCCGGCCTGACCTGGACCCGCCAGGGCGTGGCCGATGGGGACGATGTTGCCGCTGCAAAACACCTCTTGGGCATTTCTGCGGCTGATGCTTATACCGCTTGGGCGGTAGGCGGTGACTACAGCGTGTTCAAGACGACCGATGGCGGCACCACCTGGACGAAGGATCCAATTTTCTCAGGGTTTGGCGATATCAACGAGGTGTACGCTGTGAGCACCTCGATGGTCTGGGTGGCCACAGACAACACTGTCTATTGGACCACCGACGGCGGTGCGACGTGGGATAACGGTACTGAGCATGGCTTGGCGGGCGGCGCCATCGCTTTCATGGGCATTAGCGCCGTAAGTGCCCAGAAAGCATGGACTTCATACTGCAGTCTTACTGGATTCATTGCCAACACGACCGATGGCGGTACTAACTGGACGAAAATAGATCAGCTTGGTGGCGAAGTGCTGCCGGGTTTGCTGACCATTTCCTTTGCGACCCAGCCGATCTCTAAATTCAGATGGAGTCTTTTTGTTCCGGCTCTTACAGGTAAAACAAGAAATAGTGCTGATTGAGAAATTTTGGTTAGCTTGGCCCGAACGTCTCCACCGGTCTCAGCCAGCGCCGCCAGGCCCTGACCGTACCCTCGATCAACCCGTCTAATCCGGGCTTGGTGTACTGTCATCAACCTCTGGGTCAATTACGGCACACACGCTGCGCAAGATCTTCGGCCACTGAATCTTGCCATCCACCGTCAGGGTTGACTACTCAATTTTTTACTTGTACTGATCAAACAGCTCCTTCGCTACCTGATAGCAAAATGGCGGCTCATAATTCTGATGATAATTATTGATAAACGTGTGGTGATCGTTACTGCCATACATTCGCTTAATCTTGGAATCAACATCCATCAGTTCAAGTGTAACAGGGGATACTCCACGGCTCGTGAAATCATCGTAGGCTCGTTGAGCATTTATAGTGAACGATACGGTTGCGTCTTCCGAACCACCGCATAACGTGGTCGGTGCCTTGGGATTCCATCCGAACAGATCCTGTCTTCTGGCAGCAACGGCCGTGGAGTTGTCCGGGGTAGTGGCAAGGTCAGTCAGGTAGGCAGGTTTGAAGATTGCATCCCTGGCTGTTGCAGGTGCTGTTGCTGGCGGCGGCAATTTACCCAGATCAGCCGGATAGACCACGGCTGGCAAAAGTGCTTCGATAAAGCTGTCGTACGGTGCATTAAATACCTCAGACGCCTTGTTATAGAGATTTCCATACACTTTTTGCCAAGAGGTAATCTGGAACGGCACAAAATACTGTTCGCCGAGGATCGGGTTCGTAACTCCATCAATCAGCGCCTCTGAAACGTTATATGGCCCGGCAAGGGGAGCCGCCGCAACCAAGTTGAATTCACCCGCATTGTCGCGCTCGATTGCACGTTGTGTCGCCATTGCGGCATGACCGCCCTGCGAATAACCGGTTACCATGATCTTGCCGTCTAAGGTCAAGCCCAGCGATGAAGCCGCGTTTCGCGCTGCACGGATCGAATCAATGATGGCACTTGCCTCTGAGTCTGCATGCATGTAGGGGTGATATGGATAGCTGGAAAGTGCATAACCAAGATAATCGGTAGCAACCACCGCATACCCCTGGGATGCAAAGAACGTCATTAAGAGCATGGTGTCAGCATTATTGGGATCTGCATTGGTGTATGCCTTTTCGAGCTTCGTGCCCCTGCTGAAAGCTATCAGCGGAAATGGTCCCGGGCAATTGGGTCCGCCGGGGATCAGAACCGCTGCAGACGCATTGGTCATTTCCCCTGGCTGCACACCCGGTGTCTGATAATTGATTTGCGCCACCGTGACATCGCATTTGGCTGTGCCCGTCAATTCCTGAAAACCGTTCGCAGCATCAATATGCGCTGCTGTCAAGGTGCTACCTATTACCTTCGGGGTTCCAATCACCTTTCCGCGGGGACCAAGTTTATCGGTGTTAAAACCATTGCAACCGGTCATCATGAGGATGAATAACACCAGCGTCAGATATCTTGCATACATGTTTGTTCCTCTCAAATAATTGTCTTTTGTCACAGAACATTTATCGGGCGAGAATCGCAGGACGCGAGCTTAGTCTGCCTCCAATATGGATACATCGTACCAATAACGGCATTAAAAGCAATTGTAATAACTAATTATTTCTATGTCTAAGCCTCCTCAAACAAATCTGTGGATTATGTCCGGCGCGGGCATGTAATCGCGGGCGTTAAGATTGTCACATCGAATATTTGATTATATCCAACTGTCCTCAGGTTAACCTTACTTATAGTTGTTCCAAAGAGAGAAAAATATAAAATGATTAAAGTGTGGCGGCTTTCGCCCTAGCTGTCAGATCCGATCTAAGCTTCTACAAATTACGTTTCCTAACTTCCCCTCTGTCTCGGTTTGACACATGTCCTCTGGTTCTGACCTATGTCTCCCAAAGTAACTCTTTAGCAAAGAGTCAAACAGAGCCTTGAGCCCTTTTCTTCTCACCAAGAGCTGTTTGATATCCTCCCCTTCAACTGTGCAAATCCTGTTTCAACACATGTTCCCCATAGGCTGTAACAAGGCTTGCCTCCCGGATCACGCCCACTGCTTTGCGCGGATTATTCGCTCTGACTACGGGCATCAGGGTATAGGGATGTTCGGCAAAGAAATGGAAGACACGCTCCATATCATCATGTTCACTCACTGTCACCAGATCCCGGCTCATGAAATCAGCGGCACACATGTCTGACTGCAGCTGCTCGGGGTGAGCCATAACCCCCTTCAGATCGCGCAGGGTAAGGATCCCTCTGAGCAGCCCCCCTTTGTCCAGGACCAGAAAATGGGGAAAGAGACTGCGTTCAACTTGAGCTATCACCTCGCTGAGCTTCGTGCCTTCGTCTATTGCCTGAAACTCCCTGTCCATATAGTCCGCCACCCACATACTCCTCAACAGATTCACATCATGACCGCGAACAATATGCACGCCCCGGAGGTGAAGCTTGGTCTCATAGATGGAATAGCCGTGAAAAAATCGGACCACGAGAAGGCTGGCAATACAGGCCACCATCAGCGGCAGGATCACCTGATAGCTGTAGGTCAGCTCAAAAATAGTAAGGATGGCGGTAATCGGAGCAAGCGTTGTCCCGGAGACCACGGCACCCATACCGATAAGGGCATAGTAGGCAGGGAAGATAGCCTGTTCCGGCCAAATAACCTGGGCCAGATAGCCGATACAACTCCCGAGCATGGCCCCTAGAACCAGGGACGGGGCAAAGATACCGCCGCTCATGCCTGACCCCAGGGAAAACCCGGTGGCCACCAGTTTCCAGAAGAGAATAAGCAGGACCAGAGAGAGGGAGAGATTACCGGCCAGAGCATCATTGATGCTCTCATAGCCAACTCCCAAGGCACGGGGCATGACCAGCCCCACACAGCCCACCAGCAGACCTCCGCAGGCCGGAGTGAGCCAGACCGGGACACGCAAGCCTTCATAGAGGCGCGGCAGACTGAACACTGCCAGCATGAGCAAGAGGGAGAGGAAGCCGGCCATCAGCCCCAGGCCGAGATAGAGCCCCAGCTCGGCACTGTGGTTGAGACTGAACTCAGGGATCGTAAAGATGGAGGTCTCATGGAGAAAGGGCCGGGAGATCAGAGTACCGGTGACCGCAGCAATAACGATATTGGAAAGGCTCACCACCTCCAGATCAAAGAGCAGGATCTCCACCACAAAAAGGGTGCCTGCCATAGGTGCCTGAAAGGTTGCGGCAATCCCTGCCGCCGCTCCACAGGCCACGGCCAGACGTCGCTGTTCTGTGGACAGGTGAAAGAGGGTGGTGATGGTCGAACCGATGGAAGAGCCAATCTGGACAATGGGTCCTTCACGGCCAAGGGAACCACCGGCTGAAATCATGAGCGCTGTAACGGCAGTTTTTAAGAGGACAACCCGACCGCGTATCCTGCCTTCCGACAAGGCCATGGCCTCCATCACCTCCGGGACCCCTGGTCCTCGCAGCTCAGGTGCCAGCCAGGTGATTACCGGACCCACCACGAGTCCTGCAAGACAGGGGATGGCAAGCTTCAAATACCAGGGAGCTGCAGCAAAACGGTGACAAAATGCACCATCTCCTGCCCAGAGCAGATCGATACCAAACACCAGAAGAAATTTGAAAGCGACGGCACCCAGACCCGCCAGAGAACCAATCACCAAGGCCAGGACAATAGGAGAAAGGATGGTTTTCAGGCTCTGTCTCTGGGAAGGTAACTTGAACATGAAAGACAAACCTCCTGAATCTTCTACCTATACAGTTGCCCGCCCCTTCAGAAGACACCTGGATCTGCAGGTATTGCATGGGAAGGAGTCCCTCCGCATGTCTCTGTCAGACCACTGCTTCAGATTTGCGAGTATTTTACGGATTCACCTTCTGGCCTTGATAAAGCTTGGGATCTTCATCTCAGCGTGGCAGTGCGGGCAGACAAGCTGAAAACTCGTTTCAGAATATGCCCCACTGGGTACTGGAACTACCCCATTCCTTCTATCATACCCATATGCTTCATGCAAAACCAGAAGTATAGACTCCCGTCTGCCACCTCCAGGGATTCCAGCCTGAGACTTGAAACTTGCTGGTAAAATCTTATCATACATATCCAATAAGCAGGCAATCTCATTTTCCTGGCAGACTTTTTCGACATTTTTTAGTTAGAACTTGTGCATAACTCACCGAAACTTCAATAAATGACACTATGACCGAGAGAAACTCCAAACTGATTTCCGCCATTTCCTTTGCCGCCAGCATCCTGATAAGTATCCAGCTTCTGGTCATTCTCTTCCGCGGGGAAGCGGCATGTCTTAATCAGGGCTGCAAGATCGTTGAGGACCTGACAACCATTCCTCCCTTATATTTTAATCTTGTCGGTTTTTTTTATTTTCAGGCTGTCTGCTGGCTCTTTTTTCTGGCCCGCCAAAAAGGCCCCCGTCTCATGGATCTCTCCAGGCTCTTCCTGCTCACAGGAGTAGCTGTCGAAAGTGTGCTGGTAGCCTATCAGATTTATGTTGCCGAGGCACTTTGTTCGTATTGTCTTATCTTGTTTGCAATCGTTCTACTGTTAAACGCCCTGGCTGGATGGAAACAATTTATTGCGGGAATCAGCTTACTTTCCGGCATCATACTCATCTCTTCCTTGTTGAGTTACGGCCCAACTGCTCTTTTATCCAAGCAGCAAACAATCAACAGCGGCACCTATGGAACGCGAACCTGCTTAAATCCCCAGAAAGAACTGTACCTCTTCTTTTCAGCAGATTGCCCCCACTGCAAAAATGTTCTTCAGGCCCTGGAGGGTTGCAGCAGCTGCAACTTCCATTTTAATCCCATTGAAAAGCTGGCTGATTTTGATCTCAAGGGAACGAAACGCACAGCTTCTTATGACCCGGAATTAAATAAGCTTTTACTCAAATTACTGGGAATCGACTCTATTCCGGTTTTACTTGAAAAAAATCAATCAGGATTTTCTATCATCAAAGGCGAAAAACAGATTATCCACTATATTCAACAGGCCTGTTACCTGGCTGACCCGCTTCTTTATCTGAACACTGAGGGACAGAGTTCTCAGAGCCCAATGCCAGTTTTCAATGAGGCAGGAGAGTGCTCACTGAACATCGAGTGTGAGAAGGAAGGGCAGCAAAGATAACTATTACGGAAACCCTGGTGAAATGGTATAATCGTCCACCATGGAAAAAGAACCCTATCTAAGAGAGTTATACGCCAGGAACCCACCCGGATCCCTGGACAAGTTGCAAGACAAGGTAGTGGGTATTGCCGGCGCTGGAGGACTGGGATCCAACATCGCGGTCAGCCTCCTTCGTGCCGGGGTCCAGCGATTCATCATCGCTGATGATGACCGGGTGGAGATCAGCAATCTCAATCGACAATATTATTTTTTTGATCAGGTGGGTATGGAAAAAACAGCAGCCCTGCAGCAGAACCTGCTGCGCATCAATCCCCATGTGCAGGCGACACTGCACTGTACCCGGGTCACTGCTGATAATCTGACCGAGCTCTTTGGAGAAGCCGAGCTTCTGATCGAGGCCTTTGATGAACCCGAGATGAAGGCCTTAACGGCTCATTGCTGGACCAGGAATTTTCCGAATCGCTTTCTTATCATGGGTTCAGGAATTTCCGGCTATGGTATGAATAACAGCTTGAACACCACTGTTCGCGGCAAGATGGTTATCTGCGGCGACCAGAAAACCCAATACAGCAGCGAAAATGGCCTCACCGCCCCCCGCTTGGGAGTCGTCGCCCAGATGCAGGCCAATGCCGCCCTGGAAATCCTCCTGGATGGCAAGATAAGCTATTGATTGCAGGATCCCCTGAAAAGATCCCCTCTTGATAACTGACCGATCTAAATTTATTGTGAGCAACCCAACTTTGTCCCTCATCACGATTTTCTTCAATCGCTACTTTGCCTTTTTCTTATTTATACTGGCCTACTCTTCTGTGCTGCACAATCACGGAGGCTTGCCACCCCTCTGGTCAAGCCTGCGTCTGGAAGCCCCTCTGCTCCTCTATAGCTATTTTCTCTGTAACTGTGTGCTGAAGAGATCACCCTGGCAACCCTTTCTGGCCGCCCTGCCCCTGATTCTCGCCTATACCATTACCGACATCTATTATATGGTGTACGGCCGTTTTGTCCGCATAGTGGAAGTCACCGAGATTCCAGAACTCCTGGACATCCTGCCTTTTCATTATGCCACCCTTGTCGGACTGGCCTGCATCATTATTTTACTCGTCCTTTTTCTCTCCCTTGACTGGAAAAATTGGCGCAGGAGCCTGGTCGCAGCCATACCGGCACTGGTCTTGATCTTTGCCGTTGAGCTTGCGCCCGCCAGCTTCCTGACCACGTCTGAGCCCCTGTACAATAAGATTATAGGATGGTCGGATGCTCTCAGTGTCGGCAATAACGGTCGCCTCACCATGGCGACCTATTTTGAGGCCCAGCGTAAAAATTCCATTGAGAAAACCCTGGCCTTCCGTGACAGGAAGGAGTTTATTGAGCAGATGGCTGCTCTGTCACAACAGATCAGGGCATCTGCCAGGAACAGGAATGTGCATCTGGTCGTGCTCGAAAGCTTTCTTGATCCCAAAATATTTTCCGGCCTGAAGCTTTCTCAACCAGCTGCGGCTCCGGCTTTCAAAAAACTGATCGGTAAAACAGATACCTATTCCATCTCGCCGGTCTTTGGCGGGGGAACGGCACAGGCCGAATTCGAGGTACTCTGCGGCGTACCCGCCCTGCGGGCCCTATCCAGTGTTGAGTTTAATGTCTTTACCGGAGGCAAGACCTATTGCCTGCCATCAATCCTGGATGACGCCGGGTATAAGACCATGGTTTCCAACGGGCACAAACCCAAGTTTTTCAATGCGATTACCGCCTACAAGGGCACGGGATTTCAAAACATCTTTTTCCCCCTGGAAAATGCCCCCGGCACGGACACCTATCTGAGCACCGGCGATACCAAAAAAGAATGGTATATGTTTGACGGCACTCTCTTGAACCAGAATCTTGCCTATGTCACCAAGTACCTTCAGGAACATCCGGGGAAACCGCTGTTCAATTATATCATGACTATTTACGGCCACACCCCCCACTACCTGGATGAGACACTCCGTCCCAGGATCATCAAACTTGTCTCTGGCCAGAAGGACGAACAACTTGAGCGGGCAGTCAACCAACATTACTACCGTACCGAGGCCATCGCCAAATATGTCCAGGGCTTGCTGAAGATTGATCCGCACAGCCTGATCATTCTGGTCAGCGATCATGTCCCGCCACTCACCTTTGGCCCGCTAACCTATAAAAAGTTCAAATACATGAAAAACATTGAAAACAGCATCTACTACAATCGCATCGTGATCATCGAAAACGGCAAGACCATGCAATATGACACCATGCATCATTATGATGTCCCCAAGGTTATTGCCAATTACCTGACCGATGGCGTATATTGCCGGAACAATCAATGCAATTTTGACAAAAAGACACTCGCCGGCCAAGCCGCTCCCACCGATAGTCTGGATAACTACATGACGATCATGGCCCATGCCACCATGTAAATAAGAAAATGCTGAGAAGCTTCTATTTTGACAGGTTGCAATCAGTCTCTACACAATATTCATAGCAGGAGTACTACAGATGGGCAAACAGATGGTCATGTCAGTCATGTCGAAAGACAGGCCCGGCATTGTCGCCGATATTACCGGGACAATTTATCAACTGCAGGGGGATCTGGCGGATCTGAACCAGTCCGTTCTCTGTGACTATTTTACCATGATCCTCATTGCCACCTTTGATGACTCGGTGACCCCCGAGGATGTAGTGGCCGCCTTTTCCCATATCCCCTCTGAAACCAGACTGGAGGTGGTGGTCAAAGAGATGAAAATTCCCATGGAGATTGCCAAGGCCAAAAGATCACCAGAGACCTATATACTGACCGCCCAGGGGAAGAATAAAAGTGGTCTGGTACATCGGATCAGTCTCTTCTGTTATCAGCATGGAATCAATATCCTCGATCTTGCCACCACCCTGAATGGCGATCAGTACACCATGATCCTGCAGCTTGATTTCAGCGCCGTGGAGTCGGTTGACGATATCCGTACCAGCCTTACCAGTTCTGCCGAAGACGCCGGCCTGAGCGTCGTGCTTCAGCATGAAGATATCTTCAAGGCCACCAGCGAGATCACCCTGTTTTAGGAGCCGTTACGAAATAACATGGCCATTTATATCAATTTCGTTACGGCTCCTTATGCCGCTCCGGTTAGTTCAAGGGCCATGTTATTTTTTTTACAGCGGCTTAATCCTGGGTACCATCCTTTTGTCCACCTGTTGACGTTTTTCCTCTAAAAAGCCGGAGCCAGACCAATATGTTACGATCAGACCATATTCTTGCCACCGTTGAGATGATCCAGAAGGAGAATCTTGATGTGCGCGCCGTTACCATGGGCATCAATCTTCTCGACTGCCGGGGTGGTGGTGTCAGCGAGACCTGTCGCCGGGTGGAAGACAAGATAGGCACAGCGGCTGCCCGTTTTGTTGAGACCTGTAATAAGGTGAGCCAGAAATATGGGATTCCGGTGGTCAACAAACGGATATCGGTCACCCCTATTGCCTTTGTCGGGGCCGGGTTTGACCGCCATGGATTCGTGGAGCTGGCACTCGCCCTTGATCGTGCCGCCACTGCCGCTGGCGTCGATATCCTGGGCGGATTCTCAGCCCAGGTGGAAAAAGGAATGACGGCCACCGATCGGGAATATATCGCCTCCATCCCCGAGGCCCTGGCCCGCACGACCAAACTCTGTGCCTCCATCAATATTGCCAGCAGTCAGAAGGGAATCAACATGGACGCCCTGGCCCTGATCGGCCAGACGGTGAAGGACCTGGCCGAGTTCACCCGGGAGCAGTCCGGTTTTGGCGCTGCCAAATTTGTGGTCTTCTGTAATCAGCCGGGAGATAACCCCTTCATGGCCGGCGCCATCCATGGTCTGGAAGAAGCGGATCTGGTGCTCAACGTGGGCGTCAGCGGCCCAGGGGTTATTGCCCGGGCACTCGACAGGCTGATTCACACCCGAGGCCGGGAGAATCTGGGGTTGGATGATATTGCCGAAGAGATCAAGCAGACCACCTTCCGGGTGACCCGCTGCGGGGAACTGATCGGCCGCAAGGTTTCAGAGGAGATGGGAATTGAGTTCGGGGTAGTTGACCTCTCCTTGGCCCCGACCCCGACCGTGGGTGACAGTGTCGGTGAAATACTGGAGATTCTGGGCGTGGATGTGGTGGGCGCCCCCGGCTCCACCGCCATCCTCGCCATGCTCAACGACGCGGTGAAGAAAGGCGGCATCTTTGCCAGCAAGGCCGTGGGCGGACTGAGCGGAGCCTTTATTCCGGTGATGGAGGACGAGATCCTGGCCGCAGCGGTCGGCAGCGGCGCCCTCTGCCTGGAAAAGCTCGAGGCCATGACCTGCGTCTGTTCGGTTGGCCTCGACATGATTCCGATTCCCGGCTCGGTGGATGCCGACACCATCTCGGCAATCATTGCCGACGAGATGGCCCTGGGGATGATCAACAACAAGACCACCGCCGTCCGCCTGATTCCGGTCCCCGGCAAAGAGGCGGGAGAGGTCGTCAGCTTCGGCGGGCTCTTCGGCGCCAGCCCGATCATGCCGGTTCGCAATGTCGGCAAGTCCAGCCGCTTCATCGCCTGGGGCGGCAGAATCCCGGCACCCATTCACAGTTTCAAGAACTAATTGGTAGATTTCCTGGAGTCAATTTGTATCAAAACTACTCCACACAAACATCAAATAATAATCTTTGGACTTTTACCAAAGGCTTTGATAAAATTATTTTAATTGCTTCCAATTATAAATCTGTCCACTCACGTATGTGAATAATTTGTGCGAAAATAACCCAAGCACGATCATAAGCGGAATCGGTAAGACATGCCAACAGGCGATGTAAAGGAGAGAGTCATGAGGAAAACATTATCAGTTTTTGCTTTTGTAACTGCGTTGTTGTTTGCTGTGTCTGCAATGGCTGCTGACAAGGTGGTTGTAATTCCGCTTAATTCAAAACAGGCTACCACCTGTACAGCTCCTGACGAGGTACTGTCACAGGGTCAATGTTGGATGGATCGTAACCTTGGTGCTCTTCGGGTCGCCCAGAGTTCAACGGATTCGCTCGCCTATGGTGATTATTATCAATGGGGCAGGCTTGGTGACGGGCATCAATATCCAACCAGTTCACTCAACGGTTTTAATAGTGCCAATGATGTTCCCCGACACAGTGATTTTATCTTGGAGACACTCTCTCCCTTCGATTGGAGAGATCCACAAAATAACAACTTATGGCAAGGTTTAAACGGTATTAACAATCCTTGCCCCCAGGGTTTCAGACTGCCAACACAGGCAGAATGGGATATCGAGCTCCGTTCCTGGAACACTTATGGCCCTAATGGTGCGTTCGCATCACCATTGAAGCTAGTTTTGGCCGGTTACCGATCGCGCAGTAGTGGCGCAGTCGAACTTGAAAACATCAATGGATTCTACTGGAGTAGTACAGTCGATATCATCAACAACTACAACTACACTATCATCTTAAGAATAGTAAGCGATAATACCCTTTTTAGCGATTGGCAGTCCCGTGCGTATGGCATGAGTGTCCGTTGTATTAAGAATTAAAATCCCCAGCTAAATCGTGTTGGATACGTCACCTCCTACCGATTGCTCGGAGGAGGTGTTTTCTTTGAGGCTAACTTACTATTGCCACCAACAAACCTCAACCAAATAGAAATTATTCCCAAGTTGAGGTTATCTGCGAGAAGGATTGTCAAGGGCGGGAGAAAATCCGAGAATGGCTAATATTGCCGAAGAGATCAAGCAGACCACCTTCCGGGTGACCCGCTGCGGGGAACTGATTGGCCACAACAAAGTATCATGCTGCTATCGTTTAAATTACTGCCATTCCCCCCAGACTTTCCTCTACCATTTCATACAGTCCTGCCTGTATTTCTTCCCCTTTGTTGCCATCCTGCCACTTCACTTCTCAACCTCCGACTGATCCTGACGCCAATTCCCTGTAAAATCCCGTTTCAATAAATCCTGGGCCTGTCCCTGATCAAGGATCTCGTTGATCCCATAAAATACCGACCGCACCTCTTGAGACATATCGGCCCCTGAACAACGGCGTCTGGTCTCTCCCTTACGATAGGCGGTAATGACGGCATGGAGCTCAACCATCGGCTTCACCACCCGTCGCAATAGACTGCGGGTAAAAAGCAGACCAACTCCAAAGACCGCGATCGCCATAAAGACAACGCCCCAGATCCCGGCCTCACCAAATTGCCTGACACGTTTATCCGCCAGGTTCATCGCCTCACGATTGATATCGCCTAGCCGAACAATGGCCGACACCATTTGCCGGCGGGCAGAAAGATCGCCGGCAAAGGCCGCCGATGAACTGGCGGCAATCAGCTTCAGAACTGCCGATTCCCCTTTTTCAGTCACATTCTCTTCCGCCCGTTTCAAAGCCGCCTTGAATCGACGGAGATGCTGCTCCTCATCAGAGGCCATATCATCACCGACCAGGACGAGCGCGGCAAGCATCTCCTCGCAGGCATAAAGGGAACGATCATTCCGTTCAATAATACCAGACATTGCCGGTGCCATGCGCATGAGAATCCAGATAGCGCCAAGGGCCATGAGCAGGTTCAACCCTACCAGCAGCCAGGCTCCCACCCGAACAGCTTGTGCCAACCGCATCTTAAAACTCCTCTGTCAATTTAGGAATTGCCGCCTCATTGGAGACGATGACAAGATTATCACCTTCCTGCAGCGGGGAATTCGGAGTGGGCTGTACAATCCGGCCAGGTGAGCCCCGCCTGATAGCGACCACCATCACCCCAAATCGCTTGGGCAGTTCCAGTTCGATCAAGGTCTTACCGATCATCGTGGGCAGGACCTTGATCTCGGTGAGATGCAGATCATCTCCAAAGGGCATGTCGGCCACCACATGCCGATAGATCAGACGATTGGCAAAACGTTTGGCAAACTCCTGTTCCGGGTTCACCACCTGATGCGCCCCCACCAGATGAAGGATACGTTGGTGCATGGCATCATTGGCGCGGGCAATAACCAGAGGGGCACCCATCTGTCGCAGCAATGCCGTACAGATAATGGAGGCCTCCTTGGAGTCATCACCGATGGCGCACACGACCACATCTCTTTGCCCTGGCTGCAGACGGGCCAGCTCTTTCTCATCGGAAGCATCCATGACCAGGGCCTCGGTCACAAAGGACGAAGCCTCTTCAACCAGATCCTGGCGTCGATCAACGGCCAGGACCTCAGCGCCCTTATCCGACAGGGTATGAGCCAGAGACATACCAAACTGACCAAGTCCGACAATCAATATTTGTTGAGCCACAGTTGCAGCCTCCTTCAGGTTGTTTAGGGGTTGTTGCGCCCCCCCATTACATTTAATCTATTTCGTTACGGACCGTTCTGCCGTTTACGATATTACAATGTTATAGATAGCTACAAAAGCTTAGCCTGCAGGTGTTTAGCCAATAGCCTGAAAGGCTACAGACTATCCACCTGAGTGCTTAGGTTAACGAAACTTTCGCATCCAGATAGCGGGAAGCGGACACCGACCTTTCCTCACTCAAAAGCATGAACAGGGTCATGGGCCCGATGCGCCCCGCAAACATGGCAATCATCACAATAATCTTGCCGATACCATCAAGGTGGTTGGTGGCTCCCAGAGAAAGACCAACCGTCCCCAAGGCTGAGGTCACCTCGAAGAGGAGCTCACGCGCCGGAATCTGTTGGGTCATCTCCAGCATGAGGACCATGACCACCCACACCAGGGCGCCCGAGCTGACAATCGTTATGGCACGATTAATCGTGGCAGACGGGATTCTCCGGTTCTGAACAATTACCTCGGAACGGCCGGTAACGCTTGCCCAGAAGGTCATGACCAGAAGAGCGATGGTCGTTGTCTTCACGCCGCCGGCGGTGCCGCCGGGACTGCCGCCAATAAACATAAGGCAGATCATGATCAGGCAGGAAGGATTCATGACGCCTGCAATATCAACAGAATTAAAGCCGGCAGTCCGCAGCGTGACCGACTGAAACCAGGCATTGTGAATCTTATCGGCCACAGTCATCCCTGACAAGGCGCCGTGCCATTCAAAGGCAAGAAAGAACAAGGCACCGCTGATTAACAGGACGGCCGTTGTCACCAGAACCAGACGCACGCCAACCCCAACAGGTCGCCCCGCCAGCCAGCGCGGAACCAGCAGGCTGGTCGCAGGCGCCATACCACCAAAAACGATCAACAAGGCAACAACATGGAGGATGAGCGGATTTCCCTGATAGGGGATCAGGTTATTACTCTGCAGGGCAAAACCGGCATTACAGAAGGCAGAAATGGAGGTAAAGAGACCGCGCCAGATAGCCTGCCCCCAATTGTCACCAGATACATGAAACAATCCAGCCAGGGCCAAAGCCCCCAGCCCCTCAGCAATAACGGTGAAGCGGAGGATGGTAACAAGCGAAACCACCAGATCCTGGTGATCGGTATCCGTCATTGAGGTCATAAGACGCTCATGATGCAGGCTCATTCGCCGCCCCAGGGCATGCATGCCCACAGTGGTAATCGACATGATGCCAAGCCCGCCCAGTTGAATGAGCAGCAGGATCAAGCCCTGCCCGAACAGGGTAAAATCACGGGGAGTATCCAGCACCGTCAGGCCGGTTACACAGACCGCACTCACCGAGGTAAACGCGGCATCCACAAGGGTAATGCCTTTCACATGGGTTGTTGCCCCCGGTACCAACAATAAAAGTGTTCCCAGACTGCACAGGGCCAGAAAGGTAGTGAGCAGAACGCGGGCCGGGTGACTGAGCAGGATCTTCCACCAGCGATCATCCTGTTCCTGTGTTGAATCCGGCAGGACAAGAATGGCCAGGATGCCGACCATAAATGCCGTCAGCCTGAAATAACCATTCATAAAAGAAAAAATCACGGCATAAATCGCAACCATGCTCACCATGATCAAGGCCACTACAGGCACAGTCGCAAACCGTCGCCAGATCCAATGCATAACCAGGATCATCGTCACCCCGACAGAGACCATAAGCGCCGTATTCACCAGGGCATGACTGCCCCTGTCAACAATGACCACCGCCAGAACAAGTCCAGACATGGTCATAGCCGCCCAGCGTGCCCGCTGCAGACAGCGATCAACAGGACTACTGCGCTGCAGCCCATCCATGCAGGGCCGAAATTCAGTCAGGGCGTACCCGGCGCCGATAATCATCACCGCGCCCAGAAGCACCGTAATTGGATTACTCTCAAAAAATGGGATGATCACAATCGTACTGCCGGCCATGGCCAGGCCACCAAAAATCCGCCCCAGTTGCGGGCGGCGCAGGAGCAGAAACGCCGCGGCCAGACAGGAGATGGAAGCTACACCTGCCGCCGCCATCCTCCAGAGTGGTGGAGTAGCAGTGTCACCTATCAGAGCGGCAAGCATAAAAGGAACAGAGGAAAGCACCACTAACAGGCCCTCGGCCCCAACCCGCTGCAATGATGCGCGGGAAAGATATTTTAGTTCCATAGGATTTTTGTCACCATGGCACGAGAGTAATTTTTCATTTGTTCTCCGATCTCCCTTCAGTACCCGCCTTTTCCGAAACTCTTACACGAAGTTCCCGTTGACAATCCTTTCCATACTGCAGAAAACCTTTGTTTTCAACTTAAGAAATCGGCACACAGGTATCCACTTTTTTTCACCTGCCAGAGAACCAGGTACGACATATGTACCCCATACCCGAAACGTGTCGGATGGGATGGTCCATGCCCTGTATCAGGACTGATTCTTCAATAGGAAGAACCAGGAAAAGGAGTGTGACACAGGCATTTCCACGGAACATATTTTTCAATATTGATTTTTTAACTTATTGTATTACAGTACTTTTTCTTAATTCTTTCCGAAAGAAGCAACTGATGTCATCAATTATGGCCAGGTGATGCGGCGTTGATTCCTTTCGAGAGAAGCAACATAGAGACCTGACCGAGACCGATTGCGGAACAGAACATCGACTGAAATTATGACGACATGCGGGAAAATCCCCATCATGAGAAATAACTTAACCGGCAGCCAATTGACTGCCAAAACGGGAACGGCTGCATCTCAGCCGGTAACAAGAATTTTGATAAACATAAATAGAATGAAAAAACATTTTACGATATTGGGTACGGTACTGTTGTTGACATCAGGTTTTGTTGAGGTTTCTCAGGCTGGCCTGACGGCTTCCACCTCCTTAACTGTCGTACATGTGACTGATTTTTTACACGGAAGTGCTGATATAACAACTTGGGGAGGAGCATGGCCTCAACCTCCCGTTGCTCCTGACACTGCCGCTGATCTTGGTAGTCCTCAAGGGCAGGAAGTTTATCTGAATGATGTGTTTTTCACTACACACAGTATTACATGGAATACTTATCCTTACAGAACCCCTTATCCGCCATTTCCCAATGGTCTTAGTTCAATGATCTGCGCTGTATGGTCCTTGGATGGTGGAAAAACATTCAAACTC
Source organism: Desulfobulbaceae bacterium (assembly GCA_024636345.1). Taxonomy (GTDB): domain Bacteria; phylum Desulfobacterota; class Desulfobulbia; order Desulfobulbales; family Desulfocapsaceae; genus UBA2270. The sequence continues at coordinate 5,096 of JAGXHG010000019.1, read as the reverse complement.
CAATCCTGGGATTACCTTACCCCTACCAGGCATGACAAAGGCCTTGAGGAAGGAATGCCTAACTGCTGGATGGGTACCATAGTACACTCTTTATGTGACCGTAAGGCTGATGAATGTAATGGCCGAAATAGAACCAATCTCTATTTTAGTGAATTTCCTTCAGGATCTACTGGTTGTTGGGGGGCTGCAGTAATGAAGTAATTCCCCATTGACAGTCTTTTTAATAGTCAGGTAAAAATACCACCCTGCCTGTATAATCCTGACACAGGATCACAGCCAGGAGAGTGCGATCTATACAGAGAAGTTCACTCGAAACCACATAAATTTTCGTCCGATTATTTCCGATGTAGTGCGTACCTACCTCCAATACAGTAATCTGAGGCAGGAGGCCGATCGTGTTCGCTATTCTGACTGCCGCCTCCTGTCATGCCAAAGAAGTCATCCAGTTCGGCAAGCTGCTGCGGGAAAACATTCTCCTCCCGATTCCCCAGGGTAAACAGGTCTTCAATATTCCGATTATCCCTCACAAATTCTTTCTCTACAACCGCAACCTATTGTCAAAACTGAGTAGGGCGGCAGAAAATCTGCGGATTCTCCTTCGTGCTGCCCTTGGTCTGAAGAACGACATTTTCGATACGATGATGACTATCCTGATATCCGGTGACTACACAACAATGGCATCGGCACATCCATGCCATTGTTGTGCCGACGTCTGTTTCGTCGAAACCGGATATATCATGTGGTGCCTAGGGTCGATTAAAGCCTTTGGCCAGCTATTCAGGGCCAAGGGGGTGACCATACTCAGGAAAGCCTGCTATCCTGATATTCCAACCGAATACGCGAAGATCGACGTCAACAGGCAGAAGATGCTTAAGAAAAGAAAGGAGTAGAGGCCAATGGGCTGAGAAACATTGATGTTCCATCATACAAGCCCCGCCACTCGTGATTCGAGTAGGAAAAAACGCTCCCCACCACGGCAAAGGACTTCCCCCGTTCTCTCTTCTGGTGTATGATACTCGACCTAACAGCCTATAAATTCTCATAATATCTTGCTTTATTAATACATTACAAGGTTTGTGGTGTTGGATTCCACTCACCCTGTAATGTGTATTGAAAAGGATCCACTGTGCGTATAATAATCGTCGGAGCGGGACAGGTCGGCTTCTATCTCTGCGAACGCTTCTCCACAGAAGGCCAGCAAGTCGTCCTGATCGATACCAACCAGGCAAAATTACAGCGCATTGAACGGGATCTGAATATCATGACGGTCCACGGCAGCGGCGCCTCCGCCCGGATTCTTGCCGAGGCGGGTATCGCGAAAACGGATCTGTTCATCGCGGTAACCGACAGCGATGAGGTCAATCTCATTTCCTGTATCATGTCCCGTCCCTATGAGGTGGCAACGCGGGTTGCCAGGGTTAAAAATGAGGACTTTCTGGAAGGGGGGTTATTCCATGAGAAAAACGACCTGGGAATTGACCTGATCATCAGTCCGGACTGGGCCCTGAGCGACGAGATCCTCGCCCTCTGCAAGGTATCGGCAGCATTTCATATGGCAGAGTTTGCCAAGGGCCAGCTCATCCTTCTCGGCTATAAAATTCTCGATGATAATCCCCGGGTCGGCCTGAATCTATTCCAGATCCAGAAACTGCACGGCTCGCACCGGTTTATCATTACCGCCATCATCCGGGAAGGCAAGACAATTATTCCCCGGGGCGAAGATCAGATTCTGGCAGGCGACAAAATCTACGTCACAGTCCGCCGCAGTGATATCAGTGCACTCGAACAGCTTTTTGCCCTGAGTTCCAAACGCCCAGAAAAGGTCTTCATCATCGGCGGCGGCAGCATCGGCTACATAGTTGCCCGCAGCCTGGAAGAGATGAATGTTGATGTAACCATCGTCGAGATGAACAAGGAACGGTGCGAATTTCTCTCGGAAAACCTGAACCGGACGGTTGTCCTCAACTGCGACGGCCTTGAGGCCCATGACCTCCTGGAAGAAGGGATCGACCTTGCTGATCTGGTGATCAGCCTGACCGAAAGCGATACCACCAATATCCTCTCCTCCCTGCTGGCCAAGCACCACGGAACCAAGAAGTGCATCACCAAGATCACCCGCCACGATTTTGTCCCCCTGCTCGGCAACCTTGGTATCGACGTGGCCCTCAGTGCGCGCCAGGTAGCGGCCAGCATGATCCTCCGTTACGTCCGGCGCGGTGTTGTCGGATCGGTGGCCACCATTATGGACAGCGATGCCGAGGTCATGGAGATGCGGGTCCCGGCCAGGGAAAAATTTAACAGCGTCCACCTCAAGGAACTGCACTTCCCAAAAGGCTCAATCGTGGGCGCCATTGTCCGCGATCAGCAGGTCTTACTCCCTTCCGGCGAAACCATTATTGAGATCGGTGACAATCTGGTGATCTTTTTCACCAAAAATGCCGCTGCCGATCTTGAAAAATTCCTGAGCGACGAGGGCTGATTCATGCGCAGCGGCGGCGTCCTTAATCTTCTGGGCAAACTTCTTCTTGTCCTTTCGCTCTTCCTCCTCACTCCCATTCCCTTCTCCTTCTACTATGATGACCAGATGGCCACAGCCTTTCTGCTTTCCTCTCTGGTGGGCGGAGTATGCGGCGGGGCTCTGGTCTTTCTCTTTCTGCCGGAAAAGGAGCTGGGCTACAAGGATGGCTTTGCTATCGTGGTGCTCAGCTGGGTGGGCCTTGCCTTTCTCGGCGCCCTGCCCTATTTCTTCTCCGGCAAGATGCCGTCTTTCATTGACTGTTATTTTGAATCGATGTCCGGTTTCACCACCACCGGCTCCACCATTCTCAGCACCATCGAGATCCTGCCCCATTCCGTTCTCTTCTGGAGAGCCCTGACCCACTGGATCGGGGGCATGGGAATCATCGTCCTCACCCTGGCCATCCTGCCGCTCCTCGGTATCGGCGGCATGCAGCTTTTTCAGGCCGAAATGCCCGGCCCCACCAAGGATCGTCTGGCGCCCCGCATCCAGGATACGGCCCGCATTCTCTGGTCCGTCTATGTCCTGCTGACCGTGGCCGAAATCATCCTGCTCATGCTGGGTGGAGTGGGGTTTTTTGATGCCCTATGCCACTCCTTTGCAACGCTTGCCACCGGCGGCTTTTCCAACCACTCACAGTCCATTTCCTATTACAATTCCGCCTATGTGGAGGGGGTCATCATCCTTTTCATGTTTCTGGCCGGAATCAACTTCTCCCTCCACTTTTATTTTCTGCGCGGCAGGCTGAACACATTCTGGCAGAGTGAGGAATTTCGTCTCTACCTGGGGCTGATCATCGGCTCGACCATCCTCATCATGGCCGCTAATTTTTTCAGCGGGACGATCACCTCCCTTGATCGCAACCTGCGCGACGTCCTGTTCCAGGTGGTGTCCGTGCTCACCACCACCGGTTTCGGTACGGCTGATTTTGAACTCTGGCCCCCTGTAAGCAAGGTCTTGCTGGTTTCCCTCATGTTCATCGGCGGCTGCGCCGGATCAACCAGCGGCGGGATCAAGGTGGTCCGCGTTCTCCTCTTTTTCAAGTACGCCCACCTGCAGCTGCACCGACTGGTCCATCCCCGCCAGGTGGGGGCCATCAAGCTGGGCACGATCAAGGTTCCCCAGGAAGTCCTGATCGGAATCCTTGGTTTTCTGGCCCTGTACATCGCCTTTTTTCTTTTCGCCTCCATCGTCGTCACCGCCACGGGGGTGGATATTGTAACCGGAACCACCGCGGTGGTTGCCACCCTCAACAACATCGGACCAGGCCTGCACCTGGTGGGACCGACTCAGAATTTTGGCCACCTGCCGGCGCTAGCCAAGATCGTGCTCATCTTCTGCATGCTGGCCGGACGCCTGGAACTCTATACCGTCGCTGTTCTTCTCACTCCCGGATTCTGGAAGATGGCAAGACCTCCTAAATTCAGACACAATCTGTTTCACACTAAAAGGCTGAACGACATCAACAACAGCTGATTCCGCCATTGTTCATTCCATTTTCAATCAAAAATAGTCTTTAACCTCAACAACCTCAATATCCCGCAAATCCCGCCGATAGAGGCCGCTCCAATATACTCAGACCGAAGCACTCTTCCGGCGGCGGCGCAACCATTTATACCCTTCGTGGCTCAGAAAAAGGAGCACGGGAAAGGGGAGCAAAATCCAGAGGTCGCCGAGCGGAACGTGAGCGGTATTGAACACACGCTGCACCGGTGCCACGTTGAGAAGGGCCCAGACCCAAACCAGTTCGATGGCCATGGCCAACAGCATTAGGCGGTTGGAAAAGAATCCCAGACTGAAAGCAGAAAACTCCCAGCTGCGCATGGTCCAGGCATTGAGGAACTGACAGGAGACGGCGCCGAGCAGAGTCATGGTCATGGCCTGCCGATGCAGGAAGGGATCGGCAAGATCTACAGTGCCGTACTGCCAGCCATGCAGAAGCAGAAAAGAGAGAAAGGCAACCATGGCGGATGTGGCCTCAATGACGCCTAAGAAAAAGTAGCCGCGCTTAAATACCTCCCAGTCAAGGATCTTTTCTTCTCTGCCCACCGGAGGCCGGTTCATGATATTCTTTTCCGGCTTCTCGCTGCCCAGAGCCAGTCCCGGCAGCATGTCCGTGCCCAGATCGATAGAAAGAATCTGGATCACCGAAAGAGGCAGAGGGATCATCAAAAAAAACTGCAGGATATAGGGAACGATCTCCGGCACATTGGAGGAGAGGATATAGGTGACGAATTTCTTGATATTGAAATAGACGGTACGGCCCTCCTCAATGGCTATGACAATGGAGGAAAAATTGTCATCCAGGAGCACCATGTCGGCCGCCTCCTTGGCCACCTCGGTACCGGAAAGGCCCATGGCAATGCCGAGGTCCGCCTTTTTCAAGGCTGGGGCATCATTGACACCATCGCCGGTCATGGCCACCACCTCGCCATTGTGATCTGGCAAGACTTTTCCGGACAAATAATTACGCAGCTTTTTGATAAGCAGCCTCATATGCTGCTGGGCTCAAGTATCCTATAGACGAGTGACGCCTCTGGCGATTGTAAAAGACCTCTATATATTCAAAAATATTACT
>JAGXHG010000018.1 GCA_024636345.1 Desulfobulbaceae bacterium | reverse complement strand
GAGGTCGGCTCCCATACTCCCATGACCGCCTCGCAGATATCGAGTGCAAAGTCCAGCTCAGTGCCGGTGAAACTTTCAGGAGAGTATTCATAGCGAAAAGAGGTCTCAGGATAGAGTCCCGCCTCCTGTCGAATAATCCGTGCCCCGTCAATGGCAAGGGCAACAATCTCCGCCCTGTTCTTTTGAAAGACAATACGACGCTGGAGGGTAGAGGTGGAATTGTAAAGATGAACTACCGCCTTTTTCGCCCCTTTCAGGGCCTCAAAGCTCCTTTTGATGAGATGTTCGCGGGCCGGAGTCAGAATCTGAATGGTCACATCTTCCGGTATCAGCTTCTGTTCAATAAGGATCCTGGCAAAATCAAATTCCACCTGCGAAGCCGAGGGAAAGCCAATCTCAATCTCCTTGAATCCGATATCCACCAGCAATTGAAAAAGCTCCAGTTTCTCCTCAAGATTCATGGGCTGAACCAGGGCCTGATTGCCGTCACGCAGATCCACACTGCACCATTCAGGGGCCTTGGTGATGGTCTTTCCAGGCCAGGTACGGGTTGGCAGGTCAAACCGGGGATAGGGGCGATACTTTTTCACTGCATCAGGATTCATAACCTTCAAACTCCATTTTTGAGATGATTATTAGGAGCCGTTACGAAATAACCATTACATTTCTGAGTATTTCGCAACGGCTCCTTATGCTGTCTTGTCCACCAGAAGACAACATTAAAGCCAATTTTATTTTGTTCAAACGGCGTAGCCTGCAAAACCCGCGGACAAATAAAAAAAGGCCGGGGTTTTGAACCGCGGCCTTTGGATTTACAATTTTTTAGCGAACAATCAGAATTTCGCCATCCCTGCCACAGTCCAAACCGGATGTGTACCTGGTAGTAGCAGCAAAAGAGAAAAATACGTTTTCATAATTTTATCTGGTCCGTATAGGAAATATTTTTTGATAATCTTTAAAAGAGAGTAAACTCGATTATCGATCCTTGTCAAGCAGCTTTTTCATATCTTTTCCTGCCCTTCACCTCACCCTTCAGTCAAGCAGTGACATGATTCATGCCATTCAAGTGATAAAAAACATTTCAGGAATTCTTCCCAGAAATAACCTTCATTGTTGACATTAGTCCTCTCATGGAGATATATTCTCTTTTTCAACATATTTTTTAGCTTGAAAACACCTTGAGGAATCATAAACAATGTTTACTTATTGTTTGGATCCAGACTTGGTGCAAACCTGTTACAGGTTTTTAATCAGAACAGACAAGCTCATAGACTTTTTTTAGGATTGTCAACTTTTCTAAAAAACCTCAATAAATGAAAGGAAGAGGCTTCATGGAAAAAATTAGCGGCTCACAGGCCATCATACGATGCCTTCAGGAAGAAGGAATAAAAACTATTTTCGGTTTTCCCGGCGGCGCAGTCATTGATCTCTTTGATGCACTGATGGATTCCGATATTACGAATGTTCTTGTGCGGCATGAACAAGGTGCCGTCCATGCAGCTGACGGCCTGGCCAGGGTTACCGGTGAAGTCGGTGTCGCCCTGCTCACTTCAGGCCCGGGTGCTACTAATGGCGTAACCGCCATTGCCACAGCCTATATGGATTCCATCCCCCTGGTCATCCTCACCGGACAGGTGCCCACACCCTTGATCGGCAATGATGCCTTCCAGGAAGTCGATATCGTAGGGATCACCCGCCCGTGCACCAAACATAACTACCTGGTAAAAGACGCCAAAGACCTGGTGGCTACTCTGCGCGAAGCTTTCCACATCGCGCGCACCGGTCGTCCAGGCCCGGTATTAGTCGATCTGCCCAAGGATGTTGTTGCCAAGATGGTTGATTTTCCCGAGAAAAAACCAATCAGGATGCAGAACTATCAGCCTACCTATGAACCACACCCAGGCCAGATAGAAAAGGCATGTAAAAAGATCCTGAAGGCCAAAAACCCAGTACTCTATGTCGGCGGCGGTGTCATTCTTTCCAATGCCAACGAAGAGCTGACCGAGCTGGCCAGAAAACTCAACATCCCTGTCACCATGACCCTGATGGGCCTTGGTGGTTTTCCCGGAAGCGATCCGCTCTCCATGGGCATGCTCGGCATGCATGGCAGTTATACCGCCAACATGGCCGTTGCCCACAGTGATCTCCTGATCGCAGTCGGCGCCCGTTTTGATGACCGGGTAACCGGCCGGCTTGACGCCTTTGCTCCCCATGCAACCATTATTCATATTGACATTGACCCCACTTCGATCAGTAAAAATGTCAAGGTTGATATCCCCATTGTCGCCGACTGCAAACATGCCCTCACTGCCATGAACGCCTGGTTCAACACCTCCAGTGATTTCAACCGGGAACAAGTGGCGGCGAGCCATGAGCCATGGCTGGAGACTATCGGTGAGTGGACCAAAAAACATCCAATGTGTTACCTTGATGAAGGTGATATCATTAAACCCCAGTATGTCATTGAGAAGTTGGACGAACTCACCCATGGTGATGCCATCATCACCACCGAGGTCGGCCAGAATCAGATGTGGGCCGCCCAGTTTTACAAATTCAACAAACCACGACAATGGGCCACTTCAGGCGGGCTCGGTACCATGGGTTATGGGCTTCCTGCTGCCATCGGCGCCAAAATGGCTTTCCCGGAAAAGACAGTTATCGATGTGGCAGGCGATGGTTCCATCCAGATGAATATCCAGGAACTGGCGACGGCTAATCAGTATAAGTGCCCGGTCAAGGTTGCCATCCTTAACAATAACTACCTGGGAATGGTACGTCAGTGGCAGGAACTTTTCTACAATAAACGCTACGCCGGAACCGTCATGGAAGTTACCCCTGACTTTGTGATGTTGGCTCAGGCATACGGTGCAGTCGGTTTACGGGCCACCAAAAAAAGTGAGGTAGAAGCTGTGATAAAAGAGGCTCTGGCCACGGATAACACCGTCATCATGGACTTTGTCATAGCCAGAGAAGAATGCGTATTCCCAATGGTGCCGGCAGGAAAGGCCACCACCGAAATGCTTCTGGTCTAGCTTCCGGTCGGTGCCTCATGGCAGGCGCCTTGAAAGAATCAGGGAAGGGTCAGTTTTTTTATCCGCTCCCTCCTAAGCCGTCGTCCAAAAACAATGACTACATTTCAATTTCTTTAACGGCAATAAGGGGCCGTAAAGAAATTGATTAAACCATAGTGGTTATTTCTTAACGGCCCCTAAATATATTTTGCACAGGAAAAACAGATGAAACATACAATTTCCGTACTTCTTCAAAATAAGCCGGGAGTTCTTTCACGGGTTACCGGTCTGTTCAGCGGCCGCGGCTTCAATATCGAAAGCCTCAGTGTTGCCGAGACCCTTGAACCCAGTATCTCCTGCCTGACCTTAGTCACCCGTGGCGACGAGGCCATTATTGAGCAGATCACTAAACAGCTGCACAAACTCATTGATGTCATCAAGGTTACCGACATCAGCGACAGTGAATATGTTGAGCGGGAGATGGTCCTGATCCGGGTCAAGGCTGAGGCCCAAACCAGGGCTGAAGTGTTGCGGGTCATTGACATCTTCCGGGGCAAGGTGGTGGATGTCAGTCCTAAATCCTATGCAGTTGAGGTTACAGGATCCGCTTCAAAGGTTCAGGCCATCATTGACATCCTGAGGCCAATCGGCATTCAGGAGATCGTACGCACAGGCACAATTGCCATGGCAAGGGCCAGTAAAAAATGAAATCTCCGCAGATCCCCATAGCTAAGGAAGGATATCCTTTCATTGCCTTCAGCGCCTTTGTCACCTTGATCATTGCTGTTTTAGGCTACGACATTTTTACTCTCGCGGCGCTGGCAATTACCACTTTTGTGCTCTGTTTTTTCCGGGATCCCGAGCGCATCGGCCCAATCAGCGAAGATGCGTTGATCTCTCCTGCCGATGGAAAGATCATTCTGATTGAAAAAATCATTGATGACCAATATCTCCTTGGCCAGGTTTACAAGGTTTCAATCTTCATGAACGTCTTTAACGTCCATGTCAATCGTGCCCCCGTGAGTGGCACTGTTGAGAAGATCATCTATACTCCCGGAGAATTCTATTCGGCAGACTCCAACCGCGGCGCCATGCACAATGAACATTGCGCCATCATTGTGCAAAGTGCAAGTGGGCACAAACTTGCCTTTGTCCAGGTAGCAGGCCTTATTGCCAGAAGAATTGTCTGTTGGCTGGAAACTGATGATCAGATTCGTCGTGGCCAGCGCTTTGGCCTGATTCGTTTTGGCTCCCGTGTTGATCTATATATCCCCACCCAGACCCAGCTTGAGATTACGGTCGGTCAGAGAGTAAGGGCAGGCGAGTCAGTAATTGGGTATCTTTCCTGAAAAGAGGGAAGAGAAGGAACCTGCGCACCCATCTCCGAGACACTCTTTTCCGGCATACCTTTGAAGCCATCCTCACAGGAGGAAACATATCATGCCAGACACTCAACAAGAAATGAGTTCAAAGTTTTATCCACTCCCGTGCATGTTTACCCTTGCCAGTCTTTTTTGTGGATTTTACTCCATGATCGCCTCGGTCAATAAAGATTTCAAGACAGCGGCCATCGCCATCCTGGTGGCGGCAATTTTTGATGGCCTGGACGGCAGGGTCGCGCGGATGACCCGAACCACCAGTCAATTCGGAGTGGAACTTGATTCCCTTTGTGACATGGTCTCCTTCGGTGTCGCTCCCGGACTCCTGGCCTATCTCTGGGCCCTGAATCCCTATGGCCGCTATGGCTGGCTGGCTGCATTTCTCTATGTGGCAATGACCTCCTTACGCTTGGCCCGTTTCAACTCCCAGGACACAAAATCGGAGAGTAAGGATTTTGTCGGCCTCCCATGTCCTGCCGCCGCTGCCATGATCGTCACCAGTGTCCTTTTTTGCCATTATATTGGCATCACCGGGGAGGTAAAGCACATTTCCCTTCTACTGCTTGTCTATCTGCTCTCCTACCTGATGGTCTCCACCCATCGGTACCTCAGTTTTAAGAAACCAAGTGTTGGGAGATTCAAGACATTTCAGATCCTGGTTGGGATGATTCTCCTCTTTGTCCTCATTGCGGCTGAACCCGAGGTCATGCTTTTTCTGATCTGTCTGCTCTATATCGCTTCAGGCCCGGGAATGGCAGTATACAGCAGGGTTCGAGGACTGAAAAAAGAACCGGTTTCGTCTCACCCTCACTCGTCTTAAGCAAACAACAGTACCTTGAAAACAAGAAACACAAAAAATACCAGCATCTTCATAAGGAAAATTAAACATGGGCAGTGAACAAAAAAAATATAATGTTGCTATCGCCGGTGCCACAGGGGCCGTTGGTGGTGCAATGCTTGACGTATTACGCCGGAAGAATTTTCCCGTGGGCGAGTTACGACTCCTTGCCTCCGAACGCTCTGTTGGCAAAAAGATTTCGTTTGGTGGTAAGGAATTGTCCGTACAAATCCTCTCCAAAGATTCCTTTACAGGAATTGACATTGCCCTTTTTTCCGCCGGCGCGGCGCGTTCCCTCGAATTTGCTCCAGCTGCCGCTGCTGCAGGCGCGGTGGTCATCGATAACTCGAGTGCCTTCCGCATGGATCCCGAAATCCCCTTGGTAGTTCCCGAGGTAAACCCCCATGCCATAGCGCGATACACCAAGCGGGGCATAATTGCCAATCCCAACTGCTCCACTATCCAGATGATGGTTGCCCTTAAACCAATATATGACAAAGTCGGCATCAAGCGTCTGGTGATCTCAACCTACCAGGCAGTCTCCGGTACCGGTACCAAGGCCATTGACGAACTCAAGGCTCAGGTTCTTGCCTATGCCTCAGGCAAACCCATGGAACACAAGGTCTATCCCCACCAGATCGCCTTCAACTGCCTGCCCCAAATTGACAGTTTTCTTGACAACGGCTATACCAAGGAAGAGATGAAGATGGTCAACGAGACCAGGAAAATATTTGAAGACGACACTATCGGTGTCACTGCCACCGCAGTACGGGTACCCGTCATTTACGGACACTCCGAGGCGGTAAACATTGAGACCAAGCAGAAGATCAGCGCTGCCGAGGTCAAAGAGCTTTTATCCCATGCCCCCGGCGTCCAGCTTGTAGATGAGCCGACCCTGTCCCGCTACCCTCTGGCCATTGACTGTGAAGGGAAATTCGAGACTTTAGTGGGAAGAATACGCGAAGATGAATCCATCGCCAATGGCATCAACATGTGGGTTGTCTCTGACAATATCCTCAAGGGAGCAGCCCTCAACGCCGTCCAGATCGCTGAATATTTTATCGCCAACTATAAATAATTATTAGTTTCATAAAAATCATTAAGGGGATGGTTACGTCAAAAGGCCCAAAGACAAGACGCACAAAGCCTGAGAACCAATCGTACTTTTCTGTACGCCACAGTGACAAGGAATGCAGTGCAAAGAAGTATTTGTTTTTTGGGGGGGCAACACCATAAATAAGTGAGAATTATAAGCGGGTATGCCAAGGGCAGAAAACTTATTCCACCACCAGCCCGTGAGGATATCATTCGTCCGACCTCTGACCGGGCACGTGAAGCGCTCTTTAATATCATAGCCGATCAGATTCAGGGGGCCTCTGTCCTTGATCTCTTTGCCGGAACAGGGGCTTTGGGCATTGAGGCACTGAGCCGTGGGGCCGACAATGTTTGTTTTGTTGATTATCACCCCCAAGCCCTTGAACTTATAAGCAGGAATATTCAGATTTGCCTGGATGCCCTTAACAACCAACAGCAGGTTTATAATAAGAACTCAATCAGCATCAATCCTGAGGGGCCAAGACCTGTCTCGGTGATCAAACATGACCTGCGCAAAGGGTTGCCTTATTTTTCAAAAAATCTGCAGGTTAGTCCGGGTTTTGATCTGATTTTCCTCGACCCCCCTTATTCCCAAGGCCTCTCTATTCAGTTACTGCGCGCCATTGATACCAGCTCCCTTCTCCGCGAGCACACCCTGCTCATCGTCGAAGATCGTGCGAAAGAATCTCTGCCGGAACATCTGACAAGACTAACCCTGGTGGATCAGCGTAAATATGGTGAGGCCGGTTTCTGGTTTTATCAACCGATGCAGAAAGGGATAATCTGATGACCATGCAATCACCAACCCTCGCGATTTACCCAGGTACCTTTGACCCTATCACCATGGGCCACATGGACATCATCAACCGGGCCTTGAATCTCTTTGACCGCATTATTATCGCCATTGCCATCAATCCCGGAAAGACCCCGCTATTCACCTTGGATCAGCGGATCGAGATGATCCAAAAATGTTTTCCCGAAGAACATCCGCGGATTGAAATCGCCACGGTCTCCGGCCTTCTTGTCAACTACGCTGTACAGCGTGGTGCCAAGGCAATTATTCGAGGGCTGAGAGCAGTGTCAGACTTTGATTACGAATTGCAACTGGCACTGATGAATCGCAAACTGGAACGAGAGGTGGATACCATTTTCCTGATGCCTGGTTTCCGCTGGATATTTATCAGCTCTTCAATTATCAAAGATGCGGCAAGGCACGGCGGCGACGTGAGTGAACTGGTGCCGACACACGTAAATCAGCTCCTGATAGACGTATTTTCTTCTTCGGCCTGAAGCCCGAAAGCATTACTGTCATGCCGCCCGCAAAAAAAACTCACCCACTGCCTCACCCGCCACGCCGCTTTTTTCTTTGGCTCGGTCTGCTTGCCCTCTGCTATCCAATCCTGCGCTTTCTTGGATACAAGGTTCCAAGGCAACCACGCCTGATTGAAATCAAGACCACCCTTGGCCCCGGCACTTTTTTTCTTGGACCTGACTTCATTCTCTTTGAGAGCGAACAAGGCCCCTGGGCCGTATCGAGGAAATGTACCCATCTCGGCTGCAAGATCAATTATCGGGAGAAAGAAGGGTTCATGGAATGCCCCTGCCACCAGTCGCGTTTTACCCCGCAGGGCGATGTCATCCACGGTCCGGCCAAAAAACCACTTCCCCATTTCAAGGTTGAGAAGATCGACAATGCAGGCGGCTACATCGTCACCATCTGACAATCACGGCGCAACTTCCCATGAACACCATATTAAAAAAAAGCGCCTTAATGCGTACCATAAAATGGGGAGAATGGAGCCTGATTGCCCTTTTTATCTCCGTGCTCTCCGGCATCCTGGTGGCATTCCAATATGACCCGGCAACGCCGCTCTATTCTGCCGGTTCTCTCGATCTACTGGTTCCTTTTGGCGACTATTTCCGCTCCCTGCATTTCTATTCCAGCCAATTGTTCTTTCTGCTCACCCTTGTCCACCTCTGGGCCATTTTTGAATGCGCTGACAACTATAGCCGTGCCCAATGGATCAGATTGACTGCGACACTGCCCGTGGCTCTGCTTCTTCTCTTTACCGGCTACGTCCTGCGGGCAGACAGTACCGGCGCCTCTGCCGGTCTGATAGCCGAAAATATCATCAACGCCATTCCCGGAATTGGCCATTCCCTGAATGACCTCCTTTTTTCCATCACCGATGACGGCATGAAGCGGGTCTATGTCAACCATGTCATCGGTTTCGGGGTTGTATGGGGGATTCTTGCCTGGGAGCATCTGCGTAAATACCGAACCTCTTTCCGGAATCATACTTTGCTGACCGCCATCATCCTCCTTTGCTGCCTGCTGGTCACCGCCCCCTTTGAACCAGAGAAACTTGGGGTGTTTCACATCAATGGCCCCTGGTTTTTTCTTGGCCTCCAGGAACTACTCAGGTTTCTGCCCCCCTTACTCGCCGGTGTTATCTTCCCTATCACCCTGCTTTTGGCCCTGTTCTCCCTGCAACGACACACCAAATATTATCCGCGCATCCTCACCTTTATCCTTGGCTGGCTAGGTATCTACACCCTTCTCACCGCTATTGCCTTGTGCCGCTAAAAAATGGTTACTGGTTAATTTCGTAACTTCCTTAACAAGTAACTAACACCGCTCATCCCTGGTCCGCATTGCTTACCATGGCACACAGCTCATCGGCCATGGTCTTAATCACCTTCTCATCCTGTCCTTCAATCATCACCCTTATCAATGATTCAGTGCCAGATGGACGCACAAGAATGCGGCCGCTATCCCCTAATTTTTGCTCCATTTTCTGGACTGTTACTGCAAAATCCGGGATATGACTCACATCTATCTGTGAAGAGGTACGAACATTTTTTAACACCTGAGGAAAACTCTCCATGAGAGTGGCCAGCTCAGACAGGGGTTTGCGCTGTTTTTTCATAATGGCGAGCAGTTGCAAGGCCGCAAGGTTACCGTCCCCGGTGGTAATTTGATCAAGGAAGACCAGATGCCCGGACTGCTCTCCGCCAAAAGAATATCCATTCTTCCGCATCTCCTCGACCACGTACCGGTCACCGACCTTGGTACGCACCATCCGTCCGCCCATCTGTTGCATGGCCACTTCCAGACCCATATTTGACATTACAGTCGCTACCAGGGTCTTCTTCTTCAGCTTCCGCTGCCTCATCAGTTCGGCGGCACAGATGGCCATGACATGATCGCCATCAATGATCCGTCCATTTTCATCGGCAACAATGAGCCGATCACCATCACCGTCGAGGGCAATACCGATATCGGCACCGGTCTGCCGTACCACCTCCGCCATGTGTTGCGGGTGTAATGCCCCGCAATCCTTGTTAATATTCTTTCCATCCGGATTAACCCCAAAGGTAGTGACTTTTGCCCCCAGCTCCTCAAAAACATGAGGAGCCACGCCATACGTTGCACCGTGGGCACAATCGAGGACAATGTGAAAGTCATCGAGGGTAAATTTTTGGGGAAAGGTGTTTTTCAGAAAAACGATATATCGACCTCTGGCATCGTCGATACGACGCGCCCGGCCTACTTCATCGGCCACTGGCCTGAGAGCCGCCATCTTCTGCGAGAAAATCAGTTCTTCGATATCCGCCTCATACTCATCCGACAGCTTGAATCCATCACTGGAAAAGATTTTAATCCCGTTGTCCTGAAAGGGATTATGGGAGGCCGAAATAACCACTCCGGCATCAGCCCGCATGGAGGTAGTGATAAAAGCGATACCCGGTGTGGGCAAAGGGCCGACAAGAAGCACATCCACACCCATTGAACAGATTCCGGCGGCCAGGGCATTTTCAAGCATATACCCTGAGAGCCGTGTGTCCTTGCCAATAACGATCCGATGCCCGTGGGCCCGGTCTTTAACCTGAAAGGCAATGGCCCTGCCAACTTGCATGGCTATCTCGGTGGTCATAGGGTAGATGTTCGCCACCCCGCGTATCCCATCTGTTCCAAATAATTTCTTCATTCCTATTTTCTCTTTCGCTTTTTATAACCGTTCAATATTACTTTTATTTTACAGAGAGATTGCAAAACAATACACCGAGTCCAATCTACACATCCAGCCACAATGCAGGATCCGGACGACAAACCGTACTGAAAACCAATCTATTTTTTAGAGGGAATCTCGTCCGGCTTTGGCAAAGACGGTATCGGTTCCGGTTTTTCTTCAACAAAAGTAACAACCGGAGGCTCAACCTTGACAATTTCTATCGGAGCCGAAGTGGTTTCCCGGGGGACGACCCTTACAGTCATCTGTCCTTCGTTACCTCCATCAACGACAGTCGCCTTGAACAGGGCGTGAAGCTCCTTATTCTCCCGGGCCAGACTCCTGGGCAAGGTTGCAGTAACCGTAACCGAGGTTGGGGTAATTCGCCGTGCCTTTCCCTGGATATCCATTTCAATGGACACCCCGGAGATTCTCTTCTCCACCGTCTCTTCAACAATAACCAGATCGGCGGTCACCGAAGTTTCACCGATTAAATCGAGGAGAGCCGGGTTGAGATCCAGAGGCACCTGCAACTGGATTGGTTTATCCATTCCACTGATATCAATCACCTGGGTCTGCAAAGAGCTCAGTTGCGCCAATACTGCCTGTGGCCCGGTAATAGATATTGCTTCCGGTTTCATCACAATCTCCTGCAGGAGATGATGAGACGCCAGACTGCCTTTGGTTTCCGGCTTCACCACAAGCTGTTTCTGAATAAGTTTATCGAGTGAGAAGATAATTGAATCAGGCTGTGTCCGCAGAACTTTCATTCCACGCGGCACAGGAATTAAATGATTCTCATTTTTTATCACCATGGTTCCGGGAACGGCATGGCCAAGATCCACCTGCCTGGTTATGTCTCCTTTTTCAATCTTCAAGACCAGACTGCGAGGTCCACTGACAGTGACTTCAATCTCCCGCTTGAACTGATTGGAAATAACCAGATCTCTGGGCAGATTAATTACCTCAAGAGGAACCATCACATTCTTATCCACGGTGTCATCACCACCGACGAAATACCAGAGGACCACGGCTAGAACCAGGGAGATAAAACGGAGGGTCCAATCCTTCGGCCACATCTCCTGCCACCGCCTGAAATCATCGACATTCAATGGTGTTGTAAACAGTTTCATGATCTGCCCACCCAATTCTTCCAGGCCTGCGCCTGCGTTTCTTTCGCCACAAAAATGGCATGGAGTCCTTTGGTCAGGGTCATTTCGTCACCCATGAGCGTCAGCGCTCCATGTTGCACCAGCGAGACCTCCTGGGTCTCCTCAGACACTACAATTACCACAGCGTCAGTTTCTTCCGACAGACCGATTGCCGCTCGATGCCTGGTGCCAAATCGTTTGTTAATATAAGGATTTTTAGTCAGAGGAAGAATACATCCTGCCGTCTGAATCCGTCCTTTATGAATAATTACCCCACCATCATGCAAAGGGGAGACAGGCATAAAGATAGAGATCAACAGTTCTTTGCTCAAGCTGGCATCAAGATCAGAGCCGGATTCCACAAAGTCACGCAGGCCAATTTCCCGCTCCAGAACAATCAGGGCACCGATACGCCGTTTGGACAGATAAAAGACAGCCCGGACAATTTCATCCAGTTCCTTCTCGGCCATATCCATATTTTTCTGAAAAGGAGATTTTCCCACCTGGGTCAGGGCCATGCGGATATCATGCTGAAAAACGATGACCACAATCAACAACAGAGAGCTGAGGAAGGTCTTCAGCAACCATTGCAGGGCTGCCATATCGAGGGCTATGGACATGAAATAGACAGCACTGAGCACCACCAGTCCAAGGATCATCTGCACAGAACGCGTGCCCTTGATAATCAGGATAAGCTGATGAATGATAAACGACACCACCAGGATATCCAGGATATCCTGCCAGCGGAGAAATTTGAGTATTTCAAGCATAATAAAGGGAAGACAGGAAACAAGGGACGGAAAAGAGGAAACAAGAAAGATCCGTCATCCATAAATCAGATGGTTGACAATCTCTACACCTCCAGCATCTTAAGCCGTTACGGAAACGGCGCATTGTATTTTTTTAGTGTACAGTATTTTCTCTGCTTCTTTCAATACATACTTAACAAGAAAGTAAAAAGTTGAAAGTTGAAAGTTAAAGATGTTAGATTGCGGCATATTGTTTTTTTTTTAATGAACAACCTTTTTTTACCCTCTTCTCAGAACACTGATTCATCATGTCCAATCATTTTGGCACTATCTCCATCAATCCTGAACCTGACGCCCCAGCTCAGCAGCCCAGGAGACAAAAAACAGGCCGACGGTCAAAACCAAAAAAATCAGCACCGAACCAAACAAAAAACAAACGTTGGCTATTCCTGTTCATCATCCCGGTTTTTCTGATGAGTGCCTATGGCGCAGGTGGCTTTTTTTTCGGTCCCTCCCTGCTCACGGGCTATCTTTCAGACTCTCTCCAACAAAGCACCAACCTTGGTCTGACCACCGGCGAGGCACGCTTTAATCCCTTTACCCTGCAACTGCAACTGCGCAATGTTGCCACGACAGACAGCTCTCAAAGCCCGGCAGCGGATGCCACGCTTCTGAAGATTGACCACCTCCTCATCGACCTGAACCTGACGGCTCTGCTACGCAATGGAATTGCCTGCAACCGTCTGGAAATCCAGGGACTGACCCTGTCCCTCATCCGCCACCCGGACAAATCATATAACCTGCCTAATCTTGTTTCTGAAACTAATCCGGAGACCGAGAAAGAACACCTTTCTTTGTCCCGTCTGCCACTGCTCTTTTCTCTGAACAATATCACCATCAGGGACAGCAGCATTCTCTTTGATGACCGTCTCACTGGCAGAAAACACAGCGTAGAACAGATCAAGCTCGATCTTCCAACCCTCTCCAATTATTCTTTTGCCGCCAAGGAATATATCCGTCCTCACTTTTCGGCAGTCATCAACGGCAGCCCTCTGGAACTCACCGGAGAGGCCGCACTACCCGGAGAAAACGGCCAAAGTGGACTGAAGACCAATCTGGCCTGCAATGTCCAGAATCTCGATCTTCCTCTCTATTTTGCCTATCTGCCGAAAACCCTTCCCTTGATTCTCAGCCAGGGAAAAGGGAATGGCAAGATCCAGATTTCCTTTATCCCCGAAGGCAAAAAAGGAGGCCACCTCAGCTTTGCTTTTCAACTCACGACAACGGAAATCGTGCTGGGTAACACGGAACAGACCCTGTCTCTGACCGCGCCCACAATAGAGATTGAGGGAAGCCTGCAGCCACTTGCCGGCGGTCTGCACATCCAGAATCTGCACATTCTGCAACCCCAATTTTCAGCAAATCAGGCCCACTTTGAACAGAATATGTCCCAGCTCTTTCCCGCCTCTGCCGGCAGTCAAGAAGCGACAGGACAAGAAAATCACCTGTATATTGATTCCCTCATTGTGGAAGGTGGTACCCTGCACCTCGACAATAAAAAGCAAAAGGACTCCGCCCCCCTACCCTGGAAATCCATTGAGCTCAATGTGAAAAATTTCCAACTCGTCCCGGACCAAACCAGAGACAAGGGCACGTTTACCCTCAGCTCCAAACAGGAAAAGACAAACGCCTCCATATCCTGGCAGGGATCTTTTGACAGCAAAGGGATACCGGGTGGCGTCCTGCAACTGAGCAATATCGAGGCTGCTACCCTCCTCTCCTTCATTGACCCGGGACAGGCGGCAGAGGCATCCGGATCTGCCAATCTGCATGGCCACTTCAGCTTTGACCCGACAGCGCGGAACTCCGCTATGGCTACCTTGATCGACGCCAGCACCGAATTCCATGATTTAAATCTGCTTGACCGAAAAAAAGTCTGGCTCTCGGCCAAAACAACCCAGGTCAAAGGCACAAAGTTCAAGGGAGAAGACCATGATCTTGGTACCATCACGATTAAAGACGGTAGCCTCACCCTTCAGCAGGATAACCTCCCTCAATTGCTGCAGGATCTCGGCGACAAAAATAAAGCGATCCTGATCCAAGGCCTTGATTTTTCCGGCAACGCCACTCTACATCCACAGAGAGAGAAGGCTCCGTCCCTGCAACTGACTGATCTGACTATAAAAGCCAGTAACCTGACAGCAAGGAGCAACAATCAGAACAACTTCGAGCTTACAGCCAGGATCAACCAGACTGCACTGCTCAAGGCTCAGGGGCTGGCCACTCTTTCCCCGCTGCGAACTTCCCTTTCCCTGGTCTTCGCCGCCATCAACTCAGAGCAAATCGCGCCCTGGCTTCCTGATGCTCCCCTGTTTCAACAAAGCAGAGCAACAATAAATGGCCAAGGAACATACCGCTATCCCGAATCCAGTTTTAACGGCAAAGTGCAACTTGACTCCGCCCTGATCCGGGACAGTGCAAAGAATTCCGGCCTGGCTGTAGATAAGGCCGAACTGAATGATGTCACTATCAAGATCAAACCACTGCGCATCGAGCTGAACGAACTGATTCTCGATGGCCCGAAACTCACCTGGCAGCAGGATTCAGGCGGCTCCGATCCCTATGCCCAGATCGGATCCTTTCTCCGAAATCTTGTTTCGCAACCAATGAATAATAGCGGACAACAGGAAGATGGTAACATTTCCGCCCTGCCTGCAATTCAGAAGATCATCATTAAAAACGGAATTATCAATCATGTGGATCAGCGCCTCAACCCTCCCTGGCCATCGAAGATCAGTGAGATTAAAGGTCAAATCAGCAATCTGCATGAAAACGCTGACTCCGGCGCAAACTTTGATTTTTCAGGCCTGACCGATTCAACTCCTTTCACTCTGTCCGGTTCCGCCGATTTTCTAACCAGCAGGAGTAATTTCACAACCAAGCTCGACATCAAAGGGTTCCCGCTCCTGCCGCTGTCCGCTCAGATCACCCCGCTTCTTGATCTCAACCCTCAATCCGGCAGCTTTGATCTCACTTTCAACCACAACCGACAAAACGGAGAAGAACAGGGAGAGGCCACCCTTCTCTTCTCCACGCTCCGTCCTGGTTCAACACAGTCTGATACAGCCCTGCCCCTGGCCCTGCTGGCAGATAGCCAAGATCAAATGAAACTGGTGCCCCCCCTGGCCAGGAACAGCGTCCAACCTCTGTTCAACCAAACCATAGCCGCATTCAAGACCCTGATGGTTAAGGCCGAGGTGGCGCCATTGCTGTTAACAGGTGCAGAGTTTGCAGATCTTCAGGCGAAGCAGCATCTCATCTTCCCCCCGGGCCTGAGCAAACTGGATATCAACGACACCAGTGAAACCCAAGAATGGCCTAATGACGCGATAGCCAGGGAGGGCGGGAGCGCACAGAAAACTTTACAGCGTTTCGCCGCTCTGCTGGCCGCCCACCCTCATCTTGGTCTGACCCTCACGGGCATGGCAGACCCGATCCATGACCGGAATGCGATTCTAAAAAAACTGGAAGAACAAGAAGGACAACGGGTAGCGCTGAAAAACGAGCAACGGTTACAGGAATGGCGGGACAGGCAGAAACAAAAGCCGCAACCAGCTGCCCCAGTCCCAGTTCAGGGAAAAATAATCGAACAGGATATTCCCAGACAGGAGCCCCCACCAGCTCCTCTTACGCCTGAGCCGATCACAGTTTCAGATACCATTCTTCAAGACCTTGCCCAGGAGCGATCACTGCAGGTGTATGACTTCTGCACCACTGTTCTTGGCATCGCTTCGCAGCGCATCACCCTCCAGGAAAGAACCTCGATGCCCCCCCCCGAAACGCCAGGGCATCAGGTATATATTGGATTCAAGTATGTCGAACCACAAGGACCATGAAAGCTCTACCGTTTCAGATGTCATACACCACCCTGTTTGAAGGGTTGGGCCTTCTTTCGGCAGCGACCTTTCTGATCAGCCTGCTGCTCATCCCTTTTCTTATCTCCAGGGCCTCCAGCGATTATTTTCTCACCCATGCCACGGTTGTCGAGCAGCGACATAAGCGACATCCCGCCATCGCCCTCTTGATCAAGGTTATCAGAAACAGCCTGGGATTTTTCCTCTGTCTCGCCGGAGTCATGATGCTTTTCCTCCCGGGCCAGGGCGTGCTTACCATCCTGATCGGGGCTTCTCTCCTTGACGTCCCGGGAAGACAAAAGGTACTGGACGCTTTAATCCACCGACCGGCTCTTCAACACGCACTGAACTGGATTCGGCAGAAAACAGGTCACCCACCCTTTAATTTCCCCTCAAAATGAAAAAAGGCGGGAGAAACATCCCTCCCGCCTTCGCACTTCCTTCTTGATGGAAAAACTGAAAAATCAGGGCAGACCAAGCTCCATCAGCATCCGGACCACCATTTTCAGGTCATTGGCGTCAGGATGTCCCTTGGCTGCCGGGGCATCAGCAAGCCAAGGTGGCAGAGGGTTTTTCTGAGCGGCTGTTTCAATAATTTTTGCATCCACCTCACCGGGACAGGAAAAAACAGCCCGCACATGGGCCTTGGCTGCCAGCTCCCTGGCTTTCTTCATACCATTTTCCGCATGCACCGATCCCACGGCCGCTCCATGACTGGCAAAGAGATAGACCTCCTGACCTTCCTTCAACCTGGCAAGAAAGGCTTGAGAGTCAGGATCGGGCTGACCGGCCTTGAGCCAGAAGCCCACAGCCACAAAACCGTACCCGGCTGGATCCGGGGCGTCAGCTACGGTCGCAATCTCCTTGTCCCCACTCAGAAATTCATAGACTGCCTCTGCCAGTTTCCTGGTATTTCCACTCTCTGATGAATAAACGACAAGACTTTTCATAATTCTCCTCTCTATTATTCTGATTATAGGACCTCAAACCTGTAAATTTTACACATTCATTCATTTATATTATAGATTAATAAATTTAAAATTAAAAGATCGCACACCCTTTTTCATAAATCTTTGTGTTTGTTTGGCCAAAAAACTTTTTAACCATTTCCTTGTCGCAATACATACAGCCATGTCCATTTCTCTCACCCCATTCCAACAAGCACTGATCTCCTGGTTTCACAGAGAACAACGCGCCCTTCCCTGGCGCAAAGAGTATATCCCTTACCAGATCTGGATCTCTGAAATCATGCTGCAACAGACCCAGATGGAGCGAGTAACCCTCTTCTTTAACCGCTGGCTGCAAGAGTTCCCGGACATCCATTCGTTGGCTCTGGCCTCGGAAGATAGAGTACTTAAGCAATGGGAAGGACTGGGCTATTACAGCCGGGCGAGGAACATCCTCAAATGCGCCCGGACCATTGTCAGTGATCATGACGGGATTATTCCCAGCGACCCGAAATCCCTGCTGACCCTGCCAGGTATTGGCCCCTATACAGCCGGGGCCATCGCCTCCATCGCCTACAACCTCACGACCCCTCTGGTTGACGCCAATATCGGCCGACTCTTTGCCCGGCTCTTCAATATCGACATTCCCTTGCCACAGGCCCAGAAATTGCTCTGGCAAAAAGCGGAAAAGCTGGTACCCCAAGACCAGGCCCGCTCTTTTAACCAGGGATTGATGGAACTGGGAGCGCTGATCTGCACCCCGAAAAATCCTCTCTGCCCGGAATGTCCTTTGAGTCCCTTCTGTATCGCTTACAGGGACGATCTAATCCTGTCCCGTCCAATCCCGCAAAAGGGCAAAACAATAACCACTATAGAAATGGCAACCGGTGTTTTGAGCCATCCACAAGACAAGGGCCGGTTATTCATCCAGCAACGACTGGCCGATGATGTCTGGGGCAGTCTCTGGGAATTTCCAGGCGGCAGGCTCAAACACTCGGAAAGTCCGGAACAAGCCGTAATTCGTGAGTTTCTTGAGGAGACCGGGTTCAGCGTGCGGGTCGATAAAAAAATAACGACCACCATCCATCATTACACTCGCTACAAGGTCATTCTTCACTGCTTTCTCTGCTCCCTTGATCTCCTTGATTCAGATGAATCGCCGGATCCAATTCTTTACGCGGCCCAGGAATATCGTTGGGTATTCTTTCCGGAACTGGCCAACTTTGCCTTCCCGGCAGGCCACAGAAAACTTATCGAATTCATGACAGGAGCTGAAAATTCACCTTAAGACCAAATTGCCTTTAACCATCTCCCTTCAGCTGAATGACTCCACGGGCCAGCCATACCAGCAGCAGCACAGGAAGACCCATCAGCGCCGTCATGAAGAAAAATGATTCATAGCCCCATGAGGCAACAACGGTCCCGGAATAGCCGCCAATGAGTTTGGGAAACAGAGTCATGAGTGAGCTGAACAGGGCATACTGGACAGCGGTAAAAGAGATATTGGTCAGGCTGGAGAGAAAGGCAATAAAGGCGGTGCTGGCCAATCCGGCACAAAAACTGTCCGCACCGATGACCACGGTCAGCATGGTCATATCAGCGCCACTCTGGGCCAGAAGCATGAACAGGAGATTGGTTCCGGCGGCGAGCAGCGCCCCGGAAAAAAGGATAGCATAGACTCCGAAACGTACAGTCAGCACACCACCCATAAAACCGCCGAGTAAGGTCATTCCCAGGCCAAAGGTCTTGGTGACCGTGGCAATCGCATTTTTACTGAAGCCCATATCAAGATAAAAAACATTGGACACCACCCCCAGAACAATATCAGAGACCCGGTAAAAACCGACCAGAATCAGAAGCAGGATTGCTGCTTTGGCCCCATATCTGACAAAAAAATCACGCAGCGGGGCAACATAGGTCTCACGCACTACCTCCTGATCAACAATACCCAGCAGGACAGCAACTCTGGCAACAAACGCCATAATTCCTAAGGCCAGGAACAGATGGCAGGATTCCACCAGAAATCCGACCAGCTTACCATGAACGTCAGCGTCCTGAGCAAAAGCCTCCTTTATTGAGGAAAACAGCGATTCACTTGCAAAAAAGCTGCCGCCGAAAGAGGCCGCAACCAGTAAAAAAAGGATCAGGAAACGCAGATAGTGACGCAATGAGTAATGATGCCTGTTGCCACCGTCAGTTGTCTCTGGTTCAGCAATGCTCAGGGTAGTCATCACACCGACAGACATGATTCCGGCCATAATCAGATAAGTCGTCTGCCAGGCCTCAAAACGATACAGTTCCCGGGTAGTTCCAAAGAGGGTTGCCAGATACAGCGACCCGGCCCCGGCAACCAGCATTCCGACCCTGTAACCGGCAACATAACTGGATGCCAACAACGCCTGCATGGAGATATCAATGCATTCGATGCGGTAGGCATCAATAACAATATCCTGAGTGGCAGAAGAGAAACCAAGCAGAACTGCAGCAAAGGCCATCGCAATCATACTCCGCTCGCCCAGCACCGGATTGATACAGGCCATCCACGCAATGGCAGCCATAACTGACAACTGGGCCATAAGCAGCCAGCCACGCCGACGACCCAATATGCTGGTGAGTAGAGGCAGTGGCATCTTGTCGACAAGCGGTGCCCAGACAAATTTAAAAGAATAGCCAAGAGCAGCCCAACTGAAAAAAGTAACCGCTTCCCGATCAATCCCGGCCTCACGCAACCAGACAGAAAGGGTGGAAAAAATAAGCAGGATGGGAATACCTGCGGAAAACCCGAGAAAAAACATGGCCAGAACCTTGGGATGCAGCCAGGCCTTAAGTATTCTGTCACGGACAGCAGGACATGAACATTCTGGTGTCACTGGCAAAGTTGATACCCCAACGGAAGTACTCTTTGACGATGGAGGATGAGCGACTGGCGAATACGTAGCCGGTGTAAGCTCATTTTTCTTGCTCATTCTTGTCTTTTCCATTCAATATGGTTATGCTACATATACTCTTTGAGGAGATCTCTTCATGATCTTCTCAAAAACAAATACGTTTCTTTTACTACTGAAATCATCGCCGCAGAGCAAGCGATAAACACCTTTTGATCCCCATGCCCATACAAACATACAACACCTTAAGCCGCAGGAAAGAACCTCTCAAACCGCTGGAAAACGGTCATATCAAACTCTATGTCTGCGGAATCACCTCCTATGATCTCTGCCACATAGGACACGCCAGATCAGCTCTTGCCTTCGACATGATCGTCCGCTATTTGCGCTATCGAGGGTATACCGTCACCTATATCCGTAATTTTACCGACATTGACGACAAAATCATCAACCGGGCAGCAGAACAGGGTACCAGTGCCAGCGCCCTGGCCCAGCGCTTTATCGATGAGTTCTATGTGGATATGGACAGGCTGGGTGTCGACCGCCCTACCCTTGAACCCCGCGCCACTGAGCACATTCAGGAGATGATTGACCTGATTACAGAACTCATAGATAAAGGACTTGCTTATCCCTCAGGAACCGATGTCTATTATTCGGTAAATGGCTTCCCAGAGTACGGCAAGCTTTCAGGCCGCAACCTTGATGACATGCAGGCAGGCGCCCGCATCGCCATCAATGAGAACAAGACCAATCCCATGGACTTTGTCCTGTGGAAAGGGTCAAAACCCGGCGAACCGACCTGGGACAGCCCCTGGGGACCAGGCCGTCCGGGCTGGCACATAGAATGTTCGGCCATGAGTCGGAAATATCTGGGCGACACCTTTGACATCCATGGCGGCGGCAAAGATCTCGTCTTCCCCCATCACGAAAATGAAGTGGCACAAAGTGAAGGAGCCAGCGGCAAGAAATTTGTCAACACCTGGATCCATCACGGATTTGTCACCATCAGCGATGAAAAGATGTCAAAATCACTGGGCAACTTCCTCACTATCCGGGATGTGCTGAAACATTACCATCCAGAGGTCTTGCGCTTTTTTATCTTCTCCACCCACTATCGCAACCCTCTCGATTTTTCCGAAACTGCCATGGCGGACGCCACAGCTGGTCTTGACAGACTCTATGAATGCATGGCCACCATCGACGCTCTCAATGACGCTGAAATAAACGAAGAAAAAACAGCACTTGTCTCCCCAAAAGACAGCAAGAAACTGCGCACCATTGAAGAACGTTTTCAGAAGGCGATGGACGATGATTTTAACACGGCCATGGCCATGGGCATCCTTTTTGATGCGGTCAAGGTCATCAATAAAATTTGCCAGCAACTCCCAGTAAATCCAAGCAAGCCAGATATCGCCCTGCTGAAAGACTCAGGGGTTCTCATCAAAAAATTAGCCGCTATCATGGGGCTACTCCAGGAAGACGCCAGAAGTTATCTCCAGCAGAAGAAGGCAGCTTTATTAAATGGTCTTGACATCAGTGAGCAGGAAATCCTACAATTGATTCAAGAACGTAAAGATGCACGAGCTGCGAAAGACTGGGCTCGCGGCGACACTATCCGCGACCGGTTACTGGCCATGGGAATTGAGCTGAAGGATAGTTCAAGCGGCACAACCTGGGAGATAAAACGGAGCTGATATCATTATGTATACCACAATCCGAACACCAGCAGTGGCTGACCGTTTCTATCCTGGAAATCCGGAGATCCTCTCTCGGGAAATACAGGAACTGACCCACTCCGCAAAACCTGCACAAAAAGCCCATGCAGTTGTTTCACCACATGCAGGCTATATGTACTCAGGAGCTGTGGCCGGTGAAACCTTTGCACAAGTGCGTGTCCCGGAAACAGTCATCATCCTGGGTCCCAATCATCATGGCCAGGGCGCACCGATAGCGATCTCCACCACACCCTGGCAGATGCCCATGGGTCTGGTCCCCATTGATACTGCCATCGCCGAAGCCCTTCTCAAAACAAGTTCCGTCATCACTGTAGATGAAACGGCCCACCGTTTTGAACACTCTCTGGAAGTACAGATACCTTTCCTGCAGGCAAGACAAAAAAACCTCTCCATCGTCCCTCTGGTCGTTTCACACATCTCCTACCCCCTGTGCCTGGAGGTGGGAACAGCTATTGCCAAGGTTATCGCCGACGCTGGTAAAGAGATCCTGATTGTGGCTTCCAGCGACATGACCCATTACGAACCGCGGACAGCAGCTGACAAAAAAGACCATTATGCTCTGAAGAAACTTGCCGATATGGACCCTTCCCTCCTGTACCGTGCAATTCTTGACTACAATATATCCATGTGTGGCATTATGCCGGTGACCATCGCCCTCATTGCGGCAATGGCCCTTGGCGCGACAAAAACCGAACTCGTGCGATATACTGATTCCGGGGCTGTAAGTGGTGACACCAGTCAGGTTGTGGGCTATGCGGGAGTGATAATATCCTGATGGTTCCTTCTTCCGTCCTCTTTTTCCTTGACAGAAGGGCAGAGATTTTCTAAATAAACAAATTCATTGCGTTATCATCGCATCAACTTGCTGGGGGATGGTCTAATGGTAAGACAGCGGACTCTGACTCCGCTTATCGAGGTTCGAGCCCTCGTCCCCCAGCCACCTTGATGCTCCCTTCGCCTGATTTTTTTTGGGGAAGAAAGACGTAAATTTCTATCACCTTCCCCCTCGACTCAGTTCAATATTTCTCCATTATCAACTTCCACGATTGAATTTCCACTGCGCTATGCTCTGCAGATACTGGAAACGCTCTCTTTCTTGATCGTCTCTTCCAGCGAATCCCCATGCCGGAGTCATCCATAAAGCCTATCAAAGGTGTTGACATCCACCTTTCCCAGAAAAATCCTGGTACAGAGCAGAATATTACGGGAAGTATCACCAGCCTGGATACGTAACAACCCTTCCCTGATGATAATCTTTTTCAGCAATTCCCTACCATTGGACTCATTATAATAGATGTCCGAGTCCAAGATATCTCTGACAATTTCCGGTTCACTTTGATCGATAACCAACTGTAAGCCGATCCGAAAAAAACGATCCTCAATACTCGATTGTTCTTCTTCCAATGACAGAATGCCTCTTTTCTTAGCCTTGTCACCCAGATCCTTCAGGATCCTGACAATAGAGACCAATGATTCCTGGTCCTCCTGGCTGCAGGCGGACTTGGCCGCCAAAGCAAGATCTCGTAACATGATGCTCCTTATCCTACATCTTTAGAAATAACATTAATCTTCGGTGATGCTCCTCCCGCAGAGCAGGAGGTCTCAGGCCCCCATAAAGCTGGGCCAACACATAAGATAGCCCCGCAGGGGGGCTATCTTAATTAACCTAAATGGCCATTTATTTCACCCGGTTCGGTGAGTATATCCCGGGTCCGGCACTAAAAGTAAAAGGTTTATGGATAACTAAACCATTGCTCTTGAAAAGACAATTTGTGTTCTATTTTAACGCCAAATAATCAGTGTAGCCAACCGCATCTCCACCGTAAAAAGTGTCGCGGTTGTATTTGTTCAACGGTGCATTGAGCTTCAACCGTTCCGGCAAGTCGGGATTGGCAATAAATATACGGCCGAAGGCGACCGCATCAACCACCCCGCTTTCAACTGCACGGATAGCATCCTCGCGATTGTATCCCCCGGCTGAGATAAAAACTCCTTTAAAGAGTTTACGAAAAAGCTGCGACGTACTCGGAGCATCCTCATAGACCGCATCTCCTCCGCCAGCACCAGTCGCTCGCGGTTCGATCAAATGTGCGTACCCGATTCCTCGGACGCTCAGCTGTTCAAGCACATACGTAAAAAGCTTGACCGGATCGGAATCGCTAATATCGTTAAATGTCCCGTAAGGGGATAAGCGCACGCCGACCCTGTTCGTATTCCACACTTGTGTGACGGCATCCACCACTTCCAGAAGTAGCCGGGCGCGGTTCTCGATGGCGCCGCCATAAGCATCTTTACGTTTATTCGAACCGTCCTGAAGAAACTGATCAAGCAGATAGCCGTTGGCACCATGCACCTCCACACCGTCGAAACCTGCAGCCTTGGCATTCTCCGCAGCTTTTTTGTAATCGGCAATAAGTCCGGGGATCTCATTTAATTCCAGCTCCCGAGGCGTTTCAAATGAGACCTGCTGCCAGTCAGCAGTCATGGTCATGCCCTCAGGTTGAACTGCCGACGGGGCTACAGGCAAGCCTTCAGCGGGATGGAATGAAGAGTGCGAGATACGCCCGACATGCCACAATTGCAAAAAAATCTTCCCACCCTTTTCATGCACAGCGTCCGTTACAAGCTTCCAACCAGCGACCTGCTCGGCGGAATATATGCCAGGAGTTGCCGGATATCCCTGACCATGCGGCGTAATCTGGCTCGCTTCGGAAATAATCAACCCTGCCGAACTGCGCTGGCCATAATACTCAGCGTTCAAGGCATGGGGAATATTACCCGGCTGCTTACTGCGCATGCGCGTTAACGGTGCCATAACAATACGGTTATTTAAAGTAAGATCTCCCAGTTGTAACGTATCGAATAACGTACTCATTGTAATCCTCCTGAATAAATAGTTAGGCATAGCATGAGGGTACTTAGGATTTCCACTCTTAATGATTTCTGATGTTCGAGGACTATTGTACTCTTAATGATATATCTTCCACAAGGTGTAAAGATGCCAGCAGTGGAGAGCAAGTAAATTGTCCTGAGTTATAGCACCTCGGTTTGTCTCATGGGTACCAAGGAGGTGGTGCCCATGAGACAAACCGAGGTGCTACAGGAGATACGGAAAATGCGATTTGCAAAGGCCTATGGGGAAACTGGCAAAGAAGTCGATTACCCCAGGAAGTGGCGGCAGGGTTACTTGGGGTGAGCGATCTGACAATACAGTGAGAAATATGATGGCTTGAATGTTCGGCACTTTTCCTCTTGGTATCCTGTTACCCCAGGGAGGTGTTTATACCAGACTTCAATGCTGAATTTATGGTCAAAGCGATGGAAGTCTGGACGGGCTTTGTTCCGTATCAGGGCTCGAGCCTGGAGGATATTCTTTGCGAACATTATGAACGGGTAGTCGGCAATGACAACTGTGTTTCCTTCTGTGGGCGGAGTTATCAAATCCCGAAGGATCAGAACAGACTCCACTACGTGAAGGTCAATGTCCGGGTTCATCGGTATAGTAATGGTGATGCTTGTATCTTTCGTGGCCCACGCAAGTTGGCAGGGTATGATGCAAAAGGAGACCTTCTTTATCCGGTACGACAGGAGAGGGAGCAACCCGCTGCCGACGTCCTGCTGCTCCCCGTCTTAAGGCTGCCATTCTTACAGAGGAAAAACCGGACAATTCTATTTGTTGACAACAGTGTGAAGATGCCATCCTGACCCTATTTTTCTCAGCTATCTAAGGGCAAGGCGGTTGTGATTTTCGCATCTTTTGAGTATAAAGTCTGAAACGCGCTACGATCAATTGCGATGTTCCATACATTGAACCCGATTACATTTACAAGGAATGACAATGGCAGAGATCATTACATTTATCGGCTGGCATGACAGCGGCAAAAACACCCTTGCTACCCAGGTTGTCAAGCACCTGAAGGCCTTTGGTTATAAAGTGGCCGTCATCAAATCCAGCAGTGAGACTGGGGTCGATTTCGACACTCCCGGAACGGACACTGACAAACATCGACAGGCTGGAGCGGATGAGATTCTTTTTATGGCCCCTGACCAGATGGTTCTACAGACTAAAAACAGCAATCTCTCCTTGACCACCCTTGCCCATCGCTATTTTCCCGATGTTGATATTATTATCGGCGAAGGGTTTACGGAAACCAGGCGCATCTTGAAAATCGAAGTAGTCATCGACGAGAATCAAATGCTGCGTAACGAGGTCCATGGTGTTATCGCAGTGGCCACCGACTTGGATATCGTCGGCGAACATGTCTTTCGTCTGGATGAAGCAGAAGAGATTGCTGGATTTATCAGCAAGAGGTTCTTGAAGGGCAGGAGAAAACCCGACAAAAGAGTATCGCTCCTGGTGAATGGCAACACTATCCCGCTGAAGCCATTTGTCCAGGAGGTCTTGACCGGGACTCTTGTCGGGTTTATCGAATCGTTAAAATTTTCCGAGGATGCTTCTGAGATCGACATCAGGATCAAGATAGACCGTCCTCCCATAACACTTTGATTGAGAAAATATGTATATTGTCTTGGAAAAAGTACTGGTAATATGGGCCATGACTCATGGTTTGGTTGAAAAACGCTTTCCCCCCTTGGTCAGTCTGGATTCAAGACACCTTAAAACGATATGAACGATAAAGTAACCATTTCGCACCTGTCGACAGTGATCTCAGCTGATGGATATGTGCAACAGGAAGAACAGCTGGCCATCGAGACACCCTATACTGTTGCCCTCAACGATGTTGAGATCGGCGCCTCAATGGTTCTGCCAGTGGGTCTGGAGGAGTTTGGAGTGGGATTTCTCTTTGGGCAGGGATATATCAAAGCCCCCGGAGAGGTAAAGGAGGTTCTTGTCTGTCCTGAAGGTCGGATATCCGTCTATGCCGATGTGGTAAGCATGGAGCCCAAGGAGGTTATTATCACCTCAGGTTGCGGAGGCACAGGCAAGATTTCCAAAGAGATGTTAACAGGGGCCTTTGAACCACTCATGGAATGCACGATCAGCTTCCCCGAGATTAAGGACTTCATTCTTCAGGTATTGAAGTCCTCTACACTCAGCCAGGATACCCACTGCGTGCACGGCTGTGGTCTTTGGGCTGATGGAAAACTCAGGGCTTTTTTTGAGGATGTCGGGCGACACAATGCCGTGGATAAAATCATGGGTGCCATTCTGCTGGGCAGGGCTCCGGCCCGTGCGGCTGTCTATACCACGGGAAGACTCACTTCGGACATGGTTTTAAAATGCGCCCGAATCGGTATTCCGATCATCTTGTCCCGAACCTCACCCTCTTCTTTGGGACTGGCCATAGCTGATCGGGCAGGCGCAACCCTTATTGGCTATGCACGGCCGGAGAGGCTCAATGCCTTCACCCACCCAGAGCGGATCACACTATAGAGGGAGTTTTCTCTAATACAAGATACTCCCTATC
The DNA here is from genome assembly GCA_024636345.1 of Desulfobulbaceae bacterium. GTDB lineage: Bacteria > Desulfobacterota > Desulfobulbia > Desulfobulbales > Desulfocapsaceae > UBA2270. The sequence continues at coordinate 26,464 of JAGXHG010000018.1, read as the reverse complement.
TGCCCGGATATTCTGAGGTTACCTGATACAGGGCTTGATTTCCTGTTACACCATTTTTTTCAGGCTGATGGGATTTGGTGCCGGGCGAAGGTAACCCTTTTCCTGCGCCACGATATCGAGCGGCAGGCTTACCATATCTGCAAGATCCAATGTCATCTCTTTGAGCACAGGGCTCTCCACAACCTTGATATAGGTTCGGCACTCATCGCAGGTAGCTATTCGAAATCCAGGTTCATCCTCAGACATGATGGTGTTCAACTGTGCTGCATCCACGGTTTCACAATTCGGACAGCCGATAAATCTGTACGGACCGGAAGTTCCGCAGAAAGAACAGTGCAGGCGACGCAAGGGACCTTCGACAATGGATGAAAGTGCCGCCCGAGCCGAGCAAAGGGGACATCGTCCATTCTCCCACTGGCTGCCATCCAGCGGGTAGGTCTCTCGCAGAGCCATAAAGTAGGGCCTGCTGAACAGAAAGAGGATCGACGTCAGCTCGTCTTCGCTGCAAGCAAGAGAGGAAAAGGCTGGAAACTCGTCCAGCGGAAAACGCATAAAGTCAATTTCACCGGCCTCGAGAGCCCGGCAGAGCGGTTCAAAATCTTCACCCGTCAGGTCGAAGATGGAGACAAACAAACGAAAAACTTCGCCTGCATTTTTCTGTGGGTATGCCTTGGCGTCCTCCGGTGAAATGGTCGTTCCAGCTTTCGGCAGAAGTTCGCCAGCCTCGCGGTGAAAACGCTGCCACTTGGCATATAGCTCCAGCGGGTACTTGAGGTGAGAGCGTTGTTCGATCAAAGCCTGAATATCGATGGTCATGATTCTCCTTAGGGGATTTTTGGGTAGACAAAGACTATCGGCGCTCCGGTTAAACCTTCTTCAAGAAAAATGCGGAGTTCTTCCTTTTCTGTGGAAGTGAGATGCAGAGGATTGAGCACGGTGGTCCCCTTTCCCCCTCCTGCATTGAAGAACTCGATGACCTCGTCTAAGGTCGCGTAGATGCCGTTGTGCATGTAGGGCGCTGTTTTCGCAATATCCCTGAGCGTAGGTGTTCTGAATGCTTTCCAGTCTTTCTGGTCTTTGCTGATGAGGTACCTTCCAGGATCCTCAGCCAGTGTTCGATATCCCTCGAAATGATAGACTTTGGCGACAAACCGGCGCGTTGCAGCAATCCTGGGGTCTTTCAGGTGCTCAGGATTCTCCGGGACATTGAGGACGTGGAATCGGTCATCAGCCAAATTACCGCCATAATGGCATTCGGTACACTTCCCTTTGCCTGTAAAAAGCTTATACCCATTTAACGCTTTTGACGAAAGCACCTTTGTGTCTCCGCTCAAGAAACGATCAAGCGGAGCATCTCGCGAAATAAGCGTCCGCTCAAATGCGGCTATCGCCATGGCGATTCGTTCTCTGGTCACATCACCATCGCCGAAAACTTGGGTAAATTCTGCTACATATTCCGGCACGGTTCGGATCTCTTCCTCCATAAAGTCCAGATTCTGGTTCATTTCAAAGGCAGACATCATGGGAAACAGTGCCTGTTCCTCAAGGGATGACGCTCGTCCGTCATGGAACAGGTGTCGCTGGAAGGCGACATTAACCAGCGTGGGAGAGTTACGCCAGTTCCGGGTCGTAGGATAGTTCAGCGAGATATCCATTCCGTCGCTGAAACCCTGCTGGGGATCATGGCAGGTTCCACAGTTCATGGTCCCGTCGCCGGACAAGCGCCTGTCGAAGAAGAGCTTCTTGCCAAGTTCAATCTTAGCGGGAGTCTGCGGGTTCTGGTCAGGAACAGGAACATCCTTGAGAGGTTCCAGACGGCCGGCAAACCCGCATATCGGAAGGCAGAGAATTATGAAGAAGAGTAACCAGTGTTTTTTTGACATTCCGTCACTTTCCTGTTTTCTTCAATTGCTCGTCGATAATTTTCTTGAAAAATTCAAAAGGGCGCTCACCAATAACTTGTTGACCGTTGATGTAAAAAGTTGGTGTATTGTAAAGGTCAATTGACTCGGCAAGTTTAAGATCACGATCAATTTCCTTGGCGTGACGGTTGTTGTCAATGGATTCAGTGAATTTAGTGACATCAAGGCCCAACTCACCGGCATAGGCGATCAGGCTGGCCCTATCCAGCTTCGGCGAACGGGTTATCAGGATATCGTGCATATCCCAGTACTTCCCCTGATCTTCTGCAGCAAGTGATGCCTCTGCCGCCATTCTGGCAAAATCACGGTATTTATAGGGATAGTTCTTAATGACTAATCGAATCTTATCGGGGTAGGCTTGCAGTATTTTCTTGACGGTCGGACCGGCCGCCACACAATGGGCTCACTGAAAATCAATAAATTCGATGATAGTGACCGGTGCGTCGGCTGGCCCCATGGATGGAGAGTTGCCAATGGGTATATCGGTAACCTTCTCCTCAGCATGTGCTGCCCCGACCAGCAGTAAAACAAAAAAACAGATCAATATTCTTTTCATCATATCAAATAGAGGAGGGGATACGGTGAATGGTATCCTCTCCTCTCCCCATGATTTAAGTAAAGTGATAATGAGTCAGGACTACACTTTCCCGACCGATTTTATCCATTTTGGGTGTTTCTTTTTAGCCTCACTCAGCGGCATAGTTCCGCTTACCATGATTTTAAAAGTCCCCGGATTTGCCAGGGTGCCGAGATAGATATGAACCGGCACGGCAATAACAAAGACACAGAACGCAATATTATGGACAAGGTGCGAAATGAGCATCACGGTCATGTTATCTTTCATGAACCAGATACCGAAACCCGAAATCGCAATGACGATCCCGAACACCAAAATTACCAGATAGTACAGCTTCTGACCTGGATTGTATTTCCCCATTGGTGGAACTTTTACCTTGTGGGAAAGGTACCCACCAGCCACCTTGAACCATTGCTTGTCGTCAGCATCGTATTCCAAGGCATCTCTGAGATAATGGCGCATGGAGTAAAGAAGGGATAAAACAAAAACAACTCCCAACCAATTATGTACTGTTTTCATAGTATTAAAGCCGCCTAAGACGGAGCCGATAGACTCGACATGAAACAAAAAAGCATATCCCGTGATCATCAGCAGGATGCAGCTTCCGGCGAGGATCCAGTGGTTCACGATCTCGTCAACACTTGATTTTCTAATCATCTCTGCCATGTCACACCTCCTCCTTTTTCTCTTCCTCTTCCTTGTGGGGGCCAATGGCCAGATAGTGGAGTGCTGCGGCGGCAACTACGCCACCCAGACCAAACAATGAAAGCGGTTTCAAGTAAGAATGCCAAAAGATGACACTACTTGGGATGGTTGGATTCTCGATCATCCCATAGAGTTTGGGCTTATCCTTAAACGCGTAGATAGTGCCCAGTCCGCCCAGGTCGTTTTCACCGTAGATTGTAGCAAACCCCTCCTTTTTGGCAGCACTGATGAGTTCATTGCGGTCTCCAAACTTCAAGGCACCGGTGGGGCAGGTCTTAACACAGGACGGCTGCATCTCCGCGCCAATCCGGTCAGCACAGAGATTACATTTCGACACCTTGCCTTCCTCGTCGAAGCGGGGGACATCGAATGGGCAGGCGTTCACGCAAAGCTTGCAGCTGATACACTTGTCGTGGTCGAAAGCCACGGCACCTTCTGCCGTCCTGTACAAAGCCCCGGGAGCGGGACAGATTGCCATACACCCGGCATCCTCGCAATGCATGCACCGCCTGCTAAGAAAGAGCCAGCGCACAGGATTTTCCTGCGATGGTACTTCACTGAACTTGATAATGTTGAAGGCGGCACTGGCCAGATCCGGTGGGTTCTGATACGTGCCGTTGTTCTTCGTCTTGATGCCCGGAAGTTGGTTCCAGGACTTGCAGGCTACCTGACATGCCCTGCACCCAATGCAGTTCTCCGGGGTAACAAGGATCGCTTTACGGTTTTTTGTGATATCATTTGCCATGATCTCCCCCCTATGCTTTCCGGACGTTGACCATGAAGGCCTTCGACTCGGGGATCATTGTATTTGCGTCACCCACATTCGGTGTAAGCAGGTTTGCGCTGTCATACCCGCTGCCGTCTTCGGGAAACTGCCATCCGAAATGCCAGGGAAGACCGACCTGATGAACGGTAGAGTTCATGATCTTGAAAGGCTTGAAACGTTCGGTGATCATCGCCACCGCTTTTACCTCGCCACGGCCAGAGGAAACGACTACCGCTTCTCCATTGCTCATGCCAAGCTCCTTTGCCAATTCAAAGCTCATTTCCACAAAGTTCTGCGGCTGCATCTCAAGCAGCCAGGAACAGTGCCGCGTCATGCAGCCGGTCTGCCAGTGTTCCGACACACGGTAGGTGGTACAGACAAATGGATACCGGGCATCACAGGAAAAGGAGGCATCAATCTTATCGCCGAAGATCTTAATGGTTGGGTTAATCCGCTGCTTGGACATAGCGTTATTTTCGAGCGGGCACTCCAAGGCCTCATAATGTTCCGGAAACGGCCCTTCCATGAGACCAGCACCAAAAATCGAAGCAACGCCATCAGGTTTCATGATGAAGGGCAACTTACCATCGGTGCCCATAGGAGGTGCCGGGCCATCGGGGATATCACCTTCCCAGACTCCAGGTTTACCATTTGCGGCAAGTTTGGTCGCATTCCATTTAAGAAGCGGTCGTTTCGGATCCCATGGCTGACCTTGCAGGTCTACCGAGGCCCGGTTGTAGATAATCCTCCGGTTTACCGGCCATGCCCATGTCCAACCCGGGAAGAGACCCAAGCCGGTCGGATCGTCCTTGCCCCGTCGCGCCATCATGTTGGTGGGTTTACCCTCCTTCATGATGTAGGAATTGCAGTAGAGCCAATTCCCGCTTGAGGTTGAGCCATCGGCCTGCAGGGTGGGGAAACTGGTGACCAGATCCCCTTTCTTGCCTATGAGCTTTGGAGGATCTACCTTCGTGTCGTACACATCCTCGAGGAAGTAACCGTTGATCTCCTTGGCAATGGCATGGGTATCAACATGTTTAACCTTACCTGCCGCGTCTTGCGTACCATAATCCCAGCTCAAATTTACAATGGGATCGGGGTAGGCGCCGCCTTCCTTCTTGTAGAGTTCCCTTACTTTGAAATACAGCTCATTGATAATCTCGGCATCGGGCAATGAATGACCAATGGGTTCTATGGCCTTGTAGCGCCACTGGGCCCATCGTCCCGAATTGGAGATACTCCCCTCTTTTTCCATTGATGAACAGCACGGCAGCATGAAAACCTCGGTTTGGATGTCCTTGGGGTTCAACCCTGGGCCACGCCAGAAGGATGCGGTTTCATTGTCAAAAAGATTGACATTTACCAGCCACTTGAGCTTGGTCATGGCCATACGTGTCTTGTTGGAATTGGCTCCCGAGCATGCCGGGTTCTGTCCCCAGGCGAAGAAACCGTCGAAGTCTCCCTTGTACATTTTATCAAAGATCATCAGCCACGAGGCGTTCATGCCCACATCCAGCTTCGGCATCCAGGAGTAACCGAAGTCATTCTCTTTGGTCGCTGCCGTGCCGTAAACGGCCTTGAGATAACTGGTGATGTATTTGCCACGATTGGACCACCAGTTAACGCTGCGCGTTTCCTTAGTGGTCGGGGTATTCTTCTCGATGTAGGCAGCAAGATCAACCAGGGGTGCGTTTGGTACCGGATTGTAGCCTGGCAGGATATGGAAGAGGATACCATGATCGGTGGAACCCTGAACATTGGACTCGCCACGCAGGGCGTTGATACCGCCACCGGCCATGCCGATGTTGCCGAGCAGCATCTGGATAATAGTCATGGCCCGAATGTTCTGGGTACCGACAGTGTGCTGGGTCCAACCCATGGCATAGCATTCGGTCCCGACACGGTCAGGCGTTCCGGTGGACCCGAAAAGCTTGTACACCTCCATGAGTTTATCCAGAGGCGTCCCGGTGATGTCCGTTACCATTTCCGGAGTATAGCGGAGATAGTGCTTCTTCAGAAGCTGGAACACACAATTAGGGTCCTCAAGGGTCGGATCTTTCAGAGATATACCGTTTTCATCTTTCTGGAAGGCCCAACTTGCCTTATCATACTTTTTCGTTTCTAGTGTGTAACCGGAAAAAAGACCATCCAGATCCGCCGGTCCTTTATAGTCAACGTTGACCAGGAACGAGGCGTTGGTGTAGTTAGCAACATATTCCTTGAAAAAAAGATTGTTCGTCAGGATGTAGTTGATCATTCCGCCCAGAAAGGCGATATCCGTTCCAGAACGAAGGGGGGCGTAAAGATCTGCTTTTGCAGAAGTCTGGGTAAAGCGAGGGTCAACAGAGATCAGTTTTGCGCCTTTTTCACGAGCGCGCATAATCCACTTCATTGAAATGGGATGGTTTGAAGCTGGATTAGCACCCATTGCCAGGATAACATCAGAATTTTTCAGGTCAATCCAGTGATTCGTCATTGCACCGCGTCCGAACGACTCTGCCAGAGCCGCAACAGTTGCGCTGTGTCAGATACGCGCCTGGTGTTCAACATACACCAGGCCCCAGGACCGAATAAGTTTTTGAAGGATGTAACACTCCTCGTTGTCAAGGGCTGCACTGCCAACATGGGCAATTTTATCCGTCCGGTTGACAACAAATTCCTTTTCAACTTCAATCTCTGTACCATCGGCCTGTTTCTCTTTGACCTTGGCCTTGGTAACCGTCTTGAAACTCTTGTCCCGAGTATCTTTAACCAGCCGTGCTATTCTATCCAGTGCCCAGTCCCACTCCACTTCCTTCCAGGATTCTGCCCCGGGTTCACGGTAGAGCGGCTTGGAAACACGAGTTTTATGATCGAGGAGCTGCATCACTGAAGCACCCTTGGAACAAAGTGTCCCCTCATTGATCGGATGATCAGGGTCGCCCTCAGTGTTAATGACCTTTCCGTTCTCCGCATAGACGATTAATCCACACCCTACGGAACAGTACGGACAGACTGTCGTCGTCTGCTTAGCGTTTTTGATCCTCAACTCGCTGGCATAGGCCTTTGCAGAATCAAGGTTGACGCCAAGCGAAGCGACCAGAGCGGTACCGCCAGACAGTTTGATAAAATCTCGCCTTGATACTCCCATTTAAAACTCCTTTCTTGCTTATAAGTGAGGGAAGAAGTGTGAAACCCGGCAGATATAAACCGAATCGCACCTCATACGCAGCCAAACCTTCCAATCTCTCCTGAGAATTTGAATATTATCTTAGAAAAGATTATCATACTAAAAAGATAATGTCTATTACCTGGAGAATAAAAAAACGACATGGTCAAGTATAAGTGGACCCGTGTTTGTAATCAGCGATACAGCCACCGTAAAGGCCAGACTGGTATCAACGGACTACATGACAACCCTCTCCGTCAAAGTGACTCGGAGCAAGGACGCACCAGGATCCAACGGGGCAGCCTCTCTGGTGGTATAGAGGTGTCATCCACCAAAACAAAAAAAGGCGTAACGGTTTAAAACCGTTACGCCTCACAAGTATATAAAAAGCTGGCCTTCTTGTTTTATGTTGCTAATTATCAACATTCCCAAAAACCGCAAACCCCTTGAAACTGGTCGGGGTGAGAGGATTTGAACCTCCGACCACTTGGCCCCCAGCCAAGTGCGCTACCAGACTGCGCTACACCCCGTAATTGAACATCATGGTATGTACCATGGCTTTTCCCTGCTGTCAACAGAAGCTCAATGACAGAGGATCTTTCAGTTTATCCCCTATCCTTTCCCTTGTCATTCAACAAGGCACTCATCTCAAGAAGCTCTGTTTTTATTTGTTCCAGACATCCAGATGCTTTCTGCGGCACAACAGATTGGTCAATCACCGCCTGGCCACTTTCAAGAAACTTTCTTGCCCCGGCGATAGTATATCCCTGTTCGTGCAAAAGAGCCTTGACCGTAAGAACAGTATCGACATCAACACGTCGATAAAGACGCTGCTGGGAGTTCGCCCGCTTGGGTTTAATTGAGGGAAATTCAGTCTCCCAATAACGCAGGACATGGGTTGCAACCCCAGCCAGTTTGCTCACCTCACCGATCTTAAAATAAAGCTTGTCCGGTATTTCAGGTCTCATCTCAAGGCTGCCCCTATCAATATTTAAAAATTATTCGTTAATCTGCTCCCTTAATCTTTTACTGGGACGAAATGTTACCATCTGCCGTGACTTAATGGTAATAGTCTCTCCTGTACGCGGGTTCCGTCCTCGCCTGGGATGTTTGTCCCGAACCGTAAAGGTCCCGAAGTGGACAAGTTTGATGGAATTTGCATCAAGGAGAGAGAGTTTCATTCGCTCAAGAAAAGCATCCACCAAGGCAGCACAGCTGTTCTGTGAATAGCCAAGCTGCCCATTAATGACCTCTGCCAATTCCTTACGGGTAAGATTATCCATATTCATATCATCCTTCTCTGAGGGTTCCTTCAAATTTTGAACCCAGCATGTTGACTATTTTTACGTGAACCTTTTCCACATTTTTTTCGGTAAGCGTTTTCTGGGCAGAACGGTAGGTCACCGATAAGGCGACGCTCTTATAACCCTGCTGTATCTTACTCCCCTGATATACGTCAAAAATTTCACACTGTTCAATAAGCGGTTCTCTCGTCTGCAGCACAGCATCGACCAGCGCCCCTGCGGCCACATGCTCCGGCACCAGCATCGCGATATCACGATTGACGGCAGGGAAAACAGGAAGCGAGGTAAAGTTTTTGGCCACAAAACGCAATTGGCAGAGGGCGTCAAGATCAAGATCAAAAAAGAACACATCCTGTTTGATCCCAAATTTTCTAAGAACACCAGGAATGATCCTGGCAAGGTACCCCACTTCCAGCTCTCCATCCTTGATGACAAGAAATTGCAGGGGATCAGTGAATGATTCCATTCTGCCCTCATCAGGAAGAGCAAAACTGAGCGGAGCAAGCACCCCGACTCCCAAAAACCGCAGTTCATGGAGAAGACATTCCACTGCACCCTTGGCATCGAGGATATCAACATCCTGCTCTTTGAAATGGTAGTGGGACGATTCACCGAATCGATTACCACTTAACACCCCGGCACATCGTGTCTTTTCCAAGGGCTGTTCATTATCACCCGTGGGGGTAAAAACTTTGCCGATCTCAAAGAGTTTAATTGCACCTTTCTGAAAATTAATATTGCGCTGGACATTTTCAAGGAGACCCGGCAGGAGCATGGTACGCATTACGGACTGTTCTTCGTTCAAGGGATTGATCAGTCGAACAAAACGACAGCGGGGATCATCCTCTGCAAGTCCAAGCCACTGCAGATGTTTTTCAGCGCTAAAACTGTAATTAATAGCCTCGAAATAACCGATTCCACTAAGCAGTGTACCCATTTCTGCCCTGATGGTTCTACTTGTATCCCGCTCTGGATACCTCAACTGAACGGTAGGCAGTGTTGTGGGGATAGTATTATACCCAATCAGCCTGGCGACTTCTTCCACCAAATCGACTTCGCGCTCGATATCAACGCGGAACGAGGGAGCCCCCACCCACAGGCTGTCGGCATCTTTCTGTTTGCAGCGGAAACCAATTGAGGTCAAGGCCTTTTCGACTATTTCGTAGTCCAGAGGGATACCAAGGAGGTCCGATGTTCTTTTAATACGCAGGGTGAGCGTATTAAAAGGCTTCTGGCCATAATATTTGTCGACGCCACCGGGCGCCGCAGTCCCGCCGGCTACATCGCAGAGCAGCATGACGGCCCGTTCCATGGCCAACAGACAACCGCCAGGATCAACACCTCGTTCAAACCGGTAGGAGGCCTCCGATGACAGGTTCAGCTTACGCGCAGTCTTTCTGATGGAGATGGCATCAAAGCATGCGCTTTCAAGAAGAATGGTAGTGGTCGAATCACTTACCTCTGAGTTGATTCCACCCATGATTCCAGCCACGGCAACAGGTTGCTCGCCATCACAGATCATCAGCATCTCTGGATCGAGTTTTCGAACAACGCCATCCAGAGTGGTAAATTCAAGTTCACCCTTCCGAGGATGACGAACAAAGATCTTTTTATCAACAAGTTTATCAAAATCAAAGGCATGCAGGGGTTGCCCATATTCCATCATCACCAGATTGGTGACATCAACCACATTATTGATCGGGCGCAGCCCTATGGACAGAAGACGTTTACGCAGCCACCAGGGTGACGGGGCAATGGTGACCCCTGTTATAAGCCTGGCACCATAACGAGGACAGAGCTCCGAAGATTCAATATCTACGGAAAATGCTGCTGTGGAAGGTTGAACCTCAACGCTTTCAACCGGCAGGGTCAAGGGCCTGTCGATAACTCCGGCAACCTCTCTGGCGATACCGATGACAGAGGCACAATCAGGCCGGTTGGGGGTCAAATCAACCTCAACCAGGGTATCGTTTAATCCCAGGGCCTCGATAAATGACAGACCATGAGGGATATCAGCGGGCAGTTCCATGATCCCGCTATGTCCGGTGCTGAGTCCCAGTTCTCGTTCAGAACAGAGCATGCCAAAGGATTCTATCCCCCGCACCTTTGATTTTTTGATTTTTATGCCGCCGGGCAGAGTCGTGCCGGGCAGGGCAATAGCGGCCACTAAACCCGCTCGGACATTGGGGGCACCGCAGACAATCTGCAAGGTCTCCGGACCCACGGCAACCTGGCACAGACTTAAGGAATCGGCATCTGGATGACGCTCTACCGAGACGACCAGCGCGGTTTTAATGGGTGCCAAGTCCTGAAAGATCTCGGTTACCGCATCAACCTCGAGACCAAGCATCGTCAAGTGATCAGCCAGCTCCGCAGGGGTGACCCCGTCGGTATCTACATACTCATTTAACCAGTCAATGGTGAACTTCATGACATTCAATCATCTGTATAAAAAGAGAAGACTGCCTTTAAGACAGCCATACGTCCAGCAGATCTGGATTGTGAATTGTAAAAAACACAGAACTGTTTTTTCAACTCACTAAGCCTTCGTTCAAGAATAGCTGTAACATTAAAATGCCGTGATCGGCATAAAGAGCCGCAACGAAATGGTCAAAAAAAGTAGAGATATTTCGTAATGGCTTCTAAAATTGTGACAGGAAGCGCAAATCGTTTTCGTAATAGAGCCGGATATCATTGATCCCGTACTTGAGCATGGCAATACGTTCAATGCCCAGGCCAAAGGCGAAACCACTGTAGATTTCAGGGTCATAGCCAACCATTTTAAAGACCTCAGGATCTATCATTCCAGCGCCAAGAATCTCCAGCCATCCTGTCTGTTTACAAACCCGGCACCCTGAGCCGCCACAGATAACACAGGCAATATCCACCTCGGCGCTGGGTTCTGTAAAGGGGAAGAAACTTGGCCGGAATCGCAGATCCAGATCCTTATCAAACATCTTTTGGGTAAAGACGGTAAGAATCCCTTTCAGGTCAGCAAAAGAAACCTTGGTATCTACAAGAAAGCCTTCCACCTGATGGAACATCGGGGTATGGGTAATATCAGAATCACAGCGATAGACCTTTCCCGGGGCGATTACCCGCAGGGGAGGCTGCTGAGTTTCCATGATCCTGGCCTGCATGGGTGAGGTATGAGTGCGCAGAAGAATCGAATCACTGACATAAAAGGTGTCATGCATATCTCTGGCTGGATGGTGCGCCGGGATATTCAGGGCCTCAAAATTATAGTGGTCATGCTCAACATCAGGACCCTCGGCAACGGAAAAGCCCAAGGCCTCAAAAATCGAGCACACCTCGTTCATGATCTGAGTCACCGGATGCAGTCGGCCTCTTTCCGGATATCGAGCAGGCAAAGAGAGATCAATCAGAGCTGTCCCTTTCGTCCCGGACTGAGAACTGCTGCCAAGCACCGCCTTTTTCTCATCAAAGACTTTCTCAATTTCTGCTTTGATGGTGTTAGCCAATTGACCAAGCCGGGGTCTTTCTTCGGGGCTCACAGCGCCAAGCTCACGCATGATGACACTGAACTGTCCCTTACGGCCGAGATAACGAATACGAAAATCTTCCAACTGCCCTTGATCGGCAATCTGGTCAAGATTTTTTCTGGCTTCGGCCTGTAGACTGAGTAGCTCTTGCTCCATGACTCTCAAATAATGTAGATGCTTATTAAACCGCTGTGAATAAAAGGCCCTGTATCTTCCAATACCAGGAACGGAATCAGTAATAGCGCGGGGGTCACTCTACCCCTAAAACAACATGCCGGTTTCGATGGACATCAAAACCGGCATATAACTTACACACGTTCCCTCTCTGGAAAGAAGGATCAAGCGTTGGCTGTTGCTGCTAACTTCACTACTTCCGAAAAAGCAGCCGCATCAAGGATGGCCATATTAGAGAGAACTTTCCGATCCAGTTCAATTCCAGCTTTTTTCAATCCGCAAATAAGCCGGCTGTAGCTGATGTCATTCATATGGGCACCGGCATTGATACGGGCAATCCACAGGCGGCGGAAATCACGTTTTTTGGTCCGTCTGTCTCTGTAGGCATAAACAAGTGCCCGGTCAACGGCCTCTGTGGCTGTACGATAAAGACGACTACGTCCACCTCTGAAACCCTTGGCCAGTTTCAATACTTTATTTCTTCTTCTTCGGGCTTTAAAGCCTCTTGTCGCGCGTGGCATTTTCTACTCCTTTTGGCTCTATTGTCCTTGATAATGAAGAACAACAGGAAAAACTAAAATGTTTAAACAATCTCTTTAACAGCCATACACAGGAGGAATATTACAGGTATGGTAAAATCCTGCGAATTCCTTTAATATCAGCGCAATTCACAAGAGCTGATTTTCTCAGATTACGCTTTCTCTTGGTGGTTTTTTTAGTCAGAATGTGGCTGGTATAAGCCTTACCGCGTTTAATCTGTCCTGATCCAGTCACCTTGAAACGCTTAGCTGCGCCTCTTTTCGTTTTCATCTTTGGCATAATAGTGCTCCTTTCCACTTCCTATAGGTACTGCATAGCATACTTTATCCAAAAAAATGCCATACAGCTTATATTCAGTATTGTCTAATTTCTGATAGAATAAATTATTTTAACTTTTTTATCAACACTCTCACGGTTTGGGACCGACAAACATCACCATCTGGCGACCTTCCATCTTTGGTTCTTGCAGGATGACAGCCTCGCCCTCCAGGGCAGCTGCAATACTCTGCATGGCCTCCAGGCCAATGGTTTGACAGTATACAATTTCCCGTCCACGGAAACGCATGGTGAGTTTCACCTTGTTTTTCTGCTGCAGAAATTTAATAACGTTTCTGATCTTGAAATTCAGATCATGTTCATCAGTTTTTGGACGGAATTTAATTTCCTTTGTCTCAACTGTCGTTTGCTTCTTTTTTGCTTCCTGCTCTTTTTTGGCCTGTTCGTAACGAAACTTATCGTAGTTCATTATCCGACAAACAGGTGGATCAGCATTCGCTGAAACCTCCACTAAATCAAGCCCTTCATCATCGGCTATTTTCAGTGCTTCGTCCACGGTTACCACACCCAACGGACTTCCATCACTGCCGACAAGTCGGATCTGAGGGTGACGAATCATCTCGTTGATATTGGCCTTTACCTCACGTTGAACCGGGGCTCTTTTTCCTCTTTGTTTAATATCTCTACCTCCCTACGCTTACGAACTGAATAATTTTAACGACCTGCACATTAATGACGGACGTTAAGCCGTTATTCACAATAAATCCTGCCCCGAAATTTACGGGATCGGCACCAGGATTCGTCAATCCCGAATGAGAAAGACAAGCATGTCTTATCAAATCCTAAATTCCACGAACTTCTTTACATTCATCGGCAACCTTTGCCGCAAACTCAGCAACCGTCATCTCCGGCAGATTTTTGCCATCACGTAGACGAACCGTCACTGTACCATTCTCTTTTTCTTTGTCTCCGATAATGAGCATGTACGGAGTCTTAGCCATCTGCGCTTCTCTGATCTTAAAATTCAATTTCTCGTTGCGCAAATCTTTTTCTACCCGTACTCCCAGTTTTCGTAACTGGGAATAAAGCTGCTCACAATACTCTGCCTGAGCATCGGTAATATTCATCACCCTGGCCTGCACAGGAGCCAGCCACAAGGGGAAGGCACCTGCATAGTGCTCTATCAGCACCCCGATAAAGCGTTCCAGAGAACCCATCAGGGCCCGATGGATCATGATAGGTTGATGTTCCTGGTTATCAGTGCCGGTATAGCTCATATTAAAGCGCTCCGGCAGATTGAAGTCAACCTGAATCGTGGAGCATTGCCAGGAACGACCCAGCTGATCCTTGATCTTGATATCAATCTTGGGGCCATAGAAGACGCCTTCACCGGGATCAAGAGAATAAGCCAGTCCTTTCTTATCAAGGGCCTGCTTCAGAGCCTCAGTTGCCTTCTCCCAGTTCGCATCACTGCCGACATACTTTTCTGGTCGGGTAGAAAGATAAATATCGTACTGATCAAAGCCAAAGGTCCGGAGAATCAGCAGGTTCAGCTCAAGAATATTGACAATCTCATCTTCGAGTTGATCCGGTTGACAGAAGATATGGGCATCATCCTGGGTGAAACCACGGACCCGTAACAGACCATGCAGGGCACCGGCACGTTCATAGCGATAGACCGTACCCAACTCGCACCAGCGAATGGGAAGCTCACGATAGCTCCTTTTCCGGCTATTGTAGATCCCGATATGGAAAGGACAGTTCATCGGTTTGAGCTGATACTCCACCTCATCAATGGCCATGGGCGAGTACATATTCTCCCCATAAAAATCAAGATGGCCGGAGGTCTTCCACAGATCCTGGCGGGCTATATGAGGGGTGTAGAGCAACTCATAGTCATGAATATAGTGAGCCTCTTTCCAATAATCTTCAATCAGCTTTCTCAGCAGCGCACCCTTTGGCTGCCAGAGGATGAGGCCCGGGCCGATCTGATCCTGAATGGTAAACAGATCAAGTTCCTTACCCAGTTTACGATGATCACGCTTCTTGGCCTCTTCCAGAGTGAAGAGATACTTCTTCAGGGCCTTTTGATCAAAAAAAGCAGTCCCGTAGATTCGTTGCAGGACATCGTTCTTTTCATTGCCGCGCCAGTACGCACCGGCAACCCGCAGCAGCTTAAAGGCCTTAAGCCAGGAGGTGTCGGGAAGATGAGGGCCTCGGCACAGATCTGTAAAATCGTCAAGCTGATAGGTGGAGACCACATCGGCCTCAAGATCCCGAATGAGCTCCACCTTGTATTTTTCGCCCTGTTTCTCAAAAGATTCAAGGGCATCAGAGGCCTTGACCTCACTGCGGATAAAGGGAAGCGCCTTGGAAGCAATCTCCTCCATGCGGGCCTCTATCTTTTCAAAATCTTCCGGGCTGAAGGTCTTGGCAAAAGAAAAATCGTAATAAAATCCATCCTCAATGGCCGGTCCGATGGCAACCTTGACCTCAGGGCCAAAGACATCCCGGACCGCTTGGGCCATCACATGAGCGGTGCTGTGTCGCAATATCTCAAGGCCTGCATCACTATCCACTTGAATGGGACTGATAATGGCATCTTTCACCAAAGGCGTGCTGAGATCGACACTCCTCCCATCAACAATGGCAGCAACCGTAAGCTTGCGCTGCTTATTGGACATGAGCTGGGCAAACGCCTGCTGGACAGGAGTCGAGGCCGGCAATTGGACAGTCTCACCGCCCTGTAGAGTAACTTGGATATCTGTCATCTGGAATATATATAAAGAGTCTGCAGGCAAACAACTGTGCTAAGCACAAGCAACAAACTGAAATTAAACGACATATCAACAATATCGTCTGGTATGATTATTTACCACCAGCTACTAAAAATAAAGGCCAAAGAGGAAACGAAAGGCATTGCGTCCGTTTTTCTTTAGCCTTATTTCTGGTAGGCGCGGGCGGTTTCGAACCGCCGACTTCTACCATGTCAAGGTAGCGCTCTCCCCCTGAGCTACGCGCCTATTAAAAACAATATTACTTGAGTCTTCTGTAAATTTTACCAGGGACGCTGGAAACTTCCTCAATTACCAGTAAAAGTGACCCATGTCAAGAAAAAATAGAGTTTCCACGCCATGCATTCCTGAAGAATCACTCTGCATTTGTCCTTGTTTCGATGGCCCTTGCCAAGGTATGCCGATCAGCATATTTTATATCCATACCCATGGGGATACCGCAGGCCAGACGGGTTAAAGCAACACCTTTATTATGCAGCAGATCAATGAGAAAAGACGCTGTGGCCTCACCCGGGACTGTGGAACTTGTGGCAATAAGAACCTCACGGATGGTCCCGCTATTAATCCGGGCCATCAACGCCTCAACCTTGATTTCACCTGGCCCGATCCCGTCCATGGGCGAGAGGACACCATGAAGGATATGATAGTGACCGTGAAAACTTCCTGTTTTCTCTATGGCCAGAAGGTCTCCCGGCTGCTCAACCACACAGACCAGCGCCCCGTTTCTTCGCGGATCGGCACAGATGACACAGGGATCATCTTCAGAAAAGGTGAAACAACAGGAGCAGAGCTGGATGGAGTCGTGCAATTCAGAGAGTGCTGATGCCAGCTCTCTCGCCTCGGCCGAAGGACGACGAAGAATATTCATGGCCAGTCTGGCAGCGGTTTTATTGCCGATCCCCGGCAAACGGCTCAGATCCCGGATCAGACGGTCAAGGGCTGGAGGAACGATCTGCACCACAAAATTCCTTTCAACCAAACATATTGGGAAGACCAGGGAGATTAAAGCCGCCGGTCAGTTTGCCCATTTCGGCCTTCCCCATATCTCTTGCCTTGCGCAGAGCATCGTTGGTGGCTGCGACAATCAGATCCTGAAGCATATCGGCCTCACTTTCCACAATAATGGCCCGCTCAATGACGACGGAGAGGATCTCACTCTTCCCGTTGGCCGTGACCGTAACCATACCGCCGCCGGCAGTGCCGGTGACCTTTTTCTGCCCCAGTTCTTCCTGGATCCTGGCCATATTCTGTTGGAACTGCTGGGCCTGCTGCATAATGCTGTTCATATCCATACTCTGTATCCCTCAGTGAAAATTTTGTTCATGTCTATCGAAACCGGGGCCCCACTCGAATGTCGCCTATCTGGCCATTGAATATCTCTGCCGTCATCAGCACCAGAGGGTCATTGGCCAGGAGATGGCGTTCCTTCAAAGGACTTTCCTGCCCATCCTGCGTCGCCTCACTGTTCTGATCAGGGATGACAAAACGGACGGTGAGCTCCTTCTGAAAGAAATCAAGGGTAAACTCAGTAATCAACTTCTTATTCTCATCCTTGCGCAACATACTGCAATTGGCAGGATCGACATAGTGGAGCAAAAGCTCACTCCCCTGTTCTTTCGCAGAGTCAGCTCGCTGCAGGTCCTGGGAAATCCAAATAGATCGATCACGCACATAAGCAATAAATTCCATCCAGTCGCGGCGCACACTCCGCTGATGGGGTTCAATCCGCGGAGCCGGTGTTGCATCCGGACTGCTCTTCAGTTCCGGGGGCAAGGCAGACGTGTCATCGAGAAGACCTTCCTCCTCTGATACGTCCCCTTCCACTTCGGCCTGACCCGGTGGTTCGACAGGCGCTGCCGATGCCGCAGGCTTCTCACCTTGCGGAGTCTTCACCTCAACTATCTGTTTATAAATGATTTTCTGTTCAACTACAGGAGGTGATGGCTGTTTTTTTTTTGCTATGGAGGAAGCGATTTCACTTGCCCCCCCACCCGTTTGAGTTCCTGCCTGACCGCTCTGCTGCCCGGTTGTTTCCTCTGCACCTGCAAGCAAATTATCCAGCCGGGAGAGTAAAGTCGTCACCGAAGTCACATCACTGCTCTGGATAATTTTGAGAAAAGTCGTCTCCATGGCCAGTCGCGGCTGACTTGAATAGCGCATCTCCTCAACCCCCTGCATCAACAGGGTGAGCTTCATGTGCAGAGTCTGGGAGGAATGATTGTCCGCCAGCTCCCGAAAGAGTACGAGTTCCTGTTGCGAAAGGTCCAGCAGCTCGTCACAGTCCTTTATCTTGCAAAGGATCAAGGCCCTGAAACAGCCCAGTAAATCGGTCGTAAATCGTTTCAGATCCATGCCGAAGGAAAAAATTTCCTCCAGGGCCTGAAAGGCCGTTACCGGATCCTGCTCCAACAAAGCCTTCGTCAACTTGAGGACAACTTCCCTGCTCACCAGACCAAGCACCTGAATAACATCGTCGGTACTGATATTTTTCTCACCAAAAGAAAAAACCTGATCCAGAAGACTAAGCCCATCCCGGACAGAACCATCCGCCTCCCGGACAATAAGGTCAAGAGCGCCTTGTTCGATCTGCACCCCTTCGGACTCCGCAAGCTTCTGCAGATGCCCGCCCATATCTATGGGCGCGACACGCTTCAACTCATAACGCTGACAGCGCGAGAGGATGGTGATCGGGATCTTGTGCAGCTCGGTGGTGGCGAACATGAAATAGACATGGGCAGGCGGCTCTTCCAGGGTCTTGAGCAGTGCATTAAATGCCTCGGTGGTGAGCATGTGCACTTCATCAATGATGATGATCTTGTACCTGGACGAGGTGGGCAGAAAGCGAATTTTTTCTTTGAGTTCGCGAATCTCCTGGATACCGCGATTGGAGGCGCCATCGATCTCGTAGAGATCAATAGATGAACCGGCAGTAATCGTCCGGCAGGACTCACAGACATTGCAGGGATTCTCGGCCGGGCCCTGTTCACAATTGATGGCCTTGGCCATGATCCGGGCCAGAGTGGTCTTGCCGACGCCACGAACCCCTGAAAAAAGGATGGCATGGGCCACCCTGTCGCGTAGAAGGCTGTTTTGCAGGGTCTTGACCACAGGACGCTGACCGACAACCTCGTCAAAGGTCTGGGGACGTGCTTTTCTGGCAAGGACCAAATACGACATGGGATTCTTCAGGAGGAGAGCAGGATTATTCTATCACAGTTGCAGTGAGTCCGGACAAACTGAAAAAAAAGCGACTTCACAAAAAAATGATAGCCGGGCACCCTGTGGCACACAAAGAGGGTCACTACCGTTGCTCCCTTCCGGACCTGGCGGAGTTCGTGAATCGTTGTTGCACAGGACCCGGCTATCAAAAACCGAAATCTGGAATTGGACAGAAAAAAGGCAGGATCTGCGACACGCACAATCCACTTCCCAATTTCTGAAAGCATTTCTATACCCGTTTCAGGACGCATCGTCAAGAAAATTAGACAGAAAAAATTGAGCGCGTCCCCAGCAACAGATCATTGACAAGCAGTCCATAATGCTATTAATACTGTTTTTTATCGTACTCTTCATATCAAAAAGGATGCCATGGAACTTGCTCAAGCCACACCGTATATCAACAGTATCTGGATAGGAAGCGCCTTTCTTTCCGGTTTCATCTTCAAACGGCTCAGCCTGCCACCCATGCTCGGTTTTCTCCTGGCCGGTTTCCTCATGAACTTTCTCGGCCTGACCGCCGGTTCCCTGGCACTCGACAAGATTGCCGACCTGGGCATCATCCTGCTTCTCTTCTCCATCGGCCTCAAGCTTGACCTCAAGGGGTTGACCAAACCAGAAATCTGGGGAGGAAGCACTATTCATGCCCTATTCACCATTTCCTTTCTGACTCTGCTGATCCTGGGCGCAGGAATGTTCGGCGTGGCCCATCTCACCAATTTGAACCTTGCCCAGGCCGCCCTTATCGGACTGGCCCTCAGCTTTTCCAGCACCATCTTTGCCATCAAGTTTCTGGAAGAGAAAGGAGAGCTCAACGCCATGCATGGCCGGGCCTCCATTGGCATCCTGATCATGCAGGACCTGATGGCCGTTTTCTTTTTGACCCTCTCCAAGGGGGAATTTCCCTCCATCTGGGCCCTGGCTCTGCCCCTTTTTCTCTTTGCCATCCGACCGCTTCTCCTTCACCTCATCGACCATCTCGGTCACGGGGAACTTCTTCCCCTGGGCGGGCTTTTCATCGCTCTGGTCGTAGGCACGACCAGTTTTACCCTGGTGGGACTGAAACCGGATCTGGGCGCCCTGATCATCGGCATGCTGATCGGCTCCCATCCGCGCTCAACGGAGCTGGCGGCCTCCCTCTACAGCTTCAAAGATCTCTTCCTGGTCAGCTTTTTCTTTCAGATCGGCCTGAGCGGCACTCCCACCATCGACCACGCGCTCATTGCCCTCGGACTGGTAGTTGCGCTGTCAGTAAAATCATCCTTCTACTATCTCGTCCTGACCCGCTTTCGTCTCCGCGCCAGGACCAGTATCCTGGCGACACTTGCCCTCTCCAACTATTCCGAGTTCGGCCTGCTGGTCACTGCCATCGCCGCCAAAAATGGCTGGCTCAGCCCCGACTGGATCATCATCGTCGCCCTGGCGCTCACCTTCTCCTTCCTGCTTTCCGCACCCCTGAACAGCAAGGCCAATCTCCTCTATAACTACTTTGCCCCGCTGCTCCACCGTTTTGAAACAAAAACCCGACATCGGGATGACTCCCGGATTGATCTGCACGGTGCCGAAATCCTCATCTTTGGCATGGGCCCCTTCGGAACCATGGCTTATGACGTCACCAGGGAACGCCAGGGAGAGAAGGTGCTTGCCGTGGATCTCAACATGAAAATCGTCAAAATGCATCATAAGGAGAGACGCCGGGTCATCTGGGGAGATGCCACGGATTATGATTTCTGGCGCAAAATTGATCTGGACAAGATCAAGATCATCATGCTGGCCTTTACCAACCATCAGGCAAACATGCTGGCCCTGCAGGAGATTCAATCAGCAGGGTTCAAAGGCCCGGTCACCGCCTCATCCCGTTTTGAGGATCATCGCCTGGAGCTGGAAGAAGCCGGGGCAACTGCTGCCTACAATATCTATTCCGAGGCCGGTGCCGGCTATGCCGACCATGTGTGCAAGACAACCGGCCTGGTCTGTAAAGCACAATTCGTTGTTCCCAACACCGTTATTCCCCAATATCCAGTGACGGAATCTGACAAATCCTGACAGCTTCAATCTGCTGATTTACAAGAGAGAACGATTCTTCCGGCGCAGCTCATCCAGAGAATAATGGCTGCCCCGCCAGAGGATACCGTTGTTTTTCAAGGTAAGGAATGTAGCCCGGAGAATTATATAAATCGTGAGATAGGGAGTAATCAAGGCCGCCGGTGCCAGCCAGGGGGATAGCCCGCTATGACGGGCCGCCTGGCTGAAAAAGGCGAGACGCAGGGCCACGGTGAGTCCAAAGAAAAGCCGGGCCGGACCATGGGCAAACAGGAGACCCCATTGCGGCAGGATGGTGAGCAGACCAAGCCCCAAGACCCCGCTCAGGGCCAGAGCCGTATTGAAGTTGGCCAGGGCAAAGATATTCTTCATCAGACCGTCGATCATGGCCCGGGTGGAATTGTACCAGTTGACCGTGACAAAATCATAGCCGCTGAGGCATTCCTGATGCAGGCCCGCCTCCTTGATGATCTTGCCCAGCATAAGGTCGTCGATGGGATGGGTTTTGATGGCAGCATGTCCCCCCACCTGCGCATAGGCCCGGCGGCGGACCATATTGAAGGCCCCAACCCCCATGAAGCGTTTACTCCTGGGATTGCTGGCCAGCCACGGCTTGAAAAGCAGAAAAAGCCCGCTGCCCGCATCAAGAATGAGACTGTTGAGCAGCCAACCTGTCGCCTTATTCTTGAAGATAAGACAGAGGTGATCCAACCCGGCCTGCCCAAGACGGTTGACAGCCCGGCTTACGGTGCTGGGAGCCATATGAATATCGGCATCGGTAAAAAGGAGAATGTCGCCCTTTGCCAGAGCGGCTCCGCAGTGCAGGGCATGATGCTTGCCGAGCCAGCCCTCCGGCAGTTCATCGATATCGAGGACGATGAGCTCAGGATGCCGCAGCTGCATCTCCCGCAGGATCTCCCCGGTTCCATCCGTGGAGCGATCATTGACCACGACAATTTCCAGGTTGGCATAGTCCTGGGCCAAAAGGGTGGCCAGTGCCGGAGCAATAGTCTCCGCCTCATTACAGGCCGGGACAATGATTGAGACCAGAGGCGTATCCCTTGCAGTCGGGGTAATATCGCCCAGACTGCCCAGCTTAAGACTGCCGAGAGCAATGTCCAGGGTCAGCCAGGCCATAATGATAAAAATGGTGACAGCAACAAGCAGCATGGCTTCCATAACTTATATCCAGGCCTTGGCTTTCATGGTTCCGGCATGGACGTCACCGGCCACACATGAAAGGTCTTGCCGGGCTTATAACCAACGCCGCAAGCCCCTTTGTGCAGATAAAGGACCCAGGCCCAATCGGTTTCAAAAAAGCTGGTTGTGGATGACCAATATGCCTCCTGCGTCTCCTCAAAGGGATGGCCGACAGACAGGGCAGGAGAATGAGAGCGGCAGTCCACCAGCGATTCCAGTTCATTAATATTCGGCAGCCGCCAGTTGCTGACTCCTCCATAACCATCCCTGTTCAGCTCACGGATTGCCTGCAGCGCGTCGTCCCAGGTGACGGCCTGCTGTGTCACATTCGCTCCCCTGGCCCAGACAAGATCCGTCAGTTTATCGCTAACAAGGGCACCCTCGACCGCAAATCTCGGTTGCGGCCAGGGAAAGCCCGACAGAAACTCCCCATCCTGACCGCTTCCCGGACAGGAGATTTCCTGGCCGGACTCATCGAGACACCTGTCCGCCCCGGTTGCCGCCAACAACCCGTTTCCTGTGCCACGGACAGGCCAGAACAGATAATACTGGTCCTTTTGGCCATAAAACATACGTGCCCCTTCAAGGTGCACAGACCAGGCATAATCAGGATGGATGGCAGCGCTGGTGGAAGTCCAGTACCAGCCCAGAAAGACATTGCGGAAGGGATGATCAACAGGCAGGGATGGCTTCCTTGCCTGATAGCTCATCAGACTGCGGAACTCACGACGGTCAGGCAGCCGCCAATCCCCGAAGCCGCCGTACCCGTCCTTGTTCAAAACCTTGATCTGGTCCAGTGCTTCCTGCCAACTAACGGGAAAACTGCCAATATTTGCATCTCCAGTCCATTGAAGGCCGGTAAGATTATCGCGGACGACCTCTCCCTGCACCTCAAAACGGTTTTCAGGCCAAGGTTCACCTATCCGGTATTCCCCATCCTGACCGCTCCCGGCACAGGGCACCTCCACTCCTTTGCTGTTGTAACAACCTCTTTGGCCGGTTTGTAATAGATGTCTCATTAACTACACTCCATGAACCAGAAATTTTTTTGTTATCTTACATTATTATACACTAGTGCGATTACTGCTGATTTCAAGGTATCCAACCTCTGCCCTTCATCTCGCAGCTCTCTCACTCCCATGAGTATAATATTTTTCTGCTCTGTAATACATCTTTAACTGTCGGGACAACATCCCTTTAACAAGCGTGATAACCGGGAACAAATTCAAGGGTACCCTTAAAAAAAAGATCCCCGCAAGCATGGCATCCCTCTATTTTTTTGATAATTTAAACCGCCCTGTCTGGTAATCAACAGTACAAAGCATTATAATACAAAAATTAGAGGATCAGTGTAACGGCCTCTCGGGCGTACACGATCCCCATTTTCAAAAATAAAAAGGAGATTACCATGGCTAAGATAGCATTGCAGGGAAACCCGATAGATACGGTAGGTAACCTGCCCGCAATCAATACCCAGGCACCCGCCTTTACCCTCACCAGAACAGATCTTTCCGACGGCAAACTGCAGGATTATGCCGGGAAAACCGTTGTGCTCAACATCTTTCCCAGCATTGACACTTCGGTATGCGCGGCATCGGTCAGACGCTTCAACAAAGAGGCTGGCGAGCTGAAAGACACTGTGGTGCTCTGTATTTCTGCCGATCTTCCTTTTGCCCACGAGCGATTCTGTGAAGTCGAGGGCCTCAAAGATGTTATCCCGCTCTCCTGCTTCCGCTTTACTGATTTCGGCAAAGACTACGGGGTGACGATTGTCAGCCCGCCCCTGGCAGGTCTGCTTTCCCGGGCCATTGTCGTGATCGATCCCGCCGGAAAGGTTGTCTACACCCAGCAGGTGCCGGAGATCACCCAGGAACCTGATTATGAGGAGGCGCTTGCTTTTCTGCGTGGCTGATTGGTTGCAGGATTGATACCCTCAATCCCCTTAATCCCTGAGCCCTCCATCGCCCCAACAAGCTGGAGGGCTTTATTTTTCCCTCTCCATCCCTGCCGCGTTCCGATGATCATTTGGGTACCTTGAAAAATTAGGATTTTTGCTCAAGATCAAGGCGTGAAGAAAATTTTACCGCAGGCATATATTTGATATTCCGAGGATAAAATTTTCTGAACAACGCAGAGTTTGAACAAAAAGACCATTTTTCAAGGTACCCATTAACGAATCGAGCCAGCCATGAAAACACCGACACCCGCCCAGCCCGAAAAGACGCACCCCATCTCATTGCACTTTGACAACAAATTTGTCCGGGAACTGCCGGGCGACCAGCAAACGGACAACTTTCGCCGCCAGGTCACAGGCGCCTGTTACTCCCGCGTCCTGCCGACACAGGTTGCCGATCCAAAGCTTGTTGCCTGCAGCCGGGAGGTCGCGGCGTTCCTTGATCTTTCCCCGGAGGCCTGTGAAACCCCATCTTTTACCGAGATATTTGCCGGCAACAAGCTGCTTCCCGGCATGGAGCCCTTTGCCATGTGTTATGGCGGCCATCAGTTCGGCAACTGGGCCGGACAGCTGGGAGACGGACGGGCAATCAACCTGGGAGAAGTAATCAACAACCAGGGCGAGCGCTGGATAATACAATTAAAAGGAGCCGGCCCCACTCCCTACTCTCGCGGAGCAGACGGGCTGGCCGTTCTCCGTTCCTCGATCCGGGAGTTTCTCTGCAGCGAGGCCATGCACCACCTCGGGATACCGACCAGCCGGGCGCTGAGCGTGATCAGCTCCGGCGAGCTGGTGGAACGGGACATGTTCTATGACGGCCACCCCAAGGATGAGCCGGGTGCCATTGTCTGCCGGATAGCGCCATCCTTTCTCCGCTTCGGCAACTATGAGCTTCTCACCGTACGGGGCGAGACTACTCTCTTGAAGCAACTGGTTGACTATACCATCCGCACCGACTTCCCCCATCTCGGCGAGCCGTCAACAGCGATTTATCTGGAATGGTTCAGGGAGATCTGCCGCAGAACCGCCGTCATGATCGTCCACTGGATGCGGGTCGGCTTCGTCCATGGGGTGATGAATACCGACAACATGTCCATCCTCGGCCTGACCATCGATTACGGCCCCTACGGCTGGCTGGAAGGATTTGATGCTAACTGGACCCCCAACACCACCGACAGTCAAGGCCACCGCTACAGCTTCGGCAACCAGCCCCATATCGGCCAGTGGAATCTGCTCCAGCTCGCCAATGCCATCTATCCCCTGGTCAATCAGGCCGAACCTTTTGAGGAAGCGCTGGCGATGTACAATGAGCTGTTCTTCCAGGAATGGAACCAGATGATGACCGCAAAACTCGGTTTTTCAGCATTTATTGCCCAGACGGATGAGTCGATCATCACCGAGCTACTAGATATCCTCCAGCTCGTCGAAACCGATATGACCATCTTCTTCCGGCAACTGGCATCGATTCCGACAAGCGGAGACCACACAGGCCAGCCCGAAACCCTTCTCCCCTTCAGGGACGCCTGGTACCAGCCTGAGGCCATCACCGAGGACTACCAAAGGCGCATCGACAACTGGCTCGGCACCTATATCACCCGGCTGCACCAGGATAATCTGCCTGACGAAGAGCGAAGAAGACGAATGAACCGGGTCAACCCCAAATATGTCCTCCGCAATTATATGGCCCAACTCGCCATCGACAAGGCCGAAAACGGCGACTTCTCCATGGTGGATGAACTCCTCGACCTTGTCCGCCGCCCCTACGATGAACAGCCCGACCGGGAACACTTTTTCTGCAAACGACCAGAATGGGCCCGCAACAGCCCCGGCTGCTCCATGCTCTCCTGCAGCTCATAACAGCCCGGCAGCAAACCACACTTGGGATCAACTGAGTAAACAGGTCTGGGCACTGCCATGAGATGCAACATTCTCTGCTGCAGATATTGTTATTAGCTGCCGCATCAGGTATTCTCAAAATGTTATGAAGATATGTGAAAAACACAAGCGACTCAAGATTCAAGGAAATACTAGACAGAATCTGCCTAGCACCATGATAAGCTCGCCCGCTAACGCGGACGAGCTTATCATGGTGCTGTTGAGTAAACTCGAACACCCTGACAGGTTCCGCCTAAAGGCTACACCTATCAAGGCGTTCGAGCCACTGCGCTTCTCAGCATTTATGTAAACAAGTTTACACAAATGATCTGGCAAGACTTTTCCGGACAAATAATTACGCAGCTTTTTGATAAGCAGCCTCATATGCTGCTGGGCTCAAGTATCCTATAGACGAGTGACGCCTCTGGCGATTGTAAAAGACCTCTATATATTCAAAAATATTACT
>JAGXHG010000017.1 GCA_024636345.1 Desulfobulbaceae bacterium | reverse complement strand
TTGGCCCATTCTCGCAGGAGAAAAAACTCAGCTCACTTGTTTGCTAATTTAAAATTTTGAGGAAGATTTGCACTTTCTTGGACTTTCGGGGGGTCATTTTTGGACGCTGACAGGGGGTCATTTTTCAAAGCTGATTG
This sequence comes from Desulfobulbaceae bacterium, assembly GCA_024636345.1. GTDB lineage: Bacteria > Desulfobacterota > Desulfobulbia > Desulfobulbales > Desulfocapsaceae > UBA2270. The sequence goes on along the minus strand of JAGXHG010000017.1, from coordinate 117,030 downwards.
ACATTTATCCTCATGGTTGTTGTAGAGCACTCTGAGCACAATGATCATGCTATGAAAGAGTGAGCACTTTTTCATAGCATGATCAGTTGGATAAAATTAGATATTCGATATGGCAATCTTAGCGTTTCGAGACAACCCGCCTACCGTGCAGTTGGCCACATAACTCGAACAGAATAACCAGTTGAATCTATTTTAAAAGAATAATTATGACCTCAGATTGTTCATGAGAACACATCACACCCCTAAACACGAAAGCTGGCAGGATATAGCAGAGATTGAACTCAGCGCTTTGAAGCGACAATGCCTTGTAGGCCGAATTGACTGTATTGAGAAAATGTAAGTTGAAGTGGCGGCAGGGAATGCTGATCGTAACAATTGTCAAACCAAGGATCAGCACGAATGATGCACAAATCAAGCTGATACGGCTACCTCAGATAGCTTTTAAATACATACTGTACTAGTTGGTGTTCTGTGTCTAATTGGTAATATCAGTGCCTTGCGTGATTTTTTTTAGCTGGAAATCGCTCGGTCTTGGCTGGGTTGTAATTGACAAGCCTCCAATTTCAAGGGTGATAGCATTGAATTTGCAAGCCTTGCTGCATGCAAGGCACGATATACATTCCATATCGTCAGGTGACTCATTAAACCGAACACCCATGGGGCATACATTATGGCAGGCTTTACAGTCAGTACATTTTGCGGGATCAAGGCGCAGTTTGACCAGTTTAATTCTGCTAAACAGGGCATAAAAAGCCCCAAGAGGGCAAGCAGTTCGACAAAAAGGTCGACTAGCCAAAACAGCCCAAATAATAAAAAGAAAGAGGAAAAAGAGCTTGTTGAAGAAGAGGGGGCCTATGTTCGAGCGAAGTTCTGGCTGTAAAAAAAGCATCGGTAGTCCAGCCTCTAATGTACCGGCTGGGCATAAATATTTGCAAAACGAAGTACTCCCAAAACCAAATTCGTCAAGCGCAAAGAGAGGCAAAAGGATGACCATGAACAGCAGAAGGCCATATTTTATATAGCGCAAGGGTGGCCAGATGCCAAATTTAGGTGAAGGGATTTTGTGGAGGAGCTCCTGGAAGAGGCCAAACGGACAGGCCCATCCGCAAACCATACGGCCAACAAATCCGCCGATTACGCCCATGGTCCCAACAACATATAAACCGAAAAAAAATTGACCATTTTCAATGGACATTCTGATCCCGGCGAGGAGTTGCTGCAATGCACCGAGTGGGCAATAAGTGGTGGCTGCTGGGCAGGAATAACAATTAAGCCCTGGCGAACAAACTATTTTTAAAGGACCTTTGTATATTCCTTTAGTTACAGGGAAATTCCAGTAACCATTTGTAAGAATGAAAAACAGGGCCTGGACCCATTTGCGGATGAAATCCATCTGTTAGCCGATACCGATGCAGGACAGGCAAATTTGAGTTGCCTGTTCAAGAACTCGTGACGGCTCTTCCAAAGTGATTCCGATAATCCCCAAGACTAGAAAAATAAAGATTACCACAAACGGAGCCGGTCGGATATTTTGCTTGAGTGGATTGTTTTTTTTGTGCATCATTGGTTGATGTATTTCATCAGCATTTGTACGTGGATAGGGGCATTCCATTGGGCTGGCCCTATAAATTTCTCTCGGAGAATTCCCTGTTTATCAACTATAAAAGTCTCTGGCAGTCCAGTCAGTCCATATGCCGCACCAACCGTATTGTCCTGATCATTTAGGATTGGCATGGTCAGGTCAAGTTTTTTGGCAAAACTATCTGCGAGTGCGGGGTCATCTTTGTTGAGTATAGCCAGCATTTTAAAATTATCTTTCGGCAGCATTTTATGAAGTTTCTGCATGGATGGCATCTCTTCACGACAGGGAGGACACCAGGTTGCCCAAAAATTAACAAAGACCACCTGCCCTTTAAGTTCGGAGAGAGTCCAAGTTTTACCTTGTCTGTCCACGAGAGTAAAGTTCGGGGCTGGCGCACCAATCTCAATTACCTTTGGCCCTTGTCCACAAGCAGAAACAAACAAGGGTAAGCAATACACCAAAATTAAAAATGATATTTTTTTCATAAGATATTGTTTGGTTTAGTTGTAGCCGGCCCGATCCATGATTTTGATAGCATCACTCTGCAGGACTCCGGTCTGGTTGGTCAATTCGGGTAATTTGCCTTTATTTCAGACTCAATCAATTGTTGTAATTGCTGGTAGCCAAAGGTTTGCAGGGGCTTACCGTTGATAAAAAAACCTGGTGTTTTATGAACATTGAGCGTTTTTGCATCGGCGATATCCTGCTCAATAATTTTTACAATTGCCGGGTCAGTCATATCTTTTTTGAGTTGCTCAACATCAAGCCCTGCGTTAGGAAGAAATTGCCAAATTTGTTGCGGTTGCGGGTTATGGTGGCTGGCCCAATAGGGTTGCGACTTAAACATTATATCCAGAGTTTCCCAGTATTTCCCTTGTTTCTTGGCTGCTTCAAGCATTTTTACAAAATAATCAGCACCATCATGAAAAGGCGCATATCGAAGGACAAGTTTAATTTTACCGGGATTGGCGTCCATCACCTGCTTCACAAAAGGAGAAAAGGCTGCGCAGGTTTCACAGGCAGGATCCATAAACTCGACAATGTAGACTTTCGCATCATCACTGCCAAGCGTCTGAGAATGTTCTCGGACAAATGTTGAGGCATTTTCTTTGGCCATAAAACCAAATTTTTCAGCCTGTTGCCCTTTGTAATAGGAGCTGCCGAACACAAAGATCAGGACCAGCACCAGACATGAAACTCCAATCATTACATATTTCATCGAGACATTCTCCTCTTTAGGATAATTAACAGGGCTATGATCATTGAAAATGACAATAAAGAAAGCATTGGTATTGTTATAAAACCAAACAGATTTATATACTCTTCGGTACATGAAATGCCCTGGGTGCAGGGCTGTATGCTTTCCGGGATGATTCCGGCATAAAGCAGGGTGTGATAAAATGCTGTTAACCACCCTGCAATGGTTAAGGGGAGAGTATACTTCACAACGCTTTTATCAAAAGAAAAAAGTCCTACGGCCAGCAGGATAACTAAAGGAAACAGGCAAATTCTCTGGTACCAGCATAAGACGCAGGGTGCAAACTCCATTACATGACTGAAAAATACACTTCCCATGGTTGACGTTGTGGCGAGGAGCCAGCAGATAAAAAGAATGTTCCAATTTGCGTTGGACGTTTGGTCAGGTCTTGCCATATAAAAGATTCTCCCTAATGTGATGGATGTTTTCTTTATTTTTTCAAAGAAAAGTGACAGCCTCTGTTTTTACTTCCCCAACTCCCCAAACGAAAAATGTAAAAAAAAGCCTGCTTATATCAAGCAGGCTTCAAGGGGAGGGAGGAAATGAAGTTCATTCATTTCCATTTATCATTTCAACAATTATGCCAACACACGATAATTACCCAACTAGCTAAAACAGCAAGACAATTATACCATTTAACAGAACTTGAACAGGAGGATGCCTGCTACATTCTTACCCACTATTCAGCCAGATGTATATTTTTTACTCACTTCATTTCGTTCTTACTCGATTTTAATCATAAGAATATGAAAAAAAATCAAAGATAACTTTATCCAGATGGCCCCTCCACCTTTTTCATTATCCTCTTTTTCCACAATCAGATGTGAAGCCCGGCATGAGTCGAAGCTGCGAGCTACGGTTTAGATGATTTTCCACTTAATGGCTTGTTCAAATTTACTGGGCTCCTCCTCCATTATTACGCTGTTAACGATTTCCAAACTGCGTGGTGGATATTATTTTCAGTATAAATTTCACCCCCCTGCTTGAGGCCCTTTTTGCCTTTCTGGCAAGCAGCGGGTTTGCCCTCATGAGCGATATATGCTCCTGGGGCTCTTTCTCATGCGTGATTATTTAAAAAAATATCTCTTCAGTACGCATTACTTTGATGTATCACAATGGGGGTTTATCGGTTCGATGGTTGCCTATTCGATTCTGGCCACATTTGTTTACAAGCACGCTCTCGCCTATCCTCTGATCCTTGCCATGGTCCTTCTCTTCATGGCCCTTGACGTCGTTATGCTGGGAACCATGATCTTCAAGCAATACACGAAGACCAAATCCGGAACAGACGCCCAGGTCACAACCCTGTTGGCCGGAAAATAACCTCTTCCGCATTGTTTTTTGTACTTACCGTCCCCTCTCTGAATGGAAGGGGATGGTGGAACAGGACAGCACTAGTTGTCAGTCAAAAAAAAGTTTTTTTTGTGCGGCCTCAGAAATGGCTGAGACTGCGGGATGTCTGATAATCCGTTCCACAGAGATAGCGTAAAATTTTTCTCTGATTTCACGTGTTCGACCGACAACCTGCACCTGATATTGCTGCTCCACTTCTTTTTCGATAACTGATGGTACCACGAAGATACCTTCACCTGCCTGGCCAAAAACTTTTAGCAGGGCGGTGTCTTCAAACTCACCAATTATCACCGGTTGAACACCGATTCTTTCAAACCATCGGTCAAGTATCCCCCGCAATGAACTCATAGCCATAGGCAACAGCATGGGCGCCCCATCAAGAGAATGGGGGAAATCCCTTTGAAGTGGTCTGGCAAGCTTTTCTACTCCCAAGAAAGAAACACCACATTCTCCCAGGAGGTGATTGTAGGCCTTAATACTTAAACCAGAACGAAGCGGGGTATCTGACAAGACCACATCGAGGTTATGCAGCGCCAACTCGGCAAGTAGGTTTTCGTCTTTACCTTCGTGACAAATCAGGCGCACCTGTTCTGGCAGCTTTCCTACAGGCTCAAGAAGTTTACGCGCTACAAGCTTCGGAATCACGTCGACGATCCCGACTTTTAGCGATAAAGACCCAGCAACGGGACGCCCTCGTAGAGAGTCCATCATCTCCCGGCCCAAGGAAAATATTTCATCGGCATAGCGAAAGACAAGATGGCCCATGTCTGTCGGTTCAAGATTTCGTCCTACCCGCGTGAAAAGTTTTGCACCTAAGCTTTCTTCAAACTTAGATAATTGAGCGCTTACAGTAGACTGTGCCAAGCTGAGCTTACTGCTGGCTGCGGTGATGCTCCCTTCCCGCATGATAGTCCAGAAATAAAACAGATGATGATAATTGAGCCATTCCATATTCTTCTCCAGTTCGTATTTTTCGAATCATTATAGCACAATTATCTATTTGCACTAATGCTTATTAAGCTTTATCTTCCAATCATTATCGAAACATCATCAACGGTTAACAATACGGCCTATAATCATTTGTTCAGAATCAAAACTGGGTTTTCAACTCATGGAGGCGTTTCGTATGAAAATAGATATTACGATGCAGCAAACTTTTTCGGATAATGCAATGCACAGCCAGGTAGCTCGACGAGTGAGGTTCGTCCTGAGCCGTTTTTGTACATATCTCCAGATTGTCAAGGTCCGCATAACTGACATAAATGGCCCCAAAGGGGGAGTGGATAAACGATGTGTTGTATCCGTGAAACTGGCTTCGTCTGGTGAAGTTGTGGTGCAGGGGGAAGGCAAAAATATATTTTCGGCCCTCAACTACTCTCTGTCTCGTGCAGGTAGAACAATTAACCGCAGCCTTGAGCGACGCCGTGACATTCCGATCAGAATGAGCAGGCGCAGGACGACGAGTGAAGAAGAACCTTATCTGCTTGAAGATACACATGACAAGTTTTCACAATAAAGACAAAGATTTCTCAGGAAGAAAATAATGAAATGCCCAACATGTTAAGATGTCAATCTCGTCATTTCGGACCGCCAAAGCATAGATATAGATTACTGTCCGGATTGTCGCGGTGTTTGGCCGGATCACCGGCGAATTAGACAAAACAATCGAACTCTCCAGGGCCCCTGGTGCAAGTGAAAGACAAAGACCAGGAGTCAAGGTATTCTGATTATGTCGACCATGGTGACTGCAAGACAGGGAAGAAGCGCAAAAGCTTCCTTGGCGAGTTACTGGATTTCTGATCGTATTTTATATTTTATATCAAATCTACCATAAAGAGGACAGCCGATGAAAACACCAAGCCAATCTGCAACAAGTCTTAAAACACTTATTAGTCATGCAATTTCCGATATGGAGGTAACACATGCCGAATACCAGGAGATTATAAACCTGGCGCACGATGACGGCGTTATCGACAAAGAGGAAAAGGTACTTCTCTCCCAATTCCAGGAAATGATCAGTAATGGGACTGTAAAAAGAGTACGAGGTTAAAGTAAAAAATATTTAAACTGGACGGCGTTTCAATAACGGGAATAAAGGGATCTGATCGATCCCCTTTATTCCCGTGTCGGTAATGCATGGGGTCGGAATGGACAATCAGTATAAAATGCGGAGAAAGCAACTGATCGTTTCCATGCCGATTTTATTTTCCTAAAAAGCATTCAGGAAAATAAACAACAAGCGTAGCATATACCTTTCTATACCTTGCGTTTCGTGTAAAATGATCTGTGAGGACGAAGGATATTGGAATCAAACATGAGTCATATTGAGACAATCCAGAAGCAAAATTCATTGAAGGAACCTGCCCGCAATGCAATCGGAAGACTCTATCCTAAGCATCATACCGATACGGCATAGAACTAATTTCGCAGGGAGGTGGAGATGAATTATGTTCAACGTGGTTTTTTCTGGATTGCTGTCTATCTCTGCCTGGTGCTGGCTCCATTGTTTGTCCTGCTCCTGGCTCCTGGGCCGTCGGGCAGCGGCTTATGGTGGGATTTCTCCATTGCCCTTGGTTTTGCCGGGACGTCGATGATGGCGGCCATGTTTATTCTCACTGCTCGTTTTCGTCGCGCTGCTGCTCCTTTCGGCATTGATCTGGTCTATTATTTTCACCGCTGGATTGCCCTGGTGCTCTTTCTCTTTATTGCAGTCCACCCCTTCATACTGATATCCCTCGAGCCATCGCTGCTCGGCGACCTGCGACCTTCAGTCATCTCCCCCCATATGCTGGCCGGCGTTATCTCTGTCGTCGCCTTGACGTCTCTTCTGGTGATGACGCTCTGGCGTCAGCAATTGAAGATTCATTATGATGGGTGGCGAATCTGGCATGCGCTTCTTTCCATAACGGCCCTGGTCTTGGCTATCGTCCATATTGAAGGAGTCGGCAATTACGTCTCATCCCCCTGGAAACGATTGCTCTGGACGACCATTTCGCTAAGCTGTCTGGCGATTTTACTTTATGCACGGCTGGTAAAACCAATGGTCATGCTCCAACGTCCTTATCGGGTCGAGCAGGTGGTGCAGGAAAGGGGTCGTGCCTGGACGCTGGTGGTACGACCGGAAGGGCACAGGAGTTTCTCTTTTATGCCGGGGCAGTTTGTCTGGCTGACCCTTGGAAATTCACCCTTTGCCCTCAAGGAACATCCTTTTTCCATTTCTTCAAGTGCCATGCAACCACAGACGATCCAGCTCACTATCAAGGAGCTTGGCGACTTCACCAGCCAAATAAAGGAGGTCTCTGTCGGGCAGACAGCGTATCTTGACGGGCCTTACGGCGCCTTCAGCATTGACCGCCATCCTTCTTCCGACTATGTTTTTATCGCCGGCGGCATTGGAGTTACTCCCATCATGGCTATGCTGCGGACCCTTGCAGACCGTGGCGATGGCAGCTCGTTGTTGTTGTTTTACGCCTATAGCAGCTGGGAGGATCTGACCTTCCAGGAGGAACTGGAGAGCCTGAAAGAGCGGCTCAATCTGAAAATTGTCTACGTCCTGGCAAATCCACCCAAGGAGTGGCAGGGGGAAATCGGTTTTGTCACTGATGAGCTGCTGGCCCGTCATCTGCCTTCCGGCTTTAAGCGCTGTCAATATTATCTCTGCGGACCGACACCCATGACCGCTCTGGTGGAAAAAACATTGCGAAGACACGGGGTGCCGCTACCTCAGATTCATTCTGAGCTTTTTAATCTGGCCTGATCACCACGAGGGGAGAGTGAGTATGCGACTTTTGTTTGCAAAGATACTGGCCCTTATAACCGGCATGCTGATCTTGCTGCTGTCGATTGTATTTGCCTTTATTCAGAATCATTGATGAGTTCAAAGAAATATGCAGCGACTGAGAATGCTCTTTCTGGCCTGTCTGTCCCTGCTTGTCAGTGGCTGTGACAATGTCGATCTCTTTCTTGCCGCCGAGGCGGGCAATGATGGCATAAAGGCCGTTCGTCTCTCCGAGGAATCGGTCAGGGAGCTGGCAGCGCAGACCGCCAAGTTTTCGGACAGCCAAAACAAAATTGCCGCCAGGGGAAATAACTACGCACAACGCTTAAAAAGGCTCTCTGATCGGCATCTTCAACAGGAGGGCCTTTCCTTTAATTTCAAGGTCTACGAAACCCCTGAGATAAATGCCTTTGCCATGGCTGACGGCACAATTCGTATCTACAGCGGACTGATGGATATGATGGATGACTCCGAGCTGCTTTTTGTCATCGGCCACGAGGTTGGGCATGTGGTGAAAGGACATGTCCGCAGGAAGATACGGCTTGCCTATGCCAGCAGGGCAGTCCGTAAAGGGGCCGCGGCTCTGAATAATGAGGTCGGCGATATTGCCCGTTCTCAGATCGGCGGCCTTGCCGAAAAACTGCTCAATGCCCAGTTTTCTCAAAAAGAAGAGAAGGAGGCTGATGATTACGGGCTCACCTTCCTTGAGAAGAGTGGGCATGCCCCCAAGGCTGCCGTTTCCGCATTAAGAAAACTAGCGACCTTGGGCAATACCCATGGTTTTTTATCAAGCCATCCGGCGCCGGGTAAACGAGCGAAACGGCTGGCAAATCAACTGCAATAAGAAAGAAAAAACTCAGCGAGGGTTAAGGAATAAACCATGAATGATTTAATCGGCAAACATTGGCATCATCTGCCCATGGATGAAGTGGTGGAACTGCTGGAAGTGGATACGGAGAAAGGTCTTGACCTGTTTGAAACCAAGCACCGCAGGGAACAATTCGGGCCGAATTCGATCAGCACCAGGAAGGGAAAAGGGCCGTGGCTGCGCTTTCTGCTCCAGTTTCATCAACCGCTGATCTATATCCTGATCGCCTCAGGTTGTATCACCGCCCTGCTGCAGGAATGGGTCGATTCAGGGGTGATTTTCGGGGTGGTGCTGGTGAATGCCTTCATTGGCTATATCCAAGAGGCCAAAGCGGTCAATGCCCTCGCCGCCCTGGCCAGGACCATGACCAGCGAGGCCACGGTCTTACGCCAGCGAGAGAAGACGCGTATCTCCTCAATGGATCTGGTGCCCGGTGATATCGTCTTTCTGCAGAGCGGCGACAAGGTGCCGGCCGACATGCGTTTTTTTCAGATACGTGATCTGCAGATCGACGAATCGGCGCTCACCGGTGAGTCGGTGCCGGTGCAAAAATCGGTGAACCAGCTGGCCCATGACACGGGTCTGGCCGATCGCAAAAACATGGCCTATGGTTCAACCCTGGTCACGTACGGCCAGGGTGCTGGCATTGTCACGGCCACCGGGGATCAGAGCGAAGTGGGCCGCATCTCCCGGCTCATCTCATCGGCCCAGGATCTGGCCACACCCCTCACCCGCAAGATCGATCATTTCAGCCACATCCTGCTCTATGCGATCCTTGGTCTGTCGGTGATCACAGTCGGCGTGGGACTCCTCCGCGGTCAGCCCCTCTTTGACATGTTCATGGCCGCTGTTGCCCTGGCGGTCGGCGCTATTCCCGAAGGACTGCCGGCGGCCGTAACCATAACGCTTGCCATCGGCGTGTCGAGAATGGCGCGGAAAAATGCCATCATTCGCAAGCTGCCGGCGGTGGAGACACTCGGCAGCACCTCAGTTATCTGCTCAGACAAAACCGGCACCCTGACTGAGAATCAGATGACTGTGAAAGAGATAATGGCCGGTGGCACTTGGTATGAGGTGAGCGGCGGCGGCTATAACCCTTTTGCCGGGCAGATCCATGCTGACGGCGCTATCGTTGATGTTACTGCCCATCCCGTGCTCTTGGAATGTCTGCGGAGCGCGGTGTTCTGTAACGACAGTATGCTGGTGGAAAAAGAGGGAAGCTGGCAGGTGGAGGGTGATCCTACGGAAGGGGGGCTGCTGACCGCGGCACGCAAGGGCGGACAGGATATAACAATCCTGGAAAACGAGATGGTCCGCCTCGATTCGATCCCGTTTGAGTCGGAACATCAGTACATGGCCACGCTGCATGAGAGTGGAGCAGGTGAGCCGCAGCGTGCTTACATCAAAGGGGCGGTGGAGGCGATCCTTGCCCGTTGCACTTCCATGCTCGGGGAAAAGGGCGCTGTGGTCGCACTAAATGGCGATGCAATCCTCCATGATGTCGAAAAAATGGCGGCCCAGGGGCTGCGGGTTCTGGCCTTTGCTACAAGGGAGATGCCTGTCGGCAGCCGGGAGATTCAACATGAAGATGTGGCCTCCGGTCTCACCTTCATTGGCCTGATGGGGATGATTGATCCGCCCCGGGCCGAGGCCATAACTGCGGTCAAGGTCTGCCAGGCCGCCGGTATCCGGATCAAGATGATCACCGGTGACCACGCCTTGACCGCCGCAGCCATTGCAGGGCAACTCGGGCTGGGCGGAGCGGTGCAGCTTGATGCCAGGGCTGTTCCTGTTCTTACCGGGCGCGATCTGGCGCAACTGTCCGACAGTGAGCTGATCGATGCGGCTGAAAAGACGGCGGTGTTTGCCAGGGTAACCCCGGAGCAGAAACTGCGGCTGGTTGAGGCCCTGCAGGCCCGGGGACAGGTCGTAGCCATGACCGGGGACGGGGTGAATGATGCACCGGCCCTCAAACAGGCCGATATCGGGGTGGCCATGGGGATCACCGGCACCGAGGTGTCCAAGGAGGCGGCCGATATGGTGCTCACCGATGATAACTTCAGCTCTATTGAGGCTGCGGTCGAAGAGGGGCGCGGGGTCTTTGACAACCTGACGAAATTTATCGTCTGGACCCTGCCCACCAATCTCGGAGAGGGGCTGGTCATCCTGGCCGCCATCTTCCTCGGGGTCACCTTGCCCATCCTCCCCGTGCAGATCCTCTGGATCAACATGACCACGGCCGGTTTTCTTGGGCTGATGCTGGCCTTTGAGCCCAAAGAACCCGGCATCATGCTCCGTCCGCCGAGAGATCCCAAGACGCCCATCCTCACCGGCCAGCTCATCACTCGGATTCTGTTGGTGGGCGGACTTCTTCTGCTTGCTTCCTTCGGCCTTTTTCAGTGGGAACTGGCAGCGGGTGCCACTGTTGCCGAGGCGCGCACCGTGGCCGTGAATGTCTTTGTCATCGTTGAGCTCTTCTATCTGTTCAACTGCCGCTCCTTGACCAAATCGATTTTCCGGCTGGGGATTTTTACCAATATGTGGGTCTTTGGCGGTGTAGCCGCCATGCTGCTCTTGCAGATTTTGTACACCTATCTGCCGCTCATGAATACTCTCTTCCAGAGCGCGCCCATCTCCATGGAAGCATGGTCCCGCATCGTCGGTGCCGGCGTCATCGCTTATCAGATTGTCGAATTTGAAAAGTGGCTGCAGGTGAGAATGACACGAAGTTGATGCGGGTGATAAATTGAATTCAGGAGATAAGCGGAATGTGGGGCGTGTACCACCGCTTTTGTAAGTATCGAGTTTGAAAAATGTTTGTGAATGGGAGTCCTTGGAAAAACGTGAAATAAAAATAGCTCTAATTGTAATCCTTGTGGTCGGTATCAGTCTCCTGCATTATTATTTTATTGACCAGGCCCGTTACTACTTCCACGCTTTTTACGGAGAAGTTTATTTCCTGCCTATTGTCCTAGCGGGCTTCTGGTTTGGCCTGCGCGGAGGTCTGCTAGCCTCTGTCGGGATTACTGCATGCTATTCCCCCTTTGTTTATTTGCACTGGCAGGGCTTTTCGCCCGACGATTTTGATCGACTTCTGTCGATGGTACTCTACAATTCTCTGGCAACGGTTATTGGCATTCTGAAAGACCGGGAAATTCTTGCCCATGAACGGGTGTTAAAAGAAGAGAGATTGGTAGCAATGGGAAAATCCCTTGCCACCGTGGCCCATGATATTAAAACACCACTTGTTGTCATTGGGGGTTTTGCCCGACAACTGCATAAGAAATTCAAGACTTACGACCCCGACCGTAAAAAAGCAGACATCATCATTCGAGAAACGGATCGGTTGGAAAAAATGATCCATACCATGCTCGATTTTTCCAGGCCACTGGCTTTACAGCTTTCCACGGGATCTCTTAATGAAACAGTGAAAAACAGCCTGGTTATCGTGGCAGAGATGGCACAGAAGAAGGGGGTAATAATCGAAAGTCTGCTTTCACCGGACATCCCTGTCATTTCCTTTGACGCCATGCGCATTGAACAGATGATTGTCAATATTGCATTGAATGCCGTTCAGGCATCACCGGAAGGAGAAAAAGTGATAATACGAACTTTCGTGGAAGGACAAAATATTGTCATCGATGTGGGCGATAGTGGCTGCGGCATCTCGCTAGACCACAGATTGCAAGTCTTTGTTCCTTTTTTTACCACCAAAAAGGAGGGAACCGGGCTTGGTCTTGCCATCGTCAAAAAAATTGCAGAGGCGCATAAGGGCTCACTAGAAATTTTAAACAACTCTCCCAGGGGGACTATTTTCAGGACCCGGCTGCCAATGGATATCTTTTCCTACTGAATTTCTGGTCAAAGTGGGAAGATGTCCTCGTTTTTATAAAGACCACTACTGTGCTCATCTAAAGTAGAGAGAAATTTCGAGAGCATTGGGCTACATGGACGAAAAGGTCAATCTGGAGAGAATGTCTATCTCACATCATTATATTAAATGAGAAATCTCTCCATCGTATTCTTAGAGATTTTTTCAGGTATTACCACCATTCGCGTACTCATCAATTTCTCGACATGGATTGCCCCATTCAATCCCCTGGCCAGAGGGAAATCACGAAATCCATCAAGTCTTTGGCCTACCCCACCGGTATGAACGTCAAGCAGCATGAAATTGGATTTTCGGAAGGGACAGACAATCAGAGGCAGAATCATGAATCAACCAGAATGACCCGCAGATCCATGACATTGGTGTTGGTGGGGCCGGTTTTATAGAGATCCCCCAAATGCTCGAAAAAGTGATAGGAATCGTTCGCATCCAGAGAAGTTTGAAGGGAAAGTCCGGAAAGCTCCGCCCTCTGCGAGGTTGAACTGTCGGCAAATGCTCCTGCGGCGTCCGTCGGACCATCCGTTCCATCCGTCCCCGCACTGAGCAGCACTATTTGTCCGGAACTGCCCATATGCTGCGCTGCGGCCAGCGCGAACTCCTGGTTGCGCCCCCCAAGGCCTGCTCCCTTGATGGTCACCGTTGTTTCCCCCCCGGACAGCAGGCAGGCCGGGGGGGGCAGTGGATGGCCGCTTTTCAGGATCTCACGGGCCAGCGCCATGTGCACACCGGCAACATCAACTGTTTCGCCCTCGATTGCAGATGATAAAATCAGCGTATTGTAACCCAGAGACTCAGCCATCTGGCTCGCCTGGAGCAGAGCGTTAATGTTGCTGCCAATGATCACGTTGAAGGTTTTTTTGAAAACCTGGTCCCCCTGCTTGGGGGTCTCCGGAACCTCCCCCCTCGCACCGGCATGCAGATAAGTCTTTACGCTTACCGGAAGTTTCAGGTTGCCGTACTTGTCAATAATCTTAAGACAATCCTTGAACGTCCCGGAATCAGGGACGCATGGTCCGGAGGCGATAGTATCGAGATCATCACCAATGACGTCGGAGAGAACGAGCGAGATGAGAGTCCCCGGGAAAATCGCCTGAGCCAACTGTCCGCCCTTGATGGCGGAGAGATGTTTGCGAATGGTGTTCATCTCGTGGATGGTCGCCCCACTGGCCAATAGGGCTCGGGTCGTATCTTGCTTGTCTACCAACGAGATGCCGTCAACGGGCAATGGCATGAGAGCAGACCCCCCTCCGGAGACCAAAAAAATAACCAGCGTCTTTTCGTCCGCCCGCTTGGCCGCTTCAAGAATCTCTCGGGCAGCGCTCAACCCGTTCTCATCCGGCACCGGGTGCCCTGCCTCACGGAGGGTAATCCGCTGCAGTTCCTCCAGATGATCGTACTTGACGATAACAATCCCCAAAGAGATGCGATCTCCGAGAAGTTGCTCGATAGTTTTTGCCATCGAAGCGCCCGCTTTGCCCACCCCTAAAACAAGAATTGTCTCAAACTGGCACAGGTCGTAGCACCGTCCATTAACCAGCAACCTGTCATCCTCGCGCCGAAAATACGCTCGTATGGCGTCACCAGGCGCGACCGCCTGAAGGCCGGATTGAAAGATGGCAACAGCGTGTTGCCGCATTCGCTTGAGGTTTTCGACAGTCTCAGACATTGGCAACTAATAAACCTCGAAGAAGGTCCCGGTCCCCGGGCGGTGGATTATGAGCAGGTTGGTGGTCCCCCGGATCGGTAACTGAACTGAGTAAGGAAATCACCAGCACCTCACCTTTCTGAACCACAGCGGCATTCATGATATCGAGATGAACAGCTCGACTGACACTGGACTGGACAGACCACTTGACGATGTTTTTTATTCGGCGTAAAACAGACTCTGTAAATAGGTATTTCAAACCTTTTGGCTGCAGGAACGCCCCAGAGACTCGGAAGATCAAACCGTTATTATTAATTTAACCTCTCCACACCGTTTACTCAGACTTCAATCGGTTTCACTATCAGGACAATTGCCATCACAACAAAGACCATAGTTTCAGAGGCCGCACCCCAGAAACGGCCTGTCATAGCCATAACCATCCCTAACGCGAATGCGGCGACAAAAGTCCCACGCATGTTTCCCATCCCGCCAACAATGACTACGGCAAAAGAAAGAAGAAGAACCTGGAAGCCCATGTAGGGATGGAGAGAGGTGATCGGCACGTACAACGCACCTCCTAGAGCGGCCAAACAACTTCCCAAGATGAAAACGAAGGAGAAATATTTATCGACGTTGATTCCCAAACTACGCGTTGCCTCTTTATCTTCCAGCCCTGCAACAACCACCTTTCCTACAATCGTTCGCCGGAAAAAAATCTCCAGAGCCGCAAAAACAAGCAAGGACAAAAGAATGATAATTAATCGATAAATTGGCAAATCTACACCCAGAATTGTCCAGGAAGCACCGATAGGATCAGAAACTGAAATCGGGGTTGCCCCCCAGATCCATTTACAAGCGTCTACGCCAATCAACAAGACCGCATAGGTCGCGATGATTGCATAATCTATCGATTGCCCATACAGCCGACGGATAACGAAACGTTCTATGATATAGGCAAGCGGGATAACCGCTAAGACAGCGAAAATCGCCGCTGGGATGAATGCGCCCCCAAAAAATGATAATGTAGAAGCCAAAGCATAGGCACCAACAGTGTAAACCAGCGCATGGGCAAAATTGACGATACGCATTGTGCCGAAGGTCAAAGAAAGTCCGATAGAGATGATGTAAAGGATGGCGCCAATGGTCAGACCATAGGCAATAGTGCTGATCATGCCTTCACCTCCCTTTTTCGCTCCGTTATGAACGTCCGAAAATAGCCCCACAACCCGGACTGAAATTTGAAGACAAGGACGAGGAGAGCAATCCCCAGAAACATCTCCCAGCGTTGAATATAGTTGGGCAGGTAATTGCTGAGAATCATATAACTAACCCCCCCCACCAGGGCTCCATAAACATTTCCCGCGCCGCCTATCAGACAGGCGAAGATCACTTCAACACTTCTGGTCGGATCAATAAAGCTTGGCGTGGCATAGGTGTAGTTGAGCATCGTCAAAGCACCGGCGAATGCAGCTAAACTGGTTGAAAGCACAAACGCCAGTAATTTATAAAGAAAGGTATTATACCCCAGGAACTTGGCACGGGTTTCATTTTCCTTGATGGTGCGCAAAAGGATGCCAAAGGGTGAGCTGGTCAACCGGCGGACAAGATAAACCACGCAAACAAGACAAAGCAGGGTGAAACCAAACATGATCTTACGGTTTCCAAAATCAAAAATCCAGACAGGGTCATAAAACGCAGACATGCCATCTTCACCTCCTGTCCATTCTGACAGGGCAATCAGCACCAGAAAATAGCCGACCTGGTTGAACGCCAAATTGATGAGTGCAAAGCAGGCTCCGGTAGTACGGACAATGATTAACCCCAGCAATAATCCGACTGCGCCACCCGCCACGACAGCAACCAGAAGGGCCAGAAAAGGGTTTCCTGAAAAATGTTCGGCACTTAAGGCAGCCGCATACGCGCCAATACCCAGATAAAGCATATGGCCAAAAGAGAGGCGTCCCATATAGCCATAGAGCAGGTCATAGGCCAGCACGAAGACACAAAAGATCATGAAGTCGGTCGTCCGCTGCATAGTAAGAAGCGGCACGAACGCCAGAAAAACCGCCGCCACGAGGATTAGGTCGTATTTTTTTAAAGTATTGATTGTGGATATTTGCATAACCTCTCCTCTAAGGAGTCGTAAGAAGGATTAGAGATACTGTTCAAGAATCGCATGGTCCTGTATTTCCGCTGGGTCAGTCAGTTGAGCCAGGATTCGCCCTTCCTTCATGGCATAAACCCTGTCGGCAAGAGCACATACGACGGCAAGGTTCTGCTCAACGATGATCATTGATACCTTACCCTTCATCATTTCCAAAACCTTAAAGACCTCTTCGATAATCCCGGCAGCCAAGCCCTCTGTCGGTTCATCTATCAACAGCACTTTCGGTTCTCCTATGAGAGCCCGGCCAAGCAACAAAAGCTGTTTCTGCCCACCGGACAGACCTCCAGCTTTTGTATCCAGAAATTGGGTTATTTTTGGATAAATCTGTACCACGCGGTCGATGGCAACATCCAGTTTTTCCTTACTGGCAAAGGCGGCCAGCTCGATATTCTCCCGTACTGTCAATCGGGTAAAAACCCTTTTATCCTGATAGACATAGCGCACTCCACAGTTTGCCATCTGCTCAGGATGCCAGGCATTCACCTTTTCACCGTCAAAAAGGATGTCACCTTCCGTTGGTGTTAAAAATCCGGCGATAGTTTTAAGCAAAGTTGTTTTGCCGGCGCCATTCCTCCCGACCACGAAAACCCTTTCCCCTTTGTCCAGGGTCAGAGAGACTTCTGACAACACGCGAGCAGCGCCATACGCAACATTTATCCGATCTACGGAAAGCAGCATCATTTATACCTCCGCCTTCTCTTCGGTTGCCAATCCCGAAAATCTACGAGAACATTCAGGCCCCCAGTAGACCTCACGAACCGTTGCATCCTGCAGGACTTCATGCGGTGGGCCATCGGCAATAAGCTTCCCCTCGTGCATAACACTCAGTCGAGTTACCAAGTCAACAATACGGGAAATTTTATGTTCGATGATGACGAGTGTCAGCTCTTTTTTTACCTGGCGAACCAGTTCCAGGACTTCCGTAATTTCCCCGTCACTGAGACCGGCCAGAGGCTCATCCAGCAAAAGGACCTTGGGCTTAAGTGCCAGGCCCATTGCTATTTCCAGCTTGCGCTTGTCTCCATAGGAAAGCTCAGCGGTCATTTCTTGTGCCAGGTGACGAATGCCCACCCGTTCAAGTGCCGCGATGCAAGCATCTACAACATGTGAGGGATGAGCTGACCCAAGAATAAAACGATATTTTTTACTGACTTTTGGGTCAAAACGAGCGACTGACAACACCAGGTTGTCAAGAACGGAAAGCGTGTCGAAAACCGAGACCAGTTGAAACGTGCGGACAACTCCCAGCCTTACTCTCTGGTCGGCTCGCATCTTGGTCACATCTTGCGAAAAAAGAGAAATCTGACCTTCTGTCGGGGTATAAAGTCCTGTCAGGAGATTAAAGAACGTTGATTTTCCTGCACCATTTGGTCCGATAATTCCAGCAGCTTCACCTTGTAAAAGCTGGTAGCTGACGCGATCTACCGCTGTGAAATCTCCAAAACGCTTGCTGACAGACTTACTCTCTAAGATCACTTCCTTCGGCATGATAGTCCTTTCAAGTAGGGTAGGTCCGGAAACAGCCCTTTTCCACGATCTCGACATCAATCAGCACGTTCACTTGTACAGCGTGCCGATGTACGCTTCCACGTCAGGACCTGATTTCCTTGAATTCACGAAAAGTCACTCGTTTCCGGAACATCATCGTGACTATCCAGAGGTTCCAGATGAACACAAAGAGTTTGCAACCACTTCTGTCACAAATAGCTGCGGGGGAGAGAAATCCCTCCCCCGCATGAATGTAAGAGGATCAGTAACCCAACATATTCAGGGAAGGAAGATAATCCTCACCTGTGTAAGCGTCTATAACCTTGACCAAATCCCACTTTTGATCTTTGCGCTCTGCGGCACTTTTGCCGACAACAACAAATGCATTATATTTAAAAGCCGGTTGATGGTCTTCACGCCAGACCCCTTTTCCTTTCATGGAATCAAAGGTCGGATTTGCCATGACAGCCTTGGCCACAGCTGCAGGGTCGTTGCTCTGTGCGGCAGACAAGGCCCTGAGAGCTTCTTTAGTGCCGATATATGCCATTGCAGAATACGGATCAGGCGGATAGCCATAGGCTTTCTGGAACTTGGCGGTGAAAGCCGCCCCCTGGGCAACAATTTCCTTATCAGGGAAGCCGCTCAAATCATGGTACCAACTCATCAGTGAATAGACGCCTTCAAGCGCCTCCGCCGGAACACCGCTGCCGAAGACATTGGTCATCCAGTCAAACCAAATCTTCGTCTTCTTGTTAAGACCGGTTTCGTTGGCCTGTTTGAGCACGTTGATCGCATCGGTTCCCCAATGTGCCAGCATGACGATGTCTGGCTTCATTTCAATAATTTTGGTCATGTACGAAGTGAAATCGCTGGTACCAACAGGAGACTCCAGATATTCTGCCTTGATACCGGATTTGGCAAAAGCATCCTGAGCACCACGCCATTGGTCTTTTCCAAAAGCGTAGGCAGGCCCAAAAAAGACCACCTTTTTCAGCTTGAGTTTATTCACTATGTAAGAAGCGCTCGCGTAGCCGGCAGAGTAGGCACAGCCATGCACCGCGAAAGTAGAGGGGGCCATTTCTCCTTTTTCAAACATATCGAGAGCAACGACATTTACAGGGAAATATGCGACAGGATCTTTTTTAACCTGCTTATTTAAGGCCCCGGTAATCGATGCAAAAGTCTGTCCCACAACCACGTCAACTTTTTCATTATTAACTAATTCGCGGAAACGTCGAATGGCAACATCCGGCTTGGTCTCATCATCCTTGACCACATAGGCAACCTTGACCTTCTTACTGCCCCAATCAATACCACCAGCTGCGTTGATTTCATCAATAGCAAGTTTGGCACCATCCAACTGAACCGGCCCAATCGGAGAGGCCGCGCCTGTAAGACCAAACATAAGCCCGACCTTCACCTCTTTCGGCGCTTCTGCGGCCACACTGACTAAAGGAACAATCAGGGCAAAACACAAAAACGATACGACACTTCTGAAAACAATTACTGATCTGGACATAACAAACTCCTTCTACGGGAAAAGGGTAAAGTTAGGTTAATGCCGCCAAAAACTCGTCTGAATTCATAACTTTGCCAATGCGCGGGAAAATAACTTCTTCAGCATATTTCTGCTCTCGCTCTGTATCTGTAGCAGTACAATCCGCAATAACAATGACCCTGAAACCATGGTCGTAGGCTGAACGGGCCGAAGATTCCACGCACCAGTTGGTATGAAAACCGACAAATGCGACATATTCAATCTCATTGGCCCTGAGCAAATAATTCAGGGCCGTTGAGTGGAATGCATCCAACGTGAGCTTCCCTCTCACTATGATGTCACCTTTCTTGGGGGTGAGTGGCTCAATGATCTCAGGACCAGGCGTTCCTTCAAGCCATGCACCTGTCCCCCAGTCAGCCTTCATGTCCATTTCGATGCCGCGTAATCCATCAGTTCCCGGACCACCAACTTTCAATTCAGGGAACCCTGGCTTAAACGCCTGGAAAGGAATGTAGATGATTTTTGCCTTCCCACGAGCACCATCCAAGAGCTTAACCAGGTTATTAATGACGTTACGCTCCACGAGTTGCTCGGCAATGTATTTATACATTGTGCCGCCAGGGGTTAAAAAATCATTTTGGGGTTCTATTAGTACAATTGCCGTTTTTTCACTTGGAATCTGCATTCCTTCCTCTCCTTTCTGGTAAAAGTTGTTACCTTTAGTACAACTCAGCTGTTGCCGGCAATGCTGAGTTGACGCCAACGACCGGCTTCTGCCTCTTTGTTGATCAGCGCAATCATGAATTGATTATGCTCACGAAAAACTTTTTCTGCCTTATCAGGATCATGGGCGCGAAGCGCATTCAAAAGATTAACATGGTCTTCATACAGCCGAGGCAGTACCGGTCCGACTTGGATGCTAATCTGTATGGGGCGCATTTTATTTTTGATGGCTTCGAGCATTTCCTGAAGGTAGGTATTGCCGCACGATTCGTAAACTGTCGCATGAAACTGGAAGTCCAATTTGGAATACTCTTTTAAATTCTGCTGTTTGACAACAGGCTGCTGTTGTTCTAAACATGCCTCCATAACTGCAAGGAATTTCTGTTCAATGCGAACAGCAGCCAATCGCGCTGCCATCCCCTCCAAAACCTCACGTATGGCATATAAATCAAGAGCCTTTTGCGGTGTAAGAACGGCCATAAATACCCCCCTATTTGGGATATCTATGACCAAACCTTCTTGTTTTAATCTCCCGACAGCTTCCCAGACAGGAGTCCTGCTGACCCCAAGCTCTTTGGTAATCTGCTCAACATTGATGCGGGTCCCGGGTTCAAACCGATGATTGGCAATCATTTCTTTGAGAATATCATAGACCTGATTAGTGAGCTTATTTCTTTCTATTTTGTGCATAAATTTATGCTATCAAAAAATTTCAGCACATGTCAATAAATTTCATGAAATGTGAAATTTAATAAAAAATGGTAGAGTAGGAAGCTGACCTGCCAACCACCAGCAGGACTTTTTATTTGATGCCTTGCCGTACGCGGCTAACACATGACTACAGAATTCGTACGTTCGGAGGGTGGGCACTGTAAAATTAAGTTTCTGTCAATAATTTTCAGATCAATTCTCCTTGTTGGTGTTAAAATTGGATTTTATCGGTCTGGAAATTATGGGAATGATCAAACCAAAGATGATCTTTTGAGGAAACTTTATGATATTAATTGATATACGAGATTTAATTACCAAGCGACTCAGTATCAGCCAATGGACAATAGAGACTCAGCAGCACTGGTGTTTGATCGGGACGACCGGCTCCGGGAAGAGCCAGCTGGCCCAGATTTTTCAGGAACCTGAAAAAATGGTTTTTCAATATCAGCTCTTTGAACGTCCTCCATTCTGTCTGTGTGTCGGCTTGGAAGCACAACAGGCTCAACTTGAAGCAGAACTGTATAATGACGATACCGACTTCATGGATCAGATAGATCAGGGACACACCGGTATGGAATTATTGGAACAGACCGGGGCGGATAGTGCTGCGGTCTCGCGGGTAGTTCAACAATTCAAGATTGAAGATTTGATGGAAAAAGGATTCATGGTTCTTTCGTCCGGTGAGACCAGAAAACTGCTGATTGCCCGCGCCCTCCTTGCAAATCCCGATTTATTAATACTTGATGAACCCTTTGAAGGTCTGGACAGGGTATCTTCTCAATCACTTGAAGATTTTCTGGTTGACTTGAAAGAACAACAGGCCGTAATCATGTTTGTCAGCCAGCTGCAAGACGTTCAGGAGTGGCATACCCACATTGGCGTGCTCCATAAGGGACAATTGATAGCCCAGGGTGAAAAAGACAGAGTCATGAGCAATGATTCCATTCAGACTCTGTTTCACTTTGATTCAGGCACCCTATCGGAATTGCCTTCTGCCCTGAATGCTCCCGTCACATTTGATCCCATTCTTAAGATACGAAATTGCACGGTACATTACGATGAGGTCGTCCAGTTCCAAAATTTGAATTGGGTCTTGCGACCTAGTGAACATACGATTATCTCAGGGCCGAATGGTTCCGGAAAATCCACACTGCTACAGCTGATTACCGGAGATCATCCTCAGTGTTTTAACAACGGCATGACGGTCTTTGGCTATCAGCGGGGCAGCGGCGAGAGCATCTGGGATATCAAAAAACATATAGGGCTTGTCTCCGGTGCATTGCACCAGGATTATCGGGTGCCAGGAAATGCATTAACCGTTGTTGCGTCAGGTCTCTACGATAGCATCGGCTTATATCGTCCAGTTACTGAAAAAGAAAAACGCATTTCTCGCCAATGGCTTGCCTTTATCGACCTGGAAGAAAAAGCGAGTATTGCCTTCAGAGAGTTATCCTGGGGCGAACAGCGGCTCGTGTTGATTGCTCGCGCCCTGATCAAATACCCTGCCTTGTTGATTCTTGATGAACCGACATTGGGCCTGGATGATCAGAATCGTTTGATGGTTCTCGCATGTCTGGAGCGTATTGCCGGAATGGGCGTTTCCACCATGTTATTTGTCAGTCACAGACAGGACGAACATCTGGATATTTTCAGAAAACACCTTGTCTTTGAACGTGGCAAGGAAGCTCTGTTTACCATCACTTTCCGAGAGGAAGTCTAAAGGTCACTGTATATGGTCAGTTATGAGGGCAAGGGGTCAGGGCCATTTCAGTAAACTTTCTCATGAAGAAGTTAGCAAATGAACAGGAAACATAACAAATCCTTCAAGCAACGACGCCTTCCATTGTCGGCTTCGGTTCATGGGCGGGCGTTAATCGGAACATTACAAAATGAGGTGTCATGGGGGTTGTGCAACTACCAGTAAGACTTACACCTCGATGGTAAAGAAGACTACAATATTACTTGTTCAGGAAGTGCATTGAATTGGGGCATGTGCTATGAGAAATATGGACAGCTTTGCGGACAAAAAGGATATGACGTACTTGAAAAAAGTAGTGATCAAGAAGCATTGCTCTCTCTGGAAATCGATACGGCCTTTATGCTGACTCTGTCAGCATAAGCATGATTTTAAAAGTAAAGATTAAACAAAGAACTCGTTAGCATTCGAGGAGAACAGGACTCCCTATGATGAGATTAGATACATACAAACATTAAAGAGAACAAATTCCCCTTTGTTGGGATTTGTTTAAATTATTATTGACGGAACAACTCAGAAGTCTACTGTCACCTGCCTGATCAGTTCATGATCAAAACTGTTGTTGGTGCCGTCCTTGGTCAGTCATAAAAAAAAGGCAGAGCCAAACAATGCCCCTGCCTTCGGTGTTCTTCACGGCACACTTGTAGTGCCACACGCTATGACTTGCGACAGAGACGGCCAAAGGCACCGGGAATACTGCCGGAGGACCAGAAGGCGCGGCCCTGCTTGTAATCACACTCCAATCACTTCATAATGTATTATCAACCTGGGCCGTGGACCATTTCGCATATGGGGAGGTGTTATGGACCCTCGGCCAATTGTCGGATAAGGGCCCAGTTCCAAAATTCTCTTTTTTGAGCATAAATTTAAGTAATTTAAAATTTGATCGGAGTCGTCACAAAACATGTATTATAACGAAAGATTTAACAGTATAAGTCATCTGACAGGAGCTGTATTTGCGTTAATCGCCTTAGGTTCCCTGCTAAATGTCAGCATTCAGCTCGGAGAACCGGTTGTCATCATCGGATTTAGTATCTTTGGCTTTAGCATGGTGCTGCTCTACACCATGTCCACCCTTTATCATAGTTTTCACCAGCCTAAACTCAAGCGTACCTTCAAGGTATTGGATCATGTCTCGATTTATACACTCATTGCCGGTACCTACACGCCTTACATGCTGATCAGTATGCACAACTTCATTGGCTGGTTAATCCTGGGCATCGTATGGATACTGGCTGTGATTGGAATATTGTCAGAGATTTTCTTGTCTGGGCGAGCCATTAAGATCGGCCAGATCATAATCTACCTGACTATGGGATGGGCGTGTTCTTTTGAGATCAGCAGTCTCAAGGCGGCACTGCCGGAGATGGGATTCTATTTGCTGCTGGCCGGCGGGATTGCTTATACGGTTGGCATTGTCTTCTATGTTTTGGATAAACTGAAGTGGCTTGGCTATGCTCACGGCATATGGCATTTATTCGTTCTGGCCGGATCCATCGCCCATTTTATCTCTATAATCGGCTTTGTCAGATGACAGTAAAAAGGAATAGTTACCTGTCGGGCAAAATTAGTGTTTTGCCTCAGAAACTTATTCCAACACGAGTCAGAAAGCGTCATTTGTATGTACTATTCGTGTCTTTTTCTGAATAGGTACAGGCAAGAATATGCGTATCGATGGTGGGCATATTGATGTGAAAATTGAGCATATTGATAATGGTGAGATTTTTGCTGTGGTAATGACAAAATTACCGAAAGAATTCTCTTTAGAAACAGGTTCATCAATAGAAATTTATAAAGAAGAGATGTTACACAAAACTGAGCTAATGGAGCATTAAACGATGGAACTAAAAGATAATCAGGCGGCATTAATCATTGAAGCTTCAAAGGATGGTGAAATTAAGGTAGACGTGGCTTTTGGTAATGTTGATGGACTTGCTGGTGCAATATGCCAAGCCATTGCAGTAAAGCTTATGCAGGAGGAAGCGTTTCAGGCCGAAATAATGGAGATGATTGACGTGGAAGAGAGGGATGTAGAATAATCCTTTTCTTTTGTAGAAAAAACAGGATGTTGATGACCAAATTATAACATACTTTCGGTTTCGTTTTTGCTACGTATAATCAGGAAACATATACTTGGCGCTTACCTGCCAAGGTCTTAATCTTTCCCCTGGTCATTCTAGCGTTACTTCTGGTTTCTTTAATTTTTCTGAAATTTCTGTTAAAAATATTTCAACTGTGATTTGATTAATAGTGAAGAGTTTGTGGAGAGGGAATCAGGAACCCCCTACTGTTAATATTTTCCCACCAAATGATTTATTTTACCTCTGGTAATTGTATTTAGCTTCACATCTGCTATTCCCTAATATTATTAGATTAGATACAATTTTATTGATACTTTTAGGTAACCCGTAGTTTAGTTTGTTTTCCATAATGTTGATCGTCCTTACTATGCTAGAATTGTTTTTAATAAACAATATCTGATGTTTGCTCCTGGATCGATTACTGGATAAATTAATGCTGAAGCTTACTCAAGTAGATAAGAGGTCATATTTTAGCCAGACATGCTTAGACCTTTCTGAACGTTCAAAGAGTGGCATTTGTCTCTATTTTGTCCTGCTGGCGATATTTATATTCTTAACCGATTACTACAAGGTGAATCCTTTTGTGGCATATGCAGGATTGACCTTCCATTTTGTATGTTTACTTGTTCGCATCACTCTAATTTTAAAATTTAAACAAATTTTTGATTATAATTCCCGTTTGTGGCGTCTGCTTTTTCGTCTGGCAACGTTAGCTGTTGCAGGTGGGTGGGTTATTTTCTGGATTACTGTTTTGATACAGGATGGGATGTCAAATTTTTTAATACTAGGCCTGATTGCCACCGTTGGCACTGTGAGTGGAGGCACTGCCACTTTGTCAAGTGATCAAAACCTTGTGTTCAGTTATCAGGTCACTATGCTTTTGCCTCTGTCTATCGCCCTTTTCATTCAAAAGACAAATCTTGCCTATGGTCTTTCGGCTATGCTGTTTTTAGGGATATTTTTTTTAGTGGCAGTATCTCGTCAATTTCATAAAGAATATATACTCCGTCTGGATGCTGAAAGAGGTCTGGTCGACCAGGCAAAAGAGTTAAAGCGATCCCATGACGAACTGGAAATCCGTGTGCAGGAACGGACTGCAGAACTTGCAGGGGTGAATAAAGACTTGATAAAGGAGATCACTGATCGAAAGCAGTCTGAAGAGGAAAGAGTAAAATTGGAAATACAGCTTCAGCGGGTCCACAAAATGGAGTCCTTGGGGCTGATGGCAGGAGGAGTGGCCCACGACCTGAACAATATACTCTCTGGGATCGTTGGCTATCCGGAGTTGATGCTGATGACATTACCCCAGAATAGCGATTTAAGGAAACCAATTGAGGCTATCCATGAAGCAGGTCAAAGAGCTGCAACAGTGGTATCTGATTTGCTTACTGTCGTAAGAGGTGCTGCCACTATTCGTGAGGATCATGACATCAATATCTTGATTGAAAAATACCTGAACTCCCCTGAATATCAAAAGCTCAAGTCCTTGCATCCAAATGTTATATGTCAGCAACGATCTGAATCTACGAACTCTTTCGTTTCCTGCTCACCAGTGCATGTTCAAAAATGTATTATGAATCTGGTAACAAATAGTTGTGAAGCTATTGCTGGTGCTGGAACAATTTCTCTGTCCACTTATAATCAATACATTGATTATAAGACAACTGCCGAACACGAGATTGAAGTTGGCGAATATGTAGTTTTAAGTGTTCAAGATACAGGACCTGGAATTTCAAAGAAAGATATAGATCATATTTTTGAACCGTTTTATACCAAAAAGATGATGGGTAAAAGTGGATCTGGCCTTGGTCTTGCTGTGGTCTGGAGTACCATGGAGGATCATGGTGGTAAAGTTTTTGTCGATAGCAACGAAAAGGGAACTTGCTTTCAACTCTATTTCCCTGTGAACAAAGGGGGGAGAGTCTCGCAAACGGATGACGAACATGGCGGGAAAATCACTGGTGGAGATGCGCATATTCTAGTTGTAGATGATGAACCTCAACTGCGTGACATTGCCCGCCGGATGTTGGCAAGCTTGGGCTACCGTGTTGATGTAGTCAAATCCGGTGAATCCGCGATTGAATTTGTAAAGAAAAAGCCTGTTGATTTATTATTGATTGATATGTTGATGGAACCTGGTATGACCGGGCGTCAGACATATGAAGAGATAACGAAGCT
This sequence comes from Desulfobulbaceae bacterium, assembly GCA_024636345.1. Taxonomy (GTDB): domain Bacteria; phylum Desulfobacterota; class Desulfobulbia; order Desulfobulbales; family Desulfocapsaceae; genus UBA2270. Next base: position 90,055 of record JAGXHG010000017.1, on the reverse strand, counting down.
GTTCCCAAATCAGAAAGCCGTCATTGCCAGCGGTTTTGCTGAAAGTGAAGATGTCAAGGCCACTCTCCAACTTGGAGCTGGTGGATTTATAAAGAAACCTTACTCAATAGATCAGCTTGGTCGAGCAGTTAAGGAGACGTTAAACACTTGATCGAATCAGTTGTAGTAGCTCAGACTCGATCTGACAATTCTCAAAATCAGGTTTAACTAAATCTGACACTATCTGCGATTCAATTAAGTTTGAATGAGGTAAGTAAATTTTGAAGATTGCCTGCCTCTCTGAGTTAGAGCTACATCTGCCAATATTAACCCTTCAGGCGCCTTCCCAAACTTTATTTTCCTTGGCAGACCTTGTCTGGTTTGTGCATCAAAGCGACATCTTTAAGCGGGATTTCGCAGGTCCACCCGAATCGGTGGGCAATGTGGCGCAGTGTTACTTCACTGTAAAACACCACATGAGTCGGGTCGCGGCGGTAATACCATGACCCGAAATAGTCGTTGTCGGTTTGGAAACAGGTCATGAGCGCCAGCCATCCCCCAGGCCGTAGCATCCGGTCGAAACGGGCGAACTCATCGGCCGGCCGATGGAAGTGTTCGATGGTCTCAGTGCAGGTAATGAAATCATACAGACCATCAAGCGGCTCCGGATCTGGAAAAAAAAGCGGATCAAATAGTTCCACCCGGTGGCCTGCCTCGCCTAACATGCAGGCAAGGGCAGGTCCCGGACCACACCCATAATCCAGCCCCTTGGCATGCGGCGACAGCCTTTGCAATAAAGGATCGGCAAGTTTTGACAAAAATCGGCGATAATTTTTATCCGCCGGATCGTTCCGGTGTTTCCGATAGTGCCCAAACTCTTCTTCAGTCAACATTCTTTGCGCCGGATTCAGAAAAGTTGCCTTGCAAACGTTGCAACGCCTGTAACTATAACTGTCCACATTTACAAATACTTCTGCTGAGAGTAAACCGCACACAATGCAGCGGTGATGTGCCCCCATTACTCTGCTGATCAATGATTTCAACCTCAATGTGCATGAAAAATGTCAGCGCCAGTCTTCAATCGAAACGAACGCGCGAGTAGGAATACCATTATAAACCTGCCGTGGTCGTCCTATTTTGCATTATGACAGGGCGGACTTAACCGGCATCACTTAGCCGCTTTCCCTTCGAAGGGCAGTTTTCTTATTTATGACAGCCCGACAATTATCGGGCAGTCATGATATGGTCTTGAACCAGGATTTTTGAGCCACATGTCACCGGCACGTCACGGAACAAAAAAGCACCTACATCAAAAAGAAGTAAGTGCTTGATTTTATGGAGCCGATATGCGGAGTCGAACCGCAGACCTACTGATTACGAATCAGTGGGTCGTTAAAATATCTAAAAATATCTAAATACATTTATCGCGTATTTCCTTGCACTTACTCTTGACTTAAAAACCTCATGTTGTATTATTTAGTCTTAAACAAGCCCTATTTTACCGTTTCAAATATAACTGGCATATAACGAGAGAACTACTGATTGTTGCGTCAGTAGGTCGATTTCTACCAGGTTAGACTTAAAGGGGACATCATGAGCAAGGAAAATACATTCAATTTCACTGAGGAACGGCTGAGAAATATTCCCTTACCTGAAGGAGCTGGCAAGCGAGACTATTACAACGACACCACTGAAAAAGGTTTGCGCCTGGCAGTATCGGGCACGGGAACAAAATCATTCCAGTTTCAGCGATGGAGCTCAGAGAAGCAACGGCCAGTCATTGTTACCCTTGGCAAGTGGCCTGACTTATCACTGCACACTGCGAGGGAGAAAGCCAGCGCATTAAGGCAAGAGGTTAGTAGCGGCAACGATCCGCAATCCGACAAGCGGCAAAGGCGTGATACTCTGACTGTGGCTGAAATTCTTGACCTGTACCTAACCGAACACTCCATTCCTCACAAGAGAACAACCAAGGACGATCAGAACTTCATCCGCCTGCACCTGAAGCCCGCCTTTGGCAAACGGCGCATTAATGAAGTAACAACCGAATCAATCCGATCATGGCACACTGGCTTGGCCAAGATCATGACCCCGGCGTCGGCTAATCGGCACCTTGCCTTGTTGCGATCCGTCTATAATACCATGTTGCCAGACCTTCCCAATCCATGCCGAACGGTGAAGATGTTCAAGGAGTATTCCCGTGACAGGTTTTTACAGCCAGAAGAGCTTGGGCGATTCTTTGAGTCGGTAGAGCTTGAACGCACTGAGGGAAACCCTGATATTGCCGACTATCTCCTGTTGTCGCTCTTCACTGGAGCCAGACGGTCAAACGTGTTGGCTATGCAATGGACTGAGCTTGATCTTAATATGAACCAATGGCGTATCAGGGGGGAAGATTCAAAAAATAAATCCATCATGCTCATTCCCCTTGTGGATGAAGCCATTGAGATATTGAACCATAGGCGAGAGTTGGCAAGCAGTGTCTTTGTGTTTCCAAGTCACGGCAAGACCGGGCACCTGCAAGAACCTAAAAAAGGCTGGCAACGAGTGATAAAGAGGGCTGGCCTTGAGAATGTACGCCTGCACGATCTACGGCGCACCATGGGCAGTTTCCAGACGATTACAGGGGCAAGCACTGCTATCGTAGGCAAGACCCTGGGACACAAAAACCCGAATAGCACCGCCGTTTATGCCCGTATGCACCTTGATCCTGTTCGTGAATCCATGGGAAAGGCGGTGGCCTTGATGAAGACACCAGTGGAACAAAAGGTTGCGAATATCACCGGCAAAAAATAGCCCTCTTGACTTTGCACCATTAAATAGTACAATACTCTCATGCAATGGACTGTTACCTATAGCCGAAAGGCTGCCAAACAAAGACAGAGACTTCCTGCAAAGATTCAAGCGATCATGGATGCTTTGATTCGTGAAATCCAAATAGGCGGCCCTGTTCGTGGCAACTGGAAAAATTATTCCAAGCTCTCTGACTTGGAACACCATTGCCATTTGAAACAGGGAAACCCTACCTATGTAGCAATATGGCGGGAATTGAAAAACGAAATAAAAATTGTGGAGTTTACCTATGCAGGCACACACGAGAAAGCCCCTTACTGAAACGATCCGTTTCATCGGCCCCAAAGCGGCCATTGAACGACTTCGAAAGCTGGCACTTATTGAGGGAGTGACGGAAACAGAAGACAGTATTCTTGCTACCACCTTAAACCCTGAACTGGAGACAAACCCCGGCGGCGTGTACCTCCGAGGTATTCGCTACCGTGAAGACCTGACACAAGATCAGCTTGCGGCGCAAACTGGCATTCATCGGCGGCACCTTTCAGAGATGGAGAACGGCAAGCGCATTATTGGCAAGGAGAATGCCACGAAGCTGGCCAAGGTGTTGAATGCTGACTACCGGATGTTTCTGTAATATCTTTTCAAGCTGGATAGGTTGATCCCCGAAAAGCCGTTCCCTTGACGGCCTGCCAGTTTGATTTTTTTTTCAAGGATATGTGACCCAAAGGAGGTTGCAAGATGAGTGATCCCGTAGAAGAGTTAGCCTTATTTACCGCCGCAGAAATAAAGGAACAGAAAAAGCAGTTTCAGGAATATAAACTGACTGATGAGTACAAGTTGGGATCGGAGAAGGCTTGGCGAGAGATTGAAATAAAGAAAGAAATAGAGGAATTGGATGCTATAGCTCCGCTAACCATTACCGAGCGAGCCAGCAAGAAGAGTGAACTTGAATCGCACAAAAAAGAATTGTCGGACATCAAGGCTTGGTTTGCTGACGACACGCAGAACAGCAATGATCCAGCAAAGAAAAAACACATCCCAGACGAAGACCGGATCACATCCACAGGCACTCTCAACCAGGCGATAGAGAAGATGTACCGTCACTATTATGACAAGGGTGAGTACGACTTTATAAAACCTGACTATATTGATGCTTTTATTCAGAAAATGAACGATCTTATCAAAAAAGAGAACATTACATGCCTTGAAGATGAGAAGGAATTGATTAACTACCTTGCAGAGCGCATAAAAACAGTAAAAAAATCATATGGAGCCTGGAAAATCACCACTGAAGACAGGAGTTTACCAGCAAGGAGAGACGCCGCGAATATCGCCAGCTCAGATAGTTACGATATAAAAGATGTGACCAAGAAGCTTTGTTTACTAAGAATAAAATATCCAATTCCCTGTACGATTCCTATTCCATAACCCCTTATTTGGAATTCCATAACCCCCTGTTTGGAATATCCCATGGTTTACCTTGTCGCATATCATCAAGAACGATATGAGGCAGGGTAAAAATAGTTTTCCCTTGCCGCATCGTTCACATGCACAAGGAAAACTACCATGGAAGCAACCGCAACACCCACTACACCCCAAACAGCCAGCATCAACAAGCTGGTCTTCAATGATGTCGAGGCGGCTGTCTATCTCGATCTATCACCCCACACCCTCCGCAAGATGCGAACGACTGGCCGTGGCCCAAGTTATCGAAAAATCGGTAAGAATGTGCGCTATATGATGGAAGACCTGACCGATTATATTCAAAAGCAGAAGGTGGCCCGGTAATGGAAAACAAAAAAGTGGCTTTTCCTGAACAGGCCGGTCGCCAAGTCGCCTACCCCTTGGATTCTTTGGCTGAGTTTTTTATCAGCCGCCTGGAGGTTTGATATGAAAGACAACTCAATAGCCAGCCAGCGCTCAAGAATGCTGGCACACCTCAACCTCAAGCAAAGCGAAGGTTTGACGACCCTACAATCAAGGCATGACTTGGATGTTATGCATCCAGCAATGCGTATCTGTGAACTTCGGAAGCAGGGCTACCCAATCGCCACAATTTGGACCCTCGACTACACGCCCGAGGGTAACTTACATCGGGTTGCCAAGTACGTTATTTCAAAGAAAAGGCAGCTATCTTTTTGGGATCTTCTCGGCAATGGAGTGCAGTGCTGATGAAGGACTCCAACAGATGGCGGATAAATCGTCTAGAGGATATTTCAATCCCGTTTTTCATGCATGAACGGCGTTGCCATGAGAATCACGCAATCGCAGTCTTTGAAGCTTATCCGATGCCATTTCGCAACGAACAGATCCGACGGGCACAAGAATCGGCTCTTTGTTCGATTCTCGCGAATATCAGCACGGGGAAGGAATTAATGATTGCCAACTTTAGCAGATTGCATGCTGAAAGCTGGGGGTACTCCCGGCAGGTTTTTGAAAATGTTTTAAAGCACCTCGAAAAGGTTGCCCTCATTTCTCAACTTGTCGAAAATCAGGAGTACACCCGGAGGCTCATCACTTACAGCAGTCGGATTCGAGCTTACCAACCAGCTCGGACCCATTATCAGCCAAGAGGAGCAATCATCATTAACGATAGGAGATCGGAAGTGGCCAAAATCAATACACTCGAACGCCGAGATTTTAAAGATTTTCTCAAACGGTATTGGGAATTTTTGCTGCGTCATGAAATACGCTTGAATCTGGATCGACAAACGTTTGACTTGTACGATCAATGCGAGACCGAAGTACATGGGAAGGCAAAAATAATAATGCCTGACGAAACCAAGTGTCTCCCATATATGGTCTTTAACGATCTGAATTTAACCAAGGGGGGGCGGTTCTACGGGGCATTCTGGATAGGCTGCAAAAAAGAATTTCGCCGTTCCATCACCATTGACGGTGAATTAACTGTCGATCTGGACGGGAAGGGAATGCACACCCAACTCCTGTATAAAAGCCGAGGGCTTTCTCTACCAGCGGGAGACCCATATCTTTATACCGATAATCGCCGAGACATAACAAAGCGACTGATGCTTTTAATGCTCAACACACGCAATCCGGAATCTCCTGTTTCCGGGAGAAAAAAGGTTATGAGTACCTACCGCAAGCATTATGGCAAAGCGGAGAATTTGGAAACCTATATCATGGCCTTAGAAAACCACCACTCTGCAATTTTTGAGGATCTTTACCAGCCGAACTGGGGACACCTTCAAAAAACCGAAGCGGCCTTGATGGCCAGAATCATGAACCGTGGGATGGAGGATGACATCGTGATATTGCCAGTCCATGACGGCTGCCTCTGTCCCAAAAAAAACCGCGATGCTGTCATGGGCTTTTTTGACCTGGAGGGGATTGTTGCCGCTGAAAACCTGAAGCATCGTAAGCCGCTTCCCTTAGAGGAAATAGAGAATATACTTCGGGCACATCGTAAGTGGCGGCAAGCGGCATAAAAAAAAACGTCATAATTCTCACTGTGTATGCTTTTCAGAAAAGCGTTAAAAATGAAGATAGTAAAATTATCGCTGAAATAACGAAGGGATAGAAGGTGGTCGAGTCGAAACAAGGGAATCTCAATGTGTACTAGTATAGTAGTCCCATATATGTACACAGTGAGAGGCTATCCTATCTCTAATTTTGGCCCTTCTGGAGGATGGCTTCGGGTGCTCGTCTCACTGTCGATTCCGCACTTTCTTTTTTTTTGTAATGCCGCGAAAAGGGTGTAACCAAGGATGTAACTATGGGCATATAAGCGGCAAGGCTGAACGATCTTGAGGAGGTTGATACGGACGCAGGCCAATAGATAAACAATGATTGTTTTTTCAATCAAAGTCAACTTTTCGACAACCTAAGAAAACCATAGATGAAAAGGATATTATGACTAATTGTGAACGGGTAAAATATGGTAGCGAGAAACAATTAAATCTTGGTTACGCTATATGCCCTATCTGTGCTGTTCAACTAGGCCAGCATCATGAATATGGTTGTTTCGCCGAGGAGTGTCCTGAGTGTCACTGTATGCTTCTGCATTGCCATTGCAGGAGCATTGACCCAGATGCAGGCCAGCTTCATATCCAGGCTATCTCTGAATCTTTTGAATCGCCTGAAGAGGTGCTTGAGATTTACTATCGGCCCATTGTTTCAGAAGTTCCTTCTCTGCTGACAGCATCTGCACGGGTAACAATATTTGATATGATGGGACTGGAGCCAAGGGGCTATGATAATCTTGGAGATCCATTATATTCTGCTGAAGATGTTAACTCGTTCGGACTGCTGGAGTTAGATTGTGTCTGAAAATACAGAATCGAAAAAGACATACTGGACACCATACTGAACACCAAAACCATAGTTTCAGCGATAGTTTCAACCAAACCTGAACAATACGTTCAACATTACGTTCAGCCAAAATGACGAATTACGCACTTCGGTACGAATTAAAATATTCGTAATGCAGATTCACAATGGAGTAAAAATGAATAAAAAAAGCTATGAAAAACTTATTCCCGTGATTGTTGGCCAATGGCGAACCGGCGCATATTCCATTCGTGACCTTGCCAGAAAACACGAGGTGAGTGTCGGCTTTATCGCGAAGCATACGACCAAGATTGAGAAAGACGGTCTTGCAGTCGTGAACGCCGGAGTGCAATACAAGCAAGGGTTAGCTGAGAACGATGAACATTTTGTGAACGCAGTAAATGATGTTGTCGATGAGCGTACCAGGCATATTGTGTTCTTTAACCATGCGGCCATTAAGAATGTCTCTGAAGCGATGATGGCCAAGTGCGAGAACCAGAACGATTACAAGGCCAGGGCCGACACAATCAGCAAGGGGCGGGCCGATGTCTTAGGCAAGACCCCTGACACTGCCGTGCAGATAAATAACAACCCCATAACTGAAATTCAGATTAAAGTCGTAAGCCCATAAACGGGGCAGAAACGGCCAAACGCGGCCAGCATGTTACCGAGCTTCCGGCCAGTTTATCGGCCAAGGTGCTGTTGCTCAATGAGATGGTCACTCAGAGTGTACTGCCTGCCGAGCTTACGCTCCGCCTCAACACCACCCCGCAAGAAGTCAACCGGCTGACCAATGTTGTACGCCACATCACCCGCATTGATGGCATTGCCGCTGCCTTGCAGGCCATGGCATGGGGAAGCCTGGACATACGGGTGGTGGAGCTATTTGTCATTTTTGTTTTGTTAACAAAAAGATGATAGCCGTTAAATTTGGTATTTGAAGATTATTCTGAAAAGTCGCAGTACAAGTTTTATTGCCATTCATCAGCACGCTTACCGGGCTTGTTGTCCCTGTACAATCACCACTCCACCCGGTGAAGGTGGAACCAATGGTTGCTGTTGCGCTTACTTGTTGCGTTGTACCAGAAGCATAAGTTCCGCCACCGCCTACTGTGCCCGCACCTGTTCCTGTTTTCGTGACTGTAAGGGTGTACGTTGTAGGGATTGCAGGAGAGTGAGCAATAAAAGTACAACTTGCATCTATTTCTGATAAAGAAACACGATCAAGAAATACCAAGTTCGTCGTTAAGTAAGTTATCAAAACTCCATTTTTATAGATCCGTGGAGGTTTTGAAGCTACATTATCATTTGCGCTATACGTTCCAACAGATGATCCATATTTCCCAACATCATTTCTTACACTAAGGGCACTAACTGTAGAGCCATAATTACTAACCGTATTCATAATAGAATCTGAATCAACTTCACCGCCAAAGAATCCGAGATAAACAGGAGTTGACTCTTGAGAGTAAACATAAGCTCCATCCAGTTCAAAACAATCTATCGCTAATGCCTGAGCAGGAAAAGCAGACAAAGTGACGAGTAGAGCTAACCATGTATAAATTGCTTTGCCAGTAAAGTGTATCTGACTCGATAACAAGTAATGTAAAATATTTTTATTTTTCATACTTACTCCTTTACGTTAAATAAATGTTCAAAGACAGCTCACAGCAAAGGTAATACCAAGGAGACAAAAAAATAGCTTTTACCTATTTGACATTAAACAAGAAATAACAGACAGGGATGTTAATATTTTATTTTAGAAAGTGGCTCTATACAATACTCAGCTAAAAGTTTCTGGGTACCCCATAAATAATGGGTTCCTGGCTGCACAGAAATGACATTCATTAAATGCTGCGTCATTTCTACGTAGCCGGGAGTTCAGGGAAGTGACAGCTGAGTTTCCTATAGAGGCACATATACTGATTACCAGTATTTGACTCATAAACCTTTGGCTACTGGATCTGGGTGTTCTGGTTTTGTTGCTGTGGAGCAACTTCATTCATAAATGCAAAACAGGGTGACGCAACAAGGCATAACGATATGGCGATAATTGTTTTCTTCATTTTATTACTCTCCATTTTCCCTTTGCCATAATTAGTATATCAATATCTATTAACCTTCTCCACCACCTGTCCCACTCAGCCGCAGCCCTATGCTCTATTTACAAGAAAGGAATGGGGCAGCCCCTTTTTGTATATTTTAGAACACAACCTAAGATCATCGAAAATGCTGGCTTCTTGCGTGGATTCCTTATTTCTGGGACTTCCACGAATATCAATATGTAGACCCTCTATCCCCTGTTTCTCTTTATCGCAGAATAACTTCCTCTCTTTCGATACTATAAGAAAGCTCTTCTGGCGTATATCCCTTGGCACCCATGTCCTCCATAGCAAGAGAGATGACTTTTTGTTGCCGTTCTGTTGATGCAGATGAAAACTCAGGAAGAGCCGTTATTTCAGTAAAAGTTTTAAAAGGGTGGCGGCAACATGTTGTAGAAGATGTGCCAGACATCACTATTATGTCTGTTGAGTAATCCGTAATAAACTTTTTGTCTGGGATAGCCATCGGGTCATTCAAAGGAACGAGATTATTACTGTGTCCTGGGATTCGCACAGCAATTTCAAAAGATATTTTGGACACCGTTCTTGAGCCGTTGTTGTTGGTTGTTACCAACATGGGGTATTCTATTGAACACTTGTCTGGCTCATATTTGATAGACATTTTTACCTGTTTATAAGGGCGCACCTCTGTAAAATAATGAAAAAGCCAAACCGCAATGAATAAAAAAGATGCAAAAGCTATAAGCCATTTTGCGGCTATGCCAATTTTAGCAAGGTGGATGTTTGAAAATATTGCAATCCCTGTAACACAAGCCACAACCGCAAATTGAATGATCAATTTGCTCCAGTCAATAGATACATTTTTACCGTTAGGTTGATCGAGTATAAAACTGTAACCAATATTGTCCCTAATGGTTTGCTTTCCCGCAAGTCGTGAGTCTATCCACGGAGGGAATAGAAGCATTACTAAAACAACACCAAAGATCCAAATAAATATAGTCTTTTTCCTGTTATCTACTTTTTGAATCATATATAGACTCCTCCATGCACTACAAGAGATTATAGAATTTTTTCTGGCCGAAATATCTTTACTTTACCGAGCATCTTGCAGAAGTCTTGTTTGTAGTTTGGCAAGCTCACCACCGCCTGACAGAACCACTTGTTTGAATCTTTCTACGGAGTTTAAATAAATAACATCAAGGCTTTACTCTGTAAGTATTCCCATCTTGATCCCTCAACCTTCCGTAGCCGTCACTATCAATGGTACCGCGTAGTCGATCGCCATCGTAGTTTTTCATGCGTACCGAGCCGTCACTGTCAATTTCGCCCCGATACTTGTTTGATGGATCGTAGTCGTACTGCTTCCGCATTTCAATATCTGTGCTTCCACCGAGTGAATTTCCTTGTGGATTGGTCTTGATTTCGTATTGGTTGTTCTGTGCGAAGACAGGCGACGACAAAGTAACGTAAGTCAAACTAATAGCCAGGCCAATAATTATCTTTTTCATTTTTATTCTCCTTTAATAGCAGTATGGCAATGTAGTAACAATTGATTGTCCAAATATCCCAGATCAGAAAATCGAATCAATGACACCTTGAGACACAACGTCCATGCGCTGCGCCACAATTACCAATACATTGACCGTCTCCGTTGCATTGCGAAATACATATGCCCTGCTCGCTGGCGCAGTCCCCCATGCATTGGCCCACGTTTTCAATTGGCACGGGCTTGATATTGTGTGGAAAAAATAGCAACTAAAAAAATAACCATAGCAATACCTAACAAAACAATTTTTCTCATGACACGATCTCCATAATTAGTCTTCCTGGATCTATTTAAGGCAAAAGTGAAAAATACTTTCTGCCTCCCTTGTCGCATGGTAGATTTGTCGAGTTTTGTAAGATTTCTGATATTGATCATACGCCCTTTTGAAATGAAATCCAATTTTATCTTGTTATCAGGCTACCAGTTCCAGCAACTCATAATCAATGAAATAAATAGGGGAATTTTTACATGTGGCCCTTCTCTCACAAGCAAAAGAAAGTACAAGGATTACCAGCCATGACCGATCTCATTGACGACCGGGAATTGAAGGAGCTGTCAGAGAATACCGCGGTACTGCGTGTCTGGCTCCCTGAAGCGGGCAGAACGGCACTGGATGAAATTGTTGAAAGGGCTGGGTTGGTTGCAGCAAAATATATTCGTGAATTCTTCGTGATATATCTCTATGGCATGCATGAATTGTTAAAAATGCAAGCGACAAGTGAGGGCTTATACTATGTGCCGCCGCCAGAACCAGTGGAGGATGAGCAACCCGACAATGAGCCTGACCAGGATGTGTTCTATTCCAGAACATCAACGGCAGAGTGTATTCCTGGTCTTGGAAAAAATATTATCCCCCTCAAAGTGTTTCTTCCTGTTCGCATCAAAGATGATCTGCAAAATCTCGCTGACCGGGTGGGGATTCCTCTCTCTCAGTTTACAAGGGAGGTTTTGATTTCCTATTTCTTCGGCCACACATTTTATCCGGAAAAATTGAAGACGTGGTCAGATGACCAGGAGTTGGTTGGGGTCGAGTGGGAACAGGGAGTGCGAGAGAGTGAAAGGGTCTCGTATGATGATGAGGTCCAAGCTGAGTTCCAAGCTGAGGATGAAGATACCAGTGTTGTGAGATATTTACGGAATTTCTAAGGGGTACAGCTTGGTGAAGCTACAAAAACGCCAATTACGCAACGCGCAACGCAACACAACGCGGCAGACCGCTTCTTTCTTTCGAGAGGGAGGCGATTTTTTTATGCCCTGGAAGGAGTGATCCAGTCAGCGTCATGATATTGACTTGTGCCTCCATTCCCTTTCAAAATATAACTGGCATATAACGAAGCAAAAAAGGGGTTAAGTCTTAACGACCTAACCCCTTGATTTTACTGGAGCCGATATGCGGAGTCGAACCGCAGACCTACTGATTACGAATCAGTTGCTCTACCAACTGAGCTATATCGGCTTGATCAGATGTGAAGTTGGAAAAGTAGTTCCAGTAATTATCAATTTTATGGTAGTGTGTCAACATCGGATCAATCGAGACTCCTGATAAGTTAGAAACTGTTAAGAAATATCGACTTCGTTTCTGACTGTTTCATTCCGGCTCTTTATAACGATCAACGCCATTTGAATATTTAGGTTATTTTTCAACAACGGCTTAACTTGAGCTATTAGATTGCTTCCTTCATTATGTCTTATCTGTCACTCTTCATTACCTGTTCTCTCTTCCTGGCAGGCTGTTCAGATTCTACCACACCATCTGAACAATCCAGGGACACAAACAATGAAGCTCGCCCCATTATCAACCCTGTGCAAAAAGGGTGTATCCGCTGCCACATGGCACATCAGGACAAGGCCCATAACTTCTCCTGTTCAAGCTGTCATGCCGGCAAGGACACCAGTAACGACCAGAAAGACGCCCATACCGGCCTCATTTCACAACCCGCCCACCCGGCATCAATGACACAAAGCTGCGGCAGATGTCATCCTGATCAAGTGGCAGGGACAACGCAATCAATTCATTTTACTTTGAAACGTAAAGTCAATCTGGTCCGCAAGGCCTTTGGTGCCCAAGAGAGTCTTGATACGCTCATCCAAATCCCCGTGGCCGATGAACCGGAAACCGCCCTGCAACTAGCAGATGACATGCTGCGTCGACGCTGCCTGCGCTGCCATCTCTATTCCAGCGGCGACCCGTATCCCCTTGTGGGTCACGGCACCGGCTGCGCCGCCTGTCATCTTGATTTCACCAACGGCGCACCCACCTCTCATACCTTCCTGGCAACCCCAGGTGATAAACAATGCCTGCAATGTCACTACGAAAACTGGGTTGGCGCAGATTACCATGGCCGCTTTGAGCATGATTTCAATGAGGAATACCGAACTCCCTACATCACCAAGGACCCATTCACCCGTCCTTATGGCGTTGAATATCATCAGTTAACTCCGGACATCCACCAACAGCGGGGCTTGATTTGCGTTGATTGTCATGGTGGCGCTGAGCTTATGAACACCCGAAAGACCAAGGCTATCCAGTGCCAGGATTGCCACCTCCAAGAAATCCTGGGAAAATCGCTGCCAGCCAATGTGACCGAGAAAGAAGGTAAATATTTTCTCCATTCCAAGGGCGACAAGAAGCGTCATGCAATCCCGCTCATGCGTGATCCGGCCCATACCGCTTTCGAAGACCAAATAAGCTGTCAGGCATGTCATGCTCAATGGGCCTTCAATGATACGGGCACTCACCTGCTCCGCAATGACACCAGGGAAAATGACGCCTTCTGGAGACTGACGACTCAGGGCAGTTGGGAGGTGGAAAAAATTCTAACCTATAATCTGAACCCTGATTACCCCACCACCATGGCTCCGGTCATGCTAGATAAGATCAATGGTGAAGAAAAAAAAGGGATATGGCATCAGGGATATATTATGCGCCGCTGGGAAACAGTACAGCTTGGCAGAGACACGAACGGCAGGATATCGGTCATGCGTCCGTTATTGGATCTTCATCTGTCATGGCTTGACGAAGAAAACAAGATACGTTTTGATGCTATTCAAGCCCAGTCGTCCGATAAGGGCTTACAACCCTATACTCCACATACTACCGGACCTGCGGGAATGTTCTACAGGCAGCGCTTGAAGGATTTTTATCGTCTGGAAGAGCAAAGGGAAAAAAAGACAGAAACTAGAGATCAAGAACCGCCTCAGGAGAACTGAGGCGGTCAGGAATTTAGGAGACGTAACGAATTTAAATAACGGCTCAATCCTCCAGGGCCTTGTCTTGGTCTGCCAGCCGCACCTGCTCCATAAAGGCGTGCAGTTTTTCCACATCTTTAATGCCAGGGGCTCGCTCCACACCTGAATTCACATCAACCCCAAAGGGACGCACCAGCTTGATTGCCTCCCTCACATTTTCAGGATCAAGGCCACCGGCAAGAATCAGGGGCGACTGCAGATGCAGCCGGCCAATGATCCGCCAGTCAAAGACCATACCTGTACCTCCTGCTATCCCTTTACTGTAGGTATCCAACAAAAACCCCTGCACCATATCGTTATACGGAGTGAAAAGACCGGCCCCTGATTCCCCGCTAACCCGGAAAGCTTTGATCACCTTGCAGGGGGCTGCTGTGCGGGCCAGGCGCTCACAATACTTTGGTTCTTCGCTACCGTGCAACTGCGCATAAGAAAGGCCACAATAGGCAATAATTTCTTCGATTTCCTGGGGATCACGATCGACAAAGACACCAACACAATCAACAAATGGCGGCAAATCGGCAATGATCTCCCGCGCATTCTCCGGCAAGATATGACGCGGACTCTCGTCCACAAAGATAAAACCCAAGGCGTCAACCCCGGCCCGTACCCCTTCTTCTGCATCGTAACGATTGGTGATGCCACACATCTTAACCCGCGTCCTTGCGGCCATGTTCCCTCCATCTTATTTTTAACAGTTCAGGGTGCCTTGAAAAAGTTCAAAGCATCCTGCCAATGACTCAAAGACCACGAAGGCCCTGCAAAGTATTCCCGCCGGCGCTACCGCGCATCAGGGTTTCACCAATCAGAGCGGCGGTTATCCCCTCTTCTTGAAGACGCTTCAGATCGGCCTGTGACTTCAGCCCTGACTCGCCAACCACCGGAATATCAGCAGGGATCAATTTTTTCAGACGAAATGTCGTCTCAATATCCATGGAAAAGTCCTTAAGATTGCGGTTATTCACCCCGATCAACGCACAACCGACACCGAGAACCACCTCAAGCTCCTGCTCGTCATGGACCTCAACCAGGGAATCCATGCCATACGCCCGGGCACAGGCCTGAAAATCCTTCAACTGATGAGCATCAAGGATAGAGGCCATAAGCAATATGGCATCGGCACCATGGACATGGGCCTCTTCGATCTGCAGCTCATCAATAATAAACTCCTTGCGCAACACCGGCAGCCTCCCTTCCTCCCGGACCTGAAGCAGATAGAGCAGACTGCCCTGGAAAAACTGTTCATCGGTCAGCACCGATATGGCTTGGGCACCGTTATCCTCATAACTCCTGGCAATGGCCACAGGATCAAAATCAGATCGGATAACCCCTTTGGAGGGAGAGGCCTTCTTGATCTCGGCAATGATGGCCACACCGGGATAATCTATGAGTGCCTGACGGAAGCCCCGGGGCGGATCAATGGGTTTATGGGCAAACTGGGGAGGAAGGTGAATTCCACGCGCCTTCAGGAGACGGACCTCTTCTTTTTTTCTGGTAACAATCGTATCTAAAATCATCGTATAATCTGTAAAATAAACAAATAATCAAACAAACAACATGAGCTATTAATTCAGATCCCGACAGAAGGCCACAAGCTGATCAAGCTTTGCCAGGGCCTTTCCAGAATCAATAATCTCTGCCGCCATCTCCACTCCGACCTGCAGATCTGCGGCCACTCCTGCGGCCATCAGGGCTGCCCCGCCATTGAGAAGGATCATGTCACGCTTGGCGCCCTGCTCTCCGCCCAGGATGGCTCGCATCTGCGCGGCTGACTCCTGGGCTGTGGCCCCGCCTTTGAGATCGGCAAGCGAGGCGCGCGCCAACCCAAGTTGTTCCGGGGTGACTGTATAGGTGGTAACCTTTCCAAGATGCAGATCAGAGACCCTGGTGCTGCCGGTGACCGTCAATTCATCCAGATTACCCTCTCCATGAACGACCAGCGCCCGCTTTGAGCCAAGCCTGCCAAGGACCTCGGCCAGGGGCTCGGTCAATTCCGAAGCAAAGACACCGAGCACCTGCACATTGGCACCGGCGGGATTGGTCAACGGCCCAAGAATATTAAAAATTGTCCTGATCCCGATCTCACGCCGTGGGCCAATGGCATGTTTCATCGCCCCATGCAGGGCCGGTGCAAACAAAAAACCAATGCCGACCTTCTGGACGCAACGGCTGATCTGTTCCGGAGTCAGATTCAATGAAACGCCCGCGGCCTCAAGGACGTCAGCGCTGCCGCAATGACTGGAGACGGAACGATTGCCATGTTTGGCCACCACCACTCCGGCACCGGCCACCACAAAGGCGGAGGTAGTGGAGACATTAAAGGTTCCGGAACCGTCACCGCCAGTGCCGCAAGTATCCACCAGGATGCCTCCGTGGGCAACGTCAACGGAGGTGGTAATGGGAGTTACCTTCTCCCGCATAACCCGCACCGCCCCGGTGATTTCAGCCACTGTTTCCCCTTTCATCCGTAGGGCCGTAATAAAAGAACCGATCTGGGCAAGGGTAGCTGATCCGCCCATAATCTCATTCATAACATCCACCATCTCATCTTCACTGAGATCCTGACGGGTTACAACCCTGGCAATTGCCTGTTTAATATCCATTGGCTATCCAATACTCATTAATTTCAAAGATTGACTATGCCCTTAAAAGTGAGGGATAATCAGGGCGCATAAAATTCTTCAGCAGGATAATACCCGCCGGGGTCATGATGGATTCGGGATGAAACTGCACCCCTTCAATGGCCAAAGTCTTATGTCGCAGCCCCATGAGCTCTCCCTCATCACTGCGGGCGCTGATCTCAAGACAATCGGGAAGACTTGCCTCTTCCACCACCAGAGAGTGATAACGCATGCCATCGAAAGGGTTCGGCAAGGAAGTAAAAACCCCCTTGCAATCATGGGAGATGGGCGAAGTCTTGCCGTGCATAATCCGCCTGGCCCGCACCGTTGCCCCACCAAAGGCCTCACCCATGGATTGATGGCCAAGACAGACCCCGAGGATGGGAATTTTGCCGGCAAAATATTTGATTGCAGCAATGGAGATTCCTGCTTGCGCCGGGGTACAGGGGCCAGGCGAGATAAGCAGGCGGTCGGGATGCAGCGCCTCGATCTCTTCTATAGTGATCTTGTCATTGCGGAAGACCTTGATCTCGGCCTTTTCACCATTGGCCGCACTGTTTCCGGCAATGGTCTGAACAATATTATAGGTAAACGAATCGTAATTATCAATGATGACCAGCATAACCTAAAACCCCTTTTCCGCAAGCTCAACGGCGCGACGCAATCCCATGGATTTATTTATGGTTTCTTCAAACTCACTTGCAGGATCGGAATCATAGACGATGCCTGCCCCTGCCTGAATCCACAGATCCTGCCCCTGCATGACAAAAGTCCGGATGGTGATACAGAAATCCATATTGCCGGAAAAGCCAAAATATCCCACCGCGCCGGCATAAGGACCCCGCCGCTCAGGTTCCAGCTCTTCAATGATCTCCATAGCCCGGATTTTTGGCGCCCCGCTCACCGTTCCGGCAGGAAAACAGGCATCCAGCACATCAAATTGATCCTTCCCCTCGGCAATAATTCCGTGCACAGCAGACACCAGATGCATTACATGGCTGTATTTTTCCACCACCAGAAGATCTTTGACTTCCACACTGCCATCACGAGCCACCCTGCCCACATCATTACGCCCGAGATCAACGAGCATCAGATGTTCGGCCCGTTCCTTGGGGTCAGCAAGCAGCTCAAGCCGCAGGGCCTCATCCTCAGCAGGGTTCACCCCCCTTTTCCGGGTACCGGCAATGGGCCGCAGCTCGACGTGTTCGCCTTCCTTGCGCACCAGAATCTCGGGCGAGGAACCAATCTGTACCAGATCGCCAAGTTTGAGAAAAAAGAGATAGGGGCTGGGATTGATATGGCGAAGGGCGCGATAAAGGGTTACCGGAGCAAGCTCTGTCCTGGTATGAAAACGCTGGGACAATACTACCTGGATAATATCACCGGCCTTGATATAATCACGAGCCCGTTCCACCATGGCCTTAAACTGCTGAGGTTCCATATTGGAACTGAACTCATGGCCAGAGGCGCAGCCCTCGATATTGGAAGTCATACACTCAGCCGGTACCGGGGCCTGCAGACGGACAATAACATCATCGATCTGCCTGGTAGCACCATGGTAGGCAGATGTCGCATCTTCTTCTTCACTCAAGCGTACCCAGCAGACCACGGTCACGGTCTGGCGGAAGCTGTCATGGACCAGCACCATCTTCGGCACCATGAATGACGAATCAGGAAAGGCAAGCGGCGATTTTTCATCCGGCAGTTCCTCCATGAAACGGACCATATCATAGCCGAGAAAACCCACCGCGCCCCCACAGAAACGGGGAAGATCTCCATCCACCTCCGTTGCCGCAAAACTCTCCACCAGTTCCTTCAAGGCCTTCAGAGGGTCACCACTATATCCCACTTTCTCTTCTTGAGAATCACGGATGGAACAGAGCTCAATCTGGTTTCCCTTGGACGAAAAGGTCACCAGCGGATCAAAGCCAATAAAAGAGTAGCGGCCCCATTTCTCGCCTCCCTCCATACTCTCAAAGAGGAAAACATGACTCTGTTTCTCGGCCACCTTGGCAAAAAGGGTGAGCGGGGTATCAAGATCCGCTATTATTTTTCGATAAACAGGAACAAGCCCGGCTTTGCCTTTCAGGTCCTGAAAAGCCTCAAGGTCTGGAAAATGATTTTGTTGTGACATGCTGACTGATCGGCAAGAGGATGATAATGAGAGAAACTCTTCTTTTTACCCGCGACGGCTGGCAGAAAAATCGATTCTATTGGATAAAAAGCTTCGCAATGGGGTCGTTCTTTACCCCCAAATACTACTTCCTTCGGGGCGCCCACACCCTACATTGAGACTCTACCATATATTATTTCATATGAAAACAGCATAAAAAAAGGCCATGAAATCTAACGACTCCATGGCCTTTTACAATGGCACACATCCAACCTTCCGGCTACCTACTCACTGCCGAACATCAACCGGAACCGCTTACGCGGCTGCCTGCATGTTGTTGACACGTTTGGTTAAACGAGAAACCTTACGGGATGCATTCTTCTTGTGAATAGTCCCCTTGCAACCTGTCTTGGCAATAACGGGAATTGCAGCCTTCAACGCCTCCCGTGCCGCCTCAACAGAACCTGCGGCAACTGCCTCGTCCACCAGGCGGATTAAATTTTTCATCCGTGTTTTGATGGCACGATTACGCATACGTTGAACTGTTGCCTGACGATTTCTCTTTTCTGCAGATTTATGACTAGCCACGAATTTCTCCTGTTGTTGACTTACTAAATTGTAAAACCGGCTTTCCCGGTAATGTCTATTATAAAATACAGACAGAAAATGTCCTATTTTCTTTAAAATAACAAATAATTTTAATACGACAAGACCCTAAAGTCAACAATTATTGCCATCTGTATGATTTATAATGTGCCTTTTGTGTTGGGCAACATCTTTATCTTATTAAACATGGATACCCGGATATTTTCAAGGAGAAGAAATAGAATCTCTATCCTTACCCTATTCGTCTTTTTCTGACTCACGCAAACATTCACATAAAGCCATAAAGCAAATAGAGACTCAAGGCAATTCCCAGAATTCCAAGCATGCCATTGACAGCCATTCCCGCCTCGAGATTATACCCATTCGGAATTTCGACGGACTGTATCGTCTTGAGTATACGTTGATGCTGTAAAATTGAATAATACGCGATAAATGATGACAACAGGATGAATAATATCCCGATAAAAAATGCAATATGACGTTGAAATAACTTGATTTCAGCTCGGCCTGAAATCTCAACAAACAAACTAGATCTTTCAATAACGAATCCGAAAGCCATTAAAGAAAGACTCGTTCTATTCCATGCAAGCAACGTACGCTCTGCTGCAAAAAGGACTCTTGGATCATTCATGTTTGACATAATATCCTTTAGATACCCCCTCGGTTTTACTAAGGGACAATAATAATCGACAGCTCTGCAATAATATGAAGGCCACTTTTATCAATAAATCATCCCCTCCTGCCAATCTCTGTTAATAGATCGAATTGAATCTCCTGGATCTGGGCCAGACGATCCCACTGATGAGAAAGGAGATGATCCATCTTATCATGAATGTGCCGGATTTCAAGTTCCGCCTTGAGGGTCACCTGGTAATCGGAGACTGCATCGCAGCCAGACAAGAGAGGATAAGATTGAGGAAAATGAAAGCGAAAATGATGATCTTGCTTTTTACCTGGTACCTTTGAAATTGAATCTGAAGGATCTAATATTTTCCTTGAATCCATGTTCCAATACCCTTTCAGACAACTGACTTTCCAGAAAATCGACCGGAGAAAACTTGATTTACAGACGTTGACTTTCATCAACTTTAACAAAATATCCACATGTCAAGCCTGCCCCCCACTCTAACCCCACTCCCCCTTATTTTTTATGGCAATCCATGCAGCGAGTTGGGCCTGTTTTCTGATCTTTTCCAGCTAAGTCTTTATGACATTTTGTGCACATATTCATAACATTTTTTTTGGGCAGTTTGCCTTCAGTCTTCAATTTATCAACAACTTGAGACTCCTTAGGAAAAAGATCGTGGCAGGGCTTGCAGTCAACAAAAATTCCCTGATGGACGGCATGGGGAAAGGTGATCGAGCCCATGCCTCCCCCTTTTAAAACTATCGATTTCGCTCCATTATCATCTCCGGCCATACCACTACCTGCCGACAAAAAAAGACTACCACCTATAATCATTGCATTGAACAACAAACTGGTTTTCATAATTTCACTCCTAATGATGATTAGATGGATGGATGAGAGATCTTCATTGCATCTCCCGATGATTTTCCTCAGTCGGAAGCAGACTTTCAGATCGCATATTTTAAGGGTAGGTTATTTCCCAGCATTTTATGCATACTCCGGCAGTTGCTGAAAATAATGATCAAACCCTATCTTTATCCATGTCTTATTTTTAGGAACAAAACACAGATGGCGAGACCGAGGCTGATGCTATTGGCTAGAATCAAGGGATAATCCCTGATTATGATCCCATAAACCAGCCAAAGAAACAAGCCCAGAGCAAGTATGGCATACATCAGAAATGAAATATCTTTGGTTTTTTTGGATCTCCAGGTTTTGATCACCTGGGGCAAGAATGAAGCGGTTGTACATATTGCAGCGATTAACCCAATCAAGGTAGTTCCGTCAAATTTCATATTTCAACCCTCATTGGTATTGACAGAGTGCCTTCATAAAGGGAAACTTAGGCTTGTTGGTATTCCTCCTCCACTGACCGACTTGCATTGACCAATATTCAGATGCTCAGGAAACGCCTCCATAAAAAACGCTCCGAGATGAATGGGCAGAAAGTTTTCATCCATTTTCAAATTCATGCACAACATAATAGAATTCAGGGGAAATTATAAAGAGGCCCTTAAATCACATTCCTCTGCTTGACAAGCGTCAGAATAATATTCTTACTATTGATCACCCAGCACTGTATCATAAAAAAGCACTTTTGCTTTGGAGATTCGTTCATACATTTTAAACTGTTGGTGATGAGGAACCCAGTTTATAAGAAAAATTGTGATAGCATTCCATAAGGATACCCATGCCGCTACAGTGATTCCTTCCGCAAAGACCTTGCTTATGACGCCGTAATGACCTGCAATTTTTTGGTTGATCCACACTGAGATAAAAAGAAATACAATCCCGATGGCAAAGAGTATAAAAGAGGAGCGTGTCATTTTCGCTAATTCACGCAGTTCAAGCACTTTTAAATATTGAAAATAATTATGGATACTCATTATTACACGAGCTCTCAGGTTAGTTTCAGCTAATACCGTAAAGCGAAATTGTATAACAAAATCCTCTTTCCTAATTTCACTTACAGAATCAATAAGATATTCTACAAGATCCTGATCCAGATCTTTTTTCCTATACGGTGCATGCTTGTCTAGATAATTGTACAGATCTTCTACCTTCCCAGCAGCAATATCTATCATGACCTTATTATCCGCGGTGCGGGAATAACGTTCAAGTATCTTTTTCTTTGTTTTCATTTGAGCAATTCCAACGATTAAAGTAACCAGCAGCGACCGCCAATTTGGCAAATGAACTTGCCGACCACTTTATCAAGCTTAGCCACTGAAACAGAAGGGCAGAGCCACTCATCCTTTTCCAGAATCAAGAAAGAAGCAGATTCATTCCCAGGATCACTTCCCAATGTCTTTCGTCACCGCCTCTTCCCAACGGTTCATTCTCTTTGCCAGAATGAAATCAGCCCCCTGATACAAAGCCATTGTCTCCAGGACATTGCCATTTTTCGGATCAGCCGGAATGCTCTGCTCGTTATGGAGAGGATTTTTGATCACATTCATCTGCTTGACAGGCGCCAGAATGGTCAGCTCATCATCCTCATAGACGCCCAGTCGTTGATAATTACTGATAAGCGCTCTTTCCTGAAAAGTATCACTCAGAATATCCTGGCCAAAAAAATGGCTCTCATATTTGATTCCCAGCAAGGCCAGAAGGGTTGGAGCAATATCAATCTGGCCGCTCAGTTTGCTTACAGTTTGAGCATCTATATGCCCAGGTGAATAGATGAAGAGCGGGATGTGATACCGCTCTACGGGCAGCTCCGCCCTTCCGGCAACAGCAGCACAATGGTCTGCCACAATCACGAAAACGGTATCCTTGTACCATTTCTGTTTTTCTGCCATCGTGATGAGTTGTCGCAATGCATAATCCGTATATTTGACCCCCCCGGAACGTCCGGTACCGGAGGGAATGTCTATTTTCCCTTCCGGATAGGTATAAGGTCGGTGATTGCTGGTGGTCATGATATGAAAAAAGAAAGGTTTCCCGGCTGCATGCGATGCATTCGCCTCAGTAATTGCTTTTTTGTAGATATCTTCGTCCGCCACACCCCATGCATTTTCAAAGGTAATCTCGTCTGCTTCAAGATCACTTTGATCAACAGTGCGGTAGCCATTTCCTGAAAAAAAGGCATTCATATTATCAAAAAAACCGCGTCCTCCATACAAAAACGCTACATCATACCCCTTATCCTTAAAAACCTTTCCAAGATTGTAAATCTTGGCATTGTCAGGACGTTTTACCAAAGATCTTCCTGGTGTTGGTGGAAGAGAGAGGGTTATTGACTCCAGACCCCGGGTTGTCCGGGTGCCGGTGGCATAAAAATTGGTAAACAGCAGCCCTTTCTCAAACAGTTGATCCATAAAAGGGGTGATGTCTTCTTTCTGGCCGAATCTGGTAAAAAATTCAGCACTCAGACTCTCGACTGAGATCAGGATCACATTGAGTTTTTCATTCTTTTTTGTGGGCACCACATCTCTTGAAATATTGAAAAGACCTCCCTCATCATTTTTTTTGCCAACCGACTCTTTTAAACGCCTTGAGAGATCTGCTTCATTCCCTTGGGGATAAAAGGTCTTGTAGTCAAGGGTGTTGTTTCTGAAAGCTGCGACAAATTGATAGGGACCGTTTGAACCCAACTCATTAATATAGTTATTATCAGAAAGCTGACGCGAGGACTGACCAACGAAGCAATAGGAACAGAGCGCCAGGGTGAAGATTGAGGCAGTAAAGGCCAACCTGGCACTAAACTTCTCCTGAACCTGCAATATACCAACAAGAGCAGGCTTCACCATGACAAAGGTGATGGCGGAGGCAATAAAGATTCCAATAAAAATAAGGATAACCGGATAGGATTCATAAACATTTCTGGCCACTTCATCCGTGTACATCAAATAGTCAATGGAAATAAAGTTGAATCTTGTATTAAACTCATTCCAGAATAGCCATTCTGCAAATGTCACACAATAGGCCCCGTAAAGCAGCAGAAAGGAGAAGAGAAAAGTCGTATACTTATAGACTTTACCTCTGTAGAGGGTATCAGGAAGGAGAAGAAGAAAGAAAGAAAAAAATACGCTGAAATATATGCAAAAGACCGCATCATAGAAGGTACCGACAAGAAATATCTGCCCCAGTCCCCAAAAAGTAGCCTTAGACACCTCCCAAGTGCTGATCAGAAGAACAATTCGTAAAAGGGTCGATATAGTCAGATATACTATTCCGAAAAGGGCCAACACACCAAAACGGCTCTTTTTTACAGCGGCGTAAATCATTTGCATTTTTCGATCCATCATTTCTCGTGAATTCAAGTAACTTTCTCTATTGTAGGTTGACTGGACAAGTAGGGTAATATCTTGCTGAAAGCCGTAAAAAGAATGGCTCATCAAAGCATATCTCATCTACGGAATGGCTGTAGTAAAAGAACTTATAAAAACTGACTGAAGATCTAAGCAAATCAGCTGCTGGCTAAAAATCAAAAATCGTGTTCATCTTAATCATAAAAATAGTAATATAAGGACTGACTGATCAACTGCAAGGTGGTCCTTTATAGAGCTACTTACACCGCCAAGAAAAGCGTCAGAAAAAAGAAATTTTCAAAAGAGCTATTCCAGGGCACCAAGATAATTAAAGGTGGGGAGCTTGGCCACCCTGGCCACCCCGCTGAGCCTCTCGGCCAGGGCCAGCATATCCTGCTGACTGGTAGAAACATTGCAAAGATCAACCACCACATAATCAAGCCCCATATCCTGCAATTCTCCAAGATAAGGCAGCAGCGAGAAGGGGCGGCAAGGCACGGTCCTGACCAATCCGTTTTTCTTGTGCATGGTGAAAGATTCCCCCTTGGGGCTGACCAGGACTCGATCATACTGAAAATGGCGTGCCGCAAGCCTGGCGGTAAACAGAGCCGGAGCACCGTAAACGGTCAGGCCCTTGCGGATACGCTGGGAATTGGTCCGACTGCCTTTAATAATATTCGCAAGCAGGGCACTGTCTGCCTCAATGGAGAGTTGGGCCGCCTCCGCCCCCAGATGCTCAACTGCGGCCAAGGCCTGATTATTCATGAGATTGACAGTATAGTCACAGGACAAATGGACCCTCTCCCCTCGAAACATCCAGGCCTGGCTGATATGGCCGATCTGAAAACTTTTAAAACCGGAACGCATGAGGATGGTGAGCTGTTTCTGAACCTGGGCCAGCTCTGACTCAAAGAGGATAGGCGGCAGGCACCAGGTTATATTGCGTATTCCCTGCCCCATATAGCGTTTAATCTGTCCAACCTGGCTGACTGTCGTTTTATCGATAGGCACCAAAAAACGGTCAGGGGTGAATGGCAGACGCTCCTGTAACAACTTAAGGGAATCGGTCTTCAACCACCATTCCAGAGGCAATTTCACCTTGACCGCCCCGCTTTTCCGCTGTGCAGCCCGCGATCTGCCATCGCTCTTTCCTTTCTTGTCAGCGGGGAGCAGCAGCCTTGCATCCTTTTTTTCAGTCAGGCAGACCTCTCCGCGGATAGCGGCAATGCGACCCCGCTGGGTATCCTGGACCTGGACAACAAGGTCCTTCATCTGCCCGATCCCAGGGAGCCCGAACTCGACATCAGTGACCTGCTGCCTGTTGCGCACATCCACTTTGTAGATATCGATCATTTTTGCCCCTGGCGGAATAAGATCAGCAGGCAGGGAGAGATGCACCTTATCGCCAACCAGGGCCTGTTCAACAGGATCCCTGCCCTTAAACATCTCATGCAGGGTAAAACTGTGCCGTTCCCCTGATGTCTCCAGATGCAGGCGCAGCCGGTCTCCGACCTCCAGCTCACCCTTCAGGGTCAGACTGCCATAAAGACCATTCTTCCGCTGCTGCACCCCATCCAACCGGCCAAGATGCATTCCGACATTCCCGGAATGGTAAGGGGTAATCGCTTCCACTGGTTGCGGCGACTGAAAATAGCCTGGGGTGACCTTGCGGCTCATGGCCTGTTCCACGAGCTGCCCGGCCTTTCTCAACACAGAGGGAAAGCTGGCCGCGTCGGCATCCATCACCATCCTGTAGGCCTGAACTACATGGGAGACATAGTGGGAAGTACGCAGCCGCCCTTCAATCTTCAGGGAGGCGACACCGGCCTCAGCAAGCCAGGGTACGGCCTCAAGCCCGCCCAGATCATTCATGGAGAAGAGATAGCCCCCCTTGCCGCCGGATGGTTCCTTCCCCACCTTCTTTCCGCCCTTGATTCGCCCTTTGATTCCACCTTTTGACGCCCAGGTGTACTGGCGCCGGCAGGGCTGGACACAGCGACCACGCAGACCGCTCTTGCCGCCGAGAAAGGAGGAGAAAAGACAGAGCCCCGAATAGGAAAAGCACATAGCCCCATGGACAAAGACCTCGATCTCGGTCTCAGTCTTTTTACAGATAGCGCTGATCTCCTTTATGGTCAGCTCACGGGCAAGCACCACTCGCTCAAAGCCCATATCGGTAAAGGAACGAACCACATCGGAATTGTGGGCAGCCATGAGGGTGGAGGCATGAAGGGTAAGCTCCGGGAAATACGCCTGCACCAGTTTGATCACCCCCAGATCCTGGACAATGAGGGCATCCGGCTTCAGCTCTTCGAGGATAGCCAGGGTTTCAATCACTTGGGGCAGATCCTGCTCCCTGACCAGACTGTTGGCGGCAAGGTAGAATTTCAGCCCATGCTCACGACAGTAGTGGATCATGGCAGCAATTTCTTCCAGGCGGAGGTCACGGGCCAGATTCCTGGCGTTCAGACCAGGGGCGCCGACATAAACGGCATCAGCACCGGCTTGAACAGCAGCCCGAAAGGACTCCATATTGCCGGCGGGGGCGAGTAATTCCATAACAACACAACCGGGATGGCCCGGCCTTTATTTTTAAAGAAACCTTCTCTTTAGAAGAAGGAGGAGGATAGCCAATAGTCATACAGAGTGTTAACTCAACACCCATAGACTAACCAACCGGAGTAACTCAGGATCCGCTCCGCAACAAACACTGTATTTCAGAATAGTTAGGAACGGATCATTACGCAGGGCAGAGACGCTCCAGCGTCACTTACTTCAAGGATAGATGAAGAACGATAACAGATTTGGCTGTTCAGATGACCACATTTTATTAACAGCGGCTTGGAAGATGTCTAGATATTCCCCTGGATAACCACTTCATCATGGCCGCCATGTTCCTTGAGTAATACCTGGATACGTTCGTGAGGTTGAACCGTTGTCTGCATGCCGGTGTAATCAGCCTGAATGGGAAGTTCACGGCCACTGCGGTCAACAAGCACTGCCAATTGAATAGAGTGAGGACGGCCATAATCCATAATGGCATCCATGGCCGCCCTGATAGTGCGGCCGGTGAAGAGGACATCATCCACCAGAATCAGCCTGCTTCCTTCCACCGTAAAGGAGATATCAGTAGTGCGGACCACGGGATTCTGGGATATAAGACTCCAATCATCACGATAGAGGGTGATATCGAGACTGCCAAAAGGGACCTCCACCCCTTCCTGCTCCTGAATGATCATTCTGATTCGCTCTGCCAGATCAACACCGCAGGTATGAATGCCGACAATGGCCAGATCAGCGACAGAATGGTTGCGTTCAAGGATCTGCAGGGCAATTCTTTTCAGGGCCAGATCCATCTCCTGGGCCGTAAGGATGGTGCGCGATTCATTGTTCATGACTGCACCCGCTTCCAGAAAAAATCTATCCCTCTTTCATTGATCCGGTTCAGGGCCTCGGGAAATGCCTCGCACTCTGCGGCAAAAACCTTGGCCGCGATGCTCTCAGGGGTATCATCATAATCAAGGTCAACACTCTTCTGGACTATGATCGGCCCTTCGTCATACACTTCACTGGCAAAATGGACGGTACAGCCGCTGACCAGACATCCGCGTTTCTTGACCGCCTTGTGTACCCGTGAGCCGTAAAAGCCATCTCCGCAGAAGGCCGGGATCAGAGAGGGATGGATATTTATCACCGACCGAACCAGAGCCGGCGGTGGCTCATAGAGTTTCAGGAACCCGGCCAGACAGATAATGTCTACGGGATACTCCTTGAGGATCGCATTGATGGCCTCATCGTCGCCTCCATAAAAGGCGGGATAGCCATATTTTGCCGCCTTACTCAACCCCAGCGCGTCTTTGACATTGGAAACAACCACCTGAATCTCTGCATCAAGTGTCCCACTCAGGATATGCTCGTGAAAATTATCAAGGGTTCTGCCGCTTCCCGATAAAAGAACCGCTATCTTCAACATTTCTTAGTCCTTCCCTGCAAAATAAGGGTTGTTCTCCACGTCAACTTTGTCCAGCCAGGCGGAGATCGCGGTATCATATTTGGAGGTCAGGGAAAATACCTTGGCAGCCAGACGAAATCTGGTTTTAAGCGTAGTATTTCCCTGCTCCTTGATCTCTTTCAATACCTGTGGATAGTCAGCAGGATCAACGATCACGGTGACATCATGGAAGTTCTTAGCCGAGGCCCGGAGCATGGTGGGGCCGCCGATATCTATATTTTCGATGGCATCAGCCAGCGAACAGTTGGGGTCGGCAATGGTCTTTTCAAAGGCATAAAGGTTCACGGCAATAAGATCAATGGGTTTCAGGTCATGCTCCAGGCACTGCTTCTGGTGTTCCACATTGTCGCGCTGATTGAGGATACCGCCATGAACTTTTGGATGCAGGGTCTTGACCCGGCCATCAAGCATTTCCGGGAATCCGGTGAACTCTGACACGTCTTTGACCGGTATGCCGGCCTCACGTATCTTTTTGGCGGTGCCGCCCGTGGAAAGAAGCTCCACCCCAAGATCGGCTAACTCTCTGGCAAAGCCCTCAATTCCTGATTTATCGGTCAGACTGATCAACGCTCGTGTAATCTTATTCATGGTCAACTCCTTTTCTGATATATCTTCAAAAGTTATTTTTTCTCTTTTCAGTGAGTTATTCACTCTCATTCTTGCGGATAAATTCCCTGATTTTCCGCCTGTCCCTCTTACCGGGCCTCTTATCAGGCAGGGTCTGACCGGCTGCCAACAGAGAACGCATCCTTGCCGCATCCTGACGTAACTGCACGGATTCCTCGGATTCTTCATAGAGCAATCTTGCTTCGATTGCTGGTCGCCGACACGAGGAAAGACCAAGAACGGTTATGGTAAACTCAACCTCACCACGCCTGATCCGCAGGACATCTCCAATCTGCACGATCCGCGAAGACCTGGCCCGGTTGCCATTGACCTGCACTTTACCGCCGCTGACCGCCTGCGCCGCCAGACTTCTGGTCTTGAAAAATCGGGCAGCCCAGAGCCATTTGTCAATCCGCACCTGTATGTCTGTCTTTGTCACTTCAGCCATCCCCCTGCACACTCAACAGTGCCAGATTTTGACACTGAACAGTCCCATCAAAAAAAAGAAGTTTACACCGAATCAACGGGAAACGCATGAAAAAAGACATTTTCCATTCTTGAACAGCTTACAAGCAGTTGTAAACGAATAACATATTATTATAAAAAGAAAAAAACAGTATAATTATTCGTAACGAAATGATTATAAAGAGAAAGGTTCTTTCCTAACGACTCCTAAATTTCAACATTGTCGAACAGGTAAAAAAAGGGTAAACAGAAAGTTTTTACCGTCTGCATACAAACAATATGAACCTTACTTATCATTTCTTAGCAACTCAGGAATTTCCATGCTTGTAAAAGACCTTCTTGCTCAACACAAAACCACATTCAGCTTTGAATTCTTTCCGCCAAAAGAAGACGCTGCAGCTGATCGTCTTCTAACTACCATTGCCAACCTGATGCCGCTTGCGCCCTCTTATGTGAGTGTGACCTACGGCGCAGGCGGAACCACCCGACATCGCACCCATGACCTGGTGGTCAGAATTAAAAAAGAGACCGACATCACCGTGGTTTCCCATCTTACCTGCGTCGGTTCAAGCAGGCAGGAGATGCATGGGATTCTGGAAAAATACCGGGAGGCAGGCGTTCGCAATATCCTCGCCCTGCGCGGTGACCCGCCTAAAGCAATGGCTGATTTTGTGCAGCCGGAAGACGGCTTCAACTATGCCGCAGACCTGGTGGCCTATATCAAAAAACATTTCCCGGAGATGTGCGTAGGCGTAGCCGGATTTCCCGAGGGTCATCCCAGCACACCCAATCGCCTGCAGGAAATCGACTACCTGAAGGCCAAGGTCGATGCCGGGGCCGATTATATTGTCACCCAGCTCTTCTTTGATAACCGTGACTTTTATGATTATTGTGAGCGCTGCGAGCTGGCAGGCATCAACGTGCCGAATATCGCCGGGATCATGCCGGTAACCACCAAAAACGGCCTGATCCGCACCGCCGAGCTTGCGGGTGGCGCCCACATCCCTGCCCGTCTGCTGAAGGCGGTTTATCGGGCTGAAAATGATGAATACGTGGAGAAGGTTGGTATTCACTGGGCAACTGAACAGATCCGGGATCTATTGGATCACGATGTTCGCGGTGTCCAGTTCTTCACACTGAACTGCTCAACCGCTACCCAGGAGATCTACAAATCCCTGGGGGTCAGAAATTCTCAACAGCTCAGGGCTTAACCTGATGGCCGCCCCCATCAACATCGAGGCAGTCGGTATCAAGGATATCCAACTTCCGGTTCGTATCCGCGAAAAAGATGGCGGCCTGCAGAACACCGTGGCCACGGTCAGCATGCAGGCCCGCATGCCGGGGGCCTATCGGGAAAGTTGCGTCACAGTCTTCACCGCTGCCCTCAACAAATACATGGACGAGATGAGCGTGACCATCTTTTCCAATCTGCTGGAAGAGGTCAAAGGGGCACTCAAGGCCGAATCCGCCAGTATTATCATGTCCTTTCCCTATTTTGTCGAAAAAAAAGCCCCGGTTACAGGGACCCGCAGCCTCATGGAGTACAATTGCACCTTTACCGGCACTGTGAGCAGTGAAGGAAAAGAGGAAGACTTTATCCTCTCGGTGCTGGTTCCGGTTACCACCCTCTGCCCCTGCTCCAAGGAAATCAGCGCTGTTGGTGCCCATAATCAGCGGGCGGAAGTGAGCCTCAACGTAAAATTCAGCAAATTTATCTGGGTGGAAGAACTGATCGACATGGTGGAAGAGTCGGCATCCTGCCCCGTCTATGCCCTGCTGAAACGACCGGACGAAAAGTATGTGACGGAACAGGCCTACAACAATCCCATGTTTGTAGAGGATGTGGTGCGCAAGGTTGCGGTAGCCGCCCTGGCCCACCCGGATATCACCTGGTTTTCGGCCGGGGTGGAGAGCTTTGAGTCCATCCACAAGCACAGCGCCTACGCCTATGTAGACAGTGAAGATGTGCGCTAAGCAAAGTACCTACATTTTTTCTAACTACTCTGAACGCACTATCACTTCTCTCAATTTTTACCGTAAGATTTATTACTTTTATTTTATTAAATGAAGATGCATCAGTTATCCCTTCAATAACAGGATCACCACCAGTAGACATATCCTGCACATGCCTTCACTCTCTACCAGGCAACGGCCATGCGGCTTCGATCAATTATTCTCACCCTTACCTCTCTGGCCTTTCTGCTGTCGTTCTTGGGTGAGTACTTTTACTATTCCCGAGTAAAAGTCACTCTTATCAACGATGCGAATCAGCTGGCCAGCCATAAAATCACTGACAGCAAAGGTCGCTTCACCACTTTTCTTGCTGAACAGCTCAAGCCTGTCCGCTCCCTGGCAGGACTGAATGAGGTGAAAAAGGTCCTGATCGTCAAAAATGATGTAAACCTGCAGGACGTTGACAAGATCCTCGACCTGTTCAAAGTCACGCTGGAGGCTGATGTCTGTTACATCATGGACATCAAAGGGGTGACCATAGCCTCAAGCAATCGAACAGATTCCGATACATTTGTGGGCAAGTCCTTCGCCTTTCGCCCTTACTTTCAACAGGCGACTAAAGGAAAATCTTCCATATACATGGCTTTGGGGGTTGAGAGTTCGAAGCGGGGAGTCTACTACAGTTATCCGGTTGTTGACAGCAGCAAGCAGCAAACCATCGGAGTGGTGGTAATCAAGGCCTCCATCGAAAAAATAGAGAACGAATTCACTCGGACGATTTCCTCGGATGAAACCTTGCTGCTCACCGACTCCCACGGCATTATTTTCATTACCAGCAACAAAGACTGGCTCTTTCATTCCTTGTGGCAACTTTCGACAGATGGCAAGAAACAAGTCGCAGACTCCAGACAATTTGGCAGCGGCCCCTGGCCATGGCTTGGATTTCAAGATTACTCCCATGGTAATCGGCTCTTAGATTCCACCGGGCACGAATTACTTTTTTTCGAGCAGCATTTTGAACCTTTTCCGGACTGGAAAATAATCTATCTTCGCAAACTCCCTTCCACCAAAGACACGCTTTTTGCCCCATTTCGGCAGAAAACGGGTGTAATGATATTGGCATTTTTTCTCTTGGTCATCTTTTCAATTGTGGTTCTTTACCAAAAAGCGAGTTCTGAGATTCTTCGTCGTAAAGAGGCTGAACGGGCCTTAAGCACAAGTGAGACACGCTTCAGAAGGCTGTATCTCCATACACCCGCCTTACTGCACTCTATCGATCCCAGCGGCAGATTACTCAGCGTAAGTGATTATTGGAGCGAAGTTCTCGGTTACAGCAGAGAAGAGGTGCTGGGCAGAAACTTAACCGACTTTATGACCTCCGAATCAAAAGAAAGAGCAGAGCATTCTGTGATTCCTCAATTCTTCCAAACAGGATTCTGCAAAGATGTGGCTTATAATTTTATCAAAAAAGATGGCAGGATTATTGATGTACTGCTCTCTGCCATTGCCGAGTACGATGACCAAGGCAGGATAACCCGTTCTCTGACTGTCCTTGTGGACATCACCGAGCTGAAACAGACCGAGAAAAAGCTGAAAGAGGCCGGTGAAGAGCTGACTAGATACTCCCAGAATCTGGCCCGGCAGGTCCGTGAAAGAACGACGGAGATATCAAATATATTGCGCTACACGCCGGCGGTTGTGTATTTAAAGGATACTGAAGGCCGATACCTGTTGA
Organism: Desulfobulbaceae bacterium; assembly: GCA_024636345.1. Classification (GTDB taxonomy): domain Bacteria; phylum Desulfobacterota; class Desulfobulbia; order Desulfobulbales; family Desulfocapsaceae; genus UBA2270. The sequence continues at coordinate 57,146 of JAGXHG010000017.1, read as the reverse complement.
TCAATTCCCGCTTTGAAAAACTCTTTGGGGTACACCTGGATGCGGTCCGAGGTAAAAAAGACAAGGATTTTCTTGAGCAGACAACAGCAAAGCAATTTGAAAAAAATGACAACCAGGTTCTCCAGACCTTGGATCCGTTGCAGGTTGAAGAGCAGATTCCCCAGAAAGACGGACTTCATACCTATATCTCCGTAAAATTTCCTCTCTTTGACGATGATGGCACTGTCATCGGAGTCGGGGGCATCGCCACGGATATTACAGAACTGAAGAAAGCACAGAATAAACTGCGACTGATGTCGACAAACATTGTATCCAGCCAGGAAAGAGAACGTACCGCAATCGCGCGGGAACTCCATGATGAACTTGGCCAGGCATTAACCGCATTGCGTATGGACGCCGTATGGCTGTCTAAAAAGATGGAAGGACAACAAAGTGATGCAGCTCTTCGTGCACAGGAAATGGCTGAACTGATTGATAAAGCAATCGATGAGGTCAGGAATATGGCCGTGCGGCTGCGACCGGGGGTATTAGATGATTTAGGCCTGATTGCAGCCCTGGAATGGTTGGTAGATGATTTTGAGAAACGTTTTTCAATCCCCTGTACCTTTCGCCATCAAGATCTTCCTGCTATAAATGATATGGCATCAACTGCAGTATATCGTATAACCCAGGAAGCCTTGACCAATGCTGCCAGACATGCCGATGCCTCCCATGTTGAGGTGAATCTGGCACTGAAGGGAAGAGAGCTGTGCTTGACGATTCAAGATAACGGTAAGGGCTTTGATCCTGAAGCTGTTAACGAGCCAGAGGGACTTGGCCTGGCAGGTATCCGGGAAAGGGCAAGCCTAATGAACGCATCCATTGCCATTCATTCAATTTCCGAACAAGGGTCGCACATTGAGGTTCGGTTCCAGCTTGATCAGGTTACGGCCATTGCGAACACGAAGTCAACAGGAGCAAAAGATGATTAAAGTACTCATTGCCGATGATCACAGTCTTGTTCGAACCGGACTGCGCCGGATTATTGAGGAATCCAACAATATCATTGTGATTGCAGAGGCAGAGGATGGCCGCCAGGCACTCACTAAACTTAAAGAAAACCTCCCTGATGTTGCGGTCATTGATATCTCCATGCCCGGAATGGATGGATTTGAGCTCATAGAACATATTAAAGAGTATGCTCCGGACTTACCGATTATTGTGCTTACCATGCATGAGGAAGATCAATATGTGTTCAGAGCGATCAAGGCCGGTGCCAAGGGCTATGTTACCAAGAGATCGGCTCCTGAGCAGATAACGGAAGCGATAAATAAAGTATACCATGGCGGCAGATATCTGACACAGACAGCGGCTGAGGCCCTGGCTGTACATGTTGCCAGCATACAAAATGAGCACCGTTCTCTTTTGGACGGTCTGTCGAACAGGGAGGTCCAGGTACTGCGCCGTCTTGCCCTTGGCCAGACCAACCGGGAAATCGCCGATTCGTATAATATCAGTGTTAAAACCGTTGACACCTATCGTCTTCGCCTTCTCAAAAAACTGAATTTACGAAACAATGCAGATCTTTCACGTTTTGCCATTCAGCACAATCTTATTGAAATTTGACCATCTCTTCCTGCCGTGTTTCTCTCTTTTTCTTCCATACAATATTACCCTGCCCGCGCTTTCAAACGTTATTCCTTTCTCTCCTGTAAGAAAATTTCGTACACAATAATCAGAATTCTCAGACTTGCTTTATCCATCACTTACTCATAGGATGAATAAAGATTTATAATCAATTAACTATCAGCGAAAGGAAGACCAGCCTATGTTCGATCGCATTGACCGCTATCTGGAAATCTTCAGCACAACCATGATGATGATCACCATGTCTGTGGCGACTCTGGTGGCCTTTGTCAACGTGGTGCTACGATACGGCTTCAACATGTCGCTTACCTGGGCTGGAGAAATGACCTCCTACCTGTTCATCTGGAGTGCATTGTTCGGAGCGGCCTATGGTTTCAAAATCGGCATGCACCTGGGAGTCACCGTTGTCATTCAAAAACTGAAACCGAAAATCGCCAAAGTCGTCCTTACCTGCAGCTTGCTGATCATACTCGGCTATCTTGTTGCCCTGATTATCTGGGGCTATAACTTCTGCGTCTTCAACTACGAACTCGAGCAATCTTCAGTCGACTTGGGGATCCCTTTCTGGATCATCTACGCTTGTGTCCCCATCACCATGACAATCGCCTCCTATCAGGTGATCCTGAAAATCATCAAACTCGTTAAGGTCCCGGGAGATGAGTTTTCCTATGACATGGTTATGAAGGAGCATTGAGAATATGGCAACTCTGACTCTTTTCGGACTACTGGCCCTGCTGTTGCTTATAGGAGTTCCTATCTCCGTTGCTCTCGGCCTTTCAACCACTACCGCCTTGCTGATCTTCACCGACCAGCCGACACTGGTCATTGCCCAGAAGATGTTTACCTCGCTGGACAAGTTTGCCTTGATGGCAATCCCCCTTTTCATCCTGGCAGGAAACTTCCTTTCCCAGGGTGGGGCCGCACATCGCATCATCCGTTTCGCCCGATCTCTGGTAGGCCATCTGCCCGGTGGGCTGCCGATATCGGCTATTTTCGCCTGCATTATCTTTGCCGCGGTGAGCGGCTCATCACCGGCGACCGTGGCCGCCATCGGCTCGATTATGATCGGCGCCATCCGCGAAGACGGCTACAGCGACAGTTTTTCCGTTGGTGGGATAGTCTGCGCCGGTTCGCTCGGCATCCTGATTCCTCCCTCCATCGTTCTCATCGTCTATGGCGTCACCTGCGACCTGTCGATCGGCAAGCTCTTCATGGCCGGGGTGGTCCCCGGAATTTTTCTCGGTTTTGTCCTGATGCTGGTGACCTATATCGCTGCCGTCAGAGGCGGATTTAAAAAGACCAAAGCAGCCTCTCCAAAAGAGATATGGGTTGCCTTCAAAGAAGCCATCTGGGCGCTGCTGGTCATTGTTATTATCATCGGCGGCATTTACGGCGGCCTGTTTACCCCCACCGAGGCAGCGGCCGTGGCTGCTGTCTATGGCTTCATCGTGGTCAAATTCATCTATAATGATCTCTCCTGGAAGCAGGTCCCCGAGGTAATTAAGTCGTCTGCCGCCACTGCAGCCATGATCATGTTCATTATTGCCAATGCCATGCTCTTTGCCTACATGCTGACCATCGAGCAGATTCCACAACAGCTTGCGGCCTGGATAATCGGCATGGATCTCAGCAAGGTCACCTTCCTGATCTTTGTAAACCTGCTCCTGTTGATGGCAGGCAATTTCATGGAACCATCCAGCCTTATTATGATCCTGGCACCATTGATCTTTCCGGTGGCCGTGAAGCTCGGCATCGACCCGATTCACCTCGGAATCATCATCACCGTCAACATGGAAATCGGCATGCTAACCCCACCGGTGGGTCTCAACCTTTTCGTTGCCAGCGGTATATCGGGACTTGGCCTTGGCGATGTCATCAAGGCCACTGTTCCCTGGTTTTTTGCGCTGTTGCTCGGTCTTATCATCATTACCTATGTACCGGCCATCTCCCTGTGGCTGCCCAACCTGATGTATGGCCGTTAACATTTATAAAACTGAATAGTTATAAGGGGTATCATGGCCGGAGTCGTTGTGACTACCGATCTCCAAACCCCAAAAAAGGAGAAATATAATGCGTAGATTTGGTTTTTTTGCCGCTCTGATGAGCCTGTTGCTGATTTCGGTTCCCGCCTTTGCCGAACCTGTGGTAATCAAGTTCAGCCATGTTGTGGCCGTCGATACTCCCAAAGGACAAGCAGCCGAATACTTCAAAAAGCTTGTCGAAGAGCGTTCCAAGGGCGAAATAAAGGTCGAGGTGTATCCAAACTCTTCACTCTATGATGACCGGGCCGCACTCGAGGCCATCACCATGAATGCCGTACAGATGGCGGCCCCCAGCTTTTCCAAGTTCACCACCTTCGTTCCTCAGCTCGAGCTGTTCGACCTCCCCTTTCTCTTCAATGACAACGACCACCTGCACAAGGTACTGAATGGCGAGGTCGGCCAAAAGCTGCTTGGCATGGTCGGGAAAAAAGGGATGGTCGGACTGGCATACTGGGACAACGGTTTCAAACAGGTTTCCGCCAACAAGCCTTTGATCAAACCTGAGGACGCCGCCGGTCTGAAGTTCCGGATAATGTCCTCCAAGGTTCTCGAGGCTCAGTTCAAGGCCTTAAACGCCAACCCTCAGGTGCTCCCCTTCTCTGAGGTGTACAGCGCCCTGCAGCAGAAGGTTGTGGATGCCTGCGAAAACCCGCTGTCTAACTTCTACACCAAGAAATTTTACGAAGTTCAGTCAGACCTGACCATGACCAACCACGGCTATCTGGGTTACATGGTTGTTACCAGCAAGATTTTCTGGAAAAAACTCAACGATCAGCAACGCGCCCTACTCACCCAGGCAATGAAAGAATCCACTGAATATGCCAACAAACTGGCAGTTGAACTCGACTTGAAATATCTGGCCGACATCAAGGCCGCTGGTACCACCAAGGTCCATGATCTGACCCTCGAACAACGCCAGGCATGGAAGAACAAGCTGATGCCGATCTATCCGGAATTCTATGATTCTCTTGGCAAGGATCTGATAGAAGGTGCTCTGGCCGCGGGTAAATAACGTCTGGAAGCACGACAAAGAGATGGGAGGTAGAACGCCTCCCTTTTTCTTTAAACTTCTATAGACGTCAACGCTCACTTTTTGTCTTTCTGTGCTAAAATTACAACTGCGTTTGAGAGAGACCGTTATTAAGGAGAGTACCATGCTGCCCAATCACAATCGCATTCTGGTGGCGACCGATCTGAGCCAGAACTCCGTTCGCGCCTTTAAGCATGCAGTCATGATGGCTCGCCGCAATCAGGCGCAAATCTACCTGCTTCACGTTATTCCAGAAATTGACGCTGCAATGCGGGCCTACATCTCAGCGATGATGATCAAAGGGAGCTTGGAAAAGTTCGAAAGCCAGCACGAAGAAGAAGCCCGCCAAGAGATAACAAGAAGGTTAAAAATAATTGCCAAGGAAGAATTGGCTGACCACCCTGAGGACATGCAGAGGATCACAAAAATTGAAGTAGTCCTTGGTCATCCGGTTGCCAAAATATTGCAGGTAGCCGATCTGTACGATATCGATGTGATTGTCATGGGATCTCATGGCAAGGGGTTAATCAAACAAGCTTTCCTTGGCAGCACCACAGAAAAGGTTCTGCGCAAGAGCAAACGGCCGGTCTTTGTTGTCCCCCTGCCTGAACAGGAATAATAACAGCCTTAATTTAGGACAGCATTGTGGCAAACATTGTCAAGTTCTTTGCCCCTAGATTGTTTACAAACGGTATTACCTAATGCCCCTCCTAAATAGGAGGTCAGCATTCCAGAAATTTTTCAATATTTGAGGGTTGAAACAATGACGGAAAATTTTTATCATTTTGAATATGACGAATATGGGAATACCCAAGCAATCAAGATAGCTGCCCGGGGTATGAGTGTCCAGGCCAACAATTTTACCAACAAGGGCACCTCCTTTTCCGAAGCGGAACGTGACCAGCTGCAACTTTCAGGTCTTCTCCCACCGGCTGTGCGCCCTTTGGAAAGCCAAGTAAAAAACTCCTTGAATATCATCAGCAATAAAGCAACTGATATTGAAAAATTTATATATGTCCGATCTCTCTATGATCGTAACGCCACCCTGGCCCATGCCATCATCGCTGAAGACCTGGAACACCTGATGCCCATCATCTATACACCGACTGTGGGCATTGCCTGCCAGAAGTACTCTTCCATGTTTCGTATGGCAAATGGCCTCCATTTCTATCCCGGCAACATTGATCATGCCGAACAGATTCTCGAGGTGTACGGCGCTCATGACATCAGAGTGGCAGTGGTGACCGACAACCAGGGTATTCTCGGCATTGGGGATCAAGGTGCCGGCGGCATTGCCATCTGCCTCGGAAAACTCATGCTCTATACCCAGGGAGCAGGAATCGCACCCTGGCACTGTCTCCCCATATCACTGGATGTAGGAACCAACAATAAAGAGCTCCTCGACGATCCCGACTACCTCGGCTGGCGTCACCCGCGTCTTGAAGGCGATGATTATATTAAGTTTGTGCAGCGCTTTGCCAGGGCATTCAAGACGGTATATCCAAATGCCCTCTGTCAGTGGGAAGACTTTTCAAAACAGAATGCCTTTGCCATCCGCGACGCCTATCTCCATGACCTGATCTCCTTCAATGATGATATTCAGGGAACCGGTGCCATTACCCTGGCTGCCATCCTCACTGCCTTGAAAATAAAACAAGAGGCCCTGAAAGATCAGATTTTTCTAGTTCATGGTGCAGGAGCTGGCGGGGTTGGTGTGGCAGAGCAGATTGAGACAGCACTTCTGGCCGATGGCCTCAGCACAGAAGATGCCAGGGCAAGAATCTTTGCCTTGGACAGCCATGGCGTTCTCACCACCGATCGCAGCTTGGAACCCTATAAAGGAAAATTCGCCAAGGATCCTCACGCTCTGAGCTGGCTAAAGAACAAGGACGATAATACCCTTCTCAATGCGGTACTCAACGAAAAGGTAACCGTCCTCATCGGTACCTCCGGTCGGGCAGGATGTTTCACCGAGGAGGTTGTCAAGGCAACACTTGCCAACACCGACAGGCCTGTCATTTTTCCATTAAGCAACCCGACCAACTACGCCGAAGCCTTGCCGGATGACATCCATCGCTGGACCGAGGGAAAGGCCTTGATCGCTACCGGCAGTCCTTTTCCCCCCGTTAATGGTGCACGTATTGGTCAGTGTAATAATGTCTTCATTTTTCCAGGCGTGGGATTGGGGATACTTGCCTCAGGCACCAGGGAGGTTCTTCCCTCCTTTTTTACGGCTGCGGCACAGGCTGTGACAGAGATGGTCTCTCAAGAAGATCGAGATAAGGGTATCTTGACACCACCGGTATCGGACCTGCGCAAGGTTTGCCTGCAGGTTGCCGTGGCCGTCGGCAAAACAGCTATTGCAGATGGCGTCAGTGGCCTCTGCGTTTACAGTAAATTCCAGCATGATAATGATCCACAACGCTTGGCAACGCTTGTTGAAAAAATGCAGTGGCGACCAACTTATTTGCCATTAGTGCCATAAAAGAACATTTAACTTTGAAAATCAGGGTAATTGCTGGCCGGGTCTGTTGACGCAGAACGTTCTTAAAGACCGCATCCCCTGCTGCAACCACACGTGAGTTGACTCCGTATCTTTAAAGAGTAATACTGCCTGTTGCAAAAGAATAGAATACAAACGCCCCATTGTCATTTCGACCAACGGGAGAAATCTTCACTGCCACCCCAGAGTCAAAGATTTCTCACTTCGTTCGAAATGACAGATAAGGGGGAATAATTTCTGTTGACGGAGTTACGACCGTCATTCCACACTGAGGTAAAAATGTCTTGGATTATTAAAGTGTTCCGATCTTCCATCGGCAAAAAATATATTATGGCAGCCTCCGGAGTCTGCCTCTCTTTTTTCCTCCTCGCCCATCTCATCGGCAATTCCGTCTCTTTCTGGGGAAAAGAGGCATATAACTCCTACGCCAGCCACCTCCATTCCCTCGGTTTTATCATTTATATCCTGGAGATTCTCCTGCTTCTTCTTTTTCTGATCCATATCGTAACAGGTATTACCCTATTTATTGAAAACCTCTCAGCCCGACCGACTCGGTATGCAATCCAGACGAAAGAGCGTAACTGGAGCGCCTCCACCATGCCGTATAGCGGGATCCTGATCCTGCTATTCCTTCTGGTACATCTCCTGAACTTCCATTTTATAACCAAGACGGTCTCCACCGCCGAACTGGTCAAAACCACCCTGAGCAATCCACTCATTGCCTCTTTTTATCTCTTGTCACTGAGTGGACTGACCCTGCATGCCAGTCATGGATTCTGGAGCCTTTTTCAATCCTTGGGGATCAATCACCCGAAATATAATATATTTCTACAGCGCGGGGGGAGGGCAATGGCTGTCCTTATCGGCATGACTTTCATTTTAATCCCCCTTCTGATTGTGACGACTGATTCTTTTCTCCAATGAAACAAGCGCCGCTGCAGGCGGACTGAGACGCTCACTTATCGACCAAAGGACATTATGCAACTCGATCACCGTATACCATCAGGGCCCTTGACTGAAAAATGGGACCGTTTCCGTTTCGAGACCAATCTGATCAACCCAGCCAACAAACGAAAATTTGAGATCATCGTCGTCGGTGCCGGACTGGCCGGGGCCTCGGCCTCAGCAACACTGGGCGAACTCGGTTACAACGTCAAAACATTCTGCATTCAGGACAGCCCCAGACGCGGCCACAGTATAGCAGCCCAGGGTGGGATCAACGCTGCCAAAAACTATCAAAATGACGGCGACAGTATTTGGCGTCTCTTTTACGACACCATTAAAGGTGGAGATTTTCGGGCGCGAGAGGCCAACGTTTACCGTCTGGCCCAGATCAGCAACCAGATCATCGATCAGTGTGTAGCCCAGGGAGTGCCTTTTGCACGGGAATACGGCGGTCTGCTGGCCAATCGTTCCTTTGGCGGCGCTCAGGTTTCACGAACTTTTTACGCCCGGGGCCAGACCGGACAGCAACTTCTGCTCGGCGCCTACAGTGCCATGATGCGTCAGGTCAAAGCCGGCAAGGTGACCCTCCATCCCCGTTCTGAGATGATGGATCTGGTGGTCATCAATGGTCAGGCGCGGGGGATCGTCACCCGGAATCTGATTACCGGGGCCATTGAATCCCATGCTGCCGATGCGGTAGTCCTGGCCACCGGCGGCTACGGAAATGCCTATTACCTTTCCACCAATGCCATGGCCTCCAATGTCACGGCCACCTGGCGCGCCTATAAGCGTGGTGCTGCTTTTGCCAACCCCTGTTTTGTGCAGATCCACCCGACCTGTATCCCCGTGCACGGCACGTATCAGTCGAAACTGACCCTGATGAGCGAGAGTCTGCGCAACGACGGCCGGGTCTGGGTGCCGACCCGCATCGGGGACAAGCGCCCACCGGCCGAGATCCCGGAGCCGGAACGGGACTATTATCTTGAACAGAAATATCCCAGTTTTGGCAACCTGGTTCCTCGGGACGTCGCCTCCAGAAACGCCAAAGAGAAGTGCGACCAGAGCAAAGGAGTCGGCGACACAGGGCTTGCGGTCTATCTCGATTTTGCCGATGCCATCAACCGCCTTGGCGAAGCAGCCATCCGCCAGAAGTATGGCAATCTCTTCGATATGTATGAAAAAATCACCGGTCAGGATCCGGTAAAAGAGCCCATGACCATCTATCCCGCGGTTCACTACACCATGGGAGGGCTCTGGGTCGATTATCATCTAATGAGCACGGTTCCTGGGCTTTTTGTCTTGGGAGAGGCCAATTTCTCCGATCATGGCGCCAATCGCCTTGGAGCCAGCGCCCTCATGCAGGGTCTGGCCGATGGCTATTTCGTTCTGCCGGCCACCATCAGCTCTCATTTTTCCGAATCTGCCATGGTGCCGATTACCACCAGTCATCCTGCCTTCACTGAGGCCATAGACACGACAAAAGGCCGCATTCAGCGACTCCTCTCCATCAACGGTAAGCGGACACCTGATGACTTCCACCGGGAACTTGGGCTTCTGCTCTGGGATCACTGCGGCATGGCCCGCAACGAGGCCGGACTCAAGCTCGCACTTGGCCGTCTTCCTGAGCTCAAAGAGAATTTCTGGTACGATCTCAAAGTCACCGGCAGCGGTGCGGATCTGAATCAGACCCTGGAGAGGGCCGGACGAGTGGCCGATTTCATCGAATTTGCCGAGGTTATGATCCTTGATGCCCTGTCCCGCCAGGAATCATGCGGTTGTCACTTTCGTGAAGAAAGCCAGACCGCAGAGCATGAGGCCAAGCGTATGGACGACACGTACTCACATGTTTCGGCATGGCAATACCAGGGTGAAGGCCAGACACCCCAGCTGCACAAAGAGCCCCTGGTCTTTGAAAACATCCAGCTCAGTCAAAGGAGTTACAAGTGACAATCATTCACCTGACCCTCAAAATCTGGCGGCAGACCGGACCGGAGAGCAAAGGGTCGTTCAAAACATACGAATCTGGTCCGATCACCACCGCCATGTCCTTTCTCGAGATGCTCGATGTCCTTAACGAGCGGCTCATTCTGAATGGTGAGGAGCCAGTGGCCTTTGACCATGATTGTCGGGAAGGCATTTGCGGGATGTGTGGTTCAGTGATCAACGGCACCCCCCATGGTCCAGAGAAAAAAACTACCCTCTGCCAGCTTCATATGCGTCATTTTAAAGACGGTGACACTCTTGTCATCGAACCATTTCGCTCCCGCGCATTTAAACTGGTCAAAGACCTGATCGTTGATCGCAGCGCCTTTGACGCCATCATTGCCGAGGGCGGCTATGTCTCCGTCAATACCGGAGGCACCCCTGACGCCAATGCCATCCCAATTCCGACCTTCATGGCAGAACAGGCACTTGATGCAGCTGAATGCATCGGTTGCGGAGCCTGCGTTGCTGCCTGTCCTAATGCCTCTGCCATGCTCTTTGTCGGGGCCAAGATATCCCATCTCGCCCTACTGCCTCAGGGACAACCGGAACGAAGTAAAAGGGCACTGGCCATGGTGAAAAAAATGGATGAACTGGGATTTGGCAACTGCGGAAATGAAAAATACTGTGAAAAATCCTGCCCAAAAGGGATCTCCATCAGTAATATTGCCCGCCTGAACCGAGAATTCATGAGGGCAGCCTTCTGCTCTGAGGAGTAGGCCGAGGATATCATATATCGGGGGAAATGAATCCTAAACCCCTTTTTCGTCCATCTGGGTCTCCGAAGAAGACAATACCTGTAGCGCTCTCACAATATCCTCCATCTGAAATGGCTTGTTTATTGCGGCCGAAAACCCATATTGGCGACAATTGGCCATGACCGGGTCATTGGAATAACCGCTGGAGACAATTACCTTGGCGGCCGGATCAAGGGCCAGGATTTCCTGTACAGCCTCCTTGCCTCCCATACCACCGGGGATGGTCAGATCCATGATCACAAAATCGATGGGTCTATCCTCGTCACGATAGCTCCGGTACAAAAACAGCGCCTCCTTGCCATCCCTTGCTTCCACCACCTCATACCCCAGATGGGTAAGCATGGAGCTTACCACTGTCCGGACTATTTCCTCATCGTCCATGATCATGCCTCTGGCATTACCACCCTCGATCGTTGGCATGGCATCGGCACCACGCACCACGTTTCGTTCCTCCAAAGAGGCTGGAAGCAGAAGAGTAAAGGTTGTTCCCTGCCCCGGCGTTGACTGCGCCGAGATATTCCCGCCGTGCTTGCTGATGATGGAGTGCGTGATGGCAAGTCCCAACCCGCTGCCTTCCTGTTTGGTAGTAAAGTATGGATCGAAGATCTTATCAAGCATGGCTGCCGGAATGCCGATGCCCGTGTCGCTGATAGTTATCTTGACGGCCCTCCCCGTATCGGGCAAAAAGTCCCTGATATCGGCAGAGCCTTCAACATTCTCACAGCAGACCTCGATGGCTCCACCTTTCGACATGGCATGCCTGGCATTAAGAATGATATTCTGGACAACCTGACTCATCTGACCCTTGTCAATATCAACAAGCCAAAGGTCATCAGGGATGATATAGCGGCAGGCAACCGGACTGCCATGCAGTACGAAATTTGCTGATTCCCTGATTATTTCACCGATAGAGGCTGTTTCCTTCATGGGCTCTCCGCCTTTGGAAAAGGTGAGCAACTGCTGAGTAAGATCCCTGGCCCTGAGAGAGGCTTTCTCTGCGGCGCATAAAAGTTTTCGGGTTTCCTCCTCCAGACAACTATCCAGTTGGGCCAGGTTGAGATTGCCCAAAATGGCGGACAAGATATTGTTAAAATCATGGGCTATACCACCCGCCAAGACTCCGACTGACTCCAGTTTTTTGATCTTCAGACGCTCATCCTCCATGCGAACCTGCTCGCTGACATCCCGGAAAACCAGGACAACACCAACCGTACGGCCTTCCTGGTCGCAAATCGGTGCCCCGCTGTCCGCGATGCTTCGTTCCAGCCCATCCCTGGCGACAAGGACGGTATGGTTGACCAGGCCGATGATCTGGCCGGAGGCAAGCACCTTATCCACTGGGTTTTCACAGGGCTGACGAGTTTTCTCGTTGATAATGGTAAAGACCTCGGTAAGAGGCCTTCCCTGTGCTTCTCTCTGACTCCAGCCAGTGAGCTTTTCGGCCACAATATTGACCAGAACAATTTTGCCCTCGGTGTCAGTCGTGATGACCCCGTCACCGATGCTACGCAAGGTAACGGCCAGACGTTCCTTTTCCGCAGCCAGGGTATTTTCCGTTTCCTTGCGAGGGGTGATATCGAGGGCAATCTCCATGCGGACCATGCGCCCGTCTGACCAGGGGATGGCCTGATCTCGGCATTCATACCAGCGGCCGGTTACCGTGTTCTGGAATTCCCAAAGGTAGGTACCGGTCGACCTGCCGGCAGCGTCGAGCAGTCTATGGTTGGTGCAGAACGGACACGGTCTTTTCTGACCCAATTGCAGGACCTGCCAGCAGACCTTACCCTCAATGTTTCCAAATATATCCCGGCCATACTGGTTGAGAAAGAGCAGCTCATAAGTCTCCATGTCGGCCACGTACACCAGGGCATCGAGACTGTCTACCAGCGTGCTGAAGCGGGCAATGGCCGCGTTTTTTTCAGCCTCCGCCTTTTTTCGCTCTGTGATATCCAGAAAGGTCACCACAGCCCCGATAACCTTACCATCCTTGCGCATGGGAAAAGACCAGCATTCGGCAGACAAACTGCTGCCATCCGCCCGCCAGAACATCTCACTATCCGAATGGGTGTTCCGCCCCTGCAAATAGCTCTGCTGCACCAAACAGTCGGAGGCAAGACACCGAGATCCATCACTGTTTGAGTGATGGATCATGTCGTGAAGTTGTTTGCCAATAATCGGTTCCTTGTCCGCAAACCCCAGGATGCGCAGAAAGGCATCATTGCAGAAGATGCATCTGCCTTCGAGATTAAGGCCGTATATCGCCTCAGCCGTGGAGTTGAGCAGCAAGCGGATATGCTCTTCGCTGCTTGCCAGAGTGGCGTTTGCCTCGATAACCGTTTGATTCATCTTATTGATGGCCTCGGCGACCAAAGAGAACTCAACCACCCCGAAGGAGTGAATGTCAGCAACAACAGGTTCATTGCGGTTCGCTTCATACGCGGTAAGGGAGTTGACAATCAGCTTCACCGGCCGGGAAAAAAAACGATTGAGAACATATTGCAGCAACAGGGTAATGAGTACGAAGAGGACAAACACCCCGGCAAGCTGGATGGAGATACTGGTCAATATTGCCGTGAAAACGAGCTGAGCCGGAAGCTGAAGGTAAACGGTCCACCCCTCCGGAACCTTCAGAGTTTCTCGTAAGGCGTAATACTTTTGGTTGTGATACAGATAAGACTGAAGACCACGCTTATCCGGCACAGACATGTTTTTCAGATCAAAAAACAGGTTATAGCGGCTGGAAACCAGCGACGAATCGGAATAATAGACAGCAACCCCCTCGGAACTCAGAATAAAAAAGGACTGATCCGGAAAGACATTGCCTTTTTCCAGATGCTCCAACATAGGAACGAGATTCTTAAGAGCTCGCTCATAGATCAGGCGCATCCCATTTTTCAGCGGATACTGCAGGGCCACCACTGAGCGTTTTGAAAAGACCGATTGAAAGACCCGGGATATCATCATGGCCTCCTGCACATGCTCCATGTGAGAAGGATCAAAGCCCAGATAATTGTTGTACTCTTCAGAGATCTGCACGATCTGGCCCTGTACATCCAACACATAGTAGATGTCAAGGGGATCATAATTGTGCAACCTCTGCCGGAGAGCGGCCAGAAGCATCTGCTCGTCCCCATCGGGCAGGGTCTTGATCATCTGCCGCAGCGAGGTATTGTACTGAAGGAGTTTGGCTGGAATCAGTGACTGGATAACCCGGAGCTGGGCATGCATTATGTTGGCATAGTTGTCGAGGTACGCCTGGAACTGCAGCCACCCCACAATCCCTGCCGAGAGAAGAAAAGAAACAAAGGCGACCAGAAACAGCAAGTTCCGGAGGCGCTGCCGCAGGGTAGGCAGAGTATTCACTTGATAACGCCACCATTGGCAAACTTGCCATCTTTGACTACGATCTCATATACAGGTCGAATAACGTCACCATAGCTGTCAAACTTGACTGGCCCCAAAACCGATTCGTATTCTCCTTGCAACAGGGCGGCTTTGAGCGACTGACCGTCGATAACCTTACATCGTTTCAGGGCATCGGCCAGGATATGGACCATTTCGTAGGCACGATCCGCACGGGCCGTGGCTGTCTTGTTGAATTTTTCGTTTAACATCTTGGCAAAGTTCAGATATTCAGGCCGCTGGTTCTCGGGATTGACAAAGCTGACCATGGAGAGTCCCTCCATGGTAGGGCCTCCGATGCGGAGCAGCTCAGGAGACTGGGCCCAAATGGTGGCAATGAGAGGGCCGCCAAACTTGAGACTGCGGAGCTTCTGGGCGGCAACCGCTGTCATGCTCGACTCGGTGAGCAGCAGGACTGCTCCAGGATTCTGGACGAGCAGTTCACTCGCGAGCTTTAGCCAATCGGAATTTTCGCGGGACACGAACTGCACTGTGTTCAAGATTCCCGGATAATACTTTTTCAGTTGTTCTACGTAGTCCTCGACAAAATCGGCGTTACTCATGTCCATGAGGACGGAAACCGATGTTACCCCCTTTGCCTTGAGCAGGGCCGCCGTTTTTACCCCATAAAGTTTGCTGTCAATCGCCGTCCGAAAAAAAAGATCGTCCTTGCCCGAGAGCTTCGTAGTTCCTGTATAGGCAGAGATCAATACCGTGTCATGGGAAGTGACAAGCGGATAGGCCTTGATGGTGTTCACAGAAAGGCTGTGGCCGATAATGGCGACAACCTTCTCATCTAGCAGCGAGATATCCGCCTTGCGTATGCCTTCGTCGGTGTTCTCGTCGTCGCGAACCAGCAGCATGAGCGGGCGACCATTGATACCGCCCTTGGCATTAATTTCATCCACTGCCAGCAGGGCACCGTTTCTGATATGCTCACCTGCATCTCCCCCTCGTCCACTCAGATTAATTGAAAGACCTAGCTTGATGGATTCCTTCTGCTGAGGCCTACACGCCCCCAGCAGAGCTGACAGGCTAATCGAAAGAAACAGCAGTAATATCAACAATAAAACTGTATTTTTTCTCATTTCCTCTCCCAAAGAAAAACTTACCTGGCTCATTATCGCTCGGTCGAGCAGATGACTTTTCATTCTCATTCCTTTCTTCTTCAGATACCAGAATTTCCTTCTAATAAGAATTTTCAACTCATTCCGAAATGAGGGAGCAGCATCGAAATAACTAGAGATTTTCCACCGATTCGTCCATACGACACTTCATTTCAAACTGATCAATGGCTGACTTGACCATCCGAAACAGTTCACGATAATTAAGTTTAGAGTCTCCACTTTTGCTCAGACTTGTTTATTGCATTATCCGAACTTTTCGGTCCCGTTGTTGATATAAAAAAAACCATTAAACATCGGTAAAAAGATTTCGTAAATCGAAAATCAGGGTTAACCCATCCGTCTCCATCACCAGAGCACAAAGTCCCCGCAATCGGGTTCGCGCGGCGACCAGATCGGGCAATGGATGGATGAGATCAAATGCAAGTTCGCGTAATTCCACTGGCGCAGCGACGGAGAGTTCGACGTCGGATCCGGACAGGCTGATGGTCAAGACCTGGAGTTGTGAGCATGATTTGTTTTGTTCCGGCAGGCCCAGCAAAGAGCCAATCGCCGGATACGTTCCGCTGTCTTCATCGGTGAGCGGCCGCAAGGCACGAACTTGACGCGCTTCCATGGCACAGCGTTGCCCGCCGGCAAAAAAAGTCACTACCTTCAGCGTAGTGCTGGACGCTGGAGGCAGCACATGGCGAAGATTGCCCGACACCTGGCTCATCCCAATCCGTGACTGTAATCTGCAAAGATACGGTCCAAATCGAGCGCTGTCACAGTTTTTTCTTTGAACTGCAAGATACCGAAGACAATCGCGCGCAGATGCTCTGGCAGAGTAGTTGGCGGCTTATGGATTTTACTCAGCAGGACATCAACCACATCAACCACCTTGTCGACACGAATGCCGCTGCTCATACCGACTCCGGACCCGAGTAGGTATGAAGAGGATGATATCTCCACAGATTCGGGCAGCTGCAATAACTCGTGCAGACTGATCACTGACTCGATGTCACCGCGAACATTGATGACACCTTCCAGTGATGTCGGGCAACCTGGCACGAAAAAGACATCGACCTGGGACAATATTTCTCTGATTTTTTCACCCTGGAAGGCAAACCAATCGCCTTGCAGCTCAAAGATAACCAGCTTTGCCATCGGTTCATCCACATTGACAATTTCACGAATGGCTTCGCGGCGCTGGCTCAGGACCTGGTCAAGTGTAATTTCTTGCTGCTTCATCTTCTGTTCTCCAAAATCGGCCTATTCATTATTGGCGACCACACGATTTCGTCCCCCATCTTTGGCTTGGTACAAAGCACGATCAGCCGCTTCGCGCAGGGACTTGATGTCCTTGCATTGCGGAAAGGCAGCAACACCACCACTGAAGGCGCAGGAAAACTCAACCTCGCCCGCTTGAAAACGTATCTTGGCAAAATCCTCACGCAACTGATCGATGATTTGGGCAGCAAGCTCCAGCTTAATGCCCTGCAGGATCACCGCAAATTCCTCGCCCCCATAACGGCCGACGATGTCGGAGTTACGTAACCGCTGTTGCAGAACGCGCGCCAGAGCCAGTAAAACCTGGTCACCAACCGGGTGACCATGGGTGTCGTTCACCGCCTTGAAACGGTCAACATCAATCATGGCAAAGCACAGGCTCGCTTGCTGGCGGCCCGCATTGGCAATGGCGTTTTCAAGCATCTGGGTGGTCGTGGAGTGGTTAAAAAGGCCGGTCAGGCTATCACGCGCCATCAGCATGCGCAGTGCCCGCATGCGTTCGGCACGAATGGCCACAGCGGCAACCAGATCATCCGGTTTGATCGGCTTGGTGAGAAAACCTTCGGCGCCTACCCGCATAGCGGAAAACTGTTTGTGCTTGTCTGTCTCACTCGACAGGAAAACGATGGGCAGACCGAAATAGTCCGGCACCTGGCGCACCAGTTTGGCCAAGTCGCGACCGTTACACCCGGGCATGTACATATCCATCAGCACCAGATCAGGACGAAATAGCTGGAGAACTTCGAGCACCCGCTCCGGCTTGTGCACCTGAAAGGTAATCATGTGCGCCTCCTGGAGGATCAGGCTGTGGTAAGCGGCAATGACCGGCTCATCATCCACCACCAGTATACGGCAAGGATCGGGCTTCTTCTGGACGGTCAGTTCATCAATGGTCGTTACCATATCCAGGGCGTTTACGGGCTTGTGGAAATAGGCTTGACCACCGGCCTGGATGGCATTCAGCCGCGCCTCAAAATCATCGCAGGCGGAGATGTATATGGCCGGTACCGGATGATCCATTTCGCGTTCGATGGCGGCAAGGACATCCGCGCCGCTGACGCCGTTCGGGAAGAAGATGTCCATGATGACGAGCGACGGCCGCTTCGCCGCCATCGCTGTGCGCAGTTTGGCGGGATCGGTGAAGGTAACCGGATGGTAGCCGAAACATTGCAGTTGCGTAGCCAACTGTTCCACCTGCAAGGGATCGTCGTCGCAAATATAGATCAGCCTGCCTCCGGTGCCCTCACTGTCGTCGATGGGAGCCAAATCGAAGCGTGGGACATCATGTTCTTGAGATGACGAGGCGCCTTGCTGGCGTAAGGTCTCAGTGTTCAGGACAATACGGGCCAAGACCTCGGCCAGTTCGTCCCAGAAGGGTACTGAAACATTGAGAGGCATTTCCAGTAAACGAGCCGCCAGATGTTCCCCGCTCGCCGCGATGGCACCGAGTTCCTCGAAACCAAAGGAGTTACCAGTGCCCTTGATGCTGTGGAGAAAACGATGCAGGTTCGCCGCCGTAGCTCTCTGGTTCGGATCGAGGCGCAAAATGGTAAGATAGTGCAGCGCCTCTTCCACGCGCCCGGGCATTTGCTCAATGAACTGCTCACGCAGTCGGGCAATCTTGCTGCTTAAGGAGGGACGTTGTTTATTCATGGTAATACTCATGTCGTTATCAGCATCGAGACAGGACTTCGTTTATCACCTGAGGCAGGATTTCTTCCAGACTGAAGTCTTTAAACAGACAGGCATCAAGTTTCGGTTCCTGTGTCCATAGTTCCTCCGGATCATCGCCGGTGAGTAGAATAAAGGGTAAGGTAACCCCTTGGCTGCGCAGTTCGCGGAACAAGTCGATACCGCTTATCAAGGGCATGTTCATATCGCTGATCACCAGATCGCAGCTGCTCTCGCCCGCGAGTATTTCCATCGCCTCGACACCGTTTTCGGCCAGCTGACAATTGTACCCCAGGTCTTCCAGTACAGCTACGGTCATCTCTCTTGAGAAAGGATCATCATCTACTACCAGAACATGCATTCTATTTTCCTCCACTATTTTTTATCCAAGCAAACTTCGCAGGGTGTCCACCAGACTGCTTTGATCAAAATCACCTTTGACGATATAGGCATCAGCACCCACCTCAATGCCGCGCCGTTTGTCTTCTTCCTTTTCTCGCGAGGTAATAATAACGATAGGCGTGTCGCGATATTTTTCTTCCTGGCGCAGCATCGAGGTCAGGGTGAAGCCGTCCATATTGGGCATCTCCACATCGGTGAGGATGGCATCGAATGTTCCGGAGCGCGCCTGCTGCAGGCCGTCCAAACCGTCCTCGGCAAGGGTGACGTGATAGCCCCATGCCTCGAGGACATCCTTCTCGATCTCCCGCGTATTGAGCGAGTCATCCACCACCAGGATTTTGTATGCAGCTCCCTGTTCCCCTGCATAATCGGCACCCTCAGTGCGCGAGGCCTGACCCCGCACCTGGCGCGCCAGTTCCAGCAACGCCGGCGCATGCAGCACACTTACCAATTCGTTCCTGCCGGTAATAACCATGCCGGAAACCATGGTCAGCCGGCGCATATGCTCAGGCAACGGCTTGATCACCATGTCGCGCTCATCGAGCAGATCATCCACTGCCAGCGCCAGCTTTTCGTTGCGTACCCGCACCACCACCAGCAACATGCCATGATCAAACATCCCTGCCTGAGAGCGGGTAGTTTTCACCAGACGCTTCGGGGCATGCAGCAGATCAGCCAACGGCACGACCGGTACAAATTCGTTACGGATAATCACCGCATTACGTTCCACAACAGTGAGCATTTCTTCATGCGGCACCCGAATCAATTCGTCCACATATTGGGCGGTGAACCCGAAAGGCAGACCATTGACCTTAACCAGCAGCACGCGCATCACCGCAAGCGACAGCGGCAGACGCAGGGCGAAGGTAGTGCCCACTCCCACGCGAGTTTCGACCGTCACCTCGCCTTGCAGATCATCGACGATGTTCTGCTTGACCACATCCATGCCGACGCCGCGCCCGGAGATATCGGTGATGATGGCGCTGGTGCTGAAGCCAGCCCGGAATATCAAATCAACCACTGCCTGTTCGCTCAGGCCGGCCGCCTGTTCAGCATTGACAAATCCCTTTCGCACTGCCTTTTCACGGATGACTTCAATCGGTACACCAGCGCCGTCGTCAGCCACCTCGATCACCACCCACCCACCGTCCTGGCGTGCCGAGAGGGTGACATGTCCTTGCGACGACTTACCGGCAGCCAGGCGCACAGCAGACGTTTCCAAGCCGTGGTCGATGGCATTGCGCAACAAATGGACGATGGGATCACTGAGTTTGTCGATCATTTGCCGGTCTAGTTCAATCTCTGCACCGCTCACCACACACTCCACTTCTTTACCGACGGAATGCGCCAGATCGCGCACCACGCGTCCGGCCGAATCGAAGACCATGGCGAGCGGCAGCATGCGCATGATTAACGCCTTGTCATGCAGCTCATCCATCAACAATTCCTGATTCTGCACGTCATCGCGCAGGGTCAGTCCAAAATGATGCAATCGCGCCCGATGCTGCTCCCAATTTTCCGAAGAGCCATCGCACTCGATCAGGCGGAGATCAAGCAGACGCTGGCGCAGGGCAGCATGACTGGAAACCACCTCGCCCATTAATTTGATCAGCTCGTCGAGCTTGGCAAGACGGACCCGTACAGTATCAGCCGTGCTCAACTTAGCCTGGGCCGGGAGCGTCGGTGTGACAGCATGCGAAGCAGGTGTGGCCGAGGGGGGAGAACTTGGCTCAACAGTCAATTGCATTCCTTCACTTGCCAAGTCTGTGCTTTGCGGTGGAATCACTACGGCCGAGACCTCTCCTGTCGCCGCTTGTGCCAGACTGGCACATAATGCCTCGTCGACAGGTGGCAGAGTGGCACCATCGCCACTTTTTGCCAGGCATTCTACCAGCACGGCGATGGCATCCACGCCCCGGTACAGCAGGCTGCCAAGTTCCGGTCTGTATTTCAGACTGCCGTCGCGCAGGGCACAGAGAACATCTTCCAGTTTGTGGGCAGTTTCTGTGATGGCACTCAGTTTGAGCATCCGTGACGAACCCTTGATGGTATGGGCCGAACGGAAAATTGCATTGATGTTTTCGCTATCAACGCTATCGCGGCTCATCGCGTCTAGACCTTCGCCCAGCCTTTTGATATGTTCACGGGCTTCTTCAACGAAGCGAGAGATAAATTTTTTGATATCGAGTGCCATGCCGGGTTATTTCCGTCTTACTCTACGTTGTTGGTCGCCCAATTTTCCAAGCTGGTGTTCACACAGGAAACGCAATTCAGAATGCACGATTCCCAATGGCAGCACTTTAATACCGTGGTCCGGTACTGTCGCTTGAGAAAGTAGCTGCAAAACTCCACGATATTCGCGCCGGGCCTTGTCAGACTCGCCACCAACCCGGTACAGATCGGCCAGATAATAACGCGCCAACCAGCATTCATGACGGGCATAAACCGCCTGTTTGAACCAGCGCACAGCCTCTTTGACGAGATCGCGCCACTTGGCAGCAAGGCCGAGCAGAACAAAGGCATCGATCGACCAGGGATCGGTCTCCAGCGCTTGTCGGGCACTAGCGTCTGCCAATTCAAATTCCTTGCTGTTGAGCTGGATATGCGCCTTCAGCAGCAGCGAGGATGCATCGCCAGGATTCTGTTCGAGCAGAATAACGATCATAGCCATCGCCTCCTTGTAACGCTTTTCGCGACAGTACTGTTGCACCTCATCAATGTTACAACAAGGATCGAACGGCGCTACTACCGGCACCACAACTTCAGCTATCGGCAAAGAAGAAGCAACAGGTGGGCTGCACCGTACGAAAGGGAGTTCCGGCCTGTCGCACTGCTCCGGTGCGGCCATTTTTGAGGGCACATACCGGGAGAAATCGAATACCGGTGCTGTTGCTGGAACAGGAACAATAAGCTGCCCCTTTGAAAAATAAAAGAGTCCGTCTTCCTCGATCAGAGAAAGTACGCCAAGATCGTTGGCAATGGTTTCAGCTGTTCCTATAACCAGACAGCCATTCTCATTCAGGAGTGAGGCCAAATTTTGCTGAATGATGCGACGCGTCTGCGTATCGAAATAAATCGAGACGTTACGAAAAAAAATAATATCGCAATCGTGCAACGCCGCGGGGAATTCCTCGGCAAACAGATTCATTTCCTGGAATTCAACCCGGTTGCGGATCTCATCCTTGAGGTGATAGTCCCAGCCATCATGATCGAAATAGCGATCCTTGATCGCTGTTGCCACGCCCCGAAACGAAAATTCGTTATAACGCCCTGAGCGAGCCTTTGCCAGGGCCTGTGTGTCAATGTCGCCCCCGGCAAAGGAGAAGAGAGACGACACCTCATCACCATATTTCTCGCGCAAGGCCATGACGAGGGAGAAAGGCTCTTCGCCGGACGAACAACCAGCGCTCAGGATCCGCAGGGGTTGGCTATCTTTCCGTTGCATCAACAAACGCGGCACCAGGCGCTCGGTCAGCAGATGCAACTGCTCAACCTCACGGAAGAAATAGGTTTCGTTGATGGTGAGCAAATTGACCAGGTCCTGGAACTCGTCGTCGCTGCTCTGCAGATGGAAATAATATTCAGCGCTATTACCGAACTTCGTAACAATGAGGCGCTGAGCCAGTACCGTCGAAAGTTTCTCCTCGGCCAGGCCTTCGAGAATCAGGCCACAGCGCTGCTTGATAAGTTTTTTAAATGGTTCCAGGTCGATGTTCATAAGTGACTCGCAACACTGGAGACAGACGCTATCTCGGTCATTTCCCGGGCGATAGCATCGGCAGGCAGAACCTTTTGGACACTGCCGCTATCGATGGCCACCTTGTTCATGCCAAATATCACCGAACTGGCCTCATCCTGTGCCAGCGTGACGCCGCCCGCCTTGCGGATACTCACGATTCCCTGAGCGCCATCACTGCCCATACCGGTAAGGATGATACCAACACTCTGACAGCCGTAGACCTCGGCCACGGAGTTGAGCAGGGCATTGCAACTGGGATGATAAATAGCCGCCGATAGTTGTTCCTGCAGAACGATGCGGCGCGATCGTGCAACCACGAGGTTGGCTTCCGATGGCGAGACATAGACCACCCCCGGCAGGATAAGATCACCTTCCTGCGCCAGACGCACGCGCAGCTTACACAAACTGGCCAGCCAGTCGGCCATGCCGCCGGCAAAACCGGCGGCTATATGCTGCGAGACCAGTATCGGGCAAGGAAAATCAGCGGGAAGCTGGGCCAGAACCAACGCCAAAGCCTGTGGTCCCCCGATGGATGAAGCGATGGCAAAAATTCGTGAATAACCAACGGAAACATTATCATGTGGTACAAGCAGGGGTGGATGCATAGCGAGAGGCGGTAACGCACAGGCGGTATCTTTACCTTTCAGGCGCGACCGAAGGTGGGTAATAACCGACACGCCGGCCAGCATCTTCACCTTGGCCACGAATTCAGAGGCCGCCTTTGCATCGTATTCCGGTTTGGCAATCACCTCCAGCGCCCCGCGTGCAACCGCTTCATAGGCATTGTGGGCGTCAGCGACACTGCTCACCACCAGAATCGGCACGGCCTTGGTGGTCATGATTTCCTCAATGGCCTGCATGCCGTTCATCACCGGCATTTCAAGATCCATGGTCATCAGGTTTGGCTTCAATTCGCGCGCCAGATTAACCGCATCCCGGCCATTGCCCGCTTCTCCGACAATCTCAATATCCTCGTCGTCTTCCAGGAAGGTACGCAGCAACCCTCGCATCAGGCTACTGTCATCAACCAATACCACTCTGATTTTTCCCATGTCGGATTCCCCAGGAGGAGCGCAGCCTAGCCTTGCTTATCGGCAAGTTTGAACTGCTGGACCGTTTTACTTAGTTCGGCCGACATGACGGTCATATCATGACTGATCTGGGAAATGCTGCCAATGGACTGGGCGGCATGGGAACTGGCGGTAACAATCTCGCGCAAGGCTACCACTACCTGGTTACTGGCTGTTTTTTGCTGTTGCGTGGAGAGGGAAATCTGCTGGGCCGCACTGGACGTTTGGCTGGCAGCATTGACCAGATCATCGAGATTATGTGCCGTCGTTGTACTGGCCTCCATACCGGAGGTAATGACTGAGCCACCCTTTTCCGACGTGATCACCAGACGACTGATGGAATCCTGAATCTCCTGAATCTTGGCCTCGATCTCGCCGGTGGAATCGGTGACGCTATCGGCAAGACGGCGAATTTCACTGGCAACGACACTGAAGCGCTTACCGGCTTCGCCGGCGCTTGAGGCCTCCAATGCGGCATTGAAGGCAATCAGTTTGGTCTGGTCGGCAATGGCCTTGATGATTTCCATAACTTTGCTGATTTCCTTGGACTTGGCACCAAGATCGACAATTTCCTGCAGGCTGTGCTGATTGTCGGTGCGGATATCTCCCATACGGACAAGCACCATCTGCATTGCCTCGGAACCGCGCTTGCTGTTTTCCCATGTCTGGTTGGCGATATCCACCACCGATTTGGAATGCTCGGCGATTTGGGTGGAGGAAGCGGACAATTCTTCCATGGTCGAGGTGATTTCAGCCACAGAAGAAGACATTTCCGAGGAGATGGCGACCTGGTTTTCCACCGCACCGGCAATATCCGTGGCCGCGCCATGCACCGTCACGGAATGGGTGCCAATATCGGAGGCCAGTTCATAGAGTTGACGACGCATTTCACGGGCAGCTTCGGCGAGTTCACCAATTTCATCGTTTCGATTTTCTGTGAGATGCTGTCCCAGATCACCTTCAGCAATAGCCTTAACGAAGTGGACAAGTCGCAAGATAGGATTACAGATATTCCGTATGACATAAAAACTGGTGACAAAAACAATAACCAGAAGCAAGCCTAGGTTCAAAACCAATATTTTACTGGTAACATCCCGGAAGGTACGTGAGGTTTCCTCTTTTCTTACGGCAACAGCCGCATCAATGGAACCAGTATAGGCACCTGTCCCCACAATCCATCCCCAAGGCTCTATTTGTTTGACGAACGAAATTTTGGGCTGCAACTCACTTTCGCCATCCTTGTTCGGCTTGGGCCACAGATAATCAACATACCCCTGCCCATCTTTGGCGCAGACCTCGACAAAGGCCTGAAAGAGGTTCTGCCCTTTGCCCAAAGCGCAATTGTATATGGGGTTATCCATTTTTTTGCCATTGAGGGCTGGTTGGATCGGATGCATGATCATGGAGGGAATTGGAAGAGAGGTGTCATTGACCCAAAAATAGCCTATCCCATTATCGTAACGAAGCTTGGCCAGCAGGGCAAGCGCCCGATTCTTCGCCTCGGACTCGCTTAACTGACCTGTTTTGGAAAGCTCCAGGTTTTCCAATATCACACCTTCAGCTACCTCCACTTGATTCTTCAAAGAGAGTTTAGTCGCCTCAAGTTTATTCAACCTGAATGTATCCAAGTCTTTCAATTCATAGGAGTGCAGCAGCGGATAGGATAGAAGGGCGGAAAGCAATGCCAGCACAAAAAGGGCCGTGACCGGCAACAAAGTGAGTTTCCAACGAATATTCATCAGGTTTCCTCTTTTTCATTAAAAAAAAACAGACAGGCGTTACTGAACCAATCGCATCAGCCACAGCGTATTACGTGGATACTTTTATTGGAAGAAAAAAAAGGGGGGATAAAATAATATGCGTAAATAGCCACTCAGGGCTACGATATATAGACTCCACCCTCTAAAATGAGCCCACAGGACTCCATTATATAAACTGCTGAATTGTCTGCTGCCGACTTGTTTCGTGAGACTCCTAGAGACCTTCTGCCGAGGCCGCAATCCGACGCTTCATCTCAAACTGGTCAATTGCTGACTTGACCATCCGGAACAGTTCACGATAATAAAGTCTGTTGTGGCTCTTCACATACTGATAGATGGTCTTGCGCAGTGCATCCTCGTCCAGCCCCTGATACTTTGCCACTGCCGGGCCAAAAACCTCACTCTTCCAGTCTGGCTCCCACTCAATCTGTATGGACCGGCAATACTGATAATCTGCCATGGCTTCATTGATCATAGCGTCACGCAGATGTTCTGCCTCGTGCATCTGAGTTTTTACCTTCAGCTGTGACCCTTTTCTCTTGCTCAAAAAATCATAGATGGCTTCCATAGACGGACCTTGACGCAGGAGTTTGGCCAGATGTTTCACCTGCCGTTTACGCGCCCCCCCGCTCAAACCCCGAATTGTCTTGATCTCTTCTTTGACCTCGCTCTCCCCGGGAAAAACCTTCAGATCTTTATCGGTGAGTTCCGCCAACTCCTGCGCCACATCCTCGATCCGCTTAAATCTCCGTTTCTGTTCAGATCTGCTGATTATCTCATCCATACACTATCTTCCCATTTTGACATAAAAAAATTGCTTAAAATCATCACAAGCCGCTATAAATAACATGGCCACCTGAATGGCCGAAACGGCAGAAGAAACCGGTCGCTCTTCCTCCCATTCATGGACAGATCGACACGGGGCTATCCCTGGTCTGGGTAACAAAATAGTTATAAAAGTCCAGGGTCTTTCGTAACGGCCCCTAAATATTTTTTTACAATACCACAAGAAGATGAAATCACCTAGCTTCCAAACGCCAGTCGATTGAATCCACCTTCAGCAAAATAGGGTCTGGTGATATCCAGACCCTGCAATTCAAAGACAAGAACCTCAAGAACAAGATAGACCTTGGTATTTCTACGAATACAAGCCGTCATGGTCTCACCATGGTGACCCATGGCCGCATGGAGATGAATGCGCGGCTCCACTCCTTCCCAGAACATCGAACCGCTGCCAACGACTTCACGGGCCCCGTCAACCTCAGCCCATACCGGATCAGGCGGCATGGTCGGCTCTTTCGGCCCGGTCACAACTCCTGCCTGCCGCAGACCGCCAAGGATTTGAAACCAGCAGGCCCGCAGATCCTCCTTTCTGAACAGCTCCTGCAATCCCTCCAGCAAATCATCACCCTGATCAAAACGGGCCATAATCACTCGACCCAGCGTTCCTGTTTTATACTCCATGCTTCCCTCACTGTTCTCTTGTTTATATCCCTCTTCCCCTGTTCCCTGCCTCAGCCCGCAACAAACCAGCCAGGGCAGTCTGTCGCCGGACCGTGTCTACATTCCTGACCGCCATGGAAAATGCCTGTCTGGTCCCCACAAAAACAGCCAGTTTCCTGGCCCTTGTCAAACCGGTATAGACAAGATTGCGAAAAAGCATCTTGAAATGCTGGCTGACAATGGGAATAATCACACAATCGAACTCACTGCCCTGTGACTTGTGAATGGTGATGGCATAGGCCAGATCCAGCTCACTGATCTCATCTTTCTGATATTCCACCTCACGGCCACCCGCCAGAAACCGAACCACGCAGGTGAGATCAAGGGCATTCACCCGGATTATCAGCCCGATATCACCATTAAAAACACCAAGTTCATAATTGTTGCGGCGATGGATGACCCGGTCCCCCACCCGGAAGATCCGTTCACCAAGAATCAGTTGCCCCTTGCTCTCAACAGCTGGATTGACCGCCTGCTGCAGGGTGCGGTTCAATGTTGCCGTGCCCAGACTGGCTCTGATCATGGGCGAGAGCACCTGAATCTCGCATTCATTACCAAAATATTTCGGAATCCATTCGGTATAAAGTCTGACGATCACCTCCTGGGCGGTCAGGCCGTAATAAAGTGATGACCAGGGATGTACTTTTTTCAACACTGCCCGCAGTTCATCGGCGCTATTTTCTGCAGTCTGAAGCAGTCCAAAATTCACATGGCTGTAATGATCCGGCAACTCGAAGCCATACCGTTTCTGAGACGACAGATCATCAATGCCTGTATAAAGATGCTCCTCGCCAAAATGGGCCTCAGCATCACTGGCAGATACTTTTAAATGGTCTCGTACCCTGGCGACAACTCGCAGCTGTTCTTTTGTGGCCTCGTTGGAATCAAGAAAGAGACAATCGGCCTTTTCCGTCCACAGTCCAGGTTGTTTGAAGGGCGAAGGAATCTTTGGAACCTCACCTTCATTGATGGCATGGGCATAGCGGATAATGGAGGATTCCCCTGCCTGACGGAACACCTTTTTCAGGGTAAAGAGAGGGACAACCCCGGAAGCGATCAAGTCCGCCAGCACGTTACCTGCCCCGACAGATGGCAGCTGATCGGCATCCCCGATCAGAACAAGCCGCGCACCTTCTGGAATGGCGGCCAGCAAGGCCGCGGTCAGACTGATATCAAGCATGGAACACTCATCGACAACCAGACAGTCGAGGGCCAAAGGCTGCTCTCTATTCCGTTTAAAACCACCGCCCTGATACTCCAACAAACGGTGAATAGTCTTCGCCTCATCCCCTATCACCTCGCCCATGCGCTGGGCCGCCCGTCCCGTAGGTGCGGCCAGAGTGACATCCATCCCCATGGACTGAAACAATCTGACCAGGGTTTTGGTGGTGGTGGTCTTACCGCACCCCGGCCCACCGGTCAGAATCGCACAGCGGCAGGAGACAATACCGGCAACAGCAGCATGCTGCTCAGCGCTGAGTTGAAGATTCTGAGTGGCACTGTAGCTCTGCAGCCACTGTTTCACCTTTTCTTCGTCAACAGTAATGGGGCCGCACAGCTGTCGCAACCATTCTGCACAATTCTGCTCATCATAATAGAGGGTCTTGGAATAATAACAGGAGACTGCGGCAGAGCCGTCAATGGTAAGGAAACGGGTCTTCAACAGGTTATCCTGCTCCATGGCCTGAAGATAGGATTCCAGTCGATCTGCCAGATCCATCTCAAGCAGCTCATTAATCTGGGCCAGGATCTGCTTGCTGGTCAGAAAACAATGCCCCTGTTCACGGGAGGCCGCTAGGATATGACGGATGGCAGCAATGATCCGGACCTCGGAATCGAGAGGAATACCAAGAGAGAGGGCAACCTTATCGGCAGAAAAAAAGCCGATTCCGTAAAAATCATCCGCCAGCCGGTAGGGATTTTCCCGGACCATAGCGACGGCCTGATCTCCATATTTTTTATAGATGCGGACGGCAAAGAGGGTGGAAATACCATGGCCCTGTAAAAAGAGCATCACCTCACGTACTGCACGGTGCTCTTCCCAGGCTGTCTTGATCCCGGCCAGCTTTTTGTGGGCAATGCCCGGCACCAGAAGCAGATCATCAATCCGACCTTCAAAGATGTCGAGGGTATCCTTGCCAAAATGGCTGACAATCTTGCGGGCAGTCTTGGGCCCCACGCCCTTGATAAGTCCGGAACCAAGATATCTTTCCAGACCAGCCGCAGTGGCCGGTTTCTGTTCATTGGCACGCACAGCCTTAAACTGCCTGCCATAGGAAGGATGCACCGCCCAAGAACCGAAAAATCTCATGGTCGCCCCGGCAAAAACACGGGTCTGGTGTACGGTTACCGTTACCGCCTCATGTTCATTGAAACACTTCACCCGCAACACCGACCAGCCCGTCTCACTATTATGATAGGTGACCCGTTCCACAATCCCCTGAAGCTGTTCTTCAATAATGCCTTTATGCATAAGCCCACTCAGTTTTTTGCCAGAAGACTATAATTCCATTTCCAAACCTAGATGGAAAGCACGACGGAACGCAAGCGACAACGTGACTGTAATCAGAACAAAAGCAATAAAATCGAGAGAACAATCGGTTCCACTTATGTATCGCGGACAAATCACAGCTTACATAATAAAAACCGCTGGCCTGTGCCCATTTATTTTTTATTTTAATAGACTTTAGCCTTAAAAATAAGGACAATGAAGGAATCCTAATCCACATTTCTCATAAATGATAAATGGAAACCAGATCAGATGCACGTTAAAGATCAAAATAAACGGTTACCTTTTTCAAGGGCATTGTTCATCAACTGAAGAATGTTCTGATTCTCAGGCAATTCTAAGGAGGCAATTAGATGGACAGATTCATACCAAGACGATTTGTTGTTGGATTCATTTGCACTATCATCTGTTTCAGTTTCTATTCACCCGTCCGGGCAGCGAATGACAGTGCAGTAAGCCCCTGTCAAGGTTCAATCAACGACTTCAAGAACGCCTATGAGAGCAATCCTGAATTCAAAAAACTGCTGGACTCAGCCTTGAACAACATTCAACATCTCCCTCCTGCCTATCCGGACGACAACCCTTGGCTTGGTGCAAAGTTTACAGATATAACGGATTTTTTTACTGACTGGTGCACCTTCCTCCCTGAGATGAAAGGAGGGCATGATGATGGTTTAAAATATATCCAGAAATTCGCCTGGTTTTATTATCATAACGAATATGGGGTTAAACTGGTCAAGGAATCTCCCGGCCGGGAAATTACGCAGAAATTCTCCAGGGAGAGAGGAGCCTTTATGGACAGCAAAGCCTCCACCGCCAAAGTTGAGGAGTGGATGCAGGATCCACGTGTTGAGATTGAGGAGTATGTCCTGCCCGACCCAAGCGCACCTGATGGCGGATTTAAGTCGTTTAATGAGTTTTTTGCGCGTAAGCTCATCAACCTGCCCGAAAGCCGACCACAGACAATGCCGGATCGAGATTACATCATTTCAGCGCCAACTGATTGTATCATGAATTCAGTTCCCCAGAAGATAACCGGCATCGACACGAAGATCCAAACAAAATTCAATCAGGCGCTCAATATCGTCGAGATGCTTGACGGTTCGCAGTATGCAAATAAATTCATTGGCGGCACTGCACTTTCCTGCGTTTTAATGCCGAACACCTATCACCATTACCATTCCCCTGTGAATGGAGAAGCAGTGGAAAGCAAAATTATTGAGGACCCATATTATGGTTATGATAATTTCCCGGACTGGGCTCCTGCAAGCGGAAATGTGGGATACTCTGGCACGGAATTTAATCAATTTGAAGATTTCAAACGCGGGTATTTCATTATTGACACCAAAAAATTTGGCCATGTAGCAATGGTGCCGGTCGGACTGAACACGATCAGTTCAATTGTCTTTGAAAATAAATTTCAAAATATCACAAAGCCGGTACCGGTTACCCGAGGAGAGGAGCTGGGACATTTTCTCTACGGGGGATCATTATTCATTATGATATTTGAGCCGGGCAGATACAAATCAGCTGCCATTCAGGTACGGCTGGGGAACCAGATAGGATTATTTGATACGAAAAGTGATTAATCCTGTAAAAGACAAACAATCCGAGAGGAAAACTTATGAAAAGAGTTGGTTACAGAATAAAGATTTCTTTTGTCATTCTACTATTAACTGGATTGCTCATTCCTGCAAGCCTGGTCTTCGCTAAAGAAACCGCTCATAAGCAGATAACGCAGGATCTCATAAATCTTGTGGAAAATAATCCTGAAATAAAACCACTGCTGGAAGCATCAATTTCCGAAGCAAAAAAGAACAATTCAGACCGGAAAACAAACCCTGTTCAAAACCTGTCGGACTATTACGATTACATAGACAGCGCCTCTGAGCTCATCCCGCAGAACGTACTTGAAAATCCATCCGACCTTATCCGTGAACAAATACTGCAGAGTATCTGTTACTTTTATTTTCTCATTGACCAGCCTTTACCAGAATTGAAGGATAAGGGATTATTCAAAAATTCGATTCAGTATTACGGGCCATTTGCCGCATGGACACGGGATTTTGCCAATGCATGGGGAGACTTTCTTGATACTGAAAAGTCATGGAACCAGAACACGTATCAGGGATTTTATAACTGCCCGCGGTTCGGTTTACAGAAAGGGTGGTACGAACCATCATCCAACTGGAAAACATTTAACGACTTTTTCAGCAAATACCTGAAATCTGCTGATATGCGGCCCATCGCCTCGCCAGAAGACCCGGCTGTCGTTGTTGCCCCCGCCGATTCAGTGCCCCAGGGGACATGGGCAATTGACAAAGACTCCAATATCAAAGTTGAGGGAGGGTTGAAAGTCAAACTGGCTACTTTTTACAGTGTAAAAGACCTACTGAGTGACGACAGCCAGTATAAGGACGCCTTTGCCAATGGTGTTCTCACGCATACTTTCCTCAATGTTAATGATTACCACCGTTACCATTTCGCTGTGGGAGGCACGATCAAAGAAAAGAAAATCATTGTGCAGAATGTCACGTTAGAGGTTGTATGGAGTCAAAAACAAGGCAAATATGTTCCAATCGATTCGACAGGCTGGCAGTTTACCCAGACCCGAGGGTATGTAATCATGGACACCGGGAAATACGGCTTGGTAGCCCTAATGCCAATGGGTATGGCCCAAGTCTCGTCAGTCAATTTTGAGGGAAATGTCAGGCCTGGGATCACCCATAAAAAGGGAGCGATGCTCGGTAGTTTTCTCTTCGGCGGATCTGATTTTGTCATGCTTTTTCAGGACAAAGCCGGATTTGAGATCAATGCACCTGAGGTCAAAAAAGCCGCCACAAATACTGACCAGGATCAAAATTCGGAAGACACCTACGAACACATACTCATGGGCGAAGAGTATGGCGTCATGAAGGGAATACAATAACCAAAGACGGATCGGTGCTGGTCGGCCACTCCTCCGACGTCAGTGAACTGTTCGACCAGCGACTGGTCTATGTCATGAGGGCCTTGTTACATCTGCAAAGAAATTGGTATCATATCGTTACGTAGATGGTGAGAGAATGGTTGGGAGAGTCACCTTACCGCTAGGCCCTCTCGACTCACAAAAAAGGCTCAACCAGTATTATACTCTACTGGTTGAGCCTTTTTTCTCGCACTTGTTGACTGCTTACAGTGTAGGGAAAAGTGCCTGCATCTGCGCCTTCATAGTCGGACTTAATTGCTTGAACAGTTGGGCATTATACGACGCATTATATGGGACACCGTATGGGGCCATGTCAACATACTTGATAGTCGGATCGGTGAAGGTTGTTGGAGGTGTTGCATTGGGATCGGGGGTGCCTTGTGCCGGCTCCGGCCGACTCGGGTCCATGCTGGGAAGGGTAACAGTAATATAAGTGTCCGGCGTAGCAGTAGGCAGTATTATCTGATCCAAGTTTACACTATTCACGGTTAAGTTCTGCTGAACTATCTGCTGCGTCGCGATCGCGTATTTTCGCGATGTTTCGGCGGGAGAATCCTCGGCAACTGCCGGATCAACGTTGACCGTCTCGATAGAGATGCTGTAATCACTGTTCAGGTAGATCTCGAATGTACGAAACTGCTGCGGAAAGTCATGCAGTGATGAGGTCTCCACCTGCCAGAAGCCACTTTCTGGAGTTGTCTCGTAAAGGGTAGGCGACTTGAAAGCCTTAACAGTATTGACATGACGATGACCGGCTATCCACATCAGCAGGTTCGGTGTTTCCCAGAGTTTTTGCACCAGTCCCGCCAGGTCTACGGCATTCTGGATATCGGTAGACGCATCGCCAAGGGGTTTTGGATCCGGCGCGGTCTTGTTGCCGCCAAGCCACCATTCGGTCTCGGCAGCAATATTGACCACAGCAATCGGGATATGTGCCGCAATAATCATCAACTGATTGGCAGCCTGACCGTCTGCAAGTTCGGCTTGCAGCCAGGCCCAGCGTGCGTCATCAAGAAATCCGTGACCGTGAATATCCACAGATTCGTCATCTTCCCGCTGAGTATCATCCAGCACGATAACCTTAAGCGGTATATCTGACTTGGGCACAAAACTGTAACAGGCAAACCCGGCTTTGTCGTTTTCTGGAACCAGGTTAAAATTTGGATTGGATGCAACCAGGTTGAAACCGTGACCAACCGGGCTGGTGGTTGTCTTAAAAAATTCCTGGATCCATTCCGTTCTCAACAGGGAACGGCGATTGGGGTCAGCAGCAACCTTTGTTTGAGGAGTGGGGGGGGCATCGACAGACCCATAATTGATAATGGTACCATATGGGGTGGAACCATCAATGACACCCGCATAAAATCGTGGGGAATCGTTCTTCAGTTTTTCCACGCTGAACATGGCCGGGAAGGTCAAAGGATCTGGTTGAAGGAAATCCGGGACGGACCAGACAGTATCGCTGAGAAAGGAATCGCTGAGAAAGGTATCCGCAAGCCAGGTTGCATAGGGAGGGAAGGAACCCAGCAAAAAGTGGTCATGGTTGCCGATGGCCTGATAAAAAGGGATCGATTTGTCGAGTCCCGCTGCTTGGAACGGTTTTTGATAATCGATGGTCTGGGCACCAAGATGGGCGCCGGAGCTTGGGGTGATGACCTTGCCGTCAATAACGTCAATATACCATCTGAGTTCGTTGTATGAAGTACAGTTGCAGGTGTCGCCCAGAGAGATGAAAAAATCAAAGGGATTTTTCTTGTGCAGGGCATTTGCCGTCTGAATGGCAGCATCCAGAACATGGGTTGTGTACATCATGATCGGCGAATAGATGGAGGTATTGCCCCCGGAGAATTGTTGATCATGTTGCTGGAGGAAAATGAACGAGTTT
This sequence comes from Desulfobulbaceae bacterium, assembly GCA_024636345.1. GTDB lineage: Bacteria > Desulfobacterota > Desulfobulbia > Desulfobulbales > Desulfocapsaceae > UBA2270. The sequence goes on along the minus strand of JAGXHG010000017.1, from coordinate 22,957 downwards.
GGTGCTTCCTTGTCAGTGATGTGGATATCGGTCATGGCAAAAAAGTTCAGGAGTTTGGTTTTTTTGGTGACTGATGCGGGATCATAGCCGGTCGGCATGATATCCGTCCGCTGTTTTATCGGGAGACCCCATTCTATATACTCCCATCTCCCATAGCCTCTACTGTCATATTCTGAAACTCTACAAAGTTCAGTAATTGCGAGACCGGGACTGCCATTGGGGCTGAGAGCAGGGGTGGAGGCAGGATTATTGGGAGGAAGGTCACCCAGAATATAGGGAAACGAGATCATCCTCTCGGCCGTAGTCTTAACCGTGGAATCAATCGGATACCTTTGTTTTGAGCGGGTCAGTAGAAAAACGGGACCCGGCAAGCTAAACGAGGCGAAAGACATATATGTGGTAGTTCCAGCAAAATATTTAACAAAATCTCGCCGTGTTAAATTATTGCTCTTTTTTGTATCATCATTAACGGCAATCACAATATTCTCCTCTATTTCTGAGTATTGATTCGCTTCATTTCGACTCCTAAAAAACTTACCCAAAACTCCTGCAACAGAATGCATCAAAAAATTTTCATTTTGCCAATGAATACTGCGAATAGAGTCCATGCAAATAATCATTTGAAGAAACCAGAGCTGAGGTCCTCATCTTTAAGGGTAGACTATACTTTATTATCTCCGTTGAATCCATGCAAAATATGATTAAAAATGTATCGAGTGAGCATTTCTGATTTGGAATCGTAACAAAATAACCAGTACATTTCTGACCTTTCCATTACGATATCCACGGACGAATGATCCGAGGGACAGACCCTTGGGAGTTGTGAAGAGCGACTGGCACTTTTTGCCGGTCACGTCATCGCAAAATGTTACCGTTATTTTTGAACAACAGCTCAGAGAGTCCGGCAAAACAACTACCGTATCACTATCCTCGCCGGACAACTTCCGGCTTTTTCCCTTGACATGAATTGCCAGAGTCCTATAAGAAGAGAACAATCACAATGCATACTATTATATACTTATGCCCACAATCACTGAGTTCAACAATAATCAATCACCGGTGAGCAAACCATGAGCGACACAACAACATCTGGCTGGAACGAGGCATCAGGCATCCCCCTGATCGTCAAGCTGCGAAGCGACCTGAAGGCTGCTATACTGGGCCGGAATGAGACGGTCAAAGGTGCTGTCCGTATCATCATAAGTGAATTTCCCACCAAGATCACCCAACCCATCACCTTGGAAAGCGGCAAAAAGAGCAGTCGTCCTAAACAAGATGCCGAGATTACCAACGATGAGATCATCACCGTAATCATGGGCTTATGCAAATCAGAAAAGCAGACCCTGGAATTCACCGGACAGCCGACCTCCGACTATCTGCAGGTCTTGGAATCGTATTTACCCAGAATGGCTACCGAGGAAGAAATCATGACTTGGGCTAAAGAGAACATCGATCTGTCACAGTTCAAAAGTCCTATGCAGGCCATGGGACCCATCATGAAACATTTCGGCAAGAGCGCCGACGGAAATGTGGTAAAAAAGGTTCTGGGCTCAATGGTAGGATAAATATTATGGTAAATGCTCCAACCATCACTCTTGAAAATGCCGCACCAGACACCATTGACTGCGCCCTTCTTTCTCACCCCACAGGGAAAGGGAATGAACTCTTTGATGCCATTCAGGATCCGGTACTGATTGTCACCCCGGAAGGCATAATCATCGATGCCAACCTGGCCGCAATCAACGCTGCCCATAAGTCCAAAAACCAGATTATCGGCAAGGGAATCTGCAAGATTATACATGGTGGCAGCTCTCCCCACCTTCAGTGTCCGCTGGAATCCTTTTTACGCACATGTTCTCCCCGGGTGGAAGAGACCAGGCTGCCTGGGCTTTTTGGCGAATATCTGCTGACCATCTCTCCGGTGAAGGATAGTGACGGGATCATCCGCAAGATACTCCTGATTGCTCGAGAACTGACCACAGATGAACTGCGAAAAGTCGACTCCATGCGCACGGCGCAACTGGCGGCCATTGGAGAACTGGCAGCAGGTGTTGCCCATGAGGTCAATAATCCCATTACCGGCATTATCAATTTTGCCCAACTCCTTCTGGATGACAGTGAAAAAAAATCTCTTCAGGAAGAACTCCTGACTCGGATTATCAATGAAGGGGAAAGGATTGCTTCTATCATCAAGAATCTGCTCTCCTTCGCCAGAGAAGGCAACCAGGAGAATGAGCCCATTGACATGGTTCAGGTCATTGTGGCCACCTTATCGCTGGTCGAACATCAATTTAAGAAAGATGGTATCCAGATCGACACTGACTTTTCTCAAGAATCCTGTCCCATCTATGGCAACTTCCGCCAATTACAACAGGTCATCCTCAATCTGTTGAGTAACAGCAGATTTGCCTTGAACGAGCGTTACCCCACCACTTCTCCGGATAAAAAAATTCTAATCTCCTGCCACCCTGCCACTACCGAGGATAAAAAATCATGGGTCCAGGTAACCATCCGGGATCATGGCACCGGGATCCCGCAAGGCATCCTGGATCGATTATTTGATCCTTTTTTTACCACAAAACCTTCAGGGCAAGGCACAGGGCTTGGCCTCAGTATCAGCTTCGGTATCATCCAGGATCATGGCGGTACCATCAAGGTCAACTCGATCATGCATCAATTCACCGAAATGCTCATCCAAATTCCCACCTCAGTGTCAGACTATGCAGCACCTTGAAACAGTGGATAAAAACGCCAGCATCCTCATTGTTGACGACGAGGCAAGCATTCGTCTCACCTTTGAAATGTTTCTGGCCAGAGAAGGATACGGTCCCGTCACCACTGCCGCCACCATCGAAGAGGCCCTGCTTGCCATCCATGAGCACGAATTTGATCTGATCATCAGTGACATTGTCCTTGAAGGGGCGCGCGGCACAGATCTCCTGCGCAAAATCCGAGAAACAGGCATCCAATGCCCGGTGGTTATGATTACCGGCTTTCCCAATCTTGATTCGGCCGCCGAGGCCGTACGATATGGGGCCTTTGATTACATATCCAAACCCGTCAACAAAGAAACACTGCTCAGATTTGTCCGCCAGGCTTTACAGCACTGGGAGCTTGAAAAAGAGAGAAAAACACTCATCAAGGAAAACGAAAAATATAAACGCTACCTGGAGGCGATTTTCAGTTCCGTTCGTGACGCGATCATTACCATTGATAATGACATGAATATCATCCAGATCAATAATACTGCCAAAAACTGGCTGGGTTACAATGAGGGCAATCCACCGACAAATATTAAATCCATTCGCGAAGAGATGGGTCAGGCCTGCCTGCAGGATGCCTTACAGGTCCTGAAGAATCGAAAAGAGGTCAGGGAACATCAAATCGAATGCCGGAAGGCTGATGGAAATATTCGGATCATCAGCCTGAATGCCTCCCCTCTTCAGGATGGTCAGGATGAATTCAGCGGGGTCGTCATTGTCGCCAGAGATATCACCCTGCCGGAACCTGATGAAGGCGGTATACGAAATCAGTTTCACGGCTATGTCGGTTCCAGCCAGGTAATGCAGAGTGTCTATAAACTCATTGAGAATGTGGGCAAGGTGGACACGGCCGTCCTGATCACCGGAGAATCGGGAACAGGCAAGGAACTTGCTGCCGAGGCGCTGCACGCCGAAAGCCCCAGACGAGACATGCCCCTCATTAAAGTTGATTGTGCCGCCATTACTGAAGATCTGCTGGAGAGTGAACTCTTTGGCCACAAAAAAGGTGCCTTCACCGGTGCCGACCGCGATCGACCGGGGCGACTCCTCCAAGCCGACCATGGCACCTTATTCCTGGATGAGATCGGCGATATCTCACCCCGAATGCAATTACGACTTCTCCGATTTCTCCAGGAAAAGACCTTCACCCCTGTCGGACAGGATACACCGATAAAGGTAGATGTCCGCGTTATTGCAGCCACCAATGTCAATCTCATCGAAAAAGTGAGGGCGGGAAACTTTCGCGAAGATTTGTATTATCGTTTGAAGGTGGTGGAGATCAACCTCCCTCCCCTTCGAGATCGTAAAGGTGGAATCCCTATATTGTCTTATCACTTTCTCTCGCTGTTCCGGGATGAACTCAAAAGGAATATTCACGGCATTTCCGATCAGGCCATGAATGCACTTTCTCGCTATTCATGGCCGGGAAACGTCAGAGAGCTCCGCCACGTCATGGAAAGGGCGTGTGTCCTCTGCGAAGGCCCGACCATTTCACTTGAGCATTTTCCCGAGGAAATCCTGTCACAGCAGATGCTGCAGCAAACCATCCCTGCCTTAACGGCGCCAGAGAGTTCACAGAACGCTCCACAAAACATAACAGCAGTGAACGCCAATCCATTGCCTCCTTATATCAGTGAAAAGGATGAACTCATTGATGCCCTGAAACGGGCCAGAGGCAACAAGTCTAAGGCCGCCCGCATGTTGAACGTCGATCGAAGCACCCTCTACCGGAAGATGCAACGCCTTGATATTCAAGAAGATGAGTTTAAGGAAAATCCTGCACAAAACACTTCTCCTGAAATATGATTCTGAGCCCACAATCTAGATCGCATGTTGGAATATTTTTCGTCTGACTTGTTAGGTCGCTCGCATGCATTTATTACAGTCTTGGTGTCTCATTTTTCGCATAAGAACCAGAACCCGCCCGAAACTGTCGCACATTCCTCTCCTTGCAACACCTTTGCAACATAAATACAACAAAATTGCTTATCAGCAACAGTTATGCAACACAGAGTCACTCGCCTCCTCACGCCTCTATCACGCCCACACGAAAACGACCAATGCATTAATAATTTACTATATTAACGATGAGTTACACTAACAATCATTATCAATTTACATAAAAAACAATTATGGCACGCTGCATGCATTACATATAGCAACTGCAAGAAATCTAAAAGAAATTAGAATTCATCTCAAACTTAAATAAAAGAGGGGACACTATGAAGACGACAACACAAAATAAGACCCGCGCCAGCATCAATGAAAACACCCAGTCCACCGTTGAGCTGCAAAAAGTAGGAGCCACGGTCATAGGTATCACCTCGCTTCTGATTGGCAGCTGGGCAGTTGCCTGCATGACTGCAGGCGTCATTGCCAGCGGCGGCCCTGCAGCCCTTGCCACAAATTATATTAAAGCGCTTGTTGGATAAGCATTTCTATCCTGCAATGAAAAAACCCTATAAAATCAGCAGTTGATAAAAAAAATACCTTGGAGATTTACATGAAAAACATTCCCGGCATTGATAAAAGTCGTGCGACAAGCAGTGCAGCCACCAACGCAAGCACGGAAATCTCCAAGATAGGTATCACCGCTGTAGCCATTACCGCCGGCATTATCGGCTGCTGGGCCTTTGCCAGTATGATTGCCGGAGCCGTAAACAGTGGCGGCCCGATCGATCTTATTGCCAACCTTTTCACCGCGATTACCGGATAGTTCTAGATAGTACCAGTTACAGCAAATAAACGATGCATCACCAAACACTTCACCTTCAAAAGGAATCTCATCATGGAAAATACCGCAATCACCAAAGAACAAGTTAAGGCAACCGCTCATGATTCAGCCACCGCAGACAGCGAGCTCTACAAGCTTGGAACCTACATTACTGCTGCCTTTGCCGGAGCCGTTGGAATCTGGAGCCTTGTTTGTCTTTCCAGCGCCTTAATCTCCGGGGGCGGCCCAGTTGCCCTTGTTAAAAGCATGTTCTCTGCCATTGTTGGCAGCTAACAGTTTTTTACAGGAAAAGGCGCACAAAAACAGCTTCGTTTGAAGTAAAAACCTGGCAAAGGGAGTATAGAAAACTACCCCCCCCTTGCCAAAGATCCCCAAACGAACATTTTAGCAGTTCGAAGTTTTTGAACAAAGACAAGATTAAACAAATACAGAAAGCCAGGGAATTTAAGTTCCCTGGCTTTCTGTATTTGCAGCTCCTGTCACGAACATGCCTTGAGTAAAGTTCCTTCAATAGAAAAGCACCTACTCCCGTCCAATCAAGACCTCATAATTCCAGCAACTTAGGACCATAACGACTCTCACACACAAACCCTTCATTTTTTTTGTTCACCCACTTTCAGGCGACAGATATTGCCTGTAGACCATCCAACCCTTCTACTTAACAAGCTCAATCATCCCCTTTATCACTGAGCATTCCAGGCACCACCGAAGCAGATACTGTTAAACAACCACGACCTGCACCAAAAAAATCATGCGCCTTTTTTTCACATCCCACTTAGAGGGATCCTGCAAAGAAAGCGAAGTTCACCCTAAAGTGTTGCGCCACCGATCCGACACAACACACTCGCAACATTCATGCAACACTTGACATTAAAAGCAACAGTTTAGCAACACAAAGCAGCTTTTCTGCCGGCATCTCTGTCACGGCCATACGACAGCGGCAATACATAAAAAATTCAACAGAATAACAGGTCATTACGCACAAAAGTTTTCTTTCCAAACAAGTAATTAAGTCTGGCACGATGCATGCATTAAAGATAACAAACGCAAGAACTCAATAAAACAAATTCAAAACTAATCTCAACCTTAAATACAAGGGGACATCATGAAGACAACAACACAGAACAAGACCCGCGCCATCGCCAATGAGAACACCCAAGCCATCGTTGAGCTGCACAAAGTCGGCGCCACCGTCGTTGGTATCACCTCACTTTTGATTGGCGGCTGGGCAGTTGCCTGTATGACCGCAGGCGTCATTGCCAGCGGTGGCCCCTTAGCTCTTGCCACAGAATATATCAAAGCGATTGTGGGATAAAGTACTTACGAAAGATTCAATAACGTATTGGTTACCCATAACGGCCTCTAAAAAAACCACCATGGAGATTCCCATGAAAAACTTTCCCGGCATTGATAAAAGTCGTGCATCCAGCTTCGCAGCCACCAACGTAAGCACGGAAATCTCCAAGATAGGCATCACTGCTCTTGGCATTACCGCCGGTATCATAGGGTGCTGGGCTGTTGCCAGCATGATTGCAGGAGCTGTCAGCAGTGGTGGGCCGATTGACCTTTTAGCTAATCTTTTCACAGCAATTAACGGATAGTTCACAACGGTAACCAGTCGCCTCAGGTAATCGATTTATCACTAGACATTTCACCCTCAAAAGGAATCTCATTATGAAAAATACCGCAAACACCAAGGAAGAAACCAAAGCAACCGCCCACGACTCTGCCAGTACGGACAGCGAACTTTACAAACTTGGAACCATTATTACAGCTGCCTTTGCCGGAGCCGTTGGAATCTGGAGTATAATTTGTCTCTTCAGCGCCTTGACCTCCGGGGGCGGCCCTGTTGCCCTCGTTAAAAGCATGTTCTCTGCTATATTTGGCAACTAAGCGATCTTTGCAGGCAAGGAAGCACAAAAACTGTCTGGCTTAAGCCATAGATCCTGCTGTTGGTATGTACATCCCGTCCCGACAAGGAAAAGCCACCAGTCGTACAACCTAAACATTTTGAAGTTTTTGGATAAATAGCAGAGCGAAGCGAATACAAAAAGCCAGGGAGCTCTATCTCCCTGGCTTTTTGTGTGGTATGTTCTTATATTGACAGGACATGACGGCTCAACAATAAAGACCCATATGAAATATAAATCACGCCGATCTTAACCCGCCACCTCCTCAGTAGAAAAGAATATTTTCCACATAATCAAGCCTGTTTATTCTAGGAATATTATCATGGCAATTCTCGCACGCAACCTGTTTGTCTTTTTTCTTTTCACCATTTTTGCCGGCGCCTGTTATCTTACCTGGAGCATTGAACACCGCCTGCCGGAAAGAACATACAGCGAGTTTCGCTATTGCCTCAGCCATCACGATATCTCTGATATGACCTTTACTGGAAACCGGGTTGTGATTAGTCATCGTGCCGGCGAGACCAGCACTAATCCCGGTTTCACCTATGTTACCATGGTCCCCAATCCTGAAGAGCTTATTCAGGAACTCAAAGACAAAAACATCCGTATCATCTTCAACAAAGACCAATCCGAGCTCATTTTACAGGGTCTTGCCCTCCTCTATATTGTCCTGCTCATACTCGTGATTGTTCTTTCACTAAGCAAAATAAAAAGAGATGAAAAAGAAAGCAAGTTTGCCACTGACAAATTAATTCTTCCCGACGATGGTCATAAGGTTGTGACCTTCAAGGATGTTGCCGGAATCCCTGAAGCTCTCGAAGAACTCGAGGAGATTGTTGCGTTTCTGAAAAACCCGACCCAATTCAGCCAGGTTGGCGCCACCATCCCCAAAGGAGTTTTACTGCAGGGACCTCCCGGCACGGGCAAGACCCTGCTCGCCCGTGCCATTGCCGGCGAGTCGGGAGTGCCGTTTTACAGCTTCAGCGGTTCTGATTTTGTTGAAATGTTTGTCGGCGTTGGCGCTTCACGTGTAAGGGATCTATTCAAAGAGGCCAAAAGGAATGCCCCCTGCATCGTCTTTATTGATGAAATTGATGCGGTAGGGGGAAGTCGCAGCAGTGGATCGTCTGCCAGCGGCAGTGATGAAAGGAGTCAGACCCTCAATGCACTGCTTGTTGAGATGGATGGGTTTGGTTCATCGGACAATATTGTGGTCATGGCAGCCACCAACAGACCCGATATCCTGGACTCAGCCCTTCGCCGGCCGGGACGTTTTGATCGACAGGTAAACATCCTGCCGCCTGACATTATTGGACGCCAGAAGATCCTCCAGATTCATGCAGCCAAAATTAAACTGTCCCCAGGCCTTGACCTGCATCAGATTGCCCAGACTTGCCCTGGATTTACCGGAGCAGAGCTTGCCAATCTGGTCAATGAGGCCGCCCTCATGGCAGCAAGAGGCGGAAAGAAGGCCGTTGACTATACAGACTTTGAACTAGCTCGGGATCGACTCCTGATGGGGGTAGAACGCAAAGGAATGATCATGACCGAGAAGGATCGTAACATCCTTGCCTACCATGAAGCCGGGCATGCCATTATCGCTAAATCCCTTCCTGATGCCGACCCACTTCATAAAATCACCATCATTCCACGAGGAAGGGCCTTGGGACAAACCCAGCAACTCGCCTTATTCGACAGACACGCTTACTCTTACCATTATTTAAAGGATAGAATCACCATTCTGATGGGAGGCCGAGCTGCCGAAGACCTCGCATTCGACCAACGTTCCACTGGCGCTCAGGGTGACATTCTCCAGGCAACTGAGATCGCAACAAATATGATCTGTAAATGGGGAATGAATGAGACCATAGGGGCGCAGGCCTTTATGATCGATGATAGTGGATTTTTAGGTGGCGCATCTCAACGCCTGCCCATGGCCGACGAAACTGCGCGATCCATTGACCATGAGATCAAGACCCTGCTGGCAACCTGTTATGAAGATGCAATGGCTATTCTCAGTCAGAAATTTTATCTCTTGAAAAATCTTGCAGGGATCCTGGTTCAGGCAGAAACCCTGGACAATGAAGAATTCGATATTATTCTCGCCTGTTCAGAAAAGAAAAAAGCAGCAGATGACATTTCTGACAAAAACGAATGCACCACCTGCCCTGCCTCACAAAGCTGTATTCACAGTAAAATCAAAAAAACGACACCATGTATTCTTTAAAAAAATCAGGCTATCTGGCCTTTATCTCCGTTGCTTGCCTCCTTGCCTTTGTGATGCTTCTTGGTTTCCGTCAATACCAGCTCACCGAACAATATAATAAAATTATTACCCAGAGTGAGGAGTTCATCTTTCAATTCACCACCCTGCGTGAACAGATTACGTCATCGTTGATAGAAAATGACTGGGACAAGGTGGTTGCCTCCTCCAGAGATTTGAAAGATCTGAATTCATCCCTTGTTCGTTTACAGGAAAGCGAGCTCATTCCAGCTGAATATAAACTCGACATGGCCAAGCAGGTTGACCTTTCCGGCCTTGCCATTTCATCAAAGAATATTGTCGCGGCTGGAGATAAGATAGCCCACAGCCTCAATCTGCAGCGCCAGATGCGACAACTGGCTGATTACCTTCTGCAGTTTGACCGAATCATTGTCAGTCAGATGCGAGCCAAAGTTGTCCATTTTCAAACAATCATGATTGGCGCCCTTGGCACCATCATTTGTATTATCAGTTTTTATCTGATTCTTCTCTACCAAAAAACCGTACTTCCCCTGATCCGCCTCTCCGAACAGGCAAGAGATGAAGACATTCTCGTTAATGGTTTCACCTATAGCTCTGAGAGCTGCACCGAGATCACAGAGTTGACAGATACCGTCAACAAATTACTGCAACACCCCCAATCTGAAAACGGGGAGGATGCCTCTCCAAAAAAACATGACGAAAAGCTGGCAGCCATTATTAACGAAGGCACCAACCTCTCCAATGGTATCATTAATTATGCACAATTACTCTCTGACTCTTTTCAGGAAACCACAGTAACTGTTGAAGAAAATGATATCCTGGAAAAAATAATTTCAGCAGGGGAACGTATCGCTGCTATATTGAAAAAAATATAGTGTATAAACATGCAGATAACGAGACAGTACCAGCACGCACCTTTTTTTGTTTTGTGCAAATACAATATATGGATGTTTTTCTCAAAAGCACTTATTTCATAACCCCTTAAAAAAACTAACTATTTAACACAGAATTGTTATAAGCCGCCTAAGGTCATAATTCTTTTTGTGCATTTTTCTATTGCTTAATCCCTTTACAGTTGTTTATCTTGTGCCGTTTAATTGCTTGACACCTGTTTCTTTATTTTCGAATTCTCTAAGAAGGCAGGTTGCATTCCACTTGGAATAGATCTAACAGCATACTGACAAGTTTATTTAAGCCCATTGAATCTGGCAAAATGATTCAGCAGCTCCCGAATAATCGGTGCCACTGAATCATTCCAGCCACAACAGCTAACAGATAAAAAGAGGCAGGAGCACATCAATGAACACAAACAAAGCGTCAACTGTAAGTTTACTGGCCTTAACGGCATTCCTGGCTGCATCTCTCCTTCTGGCAAATACCAGCATGGCAGAAGAAGCATACGATGCTGACCAATTTGGCCCGGAGGAACCAATTGTCTGGACCACCCCGACGAAGGCCACGTTCACCCATAAAACCCATACCATGGACGCCGGCCTTGCATGCGACGCCTGCCATGACGAAATATTTGCCATGGAACAGGGCGCCACTGAAAAAGAAGGCGATTTCACCATGACATCCTTTAAAGCAGGAAAATATTGCGGTACTTGCCATGATGGCAACACTGCCTTTGATGCTGCAAGCCAATGCGGTTCCTGCCATTCAGCCCCCGAAACTCCAATCATCTTTACCTATCCAGTGAAAGCAGTCTCTTTTGAGCACTCCATCCATCTTAACAAAGGCGGATTGGCCTGTGAGACATGCCACAAAGACGTTTTTGCCATGAAAAAAGGGGCCATCGAAGAGGCAGAACAGTCCAACACTGGTTCAGAAAACAAGAGGGAATACCTGGAAAAACTCCACAATAAATACTGCGGCACATGCCACGATTCCTCTAAGGCATTTGGCTACCTGACTCGCTGTACCGTCTGTCATATAGGTGTCAAAGGGTACGACTCCCTGCAAGGGGGGGAGCAGAAAAATAAAGAACACGGCGAAAGTAAACACTAAGAACATCCATAACACGTGAAGATTGAGATCTGAGCAGTTACGATTATTCTAAAATATTACTTAATAAGGTGAACAGATAATGGAAATTATGGTTAATATTTCAAAGAGATGGGGCTATCATGGCGTTGATGCCCTGAAAAAAGCAAGCCCGGGCTATCTCATGCTCATGGGAGCTTTTGCCCTCCTTGCTGTGGCTGGAGCGGCAGTGGGACTGCACGGAATGGTTGTCGGGTATCATCATGTCTATGGTGTAAGCCGTGAAATCTCCTGGGGCATACTCATTTCAGCCTATGTTTTTTGTGTCGTAACCTCCACCGGACTGTGTATCATTTCTTCCATTGGCCATGTTTTCGGCGGTGAGGCTTTTATGCCCATTGCCAAACGTGCGGTTTTCATGTCCATTATATTTATGCTTGGCGGTTTCTGCATCATTTTCTTCGACATTGAAAATCCATTCAGGATGGCTATTTATAATGTTATCTCCCCCAACCTGAGCTCAAACATGTGGTGGATGGGAACCCTGTATGGGGCTTATCTGGTCTTCATGATTATCGAGTATTATTTTCTGCTTGAGCAGAACCATAGTCTTTCCAGACTGATGGGATTTTTTGGACTAATAGTCGGTATTGCCGCCCATAGTAACTTGGGCGCTGTTTTTGGAATGCTGCATGGCCGCCCATTCTGGTATGGCCCCTACCTGCCCATTTATTTTATCTTCTCCGCGGCCATGTCAGGCGGCTGCGCCATAATGTTTGTCACCACCCTGGCTGCGAGAATCAACCCGGAGATCATGAATCAGCGCATGGAACGCGCTATGAAGGCCATCTGTCAGGTCACCATTTTCCTGATATCCACCATCATTTTTTTCACCATCTGGAAAATCGTAACCGGTATAGTTTCTCACGAAAAATCCATTGTCATCATGTCCATGGTAACCGGGGATTACGCCATCAATTTCTGGTGTTTTGAAGTCTTCCTCGGCATGGTTCTTCCCTTGTTCCTTCTTATTCGTTCACGGGGGAACAATTTCCCCATGATCATGTGGGCCACCGGCCTCATGATGATTGGCATCTTTTTCATGCGTTACGATATTGTGATCCCAGGCCAGATGGTCCCTGTATATCACGCGCTTGGCGTCGAAGAGGCACGTGACCTCATCAAATACACGCCGTCATTCCATGAGATCATGGCAGCTCTTTTTGGCCTTTCTGTTATCTGCTTCGCCTATTTTGCCGGAGAAAAGATGCTCAACGGTCATCAGCTTGAGAAACACGAGATCGTACCAGAAGGCGGATATATCTGTCCTGGTTGTGGAGCCATCCATTTTATGGAGGAAGGCGAGACCGAGGAAGAAGCCATGAAGCGTCACCATAAAATCTGGTACTAGCAGGTACTTGCCTGATACCTTTGAAAGGAACGAATACTATGAATTTTCCTAAAATAGATTTAAACAAGTTGAAAAATGAGGGGACCGAATCGGTAACCGTCAAAGAAAGGCGCAACTTTCTGAAACTGGGCTTTGCCATTACCGGTGTTTATGCCAGCGGCAAGATACTCTCTCTCTCTTCCACCTATGGAGTCGCCCATGCCTCTGAGGGCTCTGATTTCGTGGAAAAATATCCATACAATCCACATTACAGTATGGTCATCCGTCAATCTCTCTGCATTGACTGTGAAAAATGCGTGGATGCTTGCAACAAGACTAATCATGTTCCGGAATATGGTTACAGAACCCGTATTCTTACTAGAAAGTACGAGGGGCAACTGGACAAGAAGGTAGAATTCATTCCTGTCCTCTGTAACCACTGCAACGATGCCCCCTGCGTCAGGGCATGTCCTACCAAGGCGACCTATAAGGACCCGGTCACCGGTATCGTCCGTATGGAGAGCAAAAAATGCATCGGATGTAAGACATGCATGCTAGCCTGTCCTTATGATGCACGCTATTTCAGCGCAGCAAGACATGCCATTGATAAATGTGACTTCTGTTGGGAAGAACGCCTCTCCAAAGGTGAAACGCAGACCAGCTGTTCCGCCGCCTGTCCTACCGACGCCCGTACCTTTGGCAATATGACTGATCCTGAGAACATCGTCTTCAAACTGGTTCACCAGCTGGAAGAAACCGTTTGGGTACTCAGGCCTGAAGATGGCACAAAACCAAATATTTTTTACATGAAGGGTAATATGGAATCAGTAGATAACATATTAAAAGGACAGAAATTCAAATATTCTGATCCTGCCAAGAGCTGATCCCGTTTCTTCCATTGTATAAAATAAAAAAGGGCAACCCGTCACTAGGGTTGCCCTTTTTTATTTTATTATTCCTGCCCCTGTTTGTTACACCATCAGCATCATCCCTCCCCGTCGCCAGGAGCGCATGACACGCTGAAAGCTGTCCCAGTCTTTAATCGAGAAAAGCATCATCTTGACCATCACCCGTTCTTGTAGAATCATTTGAACCTCCTTGTAAAGGAAATGAAGGTCGAGGCACAAAAAAACCCCAAACCGAAGAGTTGATGATTCTGTAACAACACGAATCCATCAAAGTTATCGACCTGGGGATGTCCCTTTATATCCACAAGATCACATACAGTTACCGATAATCCACGACGGCAACATATCAGCTAGGTTCAAAAAGAAACTTACTGATTTTTCAGGCAGGTCTTCTGACTTCCGGATCATTCTCCTCATGCGCCTTCCCATCATTTTCGGTTACTCCCGAAAGCAGACAGTGACTCAATTGCATGATTCGTCCCCGGTCACAGCGGCGGGCCCATCTTCGATTTACACGAAGTTCCCTTTTACTGTCCTGCAACGGACACCTGAAATTATTCTATCATTCTTAATGAACGAACAGGGTTTTGTCAACTAGATAAAAGAAGAACATACCGCATATTGGATAAAGTAAAACGAAAGAATACATCATATGGTACACATTTATCACTGCATCCATAAAAAAAGGTTCACCCAACTAAGAACGTTGGGTGAACCTTGATCCACGAGAGATATGTATTCAGATTTTGTTATTGAACATCGCTCCCAGCAGGGGCATCAACTGCTTCAGCACCACCATCAGGTCCGTAATTCATCATTCCTCGTCCTCCACCATGATGAGGCCCAGCACCCATTCCTTTTCCCATTCCGGGTCCCTGACAGGCACCATAGCCCATCAATCCTTGGACACCAGCGGCCTCAGCCTTGGCATGAATGGCGGTCCTCAGGTCAAAGATTTCACCAGCCAACTTGGCTGCCTTGGCAGAATCAGGGTTAGTCGAATGCATAAGTGCACGCTCTTCCGCTCGTTTCATTACCATTTGTTTCCGCAAATCTTGGGTCTCTTTATAAAATTTATCAAATTTTGCCTTGGAAGCTGCATCCAACTGGCTATAGTTTGAGCCACCCATTCCTTGACCAGCAGCCATTCCCCGATTTGCAGACGCCTGTTGTAGACCAATAAAACCCATACTCACTACTAATGCAGCCACAACTAATGATTTTTTCATTTTGTACCTCCTGAGATATAATTAATGGTTAGTAACAACCTTTGCCTTAGTTAATGCATCTGCCATGCCAGAACAAGAAACAAATACATAACATGTTATATTAACACAAAAAAACTTACAATTCTCTTCACAAGACAACTTCGGAAATTATTAAAAGGGTCCCTTTTTACCCACCATTCTACACTTCAATGCATAAATTTTACCCAATTACTTAAAGAACAAGAAAATGCACCAAGCAAAAAAAAACGCCTGCTCAATATGAGCAGGCGTCAAGGTGGGAGGGGAAAAATGAAATTCTTCATTTTCAATTTATATTCCAAAAATTATGCCAATATATATAAAAGTTTCCAAGTAATTAGAATCGAAGGAATTTAGACCAACCAACAATTCTCAAACAATAACAGGATTGCTACTTTTTTACCCACAACGTTTACCCAAATGTATATTTTATACCCACCATTCTTACTTTTCTCGATTTTAGAACACGTCGAAAGATAGCAAAATACAATGGATTACTCTATCCGAATGCCCCCCACACCTTCTTCGACATCTTCTGTCTCTACAACCACCGAGACAAGTGACTCTCTACGCCCTGCCTTGCGTTCAGCTATAGATTCCAGGTCTCTCGCCGCCTGACTTTTTAAAGAAAAACGATTCCCTGTAGCGGCTTCCTCATTAACAGATTCACGGACCGCCTCAGCCAGCTTCATCTCCAACGGTTGTTTAAAAACAGCCATCAATCCATCCTGCAGGCCAAACAGAGATACCAACTCCCACCCTGCCTGACCAAATTCATTCAATGACTGTTCGACTTCTGCTTCATCAAGAAAAGAGCTCCCCAGCAGACCTTCTTTTTTTAATCCATATTGTATGGTTTTATACCCCCAACGCATGATATCCTGTCTACTCCTAACTATTTATTATTATATTACAATAAGTTACTAACAAGAAAACTTACTATTAAACGATATACAAACGATTGTCAAAACGTAATCAGAAAACCCTTCATCGCCAGTTTTTCTCAACCTGGCCTTCCCCCCAACAATCAAGCCACACGTTTTGGCAATGATTTTTTTTCAACCTCCCGACCTGCATCTTTGGGAGTAAACAACTGACACTCTATTCCGGAAGAGGATAAAACAACGTGAGCCGGATTATGAGCAGATTTAAAATGCATAGCCCTGCAGCCATAAGGCATAGCTGGTTCATGGGTCACATAATAATGAATACAACGCTGACAGACTGGAGTTTTAGTCATTTATAAAAATATAGCGCCCGTTCATTGGATTAAATACCTTCTGCTGATCTACACAAGCAGAAGGTATCGACAAAAAAAACGTTAAATTCATTTATCCATCCTTTTTTTCATACTGTTATCTGTGAATACAGATTTTCCTGTGCAGGCTGGCAATCATTTCTCACACCTGATCTTTTCTGATACTCTCAATGATTCAGTTTATATCATTTTTTTACAAAAGAGACAAAGAAAGAGAGAATGGCACCAGCCATCATGGCTGTTCCTGTTACCATAAAACCAACACCGATGGAAGCATTATCCCCTATCATCCCAATCAACACCGGAAAAACCCCTCCCCCCAGCAAAAAGGCCGCAGGAATACATAGAGAGACCGCAAGCGCCCCTTCTCCCTCCGCTCCTAATGCCGAGAGAACAGCAAAGCCTGAGGGGAAAAAGCAGACAGCAAACACAGGTTGCAGGATCACTAATACAACCAACCATTGAAATGAGGAGATCACGCCCAGGAGCACAGTACAGAGTCCAGCAATTAACAATACAAAGGCCATGATCATTCTATTTCCAACCCGATCGCCATACCATCCAGCAAGCAAAGGCATCATAAGGGCCGCTATTCTGGAGAATGCCAGGAAGCGACTTGCCCGCTCCGGTGTCATCCCTTGATCTGCTACCAGGAACAGAGGCAACATGGCATAAACACCGAGACTTGCACTGATTGCCAGCGAGAAGAGCAACACCAGGAGCCAGAACTCCGGTCGTGACAAAATATTCCGAGCAGTCAAGATATCCAATGATTTTCCACGTTCACGACTGCCTCTACCGGCTATGCCGTAGAACAATCCGGCGACAACCATACATATTCCTAACCACATCAACCCCAGCTGCCAGGAACAAGATCTGAGCATCAGGTCAGCCAGAACCGGGGCTGCAACAAAACCGAGATTAGGAGCCAGTTCGTGTACTGCCATCCCTCTGGCCAGATAGGCAGAATTAACCAGTTGTTTGATAGAGGCAAGTCCCGAAGGCAGATATAAACCTGCGCTCAGCCCTAGACTAAAGAGACCGATTCGCATTCCAAATAAGGTTGAGCAATAGCTCAATGCTATTAATGTAATTCCAGAGCAAATAGTGGACAGAGCAATGGTATTTTTATGATTAATACGAGCAGAAACAAAACCGGACGAGAGGATAGAGAAGAAATAACCGGCAGATATGAGCAGGAAAAAAGAACCAGCCGCAGCATGACCAAGGCCAAATTCACTTTCTATAACTGGGAGGAGTGGCGAGAAAATGACTCGAGAAGTGAAATTCAAGAAGAATAGGCCTGTCAGAAATAACAGACTACTGATCACCTTACTGAAAGGCTGGCAATGCATGACTCACCCACCGTCTCTGATTCAGTAAGGTCCTCAAGGAGGAGTAACATCTTTTTTGGGATAATCAAAAAACAGGAATCGTCCCTCTTGCTCTCTTAGCAACTCCCAGGAGGGATGAGCAAACTCAATGGCCACAATTCCGCAGGTGGGAATGCTCTCAATATCGACGTCCTTGCCGTGTCCTATCAGGAAATTGGCAAATTCTGAAATTACTGGATTGTGACTAACCACTACCAGACTCTTAATCTCATCAGGAGATGACCTGATTTCACGCAACAAGTCATATATTGTATTGGTATAGAATCGATCGTGCAGTTCTATACTTTTCCGCGGATACTTCAGGGCGGAGGCAAAAAAATGAGCCGTCTCAAGTGCCCGCTGTGCCGGGCTGCTCCAGATGGCATCTACCCTGACTTTCCTGTCAGCAAGCCTCTGTCCCATAAACGGGGCATCACTCAGACCCCGTTTATTTAAAGGGCGCTCCTTGTCTACCAGCGGAGGGTCCGCCCAACTGGATTTTGCATGGCGGACCAGATAGAGGCTCTTCATAGCTGAGAGCCTTTCCTCCACACCTCAAGCCACAACTGCTCATAAGCTTGGGCGGCGGCAGAAGCAGGCACGGAAACCGCTACCGGCTGCCGGTAAATACCCATCTTTTCAACGTCGGCAAGATAGGGTATTTCACTGGAAAGAAACATCTTTTTCTTACCGAATTTTGAGATAGTATCGGAGTGCATATTTTTTCGCTTGTCAACCATGGAGAAAAACGCCACCAGTTTCTTCCTGCTCACTTCAAGTTTATCCGCCAATTTTATCAATTGGGCAAAAGAGAGGATAGAAAGGGTGGTGGGAATAACCGGGGTTACCACCAGATCCGCCACCATAATAATATTCTCAGAAAGCAGGGTCATATTGGGAGGACAATCAAGAATCAATACATCATACTCATCCTTGACACAGGTAAAGATTCGTTCCAGCTCGTTTGCCGACCCGCCCCGACCATCAAGGGCAATATCCAGGTTACGAAAAGAAAAATGGGCCGGTAACAGATCAAGGTTTTCAAAATCCGTCCCCCTGATAAAGGGCTCCAGATCTCCTTTCAGAAAACGCTTCCGGTTAAAACTCTCTTTTGGCCTGATACGGTAATAATAGCCTGCCGCGCCTTGTGGGTCCATATCGCATAGCAGTGTCTTTTTCCCGCTGCGGGCACAACCATACGACAGATTGACTGCAGTCGCGGTCTTCCCCACACCTCCTTTACTTGAATAGATGGCAATAATTTTCATTGTCGATAATACCAGAATTTGAGGACAACAACGTATTAATATTCGTTAAACCGCTGTAAAAAATAACATGGCCATTGAAGTAACCGGAGCGGCACAAGGAGCCGTAACGAAATTGATATAAATGGCCATGTTATTTCGTAACGGCTCCTAAAGAAACAGATCAAAAAGACGCCTGTTATCCGTTGTGGTAAACTGCTTAAATCTTTGCTCAAACTCCTGACGAACACTTTTCTGTTCTTCGTGCAAGTGGGTTATCAAGCCGCCAAGGGCAGCTGCTACCTGAACTGCATTCTTTTGTTCCCCGCCAGCTAACCCTTTCTGATGCTGTCCCAGCATCCCCTGCTGCACTGAAAGGTCATTAAAGTTCCCCAGATTATCCTGCAGCTTTTTAAGAGATTTGACCAAAGAGTTCATTGCCGGTTCAGGGAACAGAGAGCGGTAAAACTCCAGCAGATAACGGAGCTTTTTTGCCTGAATCCGTAAACTATGCAGAGCGGCATCGGGACTTTGTGGATTAATTCTGGCGCCATCCTTAAGAATAGACTGCAATCGTTTTCTGATAGCCTTGCTTGCTACCTCTTTACATGGTTCATGACCTGCTGCATAAGCAGATGCAATCAAAGAATCTTCCACATATCTTCGCCACCGCCTCAAGAACTGTTTACAATTCCTGGACTGCAAGGCCTTTTTCATCCGTCGCAGCTCTTGTACTCGCTGCCGGGACAGTTTCTGAAAAAAAACTGCCAAGCCTTCCTGCAACCCTTCCGGCAACATGGCTTGATAGCCCTTTTTCCCCAAAAGATACACATCCAGGTCACGAACAGGTCCGGTAGCAATACCGATCTCCTGCAATCCTCGCTGAAAATGATCCACATCAGCAGAAGGCAGCATTTTTTTTATGCTGCCCAACAAAGACCTCGTCCGACGCAAGGCAACCCGGAAATCATGGAGAAATTCAGTATCGATATCCTGGATAATACCTGGAACATTGCGCTCCATCCCATCAAGAAGTTGGAGAAAGATCTTCTGCGCGGTCTGAATAACGGCCTCTTCCGGGTCCAGAATAATGGAGAATTGTGAACAATAGTCCAGGGGTTTTCTACCCATGGACGCAAGGGCAAGACGCAAGTTCCTCTCTTCTGGATATCCAGCCTCAATCCCTTGGCCTTGCAAAAGTGCCATAACTCTTGTCAGAATTTTATCATAGCCGCGCACCTCCCGCACCCGCAGAGAGCCGGCAAGAAATGTCGGTTCCCCCTCAGAGTTCAGGAGTTGATTCAGTTCAAGAGAGCCAACGAGAACTACTTTCTGATCACGGTTAACAATCTGAAATATTTGTGACTGTCGAGTAATATCTACCATAGGTAGCAGCGCACGAATACCTGCTACTGACTGCAGCTTCTCACCCAGAACACCATTTGCAAAGTCCAGCGGAAAGAGTTTATTCCGGACGGGTCCTTCAGCCTCAATTATGTTTTCACCACTAAAATCAGTCAAAGCATAAACATTGTTTCCCTGCCGCAGACAAATAAGCCCCTTGTCATATAAACGCCAGTCAAAGGTGTCAAGATAGCTAACACTATCAACCAAGAGGTCACCTTCCTGTACACTATGCTTTTCAGAGAGTCCAGACAACAAAACAGCAAGTTCCGTCTCCTCCCTCAGAATATAAATGACACTCTTTTCTTTCATTTTTTTATAGAAGTTTATGTCAGAACGCAGAGGCCCTGACGAGAATATCCTGCCTCAATTGTGACGGAGCTTCGATAGTCGGCGTTAAAGAAACTAACCATTTGTTATATTAATACAAATAACAGATTAACAAAACATCACCATACCTGCTCCCATATCCTTTTTTTACTTTTTTCCAAAAACAAGCATTAACCATATCATATTTTTTGAATAGGCGGGTTGCGGTAATCTCTGAGATAGATGTACTAATACGAAGGAATGTATCATTTATCGTCGATCCAATCAATTCCTTATTGCTAACAGGTTTAACCGACAAATTATAGTTATTTAGTCTAAATCTGAGAAGTATACAGATTAATTCATTAGCAAATCATACATTCATAATAGTAAGCTGATATTTATGACCAGTGTCAAATTGGTTCGATTCGTTCTGGCATTCTTATAATTTTGTCAGTCTAAATAAGAACCAATATGTTTTGAAAGATATTGACTATTGAATTTTACTTTGGCCGGGCAAATAAACCCGAACGCATGGCATATTCTATCCAGCCCGCCCCGGAAAGTGTTAACCGATCCAGGGCTATATGCTTTGCGGAATCAATAATGATTGCTGGAAACAGCAGAGTAGAACAGATTGTTTTTAGGTGTCCCAAGGTAAATATTCTATGGAAGAAATGTGCGTAATTCACGAAGAACCCGAATTTGTCGTGGTCGTAAAGTCAAGTGGGCTGCTCTCTGTTCCTGGACGTGGTCCGGAAAATCTGGATTGTGTCAGCGAGCGGGTGAAAGCACGGTATCCGGGCTGCATCGAACAGCCCGCAGTTCACCGCCTTGATATGGACACTTCGGGGTTGTTGGTGGTCGCCCGAACCAAAGAGGCACATCGTAACATCTCTATTCAGTTTCAAGAGGGCGAGGTAAAGAAACGCTATATCGCCATTCTTGACGGCGAATTAGTTGGCGAGGAGGGGATCGTCGAACTTCCTTTCCGCCTCGATATTGACAATAGACCTCATCAAATTTATGATCCGGTTCACGGAAAGGTGGGAATTACCCATTGGAAAAAACTCCTGATAAAAGATGGCAAAACACGAATCGAGTTTAAACCTGTAACCGGAAGAACACATCAGCTCAGGGTTCACTCCGCTTCCAAGCACGGTCTCGGACTTCCTATTGCCGGCGTCCCGCTCAACGGAACTAGAACTGGCCCGGGATTGCTGAAGCTACATGCCTGCTATCTTTCCTTTGCTCATCCAAGGACTGGTGAGAGTCTCGAATTTAACTCGGAACCTCTGTTCTAACCCCGATGAACAGGATAAGTGCCTTATCAGAAAAAATTCTTTGAAAAAAAAGAATTTTTTCTGTAAGTCACTAAATATTTTTGCCGGATCATGTTGTTGCCATGAAAAACAGTACCGATATAGACCACTTGATTACTGTACTTCCCAAAGACGCGACCTGCTACGGGTATTGTACAGCTTGTGATGAGGTTCATTATCTGACAGAGGGAAACAGCCGCAAATATGCTTTGGAGCTGATGGCAAAACTCGAGCAGAACAAACGGATTGACTTTCACCGACCAGATCCGGAGCCAATATTCTCCACAGACTGCCTCTGGGGAAAAAGAGGCGGACAGATGTTTGGTGTGTTGGAATGTGTCGATGCCGATGGCAATACAGTAGTGCTTCGTGCATTTTCCGGACAGTTCAACACACGCTGGCAAGCAGAGGGCTGGGTTCCACCGACTTTTGATCTGGATGGATACTACCAGCTTATGGGAAAAATCGAGTCGGCGGTCCAGCTAATGACCGACGATATTGAGTCCTGCAAACAAAAAGCAGACCAGTGTAAATGCAAGTTCGAAGAAGCCATGCGTTCTGGTGGTCGTGCGGCACAGAAAGATTGCCGCAGGCAGATGCGAGCGGCATTTAAAGAGCTCGAACTTTCAAAGAAAAACCGGAGAACATATTCCCAATCCATGATGTTTGTCTTTCTGGATCTGTATCAACTCCAAAACTTCAAAGGTGATCAGCATTCCATCCTGAATGTCTTTTATGAAGACCGGGGAATTCCCACCGGATCCGGCGACTGCTGCGCCCCAAAACTCCTCCACGCCGCCGCCCAAAAAGGGCTGACGCCTCTCGGACTGAGCGAATTCTACTTTGGCAAGGAAAATAAATCTTCTAC
>JAGXHG010000016.1 GCA_024636345.1 Desulfobulbaceae bacterium | reverse complement strand
TTCATACATCTCTCTGTAGGCATGGTGCTGGGCCAGTGATACCGCATAATGATCCGGTCGCAAGGTCTGGATAATCACCCGCCCTGGGCTGCTCCCCCGCCCTGCCCGACCGCTGACCTGTGACAGTAATTGATAGGTCCGTTCCGCCGCCCTGAAATCCGGCATAGTGAGTCCACCATCAGCCCAGACAACTCCCACCAGAGTCACTTCCGGAAAATCATGGCCCTTGGCAATCATCTGAGTGCCGATCAGGATGTCAATCTCCCGGTTATGCATGGCCTTCAGAATATGAAGAAATTTCTTACGATCTGCGGCGGTATCAGTATCAAGGCGGGCAATTCTGGCCTCGGGCAGCAGCTCCAAAACTTCCTGTTCAATGCGCTCTGTGCCAAAGCCCACCGGAACCAGTTTCTCTGAGTGGCAACCTGCACAAATCAAATTGCTGTTCAGAGAAAAACCACAATAATGACAGACCAGTTGTTTTTTACCTTTGTGGTAAGTAAGCGAGATATGACAATGCTTGCACTCGACCGGCTTGCCGCAATCCTGACACAGATAGGCTGCGGAAAAACCCCTTCTATTTAAGAGCAGCAGGCTCTGTTTTCCCTGCGCCAGAGTCTCCTGCAGGGCCTGTTGCAATTTTTTACCCAGCGCCTTTCCATAAGCCTTTTGCGATTTATCACGCAAATCAACAAGAGAAACCGAAGGCAAAGAACGCTCCTGCACCCGCTTGTTCATGGTCAGCAGAGAATATTTCCCCTGCAGTGCATGGTAAAAACTTGTCACCGACGGGGTGGCCGAACCAAGCAGAACTACCGCATCATTAAACCTGGCCCGCAGGACTGCAAGATCACGGCCATTATAGCGCAGGCCATCATCCTGCTTAAAACCGCTGTCATGTTCTTCGTCCACCACAATAAGACCCGGATCCTGTAAAGGGGCAAAGACTGCTGATCTGGCACCGATTACGATCTGGGGTTTGGCTATATGCTGCCTTTTAGACGCCAGACTCCATTGGTCAAAGCGTTCACCCGTTGACAGACCGCTGTGCAGGATCAGCACCCTTTCACCAAAACGGGAAACAAAATGGGCCTCAAGCTGAGTGGCCAGGGCAATCTCAGGCACCAGGACCAGGACATCACGACCACTGGCAAGGCTTACTTCGGCAGCCTGCAGATAAACCTCAGTCTTACCGCAGCCGGTCACACCATGGAGCAGGAAGGTTGCAAATTTCTTTTTCTGAATGGCAGGGATCAGTACAGAAAGAGCTTGGTTCTGTTCTGGAGTAAGGACCTCAGGCTTGGGAAACCAGGAAAGCTGTTCACCATAAGGATTGCGAAAAACCCGTTGTTCAACTCGACAAACAAGCCCCTGTTCCAGCAGAAATGGCAAGGCTTTGGCGGCACCACTGTAGACCTTGTTCATCTCACGCGCCGGAACAGCCCCCTGGGGCTTGCCTCCAGCAAGCAATTGCAGATAATAAAGGGTCTTAATATGAGGAAAGTGAAGGGAAGAGACAAGCTCTTTTGCCAGCTCTCGTCCAAGGCTTTTGAGTTCATCCCTGGAAGGATCAGGACTTAAACATGAAGGAAGGGACAAATCACTGGCCAAGACATAACAAATCTCATTTTTCTGCCGGGTATCATTGCCGATTAATATTTCACGGATCTCAATGAGGCCTTGTTGCTGCCAGGAATGAATCAGCTTTCGAGGCCTGTGTTGCCCCAGAATCTTCATGGATTCAGCGGCAGTTAGGGACCCGTTTTCCATAAGACGCGGCAGCCAGTTCAATTCCTGTATACCGATTTCCTCAGAGATCCGTGCCAGCTCTTTTTGTCCCCTTTCGGTCAGATGCAGCTGCTTTCCGCTACGGGGTGCAAGACCACCGGGCAGGGCCGTTTTAATGACCTCGCCCAGTGGATAATGATAATATCTGGCAACCCAACGGAAAAAGGGGATCAGATTAACGGGAAAAAGCGGTTCCAGATCAAGAATCTCGATCACTGCCCGCAATTTATAGCCGACATCTTCCTCAGGAAGCTGCCCCAGCACATAGCCGGTAACCCTTCTGTTGCCAAGGGGCACCAGAACCCTCTTGCCCACCGGAATTGTACCGGAATCGTCTTCAGAATCGTCAGGAAATAAATAGGTAAGCGTCTGCCGCAAGGGAGCAGCAACCGCCACCTCCAAACGAATCATAGACTTGCTGCCAACTCCTTGATATGAGCCTTCAGCTCAGCGCCTAGTTTATTGTGGATCATGCCATAGGCAAGAATAGCCTTCAGATATCCCATCTTGTCACCGGCGTCATAACGTGTGCCGTTAAATTCATAAGCATACATATCACGTTTTTTACCCAGTGCCTGCAAGGCATCGGTTAACTGAATCTCACCACCGTGTCCGGGCGTAGTCTTTTCCAGAAGATCAAATATTTCGGGCATAAGGATATAACGGCCAATGATTGCCATGTCTGAATCAGTGGTCCCTGGCGCGGGCTTCTCAATCATCCTCTTGACCCGGTGGGTACGCTCGCGCTCGATTGCCTCACCCTCGACGATACCATACTGAAAGGTCTGATTCTCAGGTACCCGCTGTACGGCGACAATGGACTCCTGCACATCATCAAAGAGGTCAAGCATCTGTTTGGCACAGGGGGTTTTGCTCAGAACCAGATCATCACCAAGCATAACCATGAACGGCTCGTCGCCCACTACATGCCGGGCGGTCCAGATGGCATGCCCAAGTCCCAGAGGTTTCTTTTGGCGCACAGAGACGATATCAATGAGATTGGAGATATTGTTCAGCTCTTCTCCCAAGGCAATCTTCTTTTTTTCCTTCAACACGCAATCAAGCTGAAAATCATAATCAAAATGATTTTCAATGGCGGATTTACCAGCGCTGGTAATAAAGATAACCTGCTCGATACCAGAGGCCACGGCTTCCTCAACTATATACTGGATGGTCGGCCGATCCACAATAGTGAGCATCTCCTTGGGAATGGCCTTAGTGGCGGGTAAGAACCTGGTTCCCAGACCAGCCACCGGAATCACTGCCTTTCGTACCTTCATATGACGTTCTCCTCTTTCAGGGTGAGAGATGATATGTTATAATAATTATTAAAGTTATTCAGTCTGCAGAGAAATTTCCAGCTGATTATTTACCATATACCATAGAATCAAAAGATCAGCCATTCCTTCCATGACAATTCATTCCTCAGATATCCTGCCCATCCTGAATCACAAGATCGAAATACAGGAGGCCATTCAGGGCCACCAGACCATCATTATTGCCGGTGATACCGGTTCCGGAAAAACCACCCAGCTCCCACAGTTCTGCCTGGAGCTGGACCCAACAGGGAAAAAGCTCATCGGTTGCACTCAACCGCGTCGGGTGGCCGCCGCATCGGTAGCAGAAAGGGTCAGTGAGGAGTTAGAAGAAAAAAGCAGAGATGGCGGACTTGTTGGTTACAAAATCCGCTTTCACGACCAGACCACTGCGGACACCCGGATCAAATTCATGACCGACGGGGTGTTACTTGCCGAGACCAGAAACGATCCGCTGCTCCGCAAATATGGGGTGATTATCATTGATGAAGCCCATGAGCGGAGCCTGAACATCGATTTCCTCCTTGGTTTTCTCAAAAACCTGCTGCCGAAACGGCCTGATCTCAAACTGATTATCACCAGCGCCACCATCGATACCACGGTCTTTTCCCGACATTTTGACCATGCCCCGGTCCTTTCTATTGCCGGCAGAACCTATCCGGTTGAGCTCCGTTATTCTCCCCTGGAAGACGACACCCCGACCGCAAAAGAGACCCCGGATGACTATATCGATCACTGCGTGCAGACTGTACTCGATCTCCATCTGCACGACGGGTCGCGCGACACTCTGATCTTTCTGCCAACAGAGCGCGATATCCGCACCTGTTGCACCCTTCTTGGCAAAAAAATTCCCGATGCTGTAATCCTGCCCATGTTTGGCCGCCTCCAGGGGACTGATCAGCGCCGGATCTTCCAGCAATACAAACAGTGCAAAATTGTGGTGGCCACTAATGTCGCCGAGACCTCCATTACCGTGCCGGGAATCCGCTACGTGGTGGATGCAGGACTTGCCAGGGTCTCTCAGTACAATGTCCGGGCCAAGACCATCAGCCTGCCCATCACCAGGATATCAAGGGCAAGCTGCGACCAGCGCAAGGGAAGATGCGGACGAATTGGCCCCGGCATCTGCGTCCGTCTTTTTTCTGAAGAGGATTACCTGAGCCGGGATGAGTTCACCCTGCCGGAGATCAAACGGGCCAATCTGGCCGAAGTCATCCTCCAGATGATTGCCTTCAATCTGGGTTCTCCCCATTCTTTCCCCTTTGTGGAGCCACCGCACAGCAATGCCATCCGCGATGGCTACAAACTCCTCACTGAACTCGGGGCTATCGATGAGAAAGGGAAATTGACCGACCATGGCCGGATCATGGCCACCCTGCCCATTGACCCCTGCATTGCCCGGATCATTCTTGCAGCTCAGGAAAACAACTGCCTGCGTGAGATCAAGGTTATCGCCACGGCCCTTGCCATTCCTGACCCTCGGGTCAGACCTGCTGATCGAGAGCAGGAGGCTGATGCAGCTCACCATCATTTCGCCCATGCCGATTCCGATTTTCTCTCTCTGCTTCATGTCTGGGACCTCTTCCATGATGTCCAGACCCAAACTAAATCCTGGAGTCGCCTGAAAAAATTCTGCGCCAGCCACTTCCTTTCCTTCCAGCGGATGCGCGAGTGGCTGGATCTCCACGAACAACTTGAGCGGATCCTTGTGCGACACCCAGGATTCAACGACAATAGTGTACCCTCCTCCTATGCAGCCATCCATCAGTCTCTCTGCACCGGATTTCTGCGTAATATCGCGATGAAACAAAAAGAAAAGATCTATCTGGGAGGCGGGGGGATCGAGGTCATGATCTTTCCCGGATCACACCTGTTTCAAAAAAAAGGCGGCAGACAGGGACAGTCGAATATGGCTGGAGCGAGAGACGCGAGCCAAGGACCTTCGAAAAGCGCGGAAGCCAAGGAGGGCATGAACAGTCAATGGATCATGGCCGCCTCGTTCATGGAGACCACCCGCCTCTACGCCATGACCGTAGCTGCCATTGATCAGGATTGGCTTGAATCCCTTGGGGGAAATCTGTGCAAACGCTCCTGGTCGACTCCACGCTGGCATAAGAAATCAGGGCAGGTCATTGCCGACGAAAAAGTTACCCTCTTTGGCCTGGTCATTGTGGCAGGGCGCAAAATTAACTACGGAAGGATCGATCCAAAAAACCAGAAAGAGGCCCGGCAGATCTTCATCCAATCGGCCCTGATGGGCGGCGAGCTGGATGGCCCCTTCCCTTTCCTCCAAAAGAATCTGAATCTGCTTGAGGAGTGGCAGGCCACTGAAGACCGATTAAGAAAACGGGATATCATGGTTGATGACCGGGCGCTTTATGGATTTTATGAACAAAGGATTCCAGCTCATGTCTATGACAGATTCACCCTGAACCGTTTTCTGCAGAGACAGAAAGACAAACAGGTATTGGTGATGACTGAGGAGGACATCCTGAATCGTCGACCGGCAGACCGGGAACTCAGCGATTTCCCCCCCCTGCTCACTGTCGGTTCCATGCAGTTCAAGCTGGAATATCATTTTGCGCCTGGAAGCGAAGGTGACGGGGTGACGGTACGGATCCCCCTGGATATGATCGATACCTTGCAGGAGCCTTTTTTTGAGTGGCTGGTACCCGGACTGCTCAAGGAAAAGATAACCCTCCTGCTCAAGGGACTACCCAAAAATATCCGTAAGTTCCTGATCCCCTTAAGCGGCACTGTTGATTTATTACTGGACGACCTGGACATGTACAAGGGCTCCCTCCATCAGGCCCTGGAACGCTCCATCCTCAAATCTTTCCGTAGAACGATCAATCGTAGCGATTGGCCCACCGAGCTTCCACCTCACCTTTGCATGCGCTTTCTCCTCTTTGACCAGTCAGCAAAAGTGGTGGCAGAGGGGAGATCTCTTTCCACGCTGCGAGAGGGACGCCATCAGCCCCAGACGAATGCCTCCCTGGCCCGTCTGAGTGACAAGGACCAGAAGACCAGAAAACTATGGGAAGAACGATTCTGCACCACCTGGGACTTTGCTGGCCTGCCGCTCTCGCTCCCTTTGCTTAGTCCTCAACAGGAGATGTGCGGTTCTCTCTTCCCGGCCCTGAAACCGATGAGGGATCGTGGTGGGGTCGTGATAGAATTTATGACCAGTCAGAAGCAGGCTGCTCTTCAGAACAGGGAAGGCCTCAACTTCCTTTATCAGCTCCAGGTGGCAGAACAGTACAAGGCCCTGAAAAAATACTGCACCTCCAGTCTATCCGGCCCTTCATCCTCCTGGCTCATCCGGGGACTCGGGGAACGAGCCCAAGTGGTCACAGCCCTCATCTCTTTTATCCTGAGTTCGTTTTTCGACACTGCATCCGGGGCCATTCCTGACAAAAAAGATTTCCTGGAAGCCGTGGCCAATGTAAAAAAACAAGATTTTTATGGTGCGGGCAGAATAATCTGTGACACAATCATGGCCACCCTCAGACAACGCAGTGAGGTCAGCACCCATATCCAGCGTTTTGGTGATCTAGCCAGAAAAACCCATGCTTTCGCCCAAGAACGATACGACGAATATGAAGGCCTGCTGGAGGAAATTTTACCCCTGGATTTTATGGAAAGTAAAGAGCTGAGAGAGATGCAACGATGCACCATGGACATGAAAGCGCTCATGATTCGAATTGAACGGGCCTATGTGGATCCGGCAAAAGATATGATCAAGTCCAAGCAACTCAAGCCCCACCTGCACAATCTGCAAAGCCTCCACCAAAGAGAAAAAGATCTGCCGGCTGAATGCCTGCATGAACTGAAAAAATACCAGGAGATGATCAACCAGTTCCGAATCGCCCTGTTTGCCCCGGAAATCCAGGGAGGGGTCCAGGTCTCATCGAAAAAACTTAACGGGCAATGGCAGGAGACTTGCAAATATTGCTGACATCGACAGGAGGAATTACACAATTTCCCCTTACCATTGCTTCTATAGCCTCTATTTTTCCATCGATCATTTCCGCAGTTGTTCCTTGCAAATATCCGCCTGCTTCATAAAAAGTTTATAATATATGGCTTATGCGTAGAAGCTTAGCTCGGATCTGACAGCTACGACGAAAGCCGCCACACTTAATCTGACATTCACAATAGGCACGTTCAATTGGGAAATTGGCAGGAAAACAGTACATTCGATGTGGGAACATTAACTGCACACCTTAAACTGAAGTCAGTTTCCATCAAAATTATCTTTCAGAGAGAAAGATGGAAGCAAGGTTTGGTATCCACTATTGACGACCGACCTCCGCCACGTTTGTTTCACCCGCCATTGATGCTAAGCTCAGCAATACATTATTCTATGTGACTCTACCAGACATCTTGGTTCTTAGTCTTTCTCTCAGCATTCTCGCAAGTTCGGGAAGACGTTGTACTATTGTTGCAGACTTCCTTTGACTGACCTGTTTGACTGGCCGATTTGGCTGAGTAATGTATAAAGTCACTTGAATCTAATTAATAAATAGAGCCGCGGTTTGACTAATCAACTGGCCAAGATGGCGGTATCTTCAAGGACGATCTCCAGTTCGGCAAGATCGATTTCAGAAAGGTTGAGTTGGTGGGCCTCCTCGCTTGCCGACAGAATCAGAGAGGGTTCTTTTGCCAAGCCGATACCAAGCTTGAGGCAAGCCATGTCGCTGAGACGAACGAGCAGAAGAAGAAGATTTTTTCTGTCAAAGTCAATATTGTGGTGGTCTTTTGCAATGACACAGTATTCTTCGGGAAGATTCCACTGCTTCATGAGACTGTATCCCTGTTCTGTGTGCAGGATGTTCATCGCTTCTATGAGCAATGCGTCGGTAATGGGCAGATCATTATTCTTTTCTTTCATCTGATCCGCCACCATCAGAACAAATAGTTTGCCCACGTCATGAAAAAGTCCGGAAAAAAAGGCGTGGCTTTTAAACTCATCTTGTTTACATCGCTTTGACAACCACTGTACTCCCAGGGCACAACCAACCGAATGTTGCCACAACTTGTGCATAATAATATTGAATTCCTTATTCTTACTCCGGAACTGATTTTTGGTTGCAGCCAGTAGAGCTATGTGTCCCACCTCTTGCATGCCAAGACGGACAATAGCCGTCCTGATTGTCATAACCTCAACTAGTCCATGATAGAATGCGGAGTTAGCCATCTGTAACACCTGGCTTGAGAGTGACTGGTCTTTGCAGATGAGACTTTCCAGGACCCGCATGTCAGGTTCCTTTTTTACCAATTCCTGCTGGACTCTCATGGCCGCCGAACTTAACACTGGTAAAACGATGTCTCCTGCCTCAATATATTGCTTTACGATATCAAGAAACGATAGATTCTGCTGCATGGTATTATTCTCCGGAAAGGCGACGTATTTCAGCCAACGGCCTGGGCTTGTTCAGTTTTGGTAAGCAACGTAGAATCTCTTCAATACTGGTGATGCCTGCGGCAGCCTTTACAAGGCCATCTTCCAGCAAAGTGATTAATCCGGAATGCTCAATACTGATTTGCCGTATTTCGTAGCTGGTTCTTTGCTCAAGTATGGCATCTCTGACCAGCTCATTGAGCACCAGTAGTTCAAAAACACCTACTCTGCCTTTATAACCCGTCTGCTTACAGTCTGAACAGCCGCGCCCTTTCCTGAATTGTGCTCCCCTGAGATCAGCTGCCGTAAGCCCTATTCTTTGCAGTTGGATCGGTGTAGGTTTTGCATCCTTGGCACAGGATTCACAAACCCGACGCAGCAGTCTTTGGGCCAGCACGCTGACAATCGTAGATGAAATAAGAAAGGGCGCAATATCCATATTGAGCAGACGGATAAGACCACCAATACTGTCTTCAGTATGAAAGGTACTCAAAACCTTATGGCCGGTCAAGGCAGACTGCATGGCCATTTCCGCGGAAGCGTTATCCCTGATTTCACCTATTAAGATCACATCGGGATCCTGTCGAACGATATGCCGCAAAGTTTCTTCAAAGGTCATGTTAATGGAAGGATCAATCGAGCACTGGGCAATTCCATCTATGACATACTCTACCGGCTCTTCTGCCGTTATAATGCTTATCTGCGGATTTTTTATATGATTGATACAGCTGTAGACAGTGGATGTCTTCCCGGATCCCGTGGGTCCTGTAACCAGCAGCACACCGCTTGGTTGATAAACCGCATCCTCCATAAACCTGGCGAGCATATTGGGCGCCATACCAATGGTATGGATATCCAGTAATTCTCTTTTTTGTTTCAGCAACCTGAAAACAATATTTTCCCCATATATAGTGACGTAAAAGGACACTCGAATATCAATATTGCCCTCATCGTACTCGAAAAGGATCCGCCCGCCCTGATGCCGACGCTTTTCAGCTATGTCGGCTCCACACATGATTTTTATTCGACTTGTCAAAGTCGGTATGATATCGGCAGGAAAATTTTTATAGTGATACAGAACACCGTCTTCACGGAATCTGACCTGCAGGCGCTCTGCTTGCGGCTCTATGTGAATGTCGCTGCAATCCTCTTTGATTGCAGCGACAATCAGTGAGTTAACGATGCCAACTACCGTTTTTGCGTCGACATTAATGGTTTTTCCAGCTGCCAGGTTTGACAGCACTTTAATCGTATCACTTAGGGATTTTTTTTCCGCAATTGCGGGGCTTATCTTGCCTCCCAAAAATTTGTTTGCAACCTCAATACTTATTTTGTCAAGTGGATCGGCAAAAGCCACAAGAAAAGCACCGTCCGAGGTTTTAATGGGAACAAATTGATACTCAATGATTGTTTTTATGGGGAATTTGTTAAAAAGCGCCTTATCCACTAGGGACACATTTACATCTATCAGTGGAAAACCAAGCTGAATGGAAAGAATCCTGTTAAATATCTTTTCGTCGATAAAGTTATATTTAATCAGGATTTCACCAAGTTTGAGATCCGTATCCCGCTCTTTTTGGATATTAAAGGCGGCGGCCAAGTCATCTTCTGAAAGATGTCCCAGCTCAACAAGCAGGTCTCCAATGCGGATGGACATTCTTGTGTCCAGCATCGCTTTTCGCACCAGTTCATCGGAAACAAAATCCAGGTCTCTGAGGACATTGATCAGTGAAGTCGGAGTTGCCAGTTTCTGCCGTATTCGTTCGGCGTGCTCTACCTGCTTCTCACTCACTGTTCCAAATTTTAGAAGAAGTGTGACGATTTCCCCGTATTTATTTTTCTGCTCGGTTCTCATTAATATCCACCAGGAAATAAACTATCAATCAAAAGCTATTTTAACCCGCCTAAACTAAAACAATTTCACAATGAATGTAAGTATGTTAGCAAAACTTACTATAAAAATGAGTAGTCTTGAACTTGTGGGCCGTTTTTGTAAAGTCCTTTCTTTTAAGTCTCTTGCAAAAAGCAAACCTTGACACGTTGAGCCATTTTGAAAAGGTGTTAAATTTTATAACTTCTCATCATCGCAACTTAATTGTTTGGTATGTTAAATAAATATTAAACAAATAGGGGGTGCATATATCCTGTGGAGATGTAGTTTTAACCTCTTAAAAAGTTATCCAAGCAGCCGTATACGCTTATCAGCAAAAAGTACAATAACTCCGAGCATCAAGTGTAGGGTTATTTTGACGTGCCCGTAAAAGTGGATCCGGTAAACTGAACAAGTTTTTAAATGGAAAAACTGCTACCAATAACGCTCAAAGCTGGGTCAACCGTTGGGGCAGAAAATGATTCGAAGATGATTTTAAACCTATAAGACTTCCATTGGTAATATTAGCCGTTCCAGCAAGACCATAAGTTGACATTCTTCCTGATTATATGAAATAAACAAGGTATCAGATTAGCTCGGATCTTTCTCCCAGATTATGTCAGATCAAGTCTGAATAACTACAGCTTATACCAGCAATTTTTTCCGGAAGACCACTTCTCGAAAAAAACTCACCATTCGCTGCCGACGACCCAGCATCTTCACCTGCTCGGGTATCAGGCTGGAAGAAGCGATCTTCATCACCGCCATTTTGTACTCCACATGACTGGCAAAACGATTATCCAGATACCAGGCATAGTTAAGCCCCATGAGCATTCCCGGAGGCGTAAAACCCTCTTTCCCATTGATCAGCCGGGTAAAATGGGATGCATCGCCAGATGCCGGCAGCATCCGCGAAAGTTCCAGGTAGCAGCGCAGCTCCTCATCACTGAACCAACAGTTTCGCTGCGGGGCCGGAAGCAGATGCAGATGATACACTTTGCCTAAAAAATCATCATCAATCATCAAGGGCTGCATTTCCTTGTGATGAGCATAATTCCCCAGCAGAGATTGGCCCAGTGCCACCAGAAAAGCCACCTCAAAGGTCTTCTCCAGCACCAACTGATCCTGTCTGATCTTGATCAGGCCATCTTCAGGATCATAAAAAGAAAAAACACTGTCCCATTTCTGACTGCGCCGCCATAGCTCCTGATCAACACAGACAATTCCCCGCACACAGTCAAGGTGAGCCAAGGGAATATCCCGATGACGCCAGAGGATATTGTGAACCATTCGACGGATCCTGTCAGTCATTTCTGAAGCCGCTGGACATCCAGGTGTCGCATGGTCCAAGGAAGGATCAGCCATCACCAACCCTTCGGAAATCTGCATGGAAAGCTGAGCCAGTCGCTTCTCAATCATCCGATATCGAGTCAAAGGGCGCACTGCTGATATTCCAAGGTCTAATACCGCTCCATTCAACAAGGCCTTCGTGTGGGCAACATCCTTTTCGACGGTCTTAAAATGATCAAAAACAGCCCATAAGGTCTTGATGACCTTGGCTAGATGGATAGGCCCATGTTGAATGAACCCATGCTCGGCCAGTGCCGTCTTTGAAAAAATGCCACACTCTATGGGAATAAACCCCTGAGCTTTGACCTGATCCCGGTCAAGATAGATGGGAATTTTTCCTTCCACTGCATAGTTTTGGAGTACAGAGGCAGGCACATCCTTGAGCGATAGACAGAGCACCTGATCAAAAAGTCCTTTTGTGCCTCCGGGGATATTGCGGTCATAGGCCCTGAGCAGATCAGAAACATGAAACTTGCGCTCGACATCACCTATGCTACGATCCGTCTCTCCTGCCTGTACCCAGAGATTAGAAACCAGAATTTTTAATGCCGTGGTATTATTACGAACCGCCTGGGCAAGGCCTGGAACCTGAAATATGGGAATCAATGAGCTGTAGAGACTGCCTGGCGCCATGACCAGGATATCTGCCTGAGCAACCACATTCAAAACCTCAGAATATACATGAGGTTTTGAGCAGAACTCAACAAAAACACGCTCAACTGGATAACCACGCTGGGCATATCCTGATTTGTATTCACCGGCAACCAACACCCCGTTACTGTAAAGCACACTTAACTGGGCCTGGGTGGATGTACAGGGCAGAACAGCCTGCTCCTCCGCCCCAAGCATTGCGGTCAGAGTCGCTAATCCGCGGGCCAAAGGAGCCGCCAGCAGATCATGGCTGACCATGAGTTCATCATTGCTGATTTCTGGCGGAACTTCGGCATAGATAGCTGCAGCCAGAATAAGATTGCCCAGACAGTGTGGCCGGGAAAGGGTAGGCTCAAGACGAGGATCGGAAAACAAATGATCGATCAAGCCTGCCAGCGCCTCTCCCATGGGTAGCGGCAGACAGGAAAGATCTACACCTGTTTGGGCCACAAGCATGGCAGCAGAACCAGGTCTCTGTTCAAACCGATGATTAAACAGCAATGACAACAGCGAGACTACCTCCACAGCCCGGGTCAAGGTCAGGCCATAAAGAGATTGGAGCCTGCCGGACTGGATGGAGGAGAGGAGGACATGGCGAAGATCTCCAAGGGCGATAAGGGGCAGGTCTTTCTGCAGTTCGCCGGTGGAACCGCCATCGTCTGTCACACAGACAATAGAGCGGGTATGGGGAAAAAGCTCTTTCAGGCCGACAAAAGGCTTACGGGCCCAGGTGGCACTGCGACTGTCACCGCCAATAAGATTGGAGAGCCCTGTGCCGCCGCCAAAAACCACAATCCGGACTCCCTCAACCACCTTATCTTCAAGGGCAGCCCGTAGATGCTGAAACTGGCTTGCAGTTTCAGCATCAAGAGACGCTGGTTCTCCATAGAGAACCAGTTCCACCAGCTTTTCACGTAGATCGCTATGGGGAAGCAGGTCAAACGCCGACAACTGCCTGGCCATCAGTTGCTCCAGAGCACGTCCTAGTGCGTCCTGCCCCCCATTGTCTAATGAATGCCCTTCAGATAACTGTGACACGGAAACTAAATCCCTGTCGCTTCCATCTGTTTCTGCACTGCTGCCACCGACAGGGCCATGGCAGCCTTCTCATCACTGGTCAGCTCAAACTCAAGGATTCTTTCCACCCCGCCAGCACCAATCACCACCGGCACCCCGAGAAAATAGCCGTTTATGCCGAACTCACCTTCCAGATAGGCCGCACAAGGCAGCACCCGTTGTGAGTCTGTGAGTACGGCCTCTGCCATCTCAACCGCTGCCAGCCCGGGAGTATAAAAGGCTGAACCTGTTTTCAGGTGATTGACGATCTCGATCCCGCCCTTCTGGGTCCGATCGACAATCTGCTCAATTTTTTCAGCAGAGAGGAGATCGGTGATGGGAACACCTGCCACATTAGCCAGGCGAACAAGGGGCATCATGTTATCGCCATGAATTCCCATGACCAGAGCATTCACATCGCGGGGGGCAACACCGATGGCCTCGGCCAGGAATGTGCGGTACCGGGCGGAATCGAGCACTCCGGCCATACCAATCACTTTCTGTTTAGGATGGCCGGTCACCTTGAAGGCAGTGTGCACCATGGCGTCAATGGGATTGGTGACCACGATCAACACACAATCCGGTGAATGTTTAACCGCTTCCTCGGCACAGGACTTGACGATAGAGACATTAATGGTAAGCAAATCATCACGGGACATCCCAGGCTTACGGGCAAGGCCAGCGGCAATGATCACCACGTCAGAATTGGCCGTATCCTTGTAATCATTGCTTCCCGTCACCCGATAGTTGAACCCTTCAACCGGCCCGCATTGCAACAGATCCAGGGCCTTGCCTTGAGGAATCCCCTCCGCCACATCCAGAAGCACCACATCCCCAAGATTTTTCGCCGCCGCCCAGTGCGCTGCTGTTGCTCCAACATTCCCTGCCCCGATAATTGTAATCTTCTTTCTCATCTTTTCTTCCTTATTGGTTGATAGTTCATATTTTTTTCACAATCATTATAATTCCACGGTTCAACAAATCAAAATCTATCTTAACACATACTCAACTTATTTACATGCCCCTCCACCCTTCTCTCATCCTCAGGACATATCCCCATTAGAGAGTATCAAGGGCAGAGTATCGGGGTCAGACCCTACCTTTATCGCACTGTAATTATATAAACCTTTCCGTCGCTGAAAAATTGATCTCCTATGAAATTTTTGCCAATAAGAGGTTTTACAAGTTGTGCCACCAAATGACTTTCAATTCCCCCAGTACGCTCAAGGTCCAGGTACAACAACTCTCGTTCCGTGTCCAAATCAGGAGAAATTTTCGGAATTATGCCCCACTTGAAGCCATTATTGGCATTAACCAAGCCAACGTAGATAGTATTCTCACTGTTTAATGAAAAGTTTGTCCGCCATACTTTCACATGATGGGCATTGCTGAGCCAATTTGATCCGGGAACTTTTGCAAAACCAAGATCCTGCATTTTGGTATTCCAGAAAGAAGGCGAAATCGGCGCAGAAGGATGGGGCGTTTTTACTATCAGGGCCTTAACTGCTTTAACAAATGAGGTTACATCAGCCTTGTCAGTAAGGATCCACCCTGCCTGCTGCAGTGCTGCGACCAGATGTCTATCATCTTTGGCCAGGAAAATATAGTTTATTGGCTCTTGTTTGTCACCTGTCAGCGTCTCAGTATATTTCATCTGCTCATTGCTGAAGATATCGGTACTATTCGAGACAACAACTATGCTCCTTGATGGGACTGATGCCAGTAAAGGATTGTAATTCATCACAAATCCGGCATAAATCAGGATGGCGATAAAAACGAGAACGAAAGATATGGGACGAACTCCACCACCAAGGGATATGGTTTGCTCACATCTTTCTTTATGTCTCAACCATTCGGAAAAAGAGACAGCGAGAATCAGCCACATCGCTCCGACAAGATAACCGCTCCATACGTCGCTTAAATAATGTTCCCCAAGATATATCCGGCTAAAGCCAATCGCTATGATAATGAAAAGTGTTGTAAAAAATATATTTACCTTTCTATTCCAGCTTTGGGTAAAACGCATAAGAAGGTAGCCCACAAACCCGTAGAAAGCGACTGCTACAGTTGCATGCCCACTTGGAAAAGAAAAAGAATGTTCCGCATAAACAGCCATCTCCGGACGAGGACGATGGAAAGCCAGTTTACCCAAATAGGTAAATACTCCACTACCGGCAACAGCAATAAGCAGGGGGAAAATACAATACTTTTTCCGCCACAACCAAAGAAGTGCACCCGAGACAAGAATAAAGATCAGTATGACTTGGCTTTTACCAAGCAGGGTTATCCAGGTAAAAAAATTGGTTAGTCCATCCGTGCGCAAGACCATGAAAAGATTTGCTATGCGGATATCCGCGGCAATGATGGGATCAGATGTTATCAGATCTTCCACAATCCCGCCAAACAAGGCCAGGACATAGACAAATGCCAGCGTGGATACGGAGAGGGTCAATCCTGAGAATAGTGAGGTATCGCATCGTGCCTTCAAAAACAAGATACTTCGCGGATGTTCCTGCATCCATACCAACACGTGTTCATTTTTGATCAATGCCTCTTTGATAGATCGGCCAAGAGAGGTGCAAACAATCCAGAATTGCTTTCCCCTTCGGACAATCAACCATCTGCAGCAGTAAAGGATACCGACAAATATGAGGGAAAAAGCAAAAAAAAGACCAGCGCGCGATAACCACAATGTCGCCAGATTAAGAGATTGTGCAAAGATGTAACCGGCAAGGACCCATTCAAAACCCCAGCCGATCGCACCGAGGACATTCCAGAACATGAATGTCCTTTGGTTCATCTTTACACTACCGGCAATAAAGGGGACAATCTCCTTGACGCTCGGGATAAATCGGCCAAGAAAAATGCTTTTTGCACCATGAACGTCCAGAAAATGTTTTGCATTTTCAATATGGTTGGCCCTGAAGAGCCAGAAGCCACCTTTCAGCCATTGGGCTCCATACTTTCTCCCAAGATAGTAGTTTACATTATCTCCGAGGATTGCTCCTAAGACAGAAAACCATATGAGATCACCTATATCAAGATAGCCGCGCGCAGAAAGCGCCCCAAGAAAAAGAATGATCGTTGATCCAGGCAAAATCAGGCCTATACCGATCATTGTCTCGAGGAGGGCTGCAAAAAAAGCAAGCCAATAGCCCCCGACACGAAAGTGCTCGAATGCCGGGAGCATATTATTAATGAAGTCTGCTACCACGAGTTGTCATTACAACTTGAAGTCAGGAGAGAAAATAAGGATTTGAATGCAGAGAATAAGGCCTGCTGTAAACCAGTTCCATTTGTATCACATGGTCAGCCGTCGATAGTTTTCTTACGGAGTTCATAATAGACAATCAATAATAAACAAATTGGGACACCAAAACCAATCATAAAGGGGGTAAACCTTACTATTCGCTCAAGCCAGCTTATATCCTCGGACATTATCTTCCAAATTTTGAAGGAAATGGGCAATACGATAAAAAGAAGTGTTGGTAAAATAAACCAGAATGATTTTTTTCCACCAGCCCTGGCAGAGCGTGCCGAAAAAAATGAAACTGCCATAACAACAGCAGCAGAACATGCTCCCCAGACAATACCAAAAAAACTTGCAATCAGCGTGCCGACCTGAAAAACAAGAAGCATGACAATGACGGTAGCGACAAGATATTTAAGCGTTTTATTTGACATTCATATCTCCATATTTTGTATGGTAAAAACTTCAGGAAGCACTAACATACTTTCCGTTATCTACACTCTCAGCTTACACTTTCAACTTTTTGATATATTCTTCCACCCTCTGCAAATCCTCGGGGGTATCAACCTCAATGGAATCATGCTCGGTGAGGACCACCCTGATTTTGTATCCATATTCGAGAGCCCGCAGTTGTTCCAGCTTTTCAAAACGCTCCCACTCCCCTTCCGGCAGAGCTACAAAGGTAAGCAGGAATCCCTTACGATAGGCGTAAAAGCCCAGATGTTTATAATAAGTCGGCGACACCCCTTCCTCGGGATTCCTCTGAAAAGGTACAGGGGCACGGGAAAAATAGAGGGCGTTATTGTTATGATCAAAGACTGTCTTTACATGGTTTGGATCATTAATCTCCTCCGGCCTGATAATCTTGTAGATCAGCGTTGACATGGGCAGGGTAGGATCTTCCAATAAGGGCTGGGCCACCTGGGACACCACTTCCGGATCGAAGAGCGGCTGGTCCCCCTGGATATTGACCACCACATCATGCTCAGAGATATCGAGCAGTTCTGCCGCCTCGGCAAGACGGTCAGAACCTGAGACATGATCACTTCTGGTCAGCACATACTCACCGCCAAAAGAGGCGACGCACTCACCGATCCGCATGTCATCGGTGGCAACCACCACCCGACTCAGGATCTCAACCTGCCGCGCCCGCTCCACTACATGCTGGATCATCGGTTTTCCGGCAATCAGTGCCAGGGGCTTTCCCTCAAATCGATTGGAAAGATAGCGGGCCGGGATAATCGCCACGACCGCTGGGGTATGAATTTTTACAGGTTCCATATCTTTAATTGGTGTATATTTTAGAAAACGATTTAACTACGGAATTTTATCCTCACATAAACAGAGTACCCATGACTGACCACTTTTACCCCACAGGGATGACCATTTCTCTGGCTGTGACCAGTGCCCCGGACGATGACAAAGCACTCCAGTTCAAGGCACAAGCCCTGGCAGAATCCCTCTCCCCTAACGGCAAGCAGCCTAAAGAAGACAGCACAGCCGTCAGCAACTATCAGTTTTTACTGGTCTATACTGCAAAGGGCTTGGAGCTGCAAACCCTCAGCCCCGAGACAAAGCGCTATACAACAACCCTGTATATAGATTTTGTGCATGGCAACACCGGATATCGCCGTCTCCATGGTGGTGGCATCCATCAACCTCTGGCCCGGGCCGCGGGCCTGAAATCAGGCTGGCGGCCAAGCATTGTCGATGCCACCGCCGGACTTGGCATTGACGGCTTTATCCTGGCCAGCCTTGGCTGCAAGGTCACCATGATCGAACGATCTCCTGTGATCGGGGCACTGCTTGACGACGGACTGCAACGGGCTGCCACTCATCCGGCAACCAGGGATATCGTCGTCCAACGCCTCGAGCTCCTCATCGGTAATTCACGTGAAATCATCACCACTCTTCCCGAGCAACCCGCCACCATCTACCTGGACCCCATGTACCCCCATCGCCACAAATCCGCTCTCAATAAAAAAGAGATGCGGATCATCCGCACACTCGTGGGTGATGATCAGGACGCTGCAGCCCTTCTCGAGAGCGCACTCGAGATTGCCACCAACCGGGTGGTTGTCAAACGACCTAAGGGCGCCCCTGAGCTCAACGCCAGACGACCATCTCATATCGTGGAGATGAAGAACAGCCGCTTTGATGTGTACCTGACCGGACTCAGCAAATAGTATAAGAAACCTGTTGCCCTGCTTTCAGCTTTCAGCTTTCATATGATACTCTCATGAGAAGTCATAATGGGGTGGCTAAGTTAAAAGGCTCAAAGACAAGGCGCGCTAATCTTGAGGAATGAGGCGTACTTTATGGGTACGGCGCAGTGACAAAAGATGCAACGCAACGCAGTATTTGGGACATTTCGGAGTCTGGCTAGCTCGCTTACCTGCAACGCCCTCATTTATGATATTTTTCTCCGGCCTTGATGGTATAGGCACGATACAACTGCTCCAGAAGAAAAAGACGTGTCATGTCATGGGTAAAGGTCATTTTTGACAAGGAAAGCAGGAGATCAGCCTGGGCCACCATTTCCTTTGAATGACCAAGAGGTCCGCCGATAAGCAGACTCACCTGCTTGACTCCTTGTTGTTCCCACTGGCCAATCTGCTCAGCCAGACCTTCAGAGGTAAACTGGCGGCCACGAAAATCAAGAACCACCTTCAAGGCCCCGACAGGGACATGACTAAGGAGAAGGCGACCATCCTCTTCCTTCTCCTGTTCTTCATTCCACTGGGATTTTTTCTTGTGCTGGATGCATTTTATTGAGACTTTTGTATAGTGTTGCAGCCGTTTGGTAAACTCGGCAATTCCCTCTGCCAGATACGAATCCTTGGTCTTCCCCAGAAGCAGCAGCTCTAGTTTCATGACTCATGTCCAGCCAGCATTTTCAGCACTTAACGGTTCCCTGCGCTTCCGTTATCGATCTGAGAATACGACAAAACTCCTCATATGATATATGCTGGTTCATACCTGGACAGGATTCTTTGATGGTTACAAAATTGTTTTCATCGGTAAGCAGCGAGGGATGCAGCGGCCACTGTCCGCAACGCCAGGGGCGTCCGGTATGGACTGTGCAGCCATTATCATAGAAGATACAATGACCATCCACAATTTTCATCTGGGTGACATTACCAGTCACCCGCCAAAATTTTTCCCGCACCTCGTCTTCACTTAAGCCTAAGGCCTGAACCATGCGCTGTCGATCATTCTCGTCAAGCGATACGGTTGTCTCACCCTGACAACAATAGCCACAGCGCTGACACTCAAATATCTGTTTCATCTCATCCATTTTTTATCCTGCTGCCCCTCCGGGCTCTTCAATCTGTAATCCATACTTGTTAAATCAAAAGTCACTCACGCATTCCCCACCACATCATCATAAGTGGAAATATCTATTCCGTACAACAGTGCCGCCCGCTGCCATTTTTCTTCATCAGGAATATCAAAGACAATGGTATCATCCGCCGGAACAACCAACCAACCTTCTGCCATCAGCTCCTGCTCCAACTGACCTGGCCCCCATCCGGCATACCCCAAAAGAAACAGATATTTCTCCGGTCCCTGATCCCTGGCAATATCTTCAAGAAGTCTGGCCTCGCGACTCAGGGAGATCGTTGAGCTGACCGCTAGCTGTTGCTCAGCCAGATACTCAGAACTAAACAGGATACAGGCTGTCGTCGGCTCGACCGGTCCACCACTATAGACTGACGGCAATTTCTTCCCAGGCACTGAAAGATTGGCGCCCATCAGGATTTCGTCCATGGTCAGGAAGGGATTCGGCTGGTTAATCACCAAAGCCATTGTCCCCTCATGACTATGGGCACAGATATAAAGAACCTGTTCACTGAAGCGCGGATCAGGCATCCGGGGAGTGGAGATAAGAAACGAACCGGTCAATGTATCAATTATGGTTTTATTCTCTGGATTCATTACTGTTAAATTCTTCCCATTCGATGTATTATAAAAAAAAGTAAAAAAATCAGGCGTTGTTTTGAAAGAGCCATCCTTTATTGAAAAACATATTATCGTTATTCAAACAGCAAAAACAGCACAAGGAACCGGTAGCTCTTCACACTCCAATAGTGCTTCCTTCGGGACGTTCTCGATAAAACGAGAAAGACTATTGCACAACAACCCCATAACTCTTGCACATTACCCCAAATCTAACTCAATTACACCCGACATCCAAAGAAATCTATCATGAATGAGATAAAAGAA
Source organism: Desulfobulbaceae bacterium (assembly GCA_024636345.1). Lineage (GTDB taxonomy): Bacteria > Desulfobacterota > Desulfobulbia > Desulfobulbales > Desulfocapsaceae > UBA2270. Next base: position 8,485 of record JAGXHG010000016.1, on the reverse strand, counting down.
CAGCAGGATAAAATAATCCACGCAACCCATCATGACCCTTTCCAGTTTCTTGGCGTTCACTTTTCAGGGACCGAGGAACAGACAGTTGTCATTCGGACCTTTCAGCCCCATGCCGCCTCCGTCATCCTGCTCACCGAGACCTTTACCCTGCCCATGGAAAAGACCTGCGATGAAGGCCTCTATGAGCTGGAGCTGGAACGAGCCGCTTTTAAAGACATCGACCTTGATCCCTACAATTACCGGTTCGAGATCACCTATTTTGACGGAACAGTTCACACCGTCAATGATCCCTACCGTTTCCTGCCGGCACTCGACGAGCAGGACCGCTATCTCTTTAATTTCGGCACCCATTATGAACTCTATAACCATATGGGTGCCCACCTGACCAGTCGTTCAGGGATTGCCGGCACCATTTTCCGGGTCTGGGCCCCTTCCGCCGCCCGGGTCTCTGTTCTTGGAAATTTTAATGGCTGGGACGGACGGGTACACTCCATGCGCAGCCTGGGAGGTTCCGGGATATGGGAGCTCTTCCTGCCAGGGATTGGTGAAGATGAACTCTATAAATTTGAGATCCGTACCCAGCAGGGGGCAATCCTGGAAAAGAATGACCCCTTTCAATTCTACGGCGAACTGCGTCCTAAAACCGCCTCCATTATCCGCCCTCTGGATCACTACACATGGCAGGACCAACAATGGCAGCAGGATAGAAACGCAACTTCACCCTATGACCAGCCCATGGCCATCTATGAGGCTCATCCCGGCTCCTGGCAACGTGACCCGGAAGATCCTGAACGTTTTCTCACCTTCAGGGAACTGGCCGACAAGCTCATCCCCTATGTCCAAAAGCTGGGATTCACCCATATTGAACTGATGCCGGTGATGGAACACCCGCTGGATGAGTCCTGGGGCTATCAAGTAACAGGCCCCTTCAGTATGACCAGTCGGTACGGTACTCCTGAAGATTTCATGTACTTTGTTGACCAGTGCCACCAAAATAAGATCGGGGTGATACTCGACTGGGTTCCGGCCCATTTCCCCAAAGACGAGCACAGCCTGGGCCGTTTTGACGGCACCGCCCTCTTTGAACACGAAGACCCCAAAAAAGGTGAGCAGCAAGAATGGGGGACCTATATCTACAACTATGGTCGCCGCGAAGTAAGCAATTTCCTGATCGCCAATGCCCTCTTCTGGTTGGACAAATACCACATTGACGGACTTCGGGTCGATGCCGTGGCCTCCATGCTCTATCTCGATTATTCACGCAAAGAAGGGGAATGGATCCCCAATGCCTATGGAGGTAGAGAGAATCTCGAGGCCATTGAGTTTATCCGTCATCTCAACTCCATCATTTATGATCGCTATCCCAACACCCTGATGATAGCGGAAGAATCCACCAGTTTTTATGGGGTCTCCAAAGCAGCGGATATCGGTGGACTTGGTTTTGGCTTCAAGTGGAACATGGGCTGGATGAATGATATTCTCAGTTATTTTGCCAAAGATCCTCTGTATCGAAAATTCCATCATAACAGCCTCACCTTCTCCATCATCTATGCTTTTTCTGAGAATTTCATCCTCCCCATGTCCCATGACGAAGTAGTTCATGGTAAACGCTCGCTTCTCGATAAAATGCCGGGGGACTTATGGCAGAAATTTGCCAATCTGCGCCTGCTTCTGCTCACCATGTGGATGCATCCAGGAAAAAAACTGCTCTTTATGGGCAGTGAATTCGGGCAATGGACGGAATGGAACTGTAAACGGAGTCTTGATTTCCATCTTCTGAACGAAAATCCACTCCATTCTCAGATGCTGACCTTCGTTGCGGAACTGAATCGTTTTTATAAGGAAAATCCCAGCTTGTGGCAACTGGATTTCAGCCCTGAAGGATTTCAATGGCTTGATCTCGAAGACCGGCAGAATTCTATTATTTCCTATGTCCGTTATGCCAAAGACCGTTCCGATCATCTGGTATGTCTGTTGAATTATACCCCGCAGACCCATTTTGACTACAAACTTGGGCTGCCAACCGGCGGCGAGTATGAGGTGATTTTCTGCTCAGACAACAACAAATATGGCGGCAGCAACGCCAGTGACGAGACCCGTTACCAAGCCATTGCCGAGCAATATGCCCAGGCACCATTCCATACACGAATCACAGTACCACCCTTAGGTGGCGTGATTTTACGACCTGTTCCCAATCCCTAGGAGATACTTTTTCATGTCTGCCCATACCCCACCAACCCAGCGTTCTGGCGATAAAATGAAAAAGGCCATCTGCGCCTTTTCTGAACTTATTCTGGAACATCCCGAAAAAAGTCGAACTTCCCTGCTGCATCAGGTCGAGATTCAATTTGATCTCTCACCCAAAGAATGTGAATTTCTCGACAACAATCTGACTGAATGTCAGAAAGAAAAATAAGCATATTTAACGAAGCGCAAAGGAGAGTAAAAGATGGATGCCTACCATCAACTTATCGCCACCATTGCCCTGATCATGGGCACAACCTGGGCCGCCGGAATCAATCTTTATGCCACCATTGGAGTTCTTGGTTTCCTCGGACTGACCGGTAACATTGTGCTGCCGGAGCAGCTGCTCGTTCTGCAGAATCCCTTGGTGATTGGCGCCGCAGGCCTAATGTATGTAGTGGAATTTTTTGCCGACAAGACGCCGGGAGTTGATACCGGCTGGGACGTCATTCATACCTTTATCCGGATTCCTGCCGGAGTCATGTTGGCAGCCGGAGCCGTGGGAGAGGTCAATCCAGCCATCGTCATCGTAGCCGGGATCCTGGGCGGGACTATTTCCGCGACATCCCACTCCTTAAAGGCAGGTTCAAGGATCCTGATCAACACCTCCCCTGAACCCTTCAGCAACTGGGCCGCATCCGTACTGGAAGACATTGCCGTTGTCGCCGGACTCTGGACAGCTCTGCACTATCCAGTTATTTTTATTGGATTTTTCATTATATTTCTTTTTCTGGCCATCTGGTTACTTCCCAAGGCTTGGCGGGGAATAAAAGCGCTTTTTATCAGACTGAAGCAGTGCTGTATAACTCCAGCAACGCCACCGCCATCCGAGGACAACTTACCAATAAAGCCACCACTAATTGAGCCAACCAACCGTTACCCCCCACTCTGACTATTTAAAATTAAAGTCAATTCACACCAGCTAGCAGGGAAGAGTGACGACAACGGTTGTTCCCACATCCGGTTCACTGTGGAAGGTCATGGTCCCGCCATGTTCCTCGACAATCTTCATGGACATGGCAAGCCCTAAGCCCGTGCCTTCCGGTTTAGTGGTAAAATAAGGGTCAAAGATACGGGGAAGATCTTCTTTGCTCACACCACAGCCTGTATCTTTGACAGTAAAGAGAACATTCCTACCCTGGGCCGTGACCTCAATGTCCAATTGTCCACCCTGCTCCATAGCCTGGATAGAATTCAAAAAGAGATTGAGAAAAACCTGATTGAGCTTATCCTGATCGGCTGGCAGCGAAGGTAAGTCATCTTCCATGTGGATGTTCACCCTCACCCCCATCGATTCCGCATCCATCCGGATAAGCGACATAGCTTTATGCACCACCTCTTCGGGGCGGATATTGTCTTTGTTTAATTTCTGGGGACGGGCATAATCGAGCAATTCACCGATACTGCGGTTCAAGCGCTCCACCTCCTGTACCAGGATGTCAGCCGTTTCCTGATAGCTGCTCTTTTCTTGGAATCTGGATTTCAGCAAAATGGCCAGTCCCTTGATGGAACTCAATGGGTTCCTCAGCTCATGGGCAACACCTGCAGCCATCTTACCAAGGGCAGCCAACCGCTCACTGCGGCGCAACTCCTCTTCCAAAGATTTCACCTGACTCAGGTCCTGTATGAGGAGCATAACGCCAGCTGAAGTACCGTCACTATCAATAACAGAACGGCTGTGCAACTGAAGGGTTCGCATCTCCCCCTTGACATCGGCCAGAATGATCTCCTTTTGTACTGGGCCGGCAGTCACTATTTTCTGATCATCAAGGGCCTGAGCCAGTGCAGGGGCCAATACACTTTCAGGCGCAGCACCCACCACCTCATTCTCAACCACAGAAGCCATCTGTTCAGCAAACTGATTGCAAAGAAGAATATTTCCCTCGCTATCGGTGACAATCAATCCTACCGGCAAAGAAGAAATAAGGATATCACGAAAGGCCTTAATTCTACTTAATCTGCTCTGTGATCCCTTTAGCCCTTCAAGGGTCAATAGAGACAGCCAACCGCCGACTCCAACCAGGAGGAGGACGACGGAAAGAATCACAATTTGGAGAAGCTGTTGCCTGACCGCCTTGTTAAATTGCTCCAGATCAAGCTCCACCAAGATAATATATTTTTGTTGACTCACCCGATCCAGTTCGTCAATCCATTCCGGAGGAAATAAATGATGTCTCATCATTCGCCCCATCATTCCCTCGCTACCACGCTTCGATCCCTCTATTGGCGGCCCTCCCTGGCCTATTGGCCTTTGACCAATGGGAACAAAAAGGGCAGCTACCTGAAAGGCTGTTGAATTATCATGTCCACCGATACGATAACGAAATCTACTCTGATCATGATTACCCTGATCAATTGAGCCAATAAACTCAAGAGTCTCTTCATCGATACGGGTATCGACCTCTGCAGAAGCCGAAGTGGCAACTATCTTTCCCGAGGCATCGACCAGGGCCAGAAAATGTACACCCGGATGTTCAGCAGCACGGCCAAGGATATCCTGCACATGCTCTGACCATTGCCACACAGGCGCCAGACCTTCCCTTGCGCCATCAAGAAATGAGGCCCGGGCACCGGAAGTCACAAAACGGATAAGGGTCATTCCACGCTCTAGAAGGACATCTGTCATCAGGCTTTTTTCGCGCCGGTAATTATTGACGGCAAATACTCCGATGATCATCGCCAGCAAGGCACAAGCTGCTGCCAGCACCCATGGCGAGACCAGGGCAAGACGTTGCCCTTTCATAAATCGCATCTTCGATCCCCAGGTGGATTAAGAATTTTCTGCACCAGGACCTTGGTTATAAGATAGGTGGGAAAGATCCCTTCTAACCCCATAGATCCAGCGGCCAAAGTCTGGCCCCCAAGCAGGGGATTATCTGAAGCATAGTAGGCATAACGAATTCGGACCTGGGAGGAGATATGGCCTTGAATAACTGCAGCATTGATGGCCCGCTGATAATGACCTCCCTCCATTTCAAGCCCCACCGCCTTCCAACTGGAGCTATAAAAACGCTCGAGGACATCACGATTCTGCAGAGAAGTTCCAAGAACCGTCACCATCGGCCCCACATAGACATCTGCTTTCCCCTCAAAATCTTCAACCTTCAAGTCATTGGCCACGATATAATTATGGGGCGTTCCCTCCATAACATGAGCCGTGGCCAACATGATATCACCCTTTTTCCCCGGAAGAATACCCGCCTTACCCATTATGGAAATGGATTCAATCCGGAAAGTGATCGTAGTCTCCTCAAAATGACAGGGGCAAAGAAGTTCATCCATAACCTCAAAGGCCTGAGTACCAAAGGCATAATCCATAACCACAATCACCGGCTTTTCTTTCTGGATATAGGCCGGATCAATGGACAATTCTGGGTGAAGGCTGTCACCATGAATATCTGCCGCATCAATGACCATAACATCAATACTCGACCCTGAAAAATCAGGCAGGAAGGATAATCCATACTTACGAGCTAAGGTATCCACCTCTTCCTCTTTTCCCTTCAGGGCCGGGATCATATCATAGAGACTGGTCAGGACACCTTCTCCCCTTTTGTGCAAGGCCCCAGCACCATAGAGGATATTTTTCACAGAATGCATATTGGCGCTGACAATATGGAGAGGCCGTTCATGGAGTCCCCTTTCATACAAGTGTTTCTTTACAGCATGCGCCCAGGCTGTGGCATATTTATGATGGCCAATCATCTCCTGCAGAGACGGTGTGAAATAGATGGTCAGCTGCTCATCAATTGATTTATGTTCGCTGATAATGCGTTCCCCCATCTCGTAGATAATAGAGAATAAACCATTATTGTATCGCTGGCCGCGATGGTTTTTGCTCATGTTTTCATAGGTTGCCCGCGTCTCTTTATAGGTGCGGCCCAGGATGATCGAGAGATTCCAGATAGCCTGATCCAGGACCGCACCCTCAAGTACCAGTTCTCCTCGCGCCGCCTTGCCCAGTTCATGCCATTCGGAACAGGTTCCCCCCTCCTTGTCGCAGATCTGCTGCTGTATCTTCTGGGCCTCGATATTCAAGAAGGTTATATGAGTCAGGATATCGTAAACTTCAGACAATCCTTTGGTGATGACAAAGCAGATCTCCTTTTCAGAGACCACATAAGATAAACGTCGGCGTTTCAAGGGAATGACCTGTTCAAAAGAGGTATTCTGAAAATCCTCATGGCCCGTCAGGATAATCCGGTTGCATTTTTCAATCCCTTTTGGCAGCCTGTCTATAATATATTCAAGCCCCTGCAGCTCCATGACACGAGGGTCACCCATGGAGCCGTATATCTCAGGAGAAAACAGCTTTAATGATTCCGCCAGTTTTTCCCCTGATTTCCCCGAAGGCTTATAATTGCCACGCAAGGTCAGGGCATCGGCCAGAGTTTGAAAGGTGCGAATGGCAAGACGGGCCTTTTGTGATTTCGTGAGATCTTCCATGAGATGCTCCTCTTTTCCTTAATAAAGGGAATCCCTGAATAAGGGAAAATGGTAGATAAGGCACTATACTCTTATCAGCTTTGAAGAAGCAAGAAGAGAGCTGATTGATAACAGAATGCACAATGACAAGAAGATAATATTTGCAGATAGAATAAAAAAGGAAGAAGGGAAGGAAGGAGCCAAATACAATACGAGATAAAAAGCAGGGAAAAAACTTCAAAAAAAATCGTGCAGTTTACCTGACAGCATTCAGGTAAACTGCACGATCATAGTTGAACAAAATCAAATTTTACGGACGTTGGCAGCAGCAGGTCCTTTAGGGCCTTCTGTAATTTCAAACTGAACCCTGTCGCCTTCGTTCAAGGTCTTGAAGCCTTCAGAAGCAATTGCAGAGTAGTGTACGAAAACATCCTTGCCACCATCTTGCTCGATAAAACCAAAACCCTTGGACTCATTAAACCACTTTACTGTGCCTTCTAACATGATACCCTTAAACTCCTAATAATGTAATCAAACTATCTCTGTGCTGTGCAGCACAGCAAGCTAACAAAGAGCAAGATCCACATAATATATTATTATTTGGTCACACCAATGCCAACCTAATACACCACACAATTAATACGCCTATTTTTCTTATAGCAAATTGCATTATGAAAAACCAGAAAAAAATAAAAATATTTAAATCTTAATAACATACTAATTTCAATACACTTTTATACAAAATTATTCGTACCCAGAACAATAAATAAAAAAAACAACGCTATGACAATTCAAGCAACGATGGGTCATAGCCTGGTGGGGCCTCAAATCCCAGCAGATTACAAATTGTCGCGGCAACATTTGACAACCCCGGCTGCTCAAGAGGGCTGAGACGGAAATGGTTTCGTCTATTATAATCCTTGATGATCAACGGCACCGGATTCCTGGTATGGGCCACCATGGCTGTACGTTTTCCATTCTTTTCTGTCCACATACAATCCGCATTTCCATGGTCTGCCGTGATCAGCGCAACGCCACCGACTTTTTCCAGGGCAGACAGGATCCTCTTTAAAGAAAGATCTACAGTTTCCACCGCGATTCGTACCGAAACAGGTACCCCGGTATGCCCAACCATGTCCCCATTGGCGAGATTGAGACGGATAAACTTATATTCGCCGCTTCGAATGGCAGTTTCTACCTGATCGGTAATCTCTGCCGCCTTCATCCAGGGCCGCAGATCAAACGTCACCTTATCTGATAAAATCTCCACATAAGTCTCAAGCTTTTCATCAATATATCCTGATTTGTTGCCATTCCAGAAATAGGTCACATGGCCAAACTTCTGGGTCTCGGAAATGGCATAGGAAGAAATGCCGGCCGCGCAGAGATATTCCCCCAGTGTGCGATCAATGGCAGGCGGCTCCACCAGATAGTGGGCGGGTATGTGGGCGTCGCCATCATACTGCATGATCCCGGCGTAAAAAAGATCAGGAACCCGCTTGCGGTCAAACTCAGCCAGATAGAGTTCATCAAAGGCGCGCGAAATCTCGATGGCCCGATCCCCCCGGAAATTAAACAGAATAACCGCGTCCCCGTCCGCCATGATCCCCACCGGCCTTGCGTCCTCATCAACCACTACAAAGCTCTCCATGTACTGATCGGTCATGGTGGGATCTTCGTCATAATAGCACTGAATGGCGACACAGGCAGAAGGAAAAGGCCTGCCCTCCCCCAGCACATGGGCCTTCCATCCCCGCTCAACAACCGACCAGTCAGCGTTATAGCGATCCATGGTCGCTGTCTCTTATACACATCT
>JAGXHG010000015.1 GCA_024636345.1 Desulfobulbaceae bacterium | reverse complement strand
GAGTATGGGAGCCGACCTCCGAGAACCCAGTGATTATCAATCTGCCGGCCACAGTTGAGATGGCGACGCCTAATGTCTATGCTGATCAGATCGAATGGTTCTGTGTAAATATGAAGCACCGGGATTGCGCCATTATCAGTCTTCATGCCCACAATGACCGTGGCTGTGCGGTTGCGGCCACTGAGCTGGCGCTGATGGCCGGCGGTGATCGGGTGGAGGGAACCCTGTTTGGTAACGGGGAGCGCACCGGCAATGTTGATATTACTACTCTGGCGCTGAATATGTTTACCCAAGGCATCAACCCGGGGTTGAATCTTCATAATATCAACCGGGTGATCGATGTTTCCGAACGGGTGACCAGGATCCCGGTGCATGTCCGTCACCCTTATGCAGGTGAGTTGGTCTATACCGCCTTTTCCGGTTCCCATCAGGATGCCATTAATAAGGGAATGAATGCCTGTGACGCCTCGGCTGACGGAATATGGGCTGTTCCCTATCTACCTATTGACCCCAGGGATGTGGGGCGGAGCTATGAATCAATTATCCGGATCAACAGTCAGTCGGGTAAAGGTGGAGTCGCCTGGATCATGGACCGGGAGTTTGGCTTCAAGATGCCCAAAGAGATGCACCCGGAATTCGGGGCGGTGATCCAGAAAGTCACGGACCGCGAGGGGCGAGAATTACAGCTGGCCGAGGTTTGGGAGGCCTTCAGGGAGGAATATCTGACGGTTGTTCGTCCCTATGGTCTGACTAGCTTTAATGTCCTGAAGAGGCATGTGGATGCCGACGAAGAGCGCTCTACAGCCGATGTTGAGGCCGTCATCAATGTCAATGGTGAGGTGAGAGAGGTGTCAGCTACCGGTAACGGTCCGTTGGACGCATTCTGTGAGGCTCTTAAACAGGGGCTTGGTTGTGAATTTACCCTTTGCGGCTACCATGAACATGCCCTGACCAAGGGTTCCAGCTCCAAGGCCGTGGCCTATATCGAGACGGAATATCCTGATGGCAGGAGGATCTGGGGGGCAGGGGTGGATACGGATATCATTATCGCCTCGATTAAGGCGACACTCTGCAGCCTGAATCGGGCTGCCCATGTTTCATAATAGGCAGCTTATAAAGCGGCCCATTATGATCAAAAAAAATCTAGATGTTTGAAAGGAGAAAAACATGAAGATGATCCATCTGGCGGAGTCCAGGGTCTTTGAAGAGAAAGGATTAAAGCGGTTTCTGCTCCATGATTCTCCCTATTTCAGAATCTTGAATTTTAACCTGCATGCGGGGCAGATTTTTCCCGTGCATCGTCATCCCGCAGACGGTCAGGTGAGTATTCAGGTTATTGAAGGCAGCGGTCAGTTTCTGGGAGAAAATGATACAGCGCTGCCCGCCGTGGCCGGTGATATCCTGGTCAGTGATATTAATGAGCCGCATGGGGTCAAGGCCGACACCGATATGCGCATCCTGGTCACCATTGCCCCACCATTTTGAAAGGAAAATCAAATTCAGGGCTGGTTTGTTGGTTGAGACAGGGTTCCTTTACAGTTGCAGACCGGCCTCTTTTAAAAAAAACTGAATTTCTGCGCGGCTGAGAAAAATACCGCTCAGGGTCTTATCGCCGTTCTTCAGAGTGGGAATAAAGCGAATACCATCCTTCCATGCCCGCAGGGGGTTGGTGACAATATCAACTTCTTCAACATCTATTTCAGGCTTGTTGTCGATTAACTCATACAGAGTTTTACGGGCCATATGGCACCGTGGTCAAAGGGCTGAACGATAGAGGGTAAGATGGATCATGAGGAATGTGCTCCTGTCTGCATGTTGAAGGTGTCCTGGAAAGATAATGAATACCATTTGACATCGTTTATCCAGCAGGATACACCAAAAGAGAGGAATTATTCAACATCCGTTTGTTTCATGATCTTTCCTGTCAGGTAATTATGCATCTCCCTTCATTGCTCACACTCATCACCGATTCCCGTTTTCTGGAGCACGATACGGGTGGTGATCATCCCGAGATCCCGGCCCGGCTTCAGTCTATACTGGCGACCCTTGAACAGAGTGATTGCTTTGCTCTCCTGGAACGGTTTAGGAGCCGTCCGGCAGAGAGGCGATGGCTGATGGCGGCTCATGACGAGGGATGGCTCTTTCGTCTTGAAGAGGCGGTCCTCTCGGGCAAAACCTTTATTGATCATCCTGATAACCAGATTGGTTATGATTCCTATGATGTGGCAGTTCTTTCTGCCGGTGCCGGACTTACCGCCATTGATCTGCTCGAACAGCGGCAGGCGCAACAGTGTTTTGCTCTGGTGCGTCCGCCAGGGCATCATGCCGAACGGACCAGACCTTTTGGCTTCTGTTTCTTCAATAACTGTGTGGTTGCAGCTCGCTACTGGCAGCAGCACTATGGCCGCAAGCGCATAATGGTCTTTGATTTTGATGCCCATCATGGCAACGGGATTCAGTCGGCCTTTGAGCGGGAGGAGGATTCCTTGTATGTCAGTATTCATGAACATCCCAGCTTCAGCTATCCTGGAACAGGCTATGCGGATGAAAAAGGGTTTGCTGCTGGTCGCGGTTCCATTCTTAACCTGCCGCTTTCTCCCGGTGCAGGTGATGCCCAGATTCTGGCGCTTCTCCCGGTGGTGGAAGAAAAGATTGCGCAGTGGCAGCCTGATGCCATGATTGTAGCGGCCGGATTTGACGGCCATCGAGCCGATGAGATGTCAGGTCTGCTCTATTCGACAGGGATGTTTGAAAAGATAGGAGAGAGAGTCCGCAGCTGGAGTAATCTGTACTGTAGTGGCAGGTTGCTTTCCATCCTTGAGGGCGGTTATGAGTTGACAGTGCTGGGAGAGTCGGTTGAGGCGTATGTGCAGGGACTATTGGCCCGGTGATTTTTTATTGAATCAGATAAAATCCCGATGAAACTATTGAACTCTAACTTTTGCTGAATAGATGCCATGTATATTTCAAGATATATGATCCGAGAACCGTTGACGGCAACGCCTGATATGTCGCTTCCTGAGGCCAGGCGTTTATTGAATGAAAATCATTTCCGTCATCTGCCGGTGGTGGATGGACAGGGACAATTGGTGGGAATGATTACCGACCGTGATCTGCGTTCTGCTTATCCTTCATCAGTGCTTTCTGAAAATGAACGTCTGCAAGCTTATGAACGGGTGGAGAAAACGACGGTGCTGGATATCATGAGCACCGAGTGTGTCGGACTGACCCCCGAATCGACCCTTGATGACGCCCTGCTCCTTTTTGATCGCGAGGGCGTGGGGGCATTGCCGGTCCTTGAAGACGGCCGGCTGGTTGGCATTTTTTCCAGCAGGGACCTGCTTACCGCCTATAAGGAGCTTTTCGGGGTTGGCGAAAAAGGGTCGGTACTGCTTGGCATTGATGATGACGGTCAGAGCGGTCTTATGACCCGGATAGTCACCTTGCTTGAACTTCATAATATCCCTTTTACCCGTCTGTTGCGTATTCAAGATATTGAACATGGCAACCGGATCTATCTTCGCTTAAATACCTACAAGGTTGCTTCCGTAGTAGTTTTGCTGCGGGAGGCAGGAATTCATCCGGCCTTGTGATGGGGTTTGCCGATGGCTGTAGTCTGAAAAATTTTGTGCCCTCATTTTTTTAGTACAGGAGTTATCTCACGCAGAAGCGCTGTGAAAAAACTGCCGTAAGTTGACTGATTATGTTGAATGTATGGTGAATCATAACTTTTATAGGGAGCTGATATGAGTCTTGATGTCCTTTTTCGCCCTGAGTCGGTGGCGGTGATTGGCGCCTCTAGAACCCCAGGCAAGGTTGGTCATGATATCCTGGCAAATCTGGTGCAGGATGGATTCCCCGGGGTCATTGTCCCAGTGAATCCGGCAGTTGACACCCTGTTTGACCTGCCTTGTTATCCCTCTCTTGCGGCCTGGGGCAAGAAGATTGACCTGACCGTGATAGTGGTGCCGCAGGCCAAGGTTATGACGGCGATAGAAGACAGTATCAAGGCTAAAGCCAAGGCCATTATTGTTATTACTGCCGGATTTCGGGAGACCGGACCAGAAGGGCTGGCCCAGGAAAAGAAGATCGCTGCACTCTGTCAACGTCACAATGTCCGGGTGTTGGGGCCAAACTGTCTGGGCCTGATTAATACGGAGGCCAGACTCAACGCCTCTTTTGCCGGCCGAATGCCGGAACCCGGCGGAATATCCATTTTTTCCCAATCAGGGGCTCTGTGTACTGCCATGCTGGATCTGGCTGCGGGCAGACATCTTGGTCTGGCCAAACTTATCAGTATCGGCAACAAGGCGGATATCTCCGAGGTTGACCTGCTTTCATATCTTGCCCATGATGAGCAGACCAAAGTGATTGTCGGTTATCTTGAAGATATTGCTACCGGCAATAATTTTGTCAAGGCGGCGGAAGAGGCAGCTACCCGGAAACCGGTGATAATTCTGAAATCAGGAACAACAACTGCCGGTTTGAAGGCAGCAGCCTCGCATACAGGAGTCCTGGCCGGGGTGGATACCGCCTACGGTGCGGCCTTCAAACGCTCTGGTGTGGTGCGGGCCGATACCTTTGATGCTCTTTTCGATTATGCCACGGCCCTCTCCATGCAGCCGCTGCCCAAGGGAAACCGGATTCTTATTATCACTAATGCCGGTGGGCCTGGAACCATGGCTGCCGACGCGGTGGAAAAGGCCGGGATGGAGGTGGCGGAGCTTGACCGCAATACAGCCACTGCGCTTCGGGCGCAACTGCCCCAGGCGGCAAGCGTCGGCAACCCGATTGATGTGCTGGGCGATGCCGATCCCGAGCGCTATGTGGCGGCCATTGAGGCGGCCCAGGACGATCCTTCCGTCGATGCCATCCTGGTAATCCTCACTCCTCAGGCCATGACCAGGCCGGCAGAAACGGCCATTGCCATTGCCCGGGCTCTTGACGGTTCCAAACCGGTGGTGGCTTCATTCATGGGGGGACGGGATGTGATGCCGGGGCGTAAGGAACTTGCCGCCGCAGGACTTCCTGATTATGAATCGCCCGAACGGGCCGTCTCTGCCCTGAAGGGGATGGTAGAATACGCGGCCTGGAAGCAGCGACCGCCGCGTCTGGTGACCAGGTTCCGGGTGAATCGAAGGCGGGTGGAACGTATTATCAGTCGCCGTCAGCGTACTGGTATGCTTCAGTTGGGTGAGGTGAAAGGAAAAGATATCCTCGGGGCTTACGGGTTCCGGGTGCAGGATGGAGCTCTAGCCGGCAGTACCGAGGAGGCTGTGGAAATTGCTGAGCGTATTGGTTATCCCGTGGCCATGAAGATCGTTTCTCCCAATATCGTCCATAAGAGTGATCTGGGCGGAGTGATGCTCAATATGGCCAATGCTGAGGCAGTCAGCGATGCCTACGATCTGATGATGTTGAAGATCCGCAAACGGGTGCCGGATGCCTTGATTGAGGGGATCTATGTGGAACAAATGGCCAAGAAAGGCTTGGAGATCATTATCGGTATGACTCGTGATCCTCAGTTCGGACCTATGCTCATGTTTGGTCTAGGCGGTATTTTTGTTGAGGTGATGAAGGATGTGACCTTCCATCTGGCTCCGATCACCGAAGAGGAGGCCATCCAGATGCTGAAATCGACTCGTTCCTATGCCATGCTTGAAGGCAAGCGGGGGCATAAAGGAGTGGATATCACGGCTATTGCTTCCGGCCTGCAGCGGATCAGCCAGTTGACCACCGATTTTCCGCAGATCCTGGAGCTTGATATAAATCCGTTTATTGTTGGAGAGTTCGGTACCGAGCCGGTGGTGGCCGACGCGCGTATGACCCTGGCTCCATTGCCAGAGGAAGGAGAAAAAAATGGAATATGATGTGAACTGGAAAGAGACCTACAAAGATATGATCATGACCCCGAAGAAGGCCATGTCCAATGTCCGCTCCGGCCAGCGTGTCTTTCTGGGGACGGGCTGCGGTGAACCCACAGTGCTGGTGCAGGCTATGACTGAGATGGCAGGCACTCTTTGTGATGTGGAGATTGTTGAGCTTTTAACCAAGGGCGATGCCCCTTATGCCGACCGGAAATATGCCGACTGCTTCAAAATCAATTCTTTTTTTATTGGTCATAATGTTCGGGAAGTGATTCAGGAGGGTAGAGGGGACTATACCCCTATCCTCATGTCGGATATCCCGGGATTGTTGAATTCCGGGCAGTTGCCCCTTGATGTGGCTCTGATCCAGGTGACTCCGCCTGATGCCAGAGGCAAGATGAGCCTGGGGGTATCTGTTGATATCGTCAAGGCCGCTGCCGAGAACGCCTCACTGGTGATTGCTCAGGTCAACCCGCAGATGCCATGGACCCGCGGCGACAGCCTGATTGATGTGGCTGACCTTGATATTCTGGTGCCGGCCGATATGCCTCTTCTGGAGCGCCAGTCGCAACCGGTGCACGAGGTGAGCGCCAGAATCGCCGAGTTGGTGGCTGCCCTGATCCCGAGCGGCGCCACGATTGAATTTGGACTGGGCCGTGTTCCTGGAGTAGGCCGGGTTCCCCAGGCCGTGATGCAGGCCCTGTACAACAAACATGATCTGGGTATCCATACGGAACTGATTACCGATGATATCATCGACCTGATTGAATCAGGGGCAGTAAGCGGAGCCCGTAAATCCACGGATCGGGGCAAGATTGTCACCAGCTTCTGCATGGGAACCAAAAGATTGTATGACTATGTCAACGATAACCCCTTGTTCTCCTTCCGGCCCACTGAGTATGTCAATGACGCCACAGTGATTGGTAAACAGAACCGGATGGTTGCCATCAACATGGCACTCGAGATTGATCTGACCGGCCAGATTTGCTCTGATTCTGAAGAGGGTGTTTTTTACTCCGGAATCGGCGGCCAAGTAGATTTTAATCGCGGGGCGGCCAGATCGGCTGGAGGCAGGGCTATTATTGTCATGCCGTCCACCACCAGAGACGGAAAATCTCGCATCGTGGCATCCTTGAGCAGCGGCTCCGGGGTGGTGGTCACCCGGGGGACAGTTCACTATGTGGTCACGGAATTCGGCGTGGCCTATCTGCATGGGAAATCAGTGCAGGATCGAACCCTGGCGCTCGTCTCCATTGCCCATCCAGATCATCGGGAGCAGCTTTTGAAACAGGCCATTGAGGCCCGCTATCTCCGCCGGGAATTTGCTGATGTTGAGGGGAAATTTGTCGTTGCCTCCTTAGACCTGATGAAGACCAGCTCTTTGCTCGATAATGGTACCCAGGTCAATTTCCGGCCCATTCATCCCACCGATGAACCGTTGATGAGGGATCTGATGTATGACCTATCCAAGGAAACCCTTTATTATCGGTTCATGAGTCATAATCAGCGATTCGGCCAGAAACAGATCCAGAATTTTGTTTATGTCGATCACCGTAAGGATGTGGCCATTGTCGGCACTGTGCCCGAGGCCTTTGGTGATGATATTGTTGCCGTTGGTCGTTATTATCTGGATGAGCACACCAACATGGCCGAGGTCGCCTTTGTAATCCGGGATGAGTGGCAGAACAAGGGTTTGGGCAGCTTTCTTTTCCGCCATCTGATGACCATTGCCAAGGCCAGTGGTATCAGCGGATTCACGGCCGAGGTCCTGCGTGATAATAAGCGGATGCAGGCGATCTTCAACCATTCCGGGTACAAGGTACAAAGTCGGGTGGAAGAAGGAGTGTGCAGTTTTAAGATCGAATTCTGATAGCGTCTCGAAAAGGTCCAAATATTTCATTCGCTCTTCATTCATCCCTGGAGTGAAGACACTGAGCCATCCTTGGCTTGCGTTGTTTTGTATTTTTTGTTACTGCGGCTTACTGGTTATACGCGCCTCATTCCTCTGGATTGGGGCGTCTCTTTTTTGAGTCTTTTCGCTTAGCTGTCAATGGTTAAATATGAATATGAAGTTTAAACAAACAGAGTGTTTACGCTGCGGCATCTGCTGTCAAAAAGGCGGTCCTGCCCTTCATGGGCAGGATCTGGCCTTGGTGCGTGACGGATATTTGCCCATGGAAGACCTGATTACTATCCGGCGCGGGGAGTTGGCCCATAATCCTCTTTCCGACACAATTGAACCGGTGCTTTCAGAGCTGGTAAAAATCCGGGGAACTGGTCAGGAGTGGTGCTGCTGTTATTATGAGCCTGCGAGCAAGGGTTGTTCCATTTACGGAAATCGTCCTATGGCCTGCGGGGTATTGAAGTGCTGGCAGCCAGAGGAGACCCTTGCCCTCGTGGGGCAGGATCTGCTCAGCCGTCTGGATATCCTAGAGAGTGATGCCCCCCTTCGGCCTTTGGTGCTGGAGCATGAGCAATTGTGCCCCTGCCCAGATATGCGGGAGGTGGAGAAAAACCTGGCCGAGAAGCCAAGCAGTATCTTGCACTCACTGGAGAGACAGGTCAATACCGATCTTGCCTTCCGGGACCGGGTGGTGAAAGAATTCAACCTGCCCCTGGATCTTGAGCTTTTTCTCTTTGGCCGCCCGCTCTTTCAGCTGTTGCATGCCTTGGGGGTGCATGTCTCTGAATCTTCCCAAGGCTTGAAACTGACAATGAGAATTAATTCTCTGATATAGCGCCATGTTTCGCGCAGAGATGCTGAGGCGTTGAGAAAAACTTTTTGTCATTCCACGCAGTCAGCATCTCATCTCCCCATTGATTGGATGATTTTTAATGAGGCCATTGTTGTTCAACCGTCACTACTCATTCCTTACCATTTACTGCGAGAAAGCACCTCACCACGGGTGGAGAGGGTGATCTGTTCCACCGGAACCGTCTTTCCAGCTTGTTCCATGGCCTGTTTGATGATGCCGACCATGGAGGAACAGCAGGGGACTTCCATGATCAGGATGGTCAGGCTGTTCAGATTACATGTGGCAATGATCTCGGAAAAACGTTGGACATAGCTCTGGGCATCGTCAAATTTGGGACAGCCCATCATCACCACCTTACCGGCCAGGAAATCTGTCTGGAAATTGGGGGCTGAGACGGCTGAACAATCGGCAGCCACCAGCAGATCAGCATTTTGGAGAAAAGGAGCGGTGGGAGAAACCAGACGTATCTGAACCGGCCAGTGACTGAGGGCGGAAGTGCCGCCGGTAACGGCCAGTGACGGTTTGTTGGCCATCTGACACGGTGTCTGCGGGGTAAATGTCTGGATCTTGGCCGATGGACAGCCGGAGACCCTGGGGGTGGCCTGTATTGTCTCCTGTTTTGTTTTGTTGGCCAGAAATTCTTCCACTGCCTCTTCGTCGAAATCCTCGGCTTCACGTTCTATGATTTGCAGGGCTCCGGTGGGACAGGATCCAAGGCAGGCGCCCAAGCCGTCGCAGAGCTTGTCGGCCACCAGTCTGGCCTTACCGTCAATGATCTGCAGTGACCCTTCCGCGCAGTCAGGTACACAGAGGCCGCAGCCATTGCAGAGTTCTTCGTCTATTTTGATAATCTTGCGCATTATTTTCATTTGCATATCCTCACAGGGAAAAGGTTACGGTTTAAGGGAATGTTGGTTTGCTGTATATGATCTTATTATACCAGAAATATTCCCTGTTACTTTGACTTGGGTCAAGCCCGCCATAAAAAATGACAGTAATAATCGGCGCCCGGTTTCAAGGTTAAGACGATAGTTCCCATACCTATCAGGGGAGAGGGTAGAGAAGTGTTGCTGCTCTCCGGTATTACCAGTTCAAATGTTTTTTCCGCCGGAGTCTTCCTTCTCTGAGAATAGTTTTTCCATAACACGCCTGTACATTACTCCTCCATTCGGATTCACTGTACGTACAAAGATCATGGACACCTCCTTCTCTCCTTCATGTTCAGTCCTTCACCATTGGACATTTGAAAGCCGGTTGACCTGCTGGTAATTTTACTGGAAACACCATCATATTGCAGTGAAAACAGGTCTCTACTGATAAGAACGTGAACTTCCAATATACGACCGCGTCATTTACCGTATCTCCTGCTCCTTGTGGTTTGGCATGTTGTGCTGCTTTTCCCTGAAATTCGGCATGATATGACATTTTTGTTCGTCGGCCCACATCTCTGCCTATAGCTTCTTGCAGACCCTGCCTTGCGGTAACTTCCTTGCCTTCAGCTGGTAATTCATGCTAAGTTATTTACTTAATATAGAAACACTTTCAAGGGACTTAAATCCCAGCCCTTGTCGGGCTATTCATGGCAGACACTATCGCCGTTGCGATGCAGGTGGTAAGTAGACAGCGTTTACGATTGAATCTACCGGTAGGACAATGACCTGGAATGATGTCCCGCAGTTTCCACGGTCATTTGCCGTCCACTGACGGTTTTCCCCCTCCACTGCTTTCTTCTTTCTGAAAACCGACGGCCAACCATATAATCAAATCACTCCACGCATTCTGAATTCAGAGGTAGAAGTTTGACAATTTTTTCGAGATTGATGCTAAGTTATATCGCCCTGCTGATCATGGCTACGGGGGTGAGCTCATACTCCATCCTCCAGCTCGGACAGATGAGGAGGGTTACTCACTCCATCATTATGCTCGACACCAACCTGCTCGACCTCCACAAGAACATGGCTGACGCTCTTCTGTCGGCGTCACGCTATGAAAAAAACATCACTGTCATGTGGGATTCTGATCTTTACAAAAGCTTTCTTTCCTCCAAGAAGGATTTCGAGAGATACCTTGATGAGGCGACGGCCCTTGCCGAACCCGGCGAGATGCAAGAGGTGCTGGCTCGGCTGGAAAATAGGCACCGGGCCTATCAGGCGCTCTTTGCGGAAGAGGTTGTCTTGCTGGAGGCCGGCAGTTCTCGTCCTCAAAATCATAACAGAGAAGAAAAGGAGCAGGTATTTAACCAGGCGATGGCTGAACTGGCGCAATTAAAAACTTTGATCCATCAGAGCCTCTTCCGTAAAGTCAAGGAGTTGGATGAGGCAGGGGTTAAGGCGCAGACGATGGCCGTGGTTATAACCGCAGTGGCTTTTCTGCTGGGGTTGCTCCTCTCGATCAGCATTACCCGGAGCATAATTGTGCCGCTTTCCCGTATGAAGAAAAAGACGGTAGAGATTGCCGCGGGGGCTCTTGAGCCTGATCTGGATCTGCCCTCTCCCCCTGAAATAGGAGCGCTTGCCCAGGCCTTCAATAAAATGTGTGCCAAGCTGAAGGAAGTGGACCGGATGAAGTCCGAGTTTTTCTCCCTCATGTCCCATGAGCTGCGGACGCCCCTCACCTCGATTCGAGAGGGAACCAACCTGTTCTTGGAAGGAGTGGGAGGGGAAGTCACGGAAAAGCAACGAAAGCTGTTGACCATTATTTCCGAAGAGAGCAACCGGCTCATCGGCCTGGTTAACTCCCTGTTGGACCTCTCCAAGCTGGAGGCTGGGATGGTGCCCTTTCATTTTACAGAGAACGACATGCGTCCTTTGATTGATCAATCGCTCCATGAGCTGATGCCCCTGGCCGAGTCCAGGAATATCAAACTCGAAAAGGAGATCGAAGATATCCCGCCTGTTTTCATGGATACCGAGAGAATCAGGCAGGTGCTGAGGAACCTCATCGGCAATGCTCTCAAATTCACCCCGCGCAACGGCTCGGTGCGGGTCGTTGTCCGCCGAACGGATGAAGTGGTACAGATTTCGGTGATCGACACGGGGCCTGGAATACCCCAGGAGCACACCCGTGGAATATTCGAAAAATTTCGCCAGGTTTCCCCTGCGGATTCCCGTCGGCTTCAGGGTACGGGGTTGGGGTTGGCAATCGTTAAGCACATTGTGCATGCGCACAGAGGTAGGATATGGGTAGAAAGCGAAGTGGAACGAGGCAGTACCTTTATTTTTGTATTGCCGGTCTGATCATAACCCTGCTCGCTGCCTGCGCGCCGGTTAGAATCAAGCAGGCGGGACAGGAGAACGTCCATCTGCGGCGTGGGCAACATCTCCTTGTCCAAGGTGATTTTGAAGGCGCGTTGCGGGAAAACCAGGATGTACTCACCCGGTTCCCGCAAACCCCGCCAGGCGACACGGCGCTCTTCAACTTGGGGATGATTCACGTTCATTATGCCAACCCGAAAAAAGATATTGGGCAGGCGCTGCATTTTTTTTCCCGGCTTAAGAAGGAGTTTCCTGAAAGTCCACGTACGGAAGAGGCCAAAATCTGGGTCAGTATTCTCGAAACCTTGGAAAGGGCAAAACAGAAAGAGCTCGGGATCGAAAAGAAAAAAAGAGAATTGTTAGTGGAACAGGAGAACGCTCATTTGCGGCGCGGGCAGCAACTCCTCACTCAAGGTGATTTTGAAGGCGCGTTGCGGGAAAATCAGGAGGTACTCGCCCGGTTTCCACAGAAAACCCCTGGCGACGTGGCACTTTTCAACATGGGGATGATCCACGTCCATTATGCCAACCCGAAAAGGGACATCGGGCAGGCGCTGCATTTTTTTTCCCGGCTTAAGAAGGAGTTTCCCGAAAGCCCGCGCACGGAAGAGGCCAAGATCTGGATCGGAATTCTTGAAACTATGGAAAAGACAAGGCAGATAGACATCGAGATCGAAGAGAAAAAAAGAGAGATGAGGAGGTAGGGACTTATGGCACGGCCGAAGCTTTTGGTGGTGGACGACGACCGCAACCTTCTGGAAATCATCAGGATGAGGCTTGAGTCTCTGGATTATGAAGTGACTGCGGTCCGGGATGAAGAAAAAGCCAAAGAGGCCGTGACGGCACAGGTCTTTGATCTCGCGGTCATTGATCTGCAACTGGCGAATCAGGACGGGATTTCCCTTATGGAGGAGATTCACCTCATGAATCCGGACTTGCCGGTTATCATCCTTACGGCCCATGGCAGCATCGAAAGCGCTGTGGAGGCGATGAAACGAGGGGCCTATACCTACCTCACCAAACCCTTTGACGCGCGTGAACTGACTTTCCACGTGAACCAAGCCTTGGAGAACCGGCGGCTTACCTCTGAAGTCAACAGGCTTAAGGGCCTGCTGGGGGAGCGCTATGATTTCAAAAACATTGTGGCGCGAAGCGAGAAAATGCATCAGGTGCTGGAAACAGTGTCCAGAATTGCCCAAATGGATTCGACGGTGCACATCCACGGCGAAAGCGGTACGGGCAAGGAACTTATCGCCAAAGCGATTCATCTTGCCAGCCCGCGAAAGAACAAATCATTTGTGGCCATTAACTGTGCGGCTCTGCCTGAGACCCTGCTGGAGAGTGAGCTCTTCGGCCATGAAAAAGGCGCCTTTACCGGCGCGATCAAGAGTTCTAAGGGATTATTTGCCCAAGCGCATGAAGGGACCATTTTCCTTGACGAAATCGGAGATATGCCGCCTTCGCTCCAGGTTAAGCTGCTCCGGGTTCTCCAGGAGCGCCAGTTCTATCCCGTGGGCAGTGAGCAGCCCGTCTCCGTCGACGTCCGGGTCCTCGTGGCCACCAACAAGAATCTTGCGGAGCTGGTCAAGCAGGATCTGTTCCGTGAAGACCTTTTCTACCGGATCCACGTCATTCCCATCGAGCTGCCCCCCTTGCGGGAACGACGGGAGGACATTCCCCTTCTGGCTGAATATTTTCTAAAGAAATTCAGTGCACAGATGAGCAAAGAGATAAAGGGCCTGGCGCCCGCGGCCCTGCAACGGCTCATGCTGCACGAGTGGCCCGGAAATGTGCGGGAGTTGGAGAATACTATTGAATATGCGGTAGCCATGACCGTGCAGGACGTTATCACCGAAGACCTGATCCTTCCAGGGAAAGCGGGCTCGATCATAGAGGCGTTAATGCCGCTCAAAGAGGTCAGAGACGCCTTTGAAAAAGGTTATCTTGTGCGTCTGCTTGAGCACACCCATGGTAATATCAGCAATGCTGCGACCATTGCCGGCCGCTATCGTGCCGACCTTTACGTTCTTCTCAAAAAGCACGGGTTGAATCCCGGCGATTTCAAGAACTAGCCCTCCCCTGCCAGACATTTCCCTTTAGAGTGAAGGGAAATCCATACACTCTGCACGCCTTGTCTAATTACCGCAGTTGTCATTCTGTTTATGAACTGCGGGCAGGGTTGTTCCTGCAAGGAAAACCTGCCCGCACTGAACCTCCCGGAATCGGCAGCAGCTCGATTTATGTCATGAATGGAAATCCATACACTCCACATAACCTGCTTATTTACCGCAATTGTCTTCCTGTTTACGAGCAGCTGGCCGGGCTCTCCCTGAATGGAAAACCATACACTCGCCAAACTTTCCGAAATCGGAAGCTACCAGAATTATTTATCTTTTCTCGCAAAATCAATATGTTGTCAGAAATACGAGGATGTGGCATCCATTTTGCTATGTAGTTGGCATCACTGGTTAACCGGCAGGTCATCATTTGTACCTGGATATCCGTTAACAAACGCAAAAGGAGGCTTAAAATGAAACATTTCACCCTTAGCATAATTTTAGTATCTCTTGTCGGGCTGTGCGCCGTCGGTCAGGTTTTTGCAGCTCCACAGGAATACCGGCAATCCGGTAGTGGTTTTCAGGTGGCGGATAGTGCCCTGAAAAATGGGAAAAGTAGGATCGTTAAGGCACAAACATCCAAGATAATGTCGGTTCTGGAAGACCGGATCGAGGATCCGGCAGTTTTGGCAAAGACCAGGGATAAATTACGGACTTTGTCTGATGAGGAAATCCAGCTGGCATCCTCGCTGTGCGACCGGATATCCATCGGCCAACGAACTGCGCGGGCCGACATCGTGTTTTCGCTGGTTTCGGCATTGATTGTCCTTTCCTGATTCTCTTAACCTTGATGTCTACACACTGTAAAAAAACGAAATTGCGAGATAACAATGACTAAGAATCTATCCCATATATCCGAGCACATCATCGTGCTCCTCTTGAGTGCCGCCATCGCGCTCTCCATTCCGCACATATTCAGCGCTTTGGCAAAAAACCTGCTCTCTTTCTGGACAGTTATTGAAAGCGAGAAGATGTTTCTTGTCTCGCTGGAGATCTGCACTGCCGTCACGCTGATCATCTCGTTCAATTATTTACGGCATGGGTGGGAAGCCAGAAAGCTCGCACGCTTGGCGACGAGAGTCGGGTTAGTCCCGGAATCCTCGTTCCGGGTGCATCTGGGGGGGAAGCCAACTAGCAAGCTGAAGATGGTACAGGGGGGGGCGAGAGACATTATGATCATCGGATCGACAGGACTCAGAACCTTCGCGACTGCCGAGGGGGAACTCCATCATGCCGTCCTGAATTGCCGGAAGGCAAAGATCATGCTTCTGAACCCGCTCGGAGAAGGGGCAGTTGCCCGCGCTAAGAGTATCCCGGACCCGGAAATTACGCCGGAAATAATCCGGGATCAGATCATGGAGAGCATCAATTTTCTCAAAGGACTCAGGGCTGGTCAAAAAAACATCAGGTTGAAACTCTACCCGGACATGCCGCTGTTGAAGTTAGCGATTCTTGGCGATTATGCCTTTCTCCGTCATTATCATGTGGGCCTCAATGTCCGGGAAATGCCGGAATTCGTCTTCAGTAGCGATAGCATCCATGGAGGACTTTATCTTCCCTTGTATCGATATTTTCTTTCGCAGTGGAATTATCCGGATATTCCCGAATACGACTTAGATACAGATGAGCTCGTGTTTCGTGACAAGGCGGGGGGGGAGATTAGGCGAGAACAGGTAGAGTGGTCGGGGGGTTCCGATAAAAAAGACATGGTATATCATCCCTGCAGGCGAGCGACATGGCTGGAAGATGTTTGCTGAGCCGGTCAAAATCATGGATGTTTCTATTAAAACAGACGCCAGAATAAGTTTAAGTGACAAACGGGAATCCCGTGGACACAATACTTAATATCCATTAGGGGCTTTCTTGTGGTCAGATCGTACTCTGTTTATTTATTTTTTCTGCTTCAAGTGTTCCTGTTGCGGTCAGGCATGATGAGGAAAGATCTGCATGCATGTTCAGGGCCATGTCGGCCAGAAGACAGGCGTCATGGAAGATGGCGGCTGACTTTGCCTCTTCATCATTCGTGGCAGGCTGCCGGGAGAGAAGCGCCTTCACCTCCTTGATAAGATTTTCTTCCGCCGCAAGCTCCGTCAGCAGAGCCAG